>NZ_FUHM01000002.1:600000-1200000 GCF_900155565.1 Anaerosalibacter sp. Marseille-P3206
TAGGTTTTGTAGAACGGTAACCTTAAAGGCGAAAAATCCTAGGGGTTTAAGGGGACAAAGTCCCCTTTCTTTTATTTTCAAGGTGCAATAATTTGACTTATTTCATTAAAATCTAGCGGTCAGATTGTTTAATTTGCTTTTTTATGTACTTTTCATCCTAATTTTAGGCTAATTTAATTTGATATTTGTGGGGTGGAATAATCTGCTTCGTAACAATCAGTTATAGTGCTTTCTATAACTGTGTTGTTATTATAATCAATTTTCAAGTAAGTAACTCTATATCTATCTCTATCTCTCCGTTACAGTTTTCTTGCAGTGGTGTTGCATTGCAATGCTTTTTGATTATTTTTAATCTACCTTGATTTTTTGAACGTCTTGTAGAAGCCGTTTCAGAACCTATAACACTTGTTATTTCTGTTAAAAAACACTCGTCATTTTCTACGATAACTTCCATCAAACTTTGTGCTACAAGATAATTTGCTGTAACCATTACATCGTCTTCTGTTTCATCAATCGTTAAAGCAATTTCTTTTAAAAAATCCGTTTCTACTCCGTCATAATATATTTTCCTTAGCCTTTTTATCCTCTTGTCCGTGAAAAAATTTTCTTTTAGCTTTAACCAATAATATCTTCTGTTTTCTGTTGACATTCTTTTTCCTCCTGTTTTTGAAATAAAAAAAGGCAATAGCTTTTTTCTCTACTACTGCCCACATACATTTCTATTTCGAGACGGTGAAAAGGCGTTTTTAGTCTTTTATATCGTCTTTAACAGATTTCCTTGTCCTTGCTCTTAAAGTTCGGCTCAAGGCTTTATATTGTTTTTTATGATAACTTATATTTTTACTGAAAAATTCATCGTTGACAACTGAGAAAACAAATTCAGCAATCCTTTATCCTTATTGATGGATGTATTGACCATTTCAGAGATAACACTATTTTGAATGCCGTACACAAAAAGTTGATTTGGAATTTTTTCGTAAAGAATATTAAGATTTGTTCCAATAGGGATATCAAACAGGTTTTTGCTAAAAAAGTCATCGAGAGCTTTTTTTACATCAAATTTTTGCGGCAAATTCTCATTTTGTTGATAGGTATTTTGATACGCATGGACTTTTTTAGAATCCACAAAAAAAGACTTTCCCTTGTCAATGAGTTTAATCCCATCCTTAGAGAGTTCATAATCGTCTACACCTTTTTCTCTTGCCATATCATGTATCCAGTCATTTTGTCCTACCCCATATTTGTATTTTTGGTGCATATCCACTAGATGACCATTTTGAAACCCGATATCTATGAAGTCATTTTCTTTCAGAATTCCTTTTTTTGAAAAATATTTAATATCCAAGCCTAATAGACCGAGTGCGTCCCTCTGTTCTTTCTTGGTATTGCCTTTAGTTGCTTCTTTGACACCTTCAGAGATTTTAACTAAAATATCTTCGCCATCTTTTGTAAAGAAACTGCCGTCTCTTGCTTCCAAATCTCTCATATCAAGACCTGTATATTTGAAAATTTTATCCGCTAAATTCCAAAGTCGACTCTTTTCAGGATCATATTGTTGAGACAGGCTTATCCCTGAAGAAGACTGAACCATGTGCAAGGATAAAACAAATGAATTCTGATCTTGGTTTAAAATATTCTCAATATCTTGTTTTAACACATCATCTATATTTCCTAAAACGGAGATCCTTTGAGTATATAAGTCACTTCGAAAAATCAAAGGAACATCATTCGGAATATAAATACCGTTTTCCTTAAAAAGTTTAGACACTTGAAAATCCATGTTTAGGCGATCATGTATTCGACTCCTATAACTCTCTATTTCGCCATGAATTCGAGGAACTTCATTGCCATAATATTTATAGTCCTCCACAGAATAGAAAATAGGGTTACCTCCATCCAAAACATTCATCTCATTTTGATAAGCATTCATACGATCTGCTGAAAGATATTTACCATCTAAAACCCGATAGTGGGCGTAGGTTTTATCAAAATACTTTCTTCGTATATGTTCTTTGGGATCCGCAAAAGACTTATTCTGACGATTGATTTCTGCATACATTTTATCAATTTTGTCTTTTAATTCTCCTGACGGACCCTTATATAAATTTTTAGCTGTTCGTCCTTCCAATTTATAGGGAGAACTGCCAGAATTAGTCACAGTAATCCTTGCAATATTCATTGTATCCTCAATCCTCCTATCTAAAGTTCCAGCCAGAAGTTATGTCATAAAGATAGTTTACTCTTAATTTCACATTACTCATAGTTGATCTTGCTGTTGCTTTAGCATTATATTTGAAAGACCACCTTTGTTTTACTGGTATTTCATCAGATAAGTCGATGTAATAATAACCGCTTGTAGCACTAGAAACCCTAGATTCATACCAAGTAGATTCAGTTTGAGGCATAAGCATATGTCTTACATTTCCCTGACTTGGAGACATACGGCTACTCGTTTCTACGCTTTTTACAATAGCACCATCTGGAATACTCGATTCTCTGGATAAGTCGACTGTAATAACACTGGAATCAACTCCAGATAAAGACATACTAGAGTTGCCATTATTTCGTGCTGTTCCTCGAAAATCAAAGGTTTTTGTTGTGCTTTTCATCCTATCAGCAAAATTTAGAGAAAAGAACATATCTCCTATATAATTTCCTCTCTCTACTTTTAAGAAATAAGAGGTAGCTCTAGAACCATCGGCTCTTACTGCCAAAAACTTAATAAAATTTGACGGATTAGCAATTTGGCTCACACGCATTACTTCGTCCATAGTATTTGCATCATATAAGACAAAATTCATGCCATCGTAATCATTACTACGAGAGCAAGTAACATAAATTTGTTCATCTGAACTCATGTTAAATTTAAACCAAGCTTCTGTTTGATCTTTATCAATAGCACAAGTTTTGATATTTTTGTATTTCCAATGACCAATGTTATAAGCAGTACTTGGACTATTGTTACCAATAATAGCATGTTCTGGATTGATTTCCGCATGTACCACAATTGCATTTGTAAATAGCAATGCAAACACAAATAAATTAACAAGCACTTTCTTTAACAAACCAATTCTTTTCATAAGAAAATCCCTCCTTTTTAAAATAAATTTTTATGTATAGTTTAGCATGACCTGTTATTAATTATATCGGATATTACCATCAAAAGTTAAGGGGATTAGTAAAAAAGCAATTAATATTTAATCCGCCCCTTTTCCCTGTCAATGGTAAAATGCACGAGCTATCCCTCGCCCTTGACAGTAAAAAATTTTCTTTTAGCTTTAACCAATAGTATCTTCTGTTTTCTGTTATTTCTTCTCCTTATATAATGTATTTAAGTTGTTAGAGGTGTCAAATGTATTATTTAGGTATTGATATTGGTAAAAAACACTCGTGTTGCTTCACTTGTTGATGATAAAAAGCAAGTTGTATTCAAGGCTTTCTCGTTTTCAAACGTAAGCGTCAAATCCACCCCACATTTTAAAGAAATACTTTCTATGAGATAATACCTTTAAACATCATCAATAAGGGAGGTTATCTCAAATGACTGAAGAAGAAAGAAAACTTTGGACTGAAAGAATCGAAGATTATAGAGCCAGTGGTTTAACAGCTATTAAATGGGCTGAAGAAAACAATGTTTCTGTCCATACACTTAGATATAAGATTACTCAATTTAACAAAGAAAAGGAACAAATATCTAAAGGAACACAGTGGGCATCAGTTGTTCTTGAAAAATCAGTAGTTGAAAAAGAAATTTATCCATCATTAAAAGTTACCGTAGGTAAAGCAACTATTGAAGTAGCCAAAGGATTTGATTCAGATACTTTTAAAGATGTTGTGAGGATACTTTCACAATGTTAAACCAAAGTCGCATAGATCAGGTTTACTTAGCATTAGGAGCAACAGATCTTAGAAAGTCTATTGATGGATTAGCTGTTCTTGTGCAGGAAAGTTTTAAGTTGAATCCTTTTTCTAGGAGTCTATTCGTTTTCTGTAATAGAAAGAAAGATAAAATTAAAATATTAGAATGGGACATCAATGGGTTTTGGCTCTACTACAAAAGATTAGAAAAAGGTACCTTCAAATGGCCGAATGATTCAAATTCTAAAACTATTTTAATTAGCATAGAGAATTTAGATGGCTTTTAGATGGTTTATCAATAGAACAAAAAGATGTACTCAAAGAAGTTAATGAAAGAATAATTATATAGATTGCTTCAAAAATCAAATTTGGAAAAGTCTTAAAGAATATTGATAAGTGGATATTTTAAGACTTTTTTTGCTTTTCTTTTTACACCCATGATAGTATGATTAATACATGAAAACATTAGAGAAAACATCCAACAAAATTGAAAACGATGAATTTAATATAGAAGAAGCTTTTAAAGAACTTCAAAATCAAAATATACTTTTAACTCAACAAATTGAAGAATTAACTGCTAAATTAAATTGGTATGAAGAACAATTTCGTTTGAGTCAACAAAAACGTTTTGGCTCATCAAGTGAAAAAATTAATCCAGACCAATTATCTATCTTCAATGAAGCTGAAAAAGAATCTAGACCTGAAAAAGAAGAACCCACCATTGAAGAAATTACATACAAACGTAGTAAAAATAAAGGATTAAATAAAAAACCTTTCGAAGATCTACCAGTGGAAGTAATAGAATACGATTTAGACGAAGAAGAAAAAACTTGTCCTGAATGTGGTAGTCTCCTTCATAAAATGAGTAAAGAAGTTAGGCGTGAATTAAAGGTAATTCCAGCAGAAGTTAAAATAGTGGAACATATATGCTATGTTTATGCTTGCAGACAATGTGAGAAAAATAATACATTTACACCAATTGTAAAAGCTAAAATGCCAAACCCTGTTTTAAAGGGTAGTTTTGTATCACCTTCTTTAATGGCATATGTGATGGATCGTAAATACTCTGAGGCAGTTCCATTATACAGGCAAGAACAGCAATTTAAAAATTTTGGAATAGATTTATCTCGTCAAAATTTAGCTAACTGGATTATCTATGGAGCTAATAATCATTTAAAGGTTCTTTACGATAGGATGCATGATCTTCTTCTAAAAGAATCAATAATCCATGCAGATGAAACCAGTATGCAGGTTTTAGATGAAGTAGGCAAAAAACCTACAAGTAAATCATACATGTGGCTCTATGCTACAGGAGTATATTTTCCTCAAATTTTCTTGTATGAGTATCAACCTTCAAGAGCTAAAAAGCATCCAAAAGAATTCCTAAAAGGATTCAGTGGATTTCTTCAAACTGATGGATATCCAGGATATAATGCTGTAGAAAATATAACTCTAGTTGGGTGCTTTGCTCATGCAAGAAGAGGATTTACCGATGCACTGAAAGCATTGCCTAATGATTCAACTCTGGCGAGAACTAATGCCGAAGAAGGCATTGAATTTTGTAACAAACTATTTAAACTTGAAAAAGAATTCAAAAAAGAAAACTTATCCCCTGAAGAACGTTACAAACAGAGACTAAAGAAAAGTCGACCAGTTCTTGAGGACTTTTTGTCATGGCTAAAAGAAAAAGAGAAGCAAACCTTGCCCAAAAGTAGTCTTGGAAAAGCCATCAGCTATTGTTTAAACCAGTGGGATAAACTAGAATCATTTATGCTAGATGGAAGATGTGAAATAAGCAACAACAGAGCAGAACGGGCAATTAAGCCATTTGTAATAGGAAGAAAGAATTTTCTATTTTCAAAGTCCCCTAAAGGTGCTCAGGCCTCTGCCATAGTTTACAGTATAATAGAGACGGCAAAAGCAAATAATTTAAATCCATTTTACTATTTAACATATCTATTTGAAAAACTGCCTAATATAGATTTAGATAATCTAGAAGAGTTAGATAATCTTCTACCTTGGTCAGATTCAATTCCACAAGAATGTAAAGTTCCTAACAAAGAATAGTATAATATATGGCCTCCATCTTTAATAGGTGGGGGCTATTTGACCCTTTCCCCTGCTTTTAACACACATTTCAACAATGATTTTTGCCAACAAAAACCCTTCATCTCCGTATTCTCTTTCATCCACATTTATAATTAAAGATTTATCTCCCCTTGAAACAGATGCTATATCCAGATAGTTTTTAATATTAGAACTATTAGTAGAGTCTGATAGCGATTTAAGGATATATCTTAATTGAACTATATTAGCATAATCATTGTTTTCTTCATAAAAAAAATCATAAAAGAAACTAGATATGTCTGCCAATATTGGATTGTTTGAAATCTCAATACTTTTAAGCATTTCTGTGACACATCCATTTATATTGGAAGGGAACTTATATAGGTCATATAGGTTAAACTCCTTATTTGGGAATCCTTCTAATAAAAAAACTATTACATTCTTCAAAAAAATTAACTGATAGTAATAATCCTTTTCATGTTTTTCTGAAAAATCAAATTCGTATAATCTAAGAGTATCCATAATTGTGTCCAAATCCAATATAAGTGGATTGAAAGTATATTCTTTATTATTAAAAGGATTCACTTTATAGTATCCCCTATTCTTTTCAATATGCATATTTATAATTTTATTAAATTCAGTTGTAGATTCTGCAATAAATATATTGCATGATTTCTCTTTAAGCATGCTTTCTTCAGAAGAGATATTTACTAAGTCATTATACAATTCAATTGTTTTATATAGGTCTTTTTTAAAATTCAAAAATTCTCAACTCCTTTATGTTTTATATCTTATAATATACATAATGGAGTTTAATTATGAAAATTAAATTATTCATCATAGTTTAAATAAAGTGTTAAGAGAATAAGAATAAGAGTAAAAGTTACCCCTTGTCTTTAATCTTTGTCCCTTATATCTTAAACCTCCTTTTAACCCTTATTCCCGTCTTTTAAGACTATCTTAATTCTATTCCATTGAAGAATGAATTCATGTCTATATCTCTTATTAATATGTATATATCCTATTTGGTAATGTAACCCTCTATCCTTATTAAAAACATCTTCATGATTTAAGCCATACTTCATAGTTCTTTTTTCTCAATTTATCTCAAAGGATTGAGCCTTTGGTAAATATGTTTTGGGAAACTGATTAGTTTTATATTTTCCAAAGCAATTTTCAACTGTAAACATTTTAACTTTATTTCCTTCTATTTTAATTAAAATATCTGAAGCCTGAATATTTTCCATATTCCATGCCAATATTTCTGATATAAAAAATTTTTCAAATGGAAATTCTACCTCATAAGATATATTCTTAAATATCTCTTGTTTTTCAACCCCTAACCCTTGTACCTGCATTATCTCTGTATTAAAAAAAGAGCCAAAGTCCAAGTCTAAAACTTGAACCTTGACCCTTTTTTCCGTTTTTAACTCTGCATTTCCATTTGCTCTAAATATTTTTTTGCTATCCATGACAATCCTTTATGCATAAGAGCTGAATTATCCCAATCAATCTTTTTTACCACTTCTTTAGCCAATCTTTCTACTTCAATTTCTTCCATTGGTCTTTTTAAGAATGTTAACATTTGATTTTTAATTTCTTTTTCAGCAAAGTCTAAAAAAGATTTATCTATTGTAGTAATCATTTAAATTCAACTCCTTTCTTTCATTTGTTTTTATATCTAATACATATACTTCTTTTAACTTTAATATATCACATAATTCTTGACTATGCAAAGATAATTGTTTCATACTTGTTTGTTTCTTTAGTTTTTCAATTGCTTCTTCTTTAGATATTATACCCATTTTGTATTCAGTTATTATTTTTATGGGAATACTATCACTCATCACTCCAAAAATAATATCAAAATTATGTTGATTTTGTCCTCTAACATTTTTAGTCCTGTTTTCGAATACAAAAGATGCAAATTCATTATCATATGCATTTAATATTTTAAAATTATAATTTTCGTTCTGTAAATATACTAATGGACAAAATTCAAAACCTAAAATAATTGGTTCTGAATCTATTAAAACTCCTACCTTTAACAAATCTGATATATATTTTTCAGCTCTTTCTTTAGTTGGAGATAAATAAAAGCCATATCCAAAATCTAAAGCATCTGATGTGTCTTTGTTATAATCAGCTAAAATTCCCCTATTACAAATACTATTCCAATTATCTAAAGTTGTTGCATGATACCACATATCATTACTTAAATATTTTTTTATTTTATTCGACAAGTCTATTTTAATTACCCCCTTTTTTTGCTACTTCTATTAAAATTATACCATTTTTATTTTCTCAATTATTTATCCAATAAATAAACTTTAATAGGAGCTAAGGCTAAATATCCTTAACCCTAGCTCCTATTCCTTGAACCTGTTTCTTATCCCTGTCTTTATCCCTTGAACCTGCTACTCCACTTCATGCATTCCACCAAGTTTTATCGTAAATGGATATACCTTAGTAGTATTGCCGTTTCTTATGGAGATTTCATATTTTACTACATCTCCACGTTTAGCACCATATTTCATTGGCAAGCCAGCAGTAGGGAAATATCCATTCATACTCTTCCATTTTGTTCCCTTGGTATATTCAGGATTACTTACACATTCAAATTTAATTTCATAATTTTTTCCCTTATATTCTTCTTCATTCATAACACTAAAAGTAAACCATAACCCATTATTACTTTCTGCATCTAATTGTATCACCGGTTCAATAAATCCATTCTTCTGATTCTTTTTATAATCAAAATAATGTCCTTCACCTAAATTCATAGTACTATAGTTGTATTTTTTAGCTAAGTCAACTATATGTTGATTGTATCCTTCGCCAACTTTAGTCAATTCTGCTTGTTTTGTTGTAACAGTTGTTGCATTTGTTGGCTTTTCTGGCTTCTTTCCTGTATTGATTTCAATACAATTTACTCCATTTTTTCTTTCATATTTTACATCTGCACCCATTGCTTCAGATACAAATCTAAGTGGTACATATGTTCTATGACTACCTTTTGCAGGAACTAGCATTGCCTTAGTATCAACAGGCTTTCCATCTTGAACATCAATTGGTACCATCTTGCCATTTACAATAGCAGTATTCTTACCAATTTGTAGTTCAATTTTAGTTTTTTCATTGCTTACAAAAACCTTTTGGTTCCCACCATCCCATTTTACATCATATCCCATATTTTCAGATATAATTCTAACTGGAATCATGGTTCTACTAGTCTTCGTAAGATATGGATGTCCTAACTCGTCAGTAAAATTAACTACTTTGCCGTCTATAGACAGGTTGTAGGGCTCTAATTCATCTGCATAACTTGTAAGATTTAAGCTAAGCCCTACAAGGATTAAGGAAAATAGGATTAAGGTTTTTATGTACTTGCGCATAATATTCCTCCTCTGTTAGTATTTACTATATTATTATATCATAAAAGTGAGGACAGGGGCAGGGGCAGGGGCAGGAACAAGGAAAATAAGGGGTAAGGATTAAGGAACATAAGCAGGTTCAAGGGGGAAAAACAGAAAAAACAGGAGTAAGGGACATAATGCATAAGGCTTAAAAGGTAAAATGAGGATGTCTCGCTGGGCGAACTTGGAGAGGCAGGAATAAGGATTAAAGCTTTAGGAGTAAGAATTATATGCCTTTTGCACCCTTCTATTCACTCTCATTCCTTGAACCTGCTTTTATTGCTTAACCCTGCTTTTTCCCCTTACTTCTTAAACCTGTTTTTTTCTTCTTCAAATACTCTACTATAATTTCATCCAATCTCTGACTTATTTCTAATATTCCCTCACTGTTTACTTCGTTGTCATTTACCAAAATACTCTGATATAATTCATCCCTATTTTCTTCAATCACTTTCTTTAAATCTTTCAAACTATCTTTTCTATCTTTATTTTGTTTTTGCATAATTCTTTCACTTTTCATTAGTTTTTCCCCCTGGTTTTTATATGTTTATAACCGAATGAATAGTAACTAAGAACTTAAATAAAGCTAATCACATAAAAATTATTTTTTGTTCTTTATTAGAACATAACAATGCAATTCCTTGGATAAAATACAATTGTTCCAATAAAGAACAGAGGTGATTGGTAATGAAATTAATTATAGATTCAGAATTACGTAATATAGCAGGACCTAGGATAAAAGAAGCTAGATTAAAAAATAATATGACACAAGAAGAACTATCAATTAAACTTGAAACATTAGCTGTATATATTGATAGAGCAAGTATTTCTAAACTAGAACAACAAAAAAGAATTATCACTGACATTGAGCTCATAGCTATATCCCAAATATTAAATGTTAGTATCAACTGGCTTTTAGGACTAAATAATTAGCTTTGTTCTAATAAAGAACATTATACCATTTGGTCTTGTTTTTGTAAATTTAACAACATTATTTTTATAAAAAAAGAGTATAGTAAAACACCTTAGTTTTCTCATAAATAAACCAAAACCTAAATTCTTAAAGTTATCTAAACAACTTCAATAAATAAACAAAAAAATAAAAGAACCATAAATAATGGCTCTTATTATTTTCTAGCAATTCTTCTATTTTTAAAAATTTCATTTAATAATTCCTGTAAAAATTCTTCAATTTCATCTCTCTCAAATTCTTTTTCATAAAACTTTTCTCCTAAAACTTCTTCAGATAAGCTATTTAATGTTTTTATACCCTCTACACATTTTTGATATTTTTCTTCTGCTTCTCTTTCAGCTTCTTCGTTTCTTCTTGAATATATTTGAGCTTTTGCTTCTTTCTTAGCTACTAAGGTTACATACTCAGCAAGACATATTGTTATATTACCAACTATTATTTTATCTTCTTCATTAACCCTCGACATTAATTTATCTATTTTATTCATAATTTCCATTATTAATTCCCCCTCTTTTTTAGTATCTTCATTTCTTAAGATTACATGTTTTTAATTATAGCAACTATAAAAAATCCAATTAAAAACCATGCAGTAGAATCTAATATTTCATAAACAAATCTTTCCTTTATTTCTTCATTAAAATTATTCATACTTATATCTCCCTTCTATATTAAATATTAATTTCACATCATTAATACATTTTGTCTTCTACAATTCTCATTATTTTTCCTCTAACCCGTTCCTCTTCTTCCTTAACTTGATTAATTTTGAATACTACTTTATCTCCTTCTGATATTTCCATATATTGAGGATTTGAACACAGTGCATCTAGCCCTTCTGTAATAGTAACGAATACTCCCCATTCCTTTATACTATTAATAACCCCTAATACAATATCGCCACTGTTAAATTTACTTAAATCAATTTCATATTCTCTATTATACTTTTGGACACTTTCAACATTTATTTTTTGATTAGAGTTAATTTCTCTGAACTTTACATCTATTTTATCTCCTATATTAAAAAAATCACTTATTTTCAAATGAGTATCGCTAAAGTCTGAATTTTTAAGGATTGCTGATATCCCCATTATATCAACATATGCTCCATATTTCATAAGACATGTAATTGTAGCATTAAATACTTCCTCATTCTTCAATCTTTCTATTATGTCATCTTCAAGTATTTTCTGTGCTCTTTTTCTAGAACAATATATAGTCTTGTTCTCTTTATCAATATCTTCAACTGTAAAACAAACTTCAAATCCTACAAATCTTCCTATATCTTCCCAATCAATTTTGTAATCAATATCTTCTTTTTTTATAATACCTCTAAACTCTCCTAAATCTATATTTAAAACCTCAATTCCTAATTTTTCATCAACTTTAGCTGAAATAACAAATGCATTTAATATATCCCTATTAGCTTTAGCCCTTGCATAGAATTTTTCATCTCTAATATTTTCATCAGATTTTTTAAATTTAAATAAATTCTTCAATTTCAATATGATATTTTTACTTTTTAAAACAGCTTCTTTGTAACCCTTAATCATAACGAATCCTCCTTTAATTTTTAATTTACATATTAACTTCTATAGTTTTGGTAATTAAATAAACTGTTAACATAATAATATTGCTTTCCAAATATTCTACTTCACCATACAAACCATAAGGTTTCTGATTCTTTTCAAATTCATATAAAAACTCACCTTCTTCTTTCGGTAAAGTCTTCCCTATGTCTTTAATCAGTAATTTTACTTCTTTATTTGTAAGCTCAATTTTTTCTGCACTTCTTCTAAAATCCTTGCCTATTTTTAATATACAATCCATTTTACATACTCCTTTTTTAGTTTTTTCACATAGACTTTATGCCATCTTTTGTCGCAGCCTATATGCTCCATATATAATTTTCAAAAAACAAAAATAAAAAGGTTAGAATTTTGGACACACTGGTAGTGGGTCTCCAAAATTCTAACCTTTAAATATCTATTATTAAAAATTACTTTCTTTGATTCTAAGGCTTTAATCACAGCTACTCCTCCATGATTATATATTTTTCCTAGCATCACAAGAACAAGCAATTTTTCTCCTGAAAATCACTTGAAAACTTGTTTTTGATAATGCTAGGTAGGTATAAATATAATCACCATGAAGGTAATTTAAAATCAAAGTTAATATTTAACTAAATATGAATTATTAAGTTGTATACATATGTTAGCATTCAAAGTCTAAAATGTCAACTGTAATTTCTAGTTTCTTCTAGAAACTAAATAATATTAAATTAAACTCTCTGCAGCTAAGGTGAAAATTTGGCATTTTACTCATTTGTAGCGATTTTTCATGTTAAAATCATGTACTTATTGTATGGATTATTGCAAAATAATAACACGGTTCAATCATTATAAGAAATTATAAGAATTTATCTTGTAATAATTTAATGATTATAAGAAATTATAAGAATTTATACGAATTTATAAGAAAAGCAGGTTAAAACTTTAGGGATAGGGATTAGGTATAAAAGAAAAACCTTGAATCTAAATGTTGTCTTCATCATAAATTTTTTGTGGTAACAATTCTTTAAAATACTGTTCAGAAAATAATGGAACATGATAATCTCTATCGACCATCAGCATCATATCTTCTTTTTTAATATACTCATGATATATTCTTATAATTATATATTCTAATATTTTATAATTGAATTTTAAGGTATTCTTATATTGCTCTGATGAGAGTTCTAAAAAATCTTCTTTAATACTTATTTCCGTCACTAAAGGGTACCATTTTGTTTCTTTTAACCCTATAAGTTTGAATTTGAGGCTAAATCTACACTCTGGACCTAAATTCTGTATATAGTTAATTATTTCTATAGGAGAAGCGTAAGTGATGCAATCCAATATAATAACCTCCCTTACATCCTTATTCCTTAACCCAACTTTGTATATTCCTATCCTAGTATAATAAGCTACAACGGTTTATCAGGCCTATTAATACAAAACATACAATTAGGGTCTCCACAACTTTTTTTCTGTCCATTCGTTACAATTAGCACAAAAGTATGAATCATATTTCTTATAGTAAATCAATTTATTGTTACATTTACTGCACTTTTTATCTGTAACAAATCCATCTATTTTTAGATTATCAATTATTACTTCTTCAGAATTATTACTTTCAATAATTTTCATATATTTCACCACGCTTATATATTGTCACTTAAAATACCTTAATAAATATTCCAAACACTTTCTATATAATACCACATTTTCTACAATATTTCTTATGTTTGGGAAAACAAGGACAAACATTAGAAAAATCCACAAGAGAGTTTTTAATGGACCAATTATAGATTGTAAACTTCAGCTTGAGATGCAATTTGAATAAGGAATAACATTGGATATACTTTGTATTCAATTGAGCATTTCCACTCAAATATATTCTCTAACTTAATCTCTAAATACTTAATTAAACTTGATTTTGCTACATCATCTTCCTTATGAAAAACTAAATTATTATATTCTTATATGGATGTTTATAATAAAAATAATTGATAACTTCAGTTTCAATTCCACTATTGTTAGGTCTATAATATTTTAATGTAGACATATCTATACCTATACTTTCACTAATAAATTCTAATGATTTACCTGATTTAATCATTTTTTTAATGACAGTATGTCTGATATTTTTTAGAGATAACTTTTTATGTGAAAAGCTACTTTTCTTTTTAATAGAACTTATTCTACCTTGTAAAGAACTATAATGTAATTTTTTTAATGCCTTTGTTTTCCCATATGTAGTTAAAAATAAATTTGCCCCATTTGGTATTTTTTCTTTATCTATTTTTTCAGACACTATTTCATGATAATTCATTATATCTTCAATAATTTCATCATACAAATAAAATTTTCTCACATTAGGCTCTCTAAAATAAATTTCCTTTTTATCTAAAATAATATAATTGTCATCATCAAGTGCCATATCTGATTCTTTTTGATAAATCCTTATTGAATCTATTTCTTTTAAAGTACACCCTGTATAAAACATTATTGAAAAAAGAATTCTATTACTCAATTTTATCTGTTCATTTTTATCTTCATTAATAATTTTAAATAATTCCTTTATCTCCTTATGGGTAAACACTTCATAATTAATATTTCTAATTCTTTCAATTCTAACCTTGTCATATTCCATTACTGTATTATCGCCATTTTTCTTCAAAAAAATAAAAAAACCTTTTAAGTATGAATAATAATTATTAATCGTTACAGGGGATGTTCCTTTTTCCAGCTCCTCATCAAAAAATTCTTCGATAGTATTGTGTTTCACATCTCCTATCTTTTTCTCTTTTTTATTTATGAATTTTATAAATTTCTTTGAAGTAGAAATTCTATTATCTGCTGATAATCTTGCAGTATAATACTTTCTGCAATATTCCCCAAACCTTTCTAAGCAATTTTCATTTATATAACTTATTTCCTTATTGTTCATATAATCATCCTTTCAATTTTAGATGTTACAAAACAAAATACTTATCTAATGGTATAAATATATTATATTTCCTTACTATTTAGACCTCTAACAACATTAGTGTCTTTGCTAAGTTTTCTTTCTGGCTTTTTATACCTAGAATTATAAATAATTATTTTATAATTCTACATAAACTCACCTTGCCTATATTATCTTCCCTCCCCTATTTCCTACCAAAAATTAAGGTTCCCCAAAGAATTGTGACAGAAATAAGAAATAAAAAATAACTATTTATATGAAAAAAATCAAGATAAAATAATTGAATAAACAAAGAATTTTCCCCTATTAATTCAACCTTTTTTTATACCTTATCTTCTGTCTTTTCCCTTATTCCTGTTTCTATCCTTATTCATATCTTTCCTCCCTTAATCCTTATTCCTTTTTTTTACTTACCCCTTAAGAAAAGTTCATCCCATTTTCTTCCACGATTTTGAATTCGTTTTTATTTTTTCCCTATTTCCTGTCCTTACTATGTTCCTTTATAAAAAAGTTTTGCTTTTTCACCCCCCTCAAACCCTGATACCTTCGTCGAAAATTTAATAAAGTTTTGCTTTTTTCCTCTCTTTTTTCCCAATTTATTCCACGAATTGAAAGCAAGACTCTATTAAAATTAGAATAAAGTTTTGATGGAAAAGCAGGGTTAAGGATTAAGGATTAAGGCTCAAGGGATTAGGATTGGGGACAGGCTCAGGGATTAGGGTTAAAATTAGCAGAGGTCAAGTTTAGACAGGGCTTAAAGGCAGGTTCAAGGGTTAAGGAATAAGTATAGGTTCAAAATTTTAGATTAAATCTAAGATAAAGAAGGAAATGATAATGTGATAAAATGCAGGAATTAGAGATAAAAAATAAGGATTTATATGAAAAAAAGAAGGATAAAATAATTGAATAAACGAAGAATTTCCTATCATTATTTCAATCTTTTATCACGTATTATTCCTTGATTCTTATACCTTTCTTTTCTCCTATCTTCTATCCCTTATTTCTGTACTTTCCTGCCTTTCTTCCTTATTTCCCGTATTTCTTCCTCTCTTTTCTCCCTTATTCCTTGCTCGTGCCTTTGTTCCTGTCTTTTATCTCTTCCTTGAACCTTAGAGCATTGTTCCTTTCTTTATCCTTGAACCTTGTCCTATTTTTATCCTATCTTTTTCCATCTTTTCTCCTGTTCTTTTTCCTTTTAGTCTTAGAGAAAATATTGAGGAAAATTTGAAAGAAGCAAATGTTTTTTATAATAGAAGCAAGAGTTTATTTAAAAGAGCAAAGGTTTTTTATATTAGGACAATTTCCTTTTGTATCAACGCTATGCACTCAACATGTCCAGTCCAAGGAAACATGTCCACTGGCTGTACTTCTTCTACCTTATACCCCTTCTCCACTAAGTATCCAACATCTCTTGCTAGGGTTGATGGATTACAGGATACATAAACTACTGATTGTGGTTCTATTTCTATTATTGTATCTAGTACCTTTTGGTCACAGCCTTTTCTTGGTGGATCTAGAACTAACTTGTCTGCTTTGATACCCTTCTCTACTAACTTTGGAAATACTTCTTCACTTGTACCATGGATGAACTCTACATTATCTATTTTATTTAGTTTTGCATTTTCCCTTGCATCTAATATAGCTTCTTTTACTACTTCTATTCCATATACCTTTTTTGCTTGTTTTGAAAGGAATAATGATATACTGCCTATACCACAATATAGATCAAATACGGTTTCATCTCCTGATAATCCTAGAAATTCTATGGCCTTTTTATATAATACTTCTGTTTGAATTGAATTTACTTGAAAAAATGAATTAGGTGAAATATTGAACTTCAAATCTCCAATATAGTCTATTATCTTTTCTTTACCATATAGCTTTATAAATTTATCTCCATATACTACCGGACCTTTTCTCCTATTTATGTTTTGATAAATGCTTACTACATTAGGACATTTTTTAATTATCATATTAATTAGATCATCATTATGAGGTAATTGACGAGATTGTGTAACTAATATTACCATAACTTCATTATCTTTATTTGTCCTTATACCCAAATGACGAATAGCTGTTATATTGTACTTATTTATAAACTCCTTTAATATTCTAATGATTCTATCTCCTGTTTCCCCTTGTAAAATACAAGTATCCGTTTCTACTATTTTATAGCTACCTCTTTCATAAAATCCTATGAGAGATTTGCCTTTACTTATTGCAACTGGTATTTGAACATTATTTCTATATCTATATGGTGAATCCATTCCAATAGTATCATTAATTTTTATATCTTCTAGGCCTGCTATTTTTATCAAATCATTTTTTACTTTTTTCTTTTTCCACTCCAATTGAGCCTTATAGTCAAAAGATTGAAACTGACAGCCACCACATCTATTTGAAACATTACATTTTGGTTTTATTCTATAATTTGAAGATTTAATAATATCTAATACCTTACCCATACCATAAGATTTTTTTAGTTTTGCGACTTCAAACTTTACAATATCTCCAATTAATCCCCTATCTAAAAATATGGTGAAATTATTAACCTTTACAATTCCACCACCTTCATGACTTATATCCACTATTTCTCCTTCTACTATATCTCCAACCATTACTGGAACTTCCATGTAAATCACTCCTATAATTAATGTAATTTTAAAATATATCAATATTTGATATTTGTCAACAATATATAAATAAGTTATTGCAAGGGAAAAACAGGGACAATGAACCTGTCCCCATGTCCCACATGGCCTCGAACCTGTCCCCATGTCCCAAAAAAAGAGAGCACATATAAATGTGCTCTTAGAGAATCAGTATGCCTATGTCATTAATTAATATGATTATAGACTTAAATCTAATATTTTATACATTAATTTACCATTTCAAAAATAAACTTGCATTTCCTCTGCGAATCTTATTTTGAAGTATTCTCTTTATATAGTTTTTATAGAATTCCCTAGTTCCAGGAAAAATCATTGTTATACCTATAATATCAGTTACAATACCAGGAACAACTAAAAATACTCCTCCGATTATAATACACAAACCTGTAAGTAAATCATCACTTGGAATATTGCCTTGTGAAAGTTGTCTGTTTATACTTGATATAACTACTTTTCCTTCACTTCTTGCTAAATAGTATCCTGCTATTCCTGTTGCTATTATCAAAAGAATTGTAGTCCAAAATCCCATATTTTGTGATGCCTTAATCAAAATATATAAATCAATTATAGGTGTGACTATGATGAAAAATAATATTTTTGACATTTTTCATTCTCCTTTTTACAACAAGTTTTCTAGAGTCCTCCAAGCTTCAGGATGTCTTCTTCTAAAGTTAATAGGTTTAAGTTCACTATCAACAAAAGCATGTCTAGTAAATCCTTCTGCGATCAATGTATTGTCGCTAATTCTATATATTGTATAGTTTAAGCGAAATCTAACACCTTTTAATTCAACTAATTCAGTTTTTATTAAGACCTCATCATCAAATTTTGCTGAATTGATATACTCACAACCTGCTTCTATTACTGGTAGGAACACATCTTTTCTTTCTAGTTCGCCACATTCTAAATTCAAATTTCTAAAAAACTCATTTCTACCAACTTCAAACCAAGTAAAATAGTTACCATAATATACTACACCCATTTGGTCTGTTTCTTTATATCTTACTCTAATAACCGTTTTGTTCTCCATATTATGTCCCCCTTACAGTATTCTAGCCTCTCCTTTATAAATTGAACCAGTTATACTATCTACAGTTACTATATCTCCATCTTTTAACTCAACTGTAGCATCTTGAACACCTACAACAGTAGGTAAATTTAAGTTTAATCCTACTATTGCTGCATGGGATGTAAGTCCCCCTTGTTCAGTAATTATTGCTGAAGCACTTTCTACATACTTCATCATATCCCTGTCTGTGGAGTTGCAAACTATCACATCTCCATCGTTAAACTTACTTTCTAACTCTTTTGCACTATTTCCTACTACTACTTTACCAGTAATTGCTTTGTTTCCAATTCCTACACCTTTTAATAATCTTTCACTTACAGTATGGACTTTGATTAAATTAGTAGTACCTGATACTCCAACTGGTATACCTGCAGTAATAACTATTAAATCCCCTTGTGCAATAAAGTCTTTTTCAAGTGCACTATGAATTGAAAGGTCTATAACTTCGTCTGTGGAACTAGTCTCTTCTGACAGTACAGGATATACTCCCCAGACAACAGATAATCTTCTCATTACAATTTCAGTAGTAGTAGCTGCAATAATTGGAGCCTTTGGTCTAAATTTTGAAACTGCATTAGCAGTATAACCTGAAGAAGTTGCAGTCAAAATAGCACTGGCGCCTAAATCTTGAGCTGTAGTACATGTTGCTTTACTAATAGCATTAGTAGATGACACGCCATTTACTTCAGATTTAGTTTTAAATATTTGTTTATAATCAAGTGCAGACTCAGCTTTTATTGCAATATTGTACATAGTCTTAACTGATTCTAATGGATATTTCCCTGCTGCTGTTTCCCCTGAAAGCATAATGGCATCTGTACCATCAAAAATTGCATTAGCCACATCCGTTACTTCTGCTCTAGTAGGTCTAGGATTTCTCATCATAGAATCAAGCATCTGTGTTGCAGTAATTACTGGTTTACCCATCTCATTACATTTCTTTATTAATTGTTTTTGAACTATCGGTATTTCTTCAGTTGTAATTTCAACTCCTAAATCTCCTCTAGCAACCATAAGTCCATCAGATACCTTGAGTATTTCATCAATATTATCTACTGCTTCTTGATTTTCAACTTTAGAAATAATATGAATATGCTCTCCACCATGTTCTTCTAATATCTTTCTTATTTCCAATACATTTTCAGCTTTCCTAATAAATGAAGCTGCTATAAAATCAACACCATTTTCAATTCCGAACAATATATCTTCATAATCCTTTTCAGTAACTGCAGGTAAATTAACTTTTACCCCTGGCACATTTACCCCTTTGTGGTCAGTTACTGACCCACCATTTTTAACAAGACAACAAATATCTGTATTGTCTTTAATCTCCTCAACATTTAACTCTATTAGTCCATCATCAATTAGTATTCTATCTCCTAATTTTACATCTTTAGGTAGTCCTTCGTAATGAACATTGACAATGTTTTTATCTCCTAAAACATCTCTAGTAGTTAGGGTAAAATATTGTCCCTCTTCAAGATAAACCTCTTTATCCTTAAAATTTCCAATCCTTATTTCTGGACCTTTTGTATCTAACATTATTCCAACTGGCAAATCCAGTTCTTCTCTTAGTTTTTTTATGGTCTCAATTCTTTCTTTATGCTCTTCGTGACTTCCATGAGAAAAATTAAGTCTAGCAACATTCATCCCAGCTAACATTAGTTTTCTTAGAGTTTCTTCCTTTTCTGAAGCAGGACCAATAGTGCATATTATTTTTGTCTTCTTCATTGTCTTTTTCATACTGTACACCTCACCTTTTAAATAGAAAGTATCTTTGCTATATCATACATTTCACTATCAAACTCATTATTGATACTAAGAGCTTCTTCAAAATCCATATCTACTATTGAATTTTCCTTAACACCTATTGCTTTTCCTGACTTTCCTTCCAGCAATAATTCTACAGCCCTATAACCCATTTTACTAGCTATTATTCTATCAAATGCTGTAGGTACTCCTCCTCTTTGAATATGCCCTAGTATTGTTACTCTAGTTTCAGTACCTGTTTTTTCTTCAATTTCTTTTGCAAACTCATATGCATTACCCACACCCTCAGCAAGAGCTATAATGCTATGTAATTTACCTCTATTTCTACTCTGAATAAGCTTTCTACAAACTTCATCAATATCTATTCCTTCTTCTGGAACAATAATACTTTCAGCTCCTCCTGCAAATCCTGCATATAAAGCTATATCTCCACATCTTCTCCCCATTACCTCTACTATATTTGCTCTACCATGTGAACTAGAAGTATCTCTGATTTTGCTTATAGCATCTACAACAGTTTCTACTGCAGTAAAAAATCCTACTGTATAATCAGTATATCCCATATCATTATCTATAGTACAAGGCACTCCAACAGTTGGAACTCCATTATCACTTAAAAGTTTTGCTCCTCTAAAAGAACCATCACCACCAAGAACAACCAATCCATCTATATCAAATATTTCAATAACATTCTTAGCCTTTTTTATTCCACTTTCAGTTGCAAACTCTTCACATCTAGCCGTTCTTAGTATGGTACCACCACGGTGTATAATGTCTGCAACACTTGACAAATTCATTTCTTCAATATTTCCATTAATAAGTCCATTATACCCTTGTTTAATCCCTAATATTCTCACATTGTTATATATACCAGTTCTCACAACAGCTCGTAATGCTGCATTCATACCTGGTGCATCTCCACCACTAGTTAATACTCCAATAGTCTTCATATACTAGCCTCCCATATTGCGTATTTATATATATCCTAAATCTATCAATACATTTTGAACTTCTTGTGCTTCAAATTCAGGAGCCAATATTTCATAATAGACAATATCCCCTTCTTTCGAAAATAAATTAGATTTTATAAGAAATCCTTCTTTAGTTAATGCATCTACAATTTCTTTTGTTTTTTCATATCCTTCAGCTACATACACTGCAGTCCACATTTTTAGCACTCCTTATCAAATATACTAAAATAATTATAACACAATATACATTTTTTGTTCGCATATTTGATATTTATTAACGTACTTTTACACAATTTTCTCCAACTACACTTTTTAGTTCACTAAGCAATTTCTCGTTTTTTATGTCTATCCATAGATTTCGTTCCGCCATTACTACTTTGTCTTCTCTTTCCAAATATATATATACAGGAATATCTCCCCTGTAATTTGAAAATATATCCTTTAGCATATTAAACGTATTCATGTATTTTTCATCGCTTATTTTTATATATAATTTACCACTCTTAAACGAGTTTAATGGTGTGATTTTTTCACAAATTATTTTTGGTTCTTCTTCCTCCGCTGAACTAATACTTCCTTCTATAACAACTATACTATCTTCACTTATATATTTTAAATATCTATCATATATTTTGGGGAAAACAATGACTTCTATAGCCCCATATAAATCTTCAAGGGTAAGAAACGCCATCATATTGTTATTCTTTGTTATCTTGTTTTTTACATAAACAATAATTCCACCAATAGTAACTCTCTTGCCATCAAAATGCTCTATACCCTCTTTCATTTGAAATAATTCAGATGTGGTTATATTAGAGACATTTTTTAATTCATCTTCATAGGGGGCTAGCGGATGACCACTTATATATATTCCTAGCATTTCTTTTTCCATTGCAAGTAATGCCTTTTGTGTAAACTCGTTTAAATCTGGTAGATTGTCTTCTTCTATTTTTGTATCGAAAGAATCAAACAACGAAACTTGCCCTTCGATATTTCTTCTTCTATCATTGTGAACCCCATCCATAATATTTTCAAATACCGCCAATAGTTGAGCTCTGTTTCCTCCTAGAGATTTCATAGCATCACATTTAATCAAGCTTTCAATGGCTCTTTTATTCATTACTGAAGAATCTATTTTTTCTATTCTTTGGCAAAAATCTGTAAAACTATTAAATAGTCCATCTTCTCTAGCTTTTATAATTACCTTTATAAGATTATCCCCTACATTTTTTACTGCACTTAGTCCAAATCTGATTTTTCCATTTGATACTGTAAACTTTCCATAGCTTTCATTTACATCTGGAGGTAGAATATCAATATTAAGCTTTTTACATTCTTGAATATATAGAGAAACTGAATTTGTATCTCCCATAACACTAGAAATTAGTGCTGCCATAAACTCAACAGGATAGTAATATTTTAGCCAAGCTGTTCTATATGCTACTACCGCATAAGCTGCAGAGTGAGACTTGTTAAAAGCATATTTAGCAAAATCAATCATTTCATCATAAATCTTGTTAGCAGATTTTTCATCTACTCCATTTCTTATTGATCCTGGAATTACCACTTCACCACTTTCATTTACTTGTCCATATATAAAATGCTTTCTTTCCTCCTCCATCACATCCATTTTCTTCTTACTCATAGCACGTCTTACTAAATCAGCTCTACCCATAGAAAATCCACCAATATCTCGTACTATTTGCATAACTTGTTCTTGATATACAATACAACCATAAGTAACCTCTAGTATTGGCTTTAGTTTAGGATGGAAATATTCAATCTTTGATGGATCATTTTTGCTTTCTATATATTTTGGTATCTGATTCATAGGACCAGGTCTAAATAGTGAATTGGCTGCGATAATATTCTCAAACTCTGTAGGCTTTAGTTCCTTGAGAAAATTTCTCATACCTGCACTTTCAAATTGAAATACACCTAATGTATCAGCATTGCTAAACATCTTATATACATTTGGATCATCATATTCAAAATCCGAAAAATCTATTTTTATTCCATGGTTTTTCTCAATTAAATCAATAGCATCTCTAATAACAGTTAGTGTTCTAAGCCCTAGAAAATCCATTTTTAGCAAACCTAGTTCTTCAAGCTCTGTCATATTAAACTGAGTCGTTAAAGAATCGTTGTTCCTAGATAGAGGAACATATTTAGTTATAGGTTCTTTAGATATAACAACTCCTGCAGCATGAGTAGATGTATGCCTAGGTAATCCTTCTACGGCAATGGCTAAGTCTATTAGCTTTTTTACCTCTTCCCTTTCTTCATACGCTAAACGCAATGTTTTATTTACATCTAAAGCTTTTTTAATAGTCATACCTAATTCTGTAGGAACTTGCTTTGCTATAAAATCAACATCTCCATAAGGCATATTTATTGCTCTTCCTACATCTCTAATAGCTCCCCTAGCAGCCATAGTACCAAAAGTTGCTATTTGGGCTACTCTATCTTTACCGTATTTTTCTACAACATAATCAATTACTTCTTCTCTTCTCTCATAACAAAAATCCACATCTATATCCGGCATAGTAACCCTTTCTGGGTTTAAAAACCTTTCAAATATTAGATTATATTTTAAGGGATCTATATCTATAATTCCTAACGCATAAGATACAATACTTCCAGCAGCAGAACCTCTTCCTGGCCCAACCATTATCTCATTGTCTTTGGCATATTTAATAAAGTCCCAAACTATGAGAAAATAATCAGTATAGCCCATATCTACTATAGTGTTAAATTCGAAGTAAAATCTTTCTTTAATTTCACTTGTTATCTCACTGTATCTATTTTTTAGACCCTCAATACATAATTCTTTTAAGTATTCGACATTTGTATAACCCTCTGGAATTTCATACTTGGGTAGATGAAGATTACCAAATTCTATATCTACATTACATCTTTCACTTATATTCACAGTGTTTTCTAAAGCCTCGTGGGGAAATAACTTTTGCATTTCCTCATAGCTTTTTAAATAAAACTCACTGGTTGGAAATTTCATTCTATCTTCTTCATCTATAGTCTTACCAGTTTGAATACAGAGAAGTACATCATGAACTATTGAATCTTCCTTTTTTAAATAATGAACGTCATTGGTTGCTACTAAGGGTATACCTGTATCTTCACTTAACTGGATTAACTTTTCATTTACAAGTTTTTGTTCTCTCAATCCATGGTCTTGAAGTTCTAAGAAAAAATTATTTTCTCCAAAGATATCTTTATATAATAGTGCTGTTTTCTTTGCTCCTTGTATATCTCCATTTAATATTTTCTTTTGTACTTCTCCACCTAAGCAAGCACTTAATGCTATAATTCCTTCACTATATTTCCTTAAAACATTGTGATCCACTCTTGGTTTGTAATAAAACCCGTTAACATAGCCTTCTGAAACTATTTTCATTAAATTTAAATATCCAGTATTGTTTTCTGCAAGTAATACTAGATGGTATTGGCTTTTGTCTTTTGGATCCTTATCTGTATATAAACCCATAGCCACATAAACTTCACAGCCTAATATAGGCTTTATTCCTCTCTTTGTAGCTTCTTTATAAAAATCAACAACTCCAAACATAGCTCCATGGTCAGTAATGGCAATAGAATCCATTCCTAATTCTTTAGTTCTATCTAACAGTTCTTCAATTCTATTTGCTCCATCTAAAAGACTATACTCAGTATGAACATGAAGATGTACAAATTTACCTTTATTATTCATATGGATATCCTTTCTATTGTTTTTTCTATCTTTATTTTATCATAAAAAAGGCTTCTATCGAAATATTATAAGAAAGCCTTTTTGAAACTCATTTATAAAACATTATTCATCATACTCATAGGTAGAATTTAGATTTATTATATGATATACTTGAATAAAATTGCAAAATTTGTTGACAAGTGCAAAATATTTTTTGCATTTATCTTAGGTTTATATTGGATTTAGTGAATATATTTTCCCAAAATAGATATTTTACACTGTTTTTATATTATTTATGATGGCATGAAATTTGCAACTATATTTACAATTGAGAAGTATAATAATTTTCAAAATAATTTAAATTTGTATTGGGGGTGTTAAATAAAAAAATGGCTTTTAGTTTCTAAAAATTATACTAGGAGGTATTATTAATGGACGAACTTGCAAAGAAAAAATTTACTGCAGCAGATTATATTAAGTTTATTTTACCTTCAATTATAGGAGTACTACTATTTATGATTCCTTTTAAAGTTGAAGGTGATACTACAATCTTTGTTGCACTACTTGCTAGCAAACTTACTAATTTAATCGGTCCAGTATTACCAGTACTTGTTTTACTAATAATATTATTTTCAGGAATAATGACAATTATTTATAAAGCCTTTAAACCGGCTTCATGGGAAAACAGTAGTTTCTTAAAGGATACTTTTGATGTAAGTACTTTTTGGTTAATTGTAAGAGTAATCGGTATGATATTAGCAGTAGTAGTATTCTTCGAATTAGGACCTGAAGCTTTATGGTCAGAAGATACTGGCGGATTGATATTAAATGACTTGTTACTTTCACTATTTGCTATATTTTTATTTGCTGGATTTTTACTTCCATTCTTAACAGACTTTGGTCTATTAGAATTCATTGGAGCAATGCTTACAAATGTAATGAGACCAATATTTATGTTACCAGGCCGTTCATCAGTTGACTGTATTGCTTCTTGGGTTGGCGATGGTACTATAGGAGTTGCTCTTACTAACAAACAATATTTAGATGGATACTATACAGAAAAAGAAGCTTGCGTTATATCTACAACATTCTCTGCTGTATCTATTACATTTTCATTAGTTATTTTGTCCCAAGTAGGACTAGAAAGATACTTTGGTCAATGGTATCTAGCAGTTTTAATAGCAGGAGTTGTAGCTGCTATAATCGTACCTAGAATACCACCTCTATCTAGGAAAAAAGATGAATATTATCGTGGTGTAAAAAAAGACATTACAGAAAATGTTCCTGAAGGATTTTCAAACGCTAAATGGGGAGCTTATATGGCTGCTAATAGAGCACAAGAAAGTGGACATATTGGTGGCTTTGTAAAAAACGGTACAAAAACTGTTTTAGACATGTGGCTTGGAGTTATGCCAGTTATAATGTGCTTCGGTACTTTGGCATTAGTAGTTGCAGAAAACACACCAGTTTTTGATTGGTTAGGAATTCCATTTATACCACTACTAAAACTACTAAAAATTCCTTTTGCAAAAGAAGCATCAACAACTATGGTTGTTGGATTTACTGATATGTTCTTGCCTTCAGTTATAGGTGCTAGTATAGAAAGTGAACTTACTAGATTTGTTATTGCAGGAGTTTCAGTAACTCAACTTATTTATTTATCAGAAGTTGGTGCAGTAATACTAGGTTCTGACATTCCAGTATCTTTTGGTGAATTGTTCATCATATTCTTAGAAAGAACTATTATTACACTACCAATACTTGCAATAGCAGGACATCTTGTATTTTAATATTAAAATCCGGATAAGGGACTATTCCCTATCCGGATTTTTAATCAATCATTCTGTTTTCAATTAAATCTATTAAGTCTTCTAATGCTTCTGATTCGTCTTCGCCTTTAGTAATAATGGTTAATTCCTCTCCTTGGTAAGCTCCAAGACTCATTACACCCATTATACTCTTACCATTTACCTTTTTGTTGCCAGATTCTATGTATACATCACATAAATACTTGTTTGCAACTTGTACAAAAAGTGCAGCAGGCCTAGCGTGAAGACCTACTTCATTTTTAATTATCACTTTTCTTTTTTCCAATATTAGTCACCCTTCCTTAGTTTGTCAGCTATTTCTTCTATTCTTCTAAATCTGTGATTTATTCCCGATTTACCTACTGGTGGATTTAACATACTCCCCAATTCTTTCAAACTTGCATCTTTGTGTTGTAAGCGCAATTCTGCTATTTCTTGAAGATTTTCAGGCAGCTTTTCTAAACCAATTGTTGCTTCAATACATTCAATATTCTCTACCTGTCTTAATGAAGCATTTATAGTTTTCTCTAAGTTTGCAGTTTCACAATTTACTATCCTATTTATATTATTCCTCATATCTTTTAGAACTCTGATATCTTCCAATTTTAATAAGGCTAGATGAGCTCCCATTATATTTAAAAGATCTACAATTTGCTCGCCTTCTTTTAAATATACTACATAGCTATCTTTTCTTAAAACTATCTTTGAATTGAGTCCAAAGGTATTAATTAGCTTTGAAAGATTTTCTGCATGTTGTTCATTGTTTGTAACAAATTCTAAATGATAGGTTTTTTCTGGATTGCTTATAGAACCCCCTCCTAAAAAAGCTCCACGAATATAAGCTCTCTTACAACATCTATTTTTTATAATAGCATGTGGGATTTTATAATTGATTTTAAATAGATCACTACTATCTCCCTTAATAAGTCCCACATCGTTTAAAATCTTTTTTGTAACATTTGTACTACTTACAGCTATTAAATAGTTGTTGTTTTTTTTCAGTTGTTTATTCTTCCTTACCATAACATCCACATTAGTTTCATATAACTTTTTAAGTAAGGAAAAGGTTCTCCTAGCAATTGCAGCATTCTCTGTTGTAAATTTTAAATAGACTTTATTATTGCCACTTATTTGAATAAAGCCATTCATTCTGACTAAAGCAGCTAGTTCTGCAATAGCACAACATCTATCTTCTAATAAAATACGCGAAAGTTCATTTTTAGTTGCTGACGAAAAAGACATCTATATCTCTCCTAAACCTTTAATACTTTAATATACTATACTTCATTAATACTCCCTTGTAAAGAGGTTTTTATTGCTTTTATTGCTTTTGTCATTATAGCCTTTTCATCTTCATATTTAAGTAGACTAGTAGCTCTACTTATATGGACATATCTAGCCTCAATAAAACCTTCTTCTTTCTGAGGAACACTATTCATATCACTTGCTCTCATTAAAAACCAATGAACCGTTTTGTTAACTAGCTCATTTTCCCTGATACTTTTAAAATCATAATTTATTTCTCCTAAATATTCTATTATTTTAGCTTTAACTCCACTTTCTTCTAATACTTCTCTTAATGCAGCACTTTTCAATCCTTCACTATTTTCAACCTTACCTTTTGGAAGTACCCAATCTCCATTGAACTTTCTTAACAACAGCACTGCATTTCCAAATACTACTACACCTCCAGCACTCACTTCCCTAATCATAGTACCACTCCCAAATACTTTTTCTTTTCAATTATTATTATACCATTTATCAAGGATTTTTTGACTATTTGTAGTATAATTATATATAGAATATTTAAGGAGGTATTGAAATGGACATCAAAATGGATTATGTAACTAAAACACTTTCTGAATTATTAAACATTCCTAGCCCTTCTGGGAACACTGAAGAAGCAATAAACTTTGTTGAAAATGAATTCAAATCCTTAGGAATAAAAACCTATAGGACAAACAAAGGAGCATTAATTGGAACAATCGAAGGCGAAAACAAAGACAAGGAAGTAACTCTATCTGGTCATGTTGATACCCTCGGTGGTATGGTTAAGGAAATTAAATCAAATGGCAGACTAAAAATCACACAAATCGGGGGTTATATATGGAATTCTATCGAAGGTGAATACTGTACGATAGAAGCTAGCAATGGTAAATCTTATACAGGTACTATATTGACCACAAAAGCATCTACTCATGTTCATGGTGGGGAAGCAAAAGATTTAGAGAGAAATGAAAACAGTTTAGAAATTAGAATTGATGAAAAAGTTCTAAATGATAAAGATGTTGAAAAATTAGGAATATGTGTTGGTGACTATGTTTTCTTCGACCCAAGATGTGAAATAACTCCTAGTGGTTTTGTTAAATCTAGACATCTAGATGATAAGGCAGGAGTAGCTTCTATATTAGCTATAGGAAAATATCTAGTTGAAAACAATTTAACTCCTAAATATACTACAAACTTTTTCATAAGCAACTACGAGGAAGTTGGACATGGTGCTAGTGCCGCTATTCCAGAAAAAACATTTGAATTTATAGCAATAGATATGGCTGCTCCAGGAACTGGGCAAACTTCTGATGAATATAGCGTTACCATATGTGCAAAAGATTCTACAGGTCCTTATGATCTAGAACTAAAAAAACGACTAATAAATTTAGCTAAAGAAAATGATTTAAATTACAAAATAGATATATATCCTTATTATGGTTCTGATGGTAGTGCTACCTTAAGAGCTGGACATGATTTTAAAGTTGGCCTTATAGGACCTGGTGTTGATGCATCTCACTCCCATGAAAGAACACATATTGAAGCATTAGAAAACACAATTATACTCGGAATATTGTATTTGATAAGATAAAAAATGTTAAAGCGACACTCGGACGGTATACTTCTCAGGATGAGACAAAAAGAACCGTCCCCGCTGTCGCACTAATGTCTTAGTTTTGTTATTATTTCGCTTACTTTTAATGTATCATGACGAATGTAGTCTTTTTTTACATCTATTAAATTGTCTTTTATAACTGTAATTCCCATATTACTTAATTTTACTTCATCTTCTTTTGTCAAAATAACAGGTTTAGCTCCATCTTCTTTGTATTTTTCAAGAATTTCTTCTGGTATCTCTTCTATATTTGCTATACAATAGTCTATTAAATTTTCTCTACTATGATTGAGTATAGCTTCAACATGTTCAAATACAGTATATCCATCTGTCTCACCTGGCTGAGTCATAACGTTTGAAACATATACTACAATAGCTTTTGAGTCATGGATATGATTTATCATATCATTTACAAGTAGATTAGGTATAACACTTGTATAAAGACTCCCTGGTCCAAGAACTATTATATCTGCCTCTTCAATTGCAGAAACAGCCCCTTCCAAAGGATATGTCATTTCTGGTTCCATATAAACTCTTTTTATTTTACTTAAATATTCTTTGTTTTTTAATGGAATATTTGATTCTCCTTGAACTTTCATACCATTTTCCAATTCAGCATATAAGGTTACATTTTCCAATGTCATTGGCAAAACTTTTCCTGTAACTGCTAATACATTAGAAGCTTCTCTTACTGCAACTTCAAAACTACCGCATATTTCATTCATGGCTGCCAAAAATAAATTTCCAAAGTTCTGACCCTTCAGTTTACCTTCTTTAAATCTATATTGAATTAATTTTTCCATAATAGGTTCTGTATTTGCTAATGCTAAAATACAACTTCTAATATCCCCTGGTGGAAGCATACCTAAATCCTCTCTAAGTATACCAGAACCTCCCCCATCGTCTGCTACTGTCACTATGGCAGTAATATTAGACGTATACTCTTTTAGACCTCTTAGTAGTATAGATAGTCCAGTACCTCCACCAATAGCAACTATTTTAGGTCCTTTAGACAATTGTCTCTCTCTATAATTCATTTCATTTAACTCCTCTTTATTTATTTGCTATCCCTGTGACTTAATATAACTCTATTACCCTCTTTCGAAAGAATTTCCTGTATGAAATTAGCTATAGCTACAGATCTATGTTTTCCTCCTGTACAACCTATTCCTATAACTAATTGAGTTTTTCCCTCTTTTATATAGTAAGGTATAAGAAAATTTAACATATCAATTAACTTATGAATAAATGTTTTTGTTTGCTCCCATTTTAATACATATTCCCTGACATTTTCATCATTACCAGTATAATCCTTTAGTTCTTCTATATAATATGGATTAGGTAAAAATCTGACATCAAATATTAAATCTCCATCCAATAAAATCCCATATTTAAATCCAAAAGAAACTACTGAAATAGTTAACTTTCTAGACTCCTCACCTTCAACAAATATTTTTCTTATTTCTTCTTTCAACATACCAATAGTAAAATTTGAAGTGTCTATTATATAATCTGCTTTACTTTTTACTTCTTCTAGTAACTCTCTTTCTTTATTTATACCATCAATCAATCTACCATTAACGCTTAGTGGATGGGGTCTCCTTAACTCTTTATACCTTTTAATCAATACAATATCAGATGCGTCTAAAAAAAGTATTCTATATTTTAAACCCTTTTCACTTAGCTTTTCTAAGCTATTAAAAAGCGCATCAAAGAATTTCCCACCTCTAATATCCACCACTACAGCTACCTTTTTTATATTTCTTTTAGATTCATAACATAACTCTGCAAAACCAGGTAATAATTGTGGTGGAAGGTTGTCCATACAATAGTAATTAATATCTTCCATTGCTTTCATAGCCTGACTTTTCCCAGCTCCAGATAATCCTGTGATTATAAGAAATTCCATATCCATATTTTCCCTCCGTTAATTAATCCTTGATGTTTATTATCCTTTCTAGGGGTACTTTAACCTGTTTTGCTCTTTTTATACCTTTTTCCAAATTACCAACATCCTCTGGTCTATGTGCATCACTACTAATGTAGAAATTAACACCTTCTCTTAGAGCAATTTCTATTTCGTCTACAGTTAAATGGCTGTGACTTGAATTTATCTCCAATGCTGTACCCTTTTCTCTTGCAGCTCTAGCTAATCTTTCTATATCAACATATACCTTAGAACCAGGATGTGTAATTATATCTATAGGATACCTATCCATAGCCTTTATTAATGCTTCTGTATTCATTTTCATAGCCTTAGACTTTAGTCCAGAAAACATCTTAGAAAGTCCATTAAAAATATAAAGTTTATAGAAATCTATTGGATTTCTAGGCATAGCACCAAAATGATATCCTAATAAAAGTATATCTAAGTATTTTAAATCTTCTTCTGTCACATCTATAGTTCCATCATAGCCAAGTAAATTTGCTTCAACGCCTAGCAGTATCTTTAGGCCTTTTGGCTCAAATTCCTTATTTAATTCATCAATCTCTTCTCTCATTACTTTTAAGTTTTTTCTTTTTACTCCATAACCAACATGCCCAGGACCATGATCACATATTGCAATCTCCTTCAAACCCTTAATATAGGCTTCTTCAGCGTTATCTCTTATAGTACCCTTTCCATGGCTATATATGGTATGAGTATGATAATCTCCGTAAATTTTCATATATTTACCTTCCTATTCTTCTCCAACAAATTTTATTTCTGGTTCTAATAACACATCATATTTATCTCTTACTATCTTTTGCACTACCTTAATGAGATTAACAACATCATTACAAGTAGCATTGTCAACATTTACTATAAAACCACTATGCAATTCGGAAACTTGCGCTCCTCCTAGGCGTATACCTTTTAGTCCTGAATCTTCTATTAATTTTCCAGCATAATGTCCTTCAGGTCTTTTAAAAGTACTTCCTCCACTAGGAAGATTAAGAGGTTGTTTAGTAGTTCTCCTTTCTGTATAGTCCTTCATTTTTCCTGAAATTTCATCGTAATCTCCTTCTTCAAGTTCCATTTCCACTTCTACTACTATAAGACCTTCATCTTGTACTCTACTTCCCCTATATCTAAACTTCATTTCTTCATTAGATAGTTCTATAATTTCTCCATTCTTATCTATACACTTTACCTTAGTAACAATATCCTTCATCTCTCCACCATAGGCACCTGCATTCATGGTAATAGCTCCACCAATACTTCCTGGTATACCATTGGCAAACTCTAATCCTTTAAGGGAAGCCTTAAGAGCTCTTTTGCTCACAACTGTAAGTAAAGCTCCTGCCTGTGCTTTCAATTTAGTCCCATTTACATTTATATCTCCTAATGCTTCTGCTATTTTTATTACTACACCTCGTATACCAGTGTCACTAACTAATATATTAGACCCATTTCCCATTACAATATAATTTATATTATTATTCCTACAAATATTAATAGCCTCAATTAACTCTCTCTCATTTGCAGGTATTATCATCAAATCAACTGGTCCACCTATTCTAAAAGAAGTATGTTTTTTCATAGGTTCATCTATTAGAACTCTTGCACCTTTCAATTCCTCAACAAACAAATTATATAAATCAGTTTTATTCAAACAAACCACTCCTACAATTAATATTTATATCAATGTATATTATAACTCATTCTGTCAATAATTCTACACGCTTCACCCCATCTAATATGGCTGACTCAGTAGTTTTCTCACCTAATATGGCTTTTCTTACTTCCTCTTGAATTATAATATCAATATCTTTCCAATCATTATCTTTTGGTACAACCTTAGTATAGTAAATAGTATTTTCTATTTTCTTCATCATAGGTTCAGTTATATACATATCATCTATACCCTTTTTAACTGTAAACATGCCTAATTGTTCCAATGTTCTTTGAGTACTATCTTCTGTTAGATATTTTAAAAACTCTACACACATTTCCATTTTCTTTATATCTTCATTTTGGAATACACCAAAAGCTGCAACACCATTAGACAATGTCACAGGAAAGTTAACATCTCCAATAGGAAAGTTAGCTACATCATAATTAAATCCCTTTCCTTCATCTTGAAGCTTTCTTAATACCTTTACAGCCCAAGCACCTGTTGGATATACTGCAACTTTCTTTTCTTTGCTAAACATATCCCAACATTCTCTCTCCCCTATTATACCAAAATATTCAGGTGTTACTCTATATTTATATTTTAAATCCACTACTTTTTGTAAACCTGTTATTGCACTCTCCCCTTTAAATACAAATTTACCGGTTTTATTATCTATAATATCTGCTCCATCACTAAGTATTATTCCCCATAAATTATAATAATTAGGCTCTATAAATGAAATAAATCCAAAATAATCATTTATGCCATCATCATCTGAATCAAATGTAAGTGCACTCATACTATCTACAAATTCTTCATAAGTCCAATTTCCATCAATAGGTGGAGAGATACCCCTTTCATTGAATAAATCTAAATTTAAATACATGGTATATGTAGTTATAGCAAAAGGTACTCCTACTAAATTACCATCATTGGTTACTGATTTTATAGTTTCAAATTTAAACATATCCAATTCCTTATCTGTAAAATATTCATCAAGTGGATGTAACTTGTCAAAATCATGGAAGTCATAACTTATAGGCACAATATCTGGCTTATCACCAGATTCTATTCCTTGATTTATAATATTAGAACCACTTTCCCAATCTAAGGGAGTAAATTCTATATATACACCAGGATTTTTCTTTTCAAAGGACTTTATTTTCTGTTGAATCCAACTATATCTGCTTCCTGTTTCCACATTTAATCTAGGATAGTCCCACAATTTTATTACTCCTGTATATTTTTCATCATCCTTCTCTGTCAATGACTCTACATCATTGTAATGTATGTAAATTGACCAAAATATAAAAAAAGCAATAAGCATCATAGCAATAATTTCTAGTTTCTTGTTTTTCAAAAAAGCCACCCCCTAAATATAAATATTCAGAGGCAATATCTATTATGAAAAAAAGGAGCCATTCTGGCTCCTTTTTATTATTCAGCTAATCTCTTATATTTTTCATATCTTGCTTTTGCATCTGCTTCAGCTTTCTTAAATAAATCTTCTGCAATTTCTGGGAAGGTTTGTTTTAATGAAGTGTACCTTACCTCAGTATTTAAGAAATCAATAAATTCTTCTGTTGGTTCTTTTGAATCTAATATAAATGGATTCTTTCCTTCTTCTTCAAGAAGTGGATTGTATCTATATAGATGCCAGTATCCTGACTCTACAGCTTTCTTTTCTTGAGCTTGGCTAGTACCCATTCCTGACTTGATTCCATGGTTTATACATGGTGCATATGCAATGATTAATGATGGTCCATTATAGCTTTCAGCTTCTTTTAGTGCTTTTAATAATTGATTCTTGTCTGCTCCCATTGCTACTTGTGCAACATATACATAGCCATATGAAGCAGCAATCATACCTAAGTCTTTCTTTCTAACTTTCTTACCTGAAGCAGCAAATTTAGCTACAGCAGCTGTTGGAGTTGCCTTAGATGATTGACCACCAGTATTTGAATATACTTCTGTGTCAAATACCAATACGTTCACATCTTCTCCAGATGCTAGAACATGGTCTAATCCACCAAATCCTATATCATATGCCCAACCGTCTCCACCAAATATCCAAATTGATTTTTTGATGAAGTAATCTTTAAGTTCAGCAATTTCATTTAATAATCCACTGCATTTTTCACAAGGTAATTTTTTGTCTAGTAATGGTAGAATCTTTAATGTTGCAGCTTTTGAAGCTTTTGCATCATCTTTACCTTCTAACCATTCTTTAAATGCTGCGTTTAATTCAGCATCTATGTCTAATTCTATAAATTCTCTAACTAAATCCTCTAATTTGCTTCTAATTTGCTTAATAGCTACACTCATTCCATAGCCTTGCTCAGCATTGTCTTCAAATAGTGAATTTGCCCAAGCAGGTCCTTTACCTTCTTTGTTCTTACAGTAAGGAGTTGATGGTGCACTAGCTCCCCAAATTGATGAACAACCTGTAGCATTAGCAATGATCATTCTATCACCAAATAGTTGAGTTACTATCTTAGCATATGGAGTTTCTCCACATCCTGCACAGGCACCTGAGAACTCAAATAGAGGTTGAGCAAATTGGCTTCCCTTAACATTCGATTTGTCCATAAGATCATCTTTAACATCAACTGTCATAGCATAATCCCAATTTGTACTTTGTTTCTCTACTTGTTTTTCTAGTGGTTTCATAACTAATGCTTTTTCCTTAGCAGGACAGACATTAGCACAGTTTCCACATCCTGTACAATCTAATGGACTTACTTGAATACGATATTGTAATCCTTCAAGTCCTTTGCCCATTGCCTTTTTAGTTTCAAAAGATTCTGGACTATTTTTAACTTCTTCCTCAGTCAATAATATTGGTCTAATAGCTGCATGGGGACATACGAAAGAACATTGATTACATTGGATACAATTATCTATTTGCCACTCTGGAATATTAACAGCTATACCACGTTTCTCATATGCTGCAGTTCCATGTGGGAATACACCGTCTTCTCTTCCAACGAAAGTACTAACAGGAAGTTTGTCTCCTTCTTGTCTAGTCATTGGGATCATAACATCTTTAATGAATTCTGGAACTTCTTTGCAACTAGCTGCTTCTTCTTCAGCAGAGTCTTTCCAGTTTTCTGGTATATCAACCTTAACTAATGCATCGATTCCTCTATCCACTGCCTTATAGTTCATTTCAACAACATCTTGGCCTTTCTTTCCATAGCTCTTAACTATAGAATCCTTTAAATGTTTAACAGCTTCTTCTATTGGAATTACATTAGCAAGTTTGAAAAATGCTGATTGCATTATCATATTTGTTCTATTTCCTAAGCCTATTTCATTTGCAATCTTAGTTGCATCAATAGTATAGAAATCAATATTGTGTTCTGCTAAATATTTCTTTACACTTCCTGGTAATCTTTCATCTAATTCATCAATTGACCAATCAGTGTTTAATAAGAATGTACCATTATCTCTTATTCCATCAACTACATTGTATTGATGTACATAAGATTGTTTTGAGCAAGATACAAAATCTGCTTCATCTATTAAGTAAGTAGACTTAATAGGTTTCTTTCCAAATCTTAAGTGAGATATAGTTACTCCACCTGATTTCTTACTGTCATATGCAAAGTATCCTTGAGCATACATATCTGTACCATCACCGATAATCTTAATAGCACTCTTGTTTGCACCAACAGTACCATCAGAACCTAATCCCCAGAATTTACATCTGATAGTTCCTTCTGGAGCTGTTTTTATTTCTTCTTTTATTTCTAAAGATGTATTAGTAACATCATCTACAATTCCTATTGTAAATCTATCTTTTGGATTTTGTTGTTTTAAGTTTTCAAATACCGCATTAATTTGTGATGGAGTAGTATCTTTTGAACCTAATCCATATCTTCCACCAACAATTACTGGAGCATTTTCACTTCCGTAGAATATTGAACGAACATCTAAGTATAGGGGTTCTCCAATTGCACCTGGTTCTTTAGTTCTATCAAGAACTGCTATTCTCTTAACAGTCTTTGGTAATACATCAAAGAAATACTTCTCTGAAAACGGTCTATATAAATGTACATTTATTACTCCTACTTTTTCTCCTTTAGCCATTAAGTAGTCTACAGTTTCTTCTATAGCTTCAGTTACAGAACCCATAGCTACTATTATGTTTTCAGCTTCTGGATGACCATAGTAGTTGAATGGTTTGTATTCTCTTCCTGTTAAATCAGATATTTCCTTCATATAATCATTTACTATATCAGGAACTCTGTCATAATATGGATTTGCAGCTTCTTTTGCTTGGAAGAAAATATCTGGGTTTTGAGCTGTACCCTTTGTATATGGATGTTCAGGATTTAATGCTCTATTTCTAAATGCTTTAACTGCATCCATATCTACTAATTTTCCAAGGTCTTCATAGTCAATTAATTCGATCTTTTGAATTTCATGGCTTGTTCTAAATCCATCGAAGAAATGAACGAAAGGCACTCTACTCTTAATAGATGTTAGATGTGCAACACCAGCCAAATCCATTACTTCTTGAACACTTCCTGCCGCAAGAAGACCAAAACCTGTTTGTCTTGTTGCCATAACGTCTGAATGATCTCCAAATATAGATAGTGCATGACCAGCTACTGCTCTTGCAGTAACATGAAATACGCCTGGTAATAATTCTCCTGCTATTTTGTACATATTAGGTATCATTAAAAGCAAACCTTGAGATGCTGTAAAAGTAGTTGTCAATGCTCCTGCTGATAATGAACCATGAACTGCTCCAGCTGCACCTGCTTCTGATTGCATTTCAGTAACACGAACTTCTTGTCCAAAAATGTTTTTTCTACCATGGGCAGCCCAATCATCGATTAATTCTGCCATAGTTGATGATGGTGTAATAGGATAAATTGCAGCTACATCAGTAAAAGCATATGCTACATATGCTGCTGCAGTATTTCCATCCATGGTTTTCATGACTTTTGTCATTTATAGACCCCCTTTGGATATTAGTACTTTGTATAATAAATTTGACACTCCCATATATAATAGGATGCGTCTATTCATTTCAACACAATTTTAGTATATTAAACATCATTCGTAAAGTCAACCAACAAAAGATATTTTAATAGGCAAAAAATCATGGATTTTATGCAATTATCGATGTTATAGTATTCTTTTGTTAATAAATTGTCAAGTTTTAATTATACATTTTTTCTCATATTCATCATCTCTTTTACTCTTTCATCTAGTGCTAATGCTGCATTATAACCTAATAATTTTTGTCTATTATTTCTTACAGCTACTTCAACTATCATAGCTGTATTTCTTCCAGGTCTTACTGGAATAACTAATTTAGGTACTCTTGTTCCAAGTATATCTATGTATTCCTCATCTAATCCAACTCTATCGTATTCCTTTTCTTCATCCCAAAATTCCAATTCTATAACCAAATCAATAAATTCCCATTGTTTTACTGCACTTACTCCATAAAGTCTCTCTATATCTATTATTCCAATTCCTCTAATCTCCATAAAATGTCTTATAAGTTCTGGACTAGTTCCTCTAATATCATCTTCTACCTTCTTTATCTCAACAGCATCATCAGCTATTAACCTATGTCCACGCTTTATAAGTTCTAAAGCTGTCTCACTTTTACCTACACCACTTTTCCCCATTAAAAGTATTCCCATGCCATAAACTTCAACTAAAACCCCATGAATTGTAATTTCAGGTGCTAGAACTTCATCTAAGTAATTTATGAGATGATTTATGAATTTTGTTGTTGATAAATCAGTTCTTAAAATTGTTCTGTTTTTTTCTTTCCCTGACTTTAGTATTTCAGGGAAAACATCCAAATCCCTACATATGATTAATGCAGGTATAGGATAAGAAAAAAGCATTTCTGCAATCTTTAACTTCCTATCATCTGATAAATTATCAAAATAACGCCATTCTACATTGCCGATTATCTGCAATCTCTCATATGCAAAAGATTCAAAATACCCTGCAAGTTGAATACCAGGTCTATTCATTTCACTTATTGTAATCTTAATATCATGAATATTGTCTGCCTCATGTATTACTTCTAGTTTTAAATCTTTAATTATTTTATCTAAAGTAACATATTCCATATAATCACATCCTAATCATTCTGGTATTATTAAACAAGCTATAAAATAAGCAATAAGTCCAGGAAATCCACAGCTAAATAAAGATAAAAATACCCACCCAAGCCTTACAATCGTAGGATCAATATTAAAATACTCACCTATTCCTCCACAAACACCACAAATTTTTCTATCAACAATGGATCTTCTCAATTTCTTTTCCATTTTTAGCCCCCTTAAGATTTTTTAGCTTTAAAATAATTATACACTTCTTCTGCTACTAGTCTATTCATCCCATCTACTTTCGCTAGTTCTTCTAAAGTTGCATTTTTTATACCCTCTACACTTCCAAAAGATTTAAGAAGAGATTTTTTTCTTACTTCTCCTATTCCTTTTATATTGTCCAAATCTGATTTAAACATCTTCTTACTTCTTAAACTTCTATGATAACTAATGGCAAATCTATGTGCCTCATCCTGAATTCTAGTTATAAATCTAAATGTAGAACTATCCTTAGCTAGTTCTATCTCTTTATTATTATAGATAATTCCTCTAGTATTGTGATAATCATCTTTCACTAATCCACATACTGGCACATCTAATCCTAATTCAAATATTACCTTTTCTGCAATATTTACCTGTCCTTTTCCTCCATCTATCATTATCAAATCTGGAAAACTTGAAAATCCTTTTACTTCTATAGAATTTTCTTTCATAAGTTCTTTTTCCTTAATCCCTCTTCTAAATCTCCTTTCAATAATCTCCTCCATGCTAGCATAATCATTGGGTCCTTCTACAGTTCTTATTTTAAATCTTCTATAGTCACTTTTCTTCTCATCACCATTTTCAAATACAACCATTGAGCCAACAGGCTCTACTCCTTGGATATTGGATATATCAAAAGCTTCAATCCTATAGGGAATATGTTCTAAATCCATTAGTTCTGCAAGTTTTTCTAAAGACTCTTCTCTCTCTTTATACTTTCTCCTATTTTGTTCTCCATATTGATTAAGAGTATTTAATGCATTGGTTCTTACCATTTCCATTAGCTTACTCTTTTCGCCCCTCTTAGGGATTCTAATAGTAACCTTAGAACCTCTCTTTTCACTAAGCCATTTAGATATTAACTCTAAGTCTTCAAATTCCTCTTCTACAAATACCTCTTTTGGCACATATGCAGTTCCCAAATAAAACTGCTTTATAAAAGAACTTAATACTTCACTTCTATCTAAATGTTCAACATCATATATTATAAAATGCTCCCTTCCTACTACTTTACCTGATCTTATAAAAAATACTTGAACACAAACTTCTTCAATTCCTCTAGCCATTCCTATAACATCTTGATCTACTATATTTGTAGAAACAATTTTTTGTTTTTCTAGTATAACTTTTAGAGAGTTAATTTGATCTCTGTATTTGGCTGCACTTTCAAAATCCATTTTACTTGAAGCGTAAAGCATTTTATTCTGTATTATTTCTACTAATTTATCTTCTTTTCCATTTAAAAACATTATTATTTCATCAATCATTTCATTGTATTTTCCTTCATCAATATTACCTTGGCAAGGTGCCAAACATCTGCCAATATGATAATTTAAGCATGGTCTATCTGTAACTTTACCTCCATCAAGTTTCAAATTACAAGTTCTTATGGGATAAAGATTTCTAATTATCTCTAGGGTATCATTAACAGCATATCCACTTGGATAAGGTCCAAAATATTTTGCTCCATCTTTCAAAACCTTCCTTGTCTTTATCACCCTAGGATATTTCTCATTAGTAGTAACCTTTATATATGGATAGGATTTGTCATCCCTCAATAATACATTATACTTAGGTTTATGCTTTTTTATTAGATTTGATTCAAGTATAAGAGCTTCTATCTCATTGTCAACTATTATATATTCAAATTCATAAATATTTTTTACTAATGCATTTAATTTAGGAGTATTACTTCTTGAGGATTGAAAATACTGTCTCACCCTATTTTTTAAAGATATAGCTTTTCCTACATAGATTATCTCTCCGCTGTCATCTTTCATAATATATACCCCGGGCCTATCAGGTAGTTTTTTTAATTCCTCATCTATATCAAACACAATATCACCCTTCTAATAACTTATTATAATTATAATATCATATTTTTAAGTCTAAATTGAAGATACATTTTTTATAGGTTATAATATACTAAATAAACAATTTAGGGGGTTTTATTATGGTTGGAATGAAAAAATCTATAGCACTTTTCATATCATTTATAATAACTATAGTTTTTATCTCATCTATATCTATTTTATTTAACCCAATATTTAATAAATTATCCGAAAATCAAATAAAAAACATAGTCCTTCCCATTACATTATCTTCCGGACTTATGTTTTTTATATTATTTCAAGCTACATTAAAATTAAAATGGAATAAAAAATTATTAAAGCAAAGCGAAATATTAGTTAAGCTAAGAGGTGATAATTTCACTAATTTAGAAAAATCATGGCTTTATATATTTTTAGCACTCATTTATTTTTCTCCAATATTGAGTAATATTCCTATTAAGTCAATTTCTACAAACACAATATTTCCCTTTATAGCTTTCTGTATAATAATATCATTGTTACTAAAATTCTCAGAAAAAACTATAAATATTATATTTACTAAAAAAGGAATTATAATTACAGGACTAGATTTAAGAGTAAATATACCGTTAGGTCAAGCCCTTCGAAATGCTACAGGATACTATCCCTATAGTGTAATTACAGGATTCTTACCTTTAGAAAACAGCATTGAACTTTTCCTTCAATATGAGCAAGGAAAAATAATCGTCAAAGCAGAAGGGGAAGTGAAAAATCAAATATTAGGTATATTAAAAGCTAATAAAATAGAGATTAGAAAATTCTAATAGATATATACCTATTTACTTGATTCTTCTAAAGGGTTTGCATATTTAAATTCTATAGCTTTATTGTTTTTAGGCATCAATATTTGTTCCTCTTTTGTAATATTTATGCCAAAAAAACAATCTTCTCCTAAATTTTTAACAATATTATAAAGGTGATCCTTATCTCCCATTGCTTTAATGACAAAGGGAGTATTTGTTGATTTGCCATTTATCTCAAAATGATTGTTAGCTAACTCCATCTCTGTATAATTGGTTATTCTAATATCGTTTACCGAAATAGCCTCTGCATTACCAATTCTTAATAAATTAATGGTAGTGAACAATATTTCCTTTTTGTCATTTAAAACTTGAGGGTCATAATTATAATAATAATCATCATATAAATCATAAATTTCAATTATAATTCCAGAGCCCTGTATATCTTCAAACCCACACATCATTCTATAATTTTGTATTTCATTAAAAATCTCATCAGTTTCTTTGTCTTTTATTACCTTTTTTTCATGTTTTTTTACTGCCCTATTAATCCTTCTTATCTCATTATCCAAATGCCTATTCTCTTCTTTAAGCTTTTTTATATCTGCTGAAAGTTTATTGTTTCCCCTACTATAAGGAGTATTCAAATCTGGTACACTCTGCACAGTCTTAGCCTGAAAAGCCATTAATATACCTAAGAAAATACTTACAATAAAAATAAGCAATCTATTTGTTATTTTGATTTCTTTTAATTTTGTCATAATCCCAATCACCTGTTTTTGTTGTTTTCTTTTTCCTTTCAGTTTGAATATTAGCAAATAGCAAATAAGCTAGTATAGAAATTACAAATGAGATAATTGTACTGTGAGGAATCCTGCTAGTAATTCCTTTTAAATTACTTTGGCATATTTGAATCTTTTTCTCTGTTAAACTGAAGCCTTCAGGATTTTCTAATGCCTTCATTATGTCTATACCCATTTTTCCCTCAATAACACAGCTTGCTGATATGAATATTCCTATAACTAAAAAAGATATCATTATTACATTTTTGTATAATTTGTTACTTCCTTTGTATTTAATAAAAAAATTTCTAAATATGAAAATAAAGTTAAAGAATACGATTATTAAATTTAAAAAAACTAATAATCTAAGTAATGTCATCCCAATTCCTCCTTTTATTGTTTGATTCTATAATCTATTATACTATTATACTATTATATTATTATATTTTTCACAATATTTGAAATTAAGTGTTAATTTTTCGTCAAGGTATGTTATCATATAAATAGACATATTAAACATTTTTAACAAATAAATATATTATGGAGGTTAATATTTCAGGGGGTGAGATTAGTGGTTTCTCATAAAAAGCTAAGAACTCTAAATATTGGGGTAAAAGAATTAAAAGATGATGCCATTTATTTCTGTGAAGCAAAAAACAAAAAAGGGGAAAAAATGAGAGATGAATTAATCGAAATTACAGGAAGAGAGCTTAAAGTTCTAACAGAAATGCAAGGTTTCAAAAAAGGCATGGTTAGATATAGTAAGATATTATTCTATGATGTAATAAAAGAAAAGCCAACAGTTCCAGTGGATTAAGTAATGAAAATAGGGTGAATAGACGTATTATATTGGTCTATTCACCCTATTATTCTATCAACAAAGTAAATATTATGTTAAACTAATAGTAGCTAAAAATTCAAAACAAAAGAGGGATTAAAATGAAAATTACAAAAATACAATCACAAAGAGATGTAAATAGAGTCAATATATACATAGATGAGAAATTTGCCTTTGGACTTTCTATTGAAATTGCATATAAGTATAATCTTGAAAAAAATATGGAAATTGATGAAGAATATATTGAAAATGTATTAAAAGCTGAGGAACAAGATAGAGCTAATAATTATGCTATAAAATTATTGTCTTATAGATGGAGATCAGAAAAAGAAATTCGAGATAAAATGATAGAAAAAGGCTATGAAATAGATGTCATTGATAATACAGTTGACTATCTATATAGGCAAAATTTATTAAATGATAAAAGATTTGCACAAACCCTCGCACGTGACAAAATAAACCTTAATAAATGGGGTAGTTACAGGATTAAACAAGATCTATATATGAAAGGCATATCCAAGGATATAATAGATGAAGTTCTAGATGAATACTGTGATGATGAATATGAAAGAGCCATGATATTAGCTAAAAAGAAAATTACTTCTTATAAAAAAGATGATAAAAATGCTACTTATCGTAAGTTAGGAGGGTTTTTACAGAGAAAAGGATATTCATATGACTGTGTATCTAGAATTTTGAAAGAATTGTTAGGATGAAAAAAGCCCTAAAATAGGGCTTATATATTTCTAGTTTCATTTTTCAACCATTCTTTTTCATTTTCATTTAAATATGGTGAAAGCTTGTTATAAACTTCTTCATGGTAGTTATTTAACCATGCTCTTTCACTTTCATCTAACATATTTACATCAATTCCGTCTAAATCTATAGGACAGTAAGATATTGTTTCAAATTTCATAAATTGACCTGAATCAGTTTCTATATCTTTTCTAACTATTACATCATTCTCTATCCTTATACCATGTTTTCCTTCTTTATATACTCCTGGTTCGATAGTTATTACCATACCTTCATCTAATACTACTTTGTTTGGAGCTGGAGAAATTCTATGTGGACCTTCATGAACATTTAAGAAAAATCCTACACCGTGACCTGTTCCACATTTGTAGTCAATACCTTCTTGCCATAGAGGAAATCTTGCTAATACATCAAGATTTGAACCAGTAGCTCCATATAAGAATCTAGCCTTTATAAGATTAACATGACCCTTTAGTGTCAATGTAAAATCTCTTTTTTCTTCTTCTGATATAGGTCCTAATACTAAAGTTCTTGTAATATCTGTAGTTCCATCTAGATATTGTCCGCCAGAGTCTATTAAAAGCATTCCTTCTTTTTTAAGTTGATAATCTGATTGTTCTGTTGCACTATAGTGCATCATAGCAGCATGTTCTTTGTATCCTGCAATAGTACCAAAACTTGGTTCTATGAAATCTTTTTGCTGACTTCTAAACTCTATTAACTTTTCTGCAACTGACATTTCTGATATAGGAGTTTTTCCTATATTTTCATCTAACCAATACATAAATTTAACTAATGCCACTCCGTCTTTTATGTAGGAGTTCTTTAGGTTTTCTATTTCAACATTATTTTTAACTGCTTTTAAATCAGTTGTTATATTTCTTCCTTCAACAATCACACATGATTTTGGAATACCACTATATAGCCAACTATTGATTCTACTTGGGTCTATGAATACCCTACTATTTTCTTTAATGCCTTCAACAGTTTTTCTTACATCATCATATTCTTTAAGCTCTATACCATTATCATTTAAATATCCTTTTACTTCTGTTGGAACTTTTTCACCATGAACAAATAAGTATGCACTATCTTTAGAAATAAGAGCATAGGAAGTAACCACAGGATTTGACTCTACATCTTTTCCTCTAATATTATAAACCCAAGCTATATCATCTAAACTTCCCAATATAAAATAATCAACATTTAATTCATTCATCTTTTCTCTTACATCATCTAACTTTTCCTTAGCAGTTTTTCCAGTATATTTTACATCATGTACAAAAATTTTATCCATTGGAAGTGCTGGTCTATCTTCCCATAGTTCACCTATAAAATCATATTCATGAACTAATTTAATATTCTTATAAGAAACTTTTTCTTCCATTTGTTTTACATCTGATTGTGGAAATACCTTTCCATCAAAACCAATAGTTTCACCTTCTGATAAATTGTCCTTTAGCCAATCCATATAAGAAGGGACTCCTGGTATGCCCATTTTGAAAAGCTTTATTTCACTATTTGCTATTTGGCTTGCTGCTTGTATGAAATATCTACCATCAGTCCAAAGACCTGCAGCATCTTTAGTTACAACTACAGTTCCAGCTGAACCTGTAAATCCAGATATCCATATTCTACTCTTCCAATGATCCCCTACGTATTCACTTTGATGAGCATCATAGGTAGGTATGATATAAGCATCTATACCCTTTTCAGCCATTAGTTTCCTCAATGATGAAATTCTTTCATTAATATTCATGTTTTCTCCCCCTTGCTTTTGAATTACAATTCAATTATATCATAAATTTATATTGTAATGAAAAATTATCACTTTTTTATATTTTTATTAAAAGCATTGCTACAAAGATCACACTAAACCTCTTTCTTTAATTGATATATTTAAGTAATAAAGTTTAAATAAAAAATATTGGGCTTAGCCCAATATTTTTATATTATTCTATTCATATATAATCTCTGTAATAAGTTCTGGTGATTTTTCCAATGTATCAGCTACAGGACATGTTCTATCTATAAATTCAACAAATTTTTCTATATCTTCTTTAGGAGAACTTGATTTTATGTGTATTTTAGATGTTATGGACTGTAAACCTACTTTTACATCTTTATTCTTACCCATAAATCCATCTGGGTCTAATACTCCTTCTACTTCTATCCAAATCTCTTGAAGGTCAATTCTTTTAGCTCTTGCGTAACAACTAGCTACTATACATTTACATCCACCTAATGCACATAGTAACGCTTCTATAGGATTCATACCTTCATCTGTACCACCTAATTCTTTTGGTTCATCCATAATTATTTTGTGATCTCTTGCTGTACATTCTACTTTCATACCTTTTGATAATTTTGCAGTACCTTTGAATACTTCATTTGCCATCTAAATCCCTCCTAATATGTTTATTATATAAGAAAAGGGACAACCCTTTACTCATTTTGACATTATTATACCCCTTACCAAACCAAATCTATCAAATATTATTCCGACTTTATCATTTACATTTAAATCTTTAAAATCTATATTCATCTTGTTATTATTTCTCTCTAAAATAATTACTACATCATCTCTTACTTTTAATCTTGATGATATCTTTGTACTGTTATCATCAAGATACTGTTCAATTCCTAACTCTCTATTTTGAAAATCAATGCTCATTAGAATTCCATAAACAAATATTTCTCCATTTGATGGATTACACTCAGGAATATCCTTATAAGTCCTTAAGGATATTTCATTTTTCTTTTCATTTAATAATCCTTCTCCATCAATTACTTTCACCATTGTTGAAACAGGAGCATATAGCTTGTTATTATAATAAAATGTCTCACCCTTTAAATCAAACTTACCTCCCTTACCAACCAATACCGTATCTTTAAAAGATACATCAATTTTATTGTAATTTCCTTGAGAAAAAACCATGGTATAAACTGAAAACAATAAACAAAATATTATCAAAGCTGAAAAAATCCCCTTTTTCATCTAAATCCCTCCTTCAAAAGGAGTATTGACAAAATTTGAGGATTTATACAAGTCAGTGAGTCAAGGGACCGTCCCCTGACTCACTGACTCACTTGACTTAATATTCATTTGCAAAAACAGGTATAGACTCATTTAGTTCATATTCTATACCAGCTTCTTTTAATGTTTTTCCTTCTATCAACATTTCAACCTTTTCTATATCTTCAAACTGACTTAGTGTAAGTCCTACACTTTTATATATTTCATCTAATATATATCTTTCATTAGCCTCATCTAGAGAAGCAAATGATAAATCTACATAGGCCACTCCTTCTCTAACTTCTACTCCCTGTAGATTGGCTTCAGATGGGATGCTTGAGTAAAGATTTATATCTGAAGGAGCTCCTTTGAATAATTCTTCAAGAGCTGTAAATACATTTGGCATTGGAGCCAATGTAGGAATAGTCACAGGAACAAAATACTCAAATTCCTCATTGTCATTGCCCTTAAAATATACCACAACTTTTGACCTATATTCCCCATCACCTTTCACTAAATTAATAGCTTCTCTTCTAAGTGGTTGATTTATCTCAGTACCATATTTTAGAGAATCTAATGCCTTACCCTCAACAAGTATATTTACTTCCCTAATTGCTGGAAACTCTGTAAGAGTATACACTACCCCTTTAATCAAATTTTCTTCATCTGCTTCCGTTTGATAATTTAGAAATTCTTGAGAAAAATCAACTTTGCAAATACCTGTATCGGCATCGATAGTCATACCCTTAACGATTGTTCCAGGAGGAATAACTGGAATAAGACCTGTGGAAGCTAAATTTTCCCTTAAAGAAGGATTATCAGTCATATTCTTAAGTGCTAATTTTGCAATTCCCTCTTCCCATGGTATCTTCCTCATAACAGGAACTAAAAAACCTTCACCATTTTGAAAATAGAGTACTGTATTTCTTAGTCCATCATCTTCAGTTACATCAACATTCTCTTCATCGCTTCTAATTATTTCTATATCGTCATCCTTTGAAAATAAATTACTTAGAAAACTCTTCTTTTTACATCCGTATAAACTAATTCCTATACATAATATAAGTACTATACAAAGAAACCTTTTTATTTTCATCCCCTACCCCCCTTAGCTTTTCTAATATATTATATTAGAGAGTAGAAGATACTATGATTATTTCTTTTTTATAGTTGAAAAATAACCTCCACTTATTGGCTTTGTACTACTAACTGTTATAAATGCATTTTCGTCATACTGATTAAGTATTTGTCTTAATCCTGTTAAATCTTTTCTTTTTAAAGTAATATTTAATATATCTCTTGTACCTTCTTTGCCATATCCTTTTAAAACTGTAACACCAAAACCATTATCACGTAATTCATTTACTAGTTTTTCATTTTTATCACTACTAGTTATAACCTGAGCAGATAAATTTCCTAGTGCAATTTTCTCCTCTATACTTATACCTACAAAGTTTCCACATGCAAATCCCAATGCATAAGCAAGTAAATTTCCTGGATTGCTTAATCCACTAACAACTTTTCCTAAGGCTATTACATAAACAATAACCTCAAAAAAACCTATTAATGCGGCTTGAACTTTTCTTCCTTGCACTACCATTAGTGTTCTTACTGTTGCCATTGAAACATCCACTATTCTAGCGAAAAAAATCAATAAATACCCTAAAAACAAATCCATCTTAATACCTCCCTATAAAATAATAATAAAGACTTTATTAAGTATACCTTATAACAAAGTCTTTATACAAGGATAATTCCTATGTTTTGCAAAACAAGACAGGGAATTGTCCCTGTCTTATTAATACTCTTTGAAATATCTTTCTATAGCTTTAACTATACCATCTACAACCTTATCTTGAAACTCGCTATTTGTTATAAGTGCTTGATCTCCTTGATTACTTATAAAACCTACTTCTATAAGAGCTGCAGGCATATGAGATGTTCTAAGCACTGCTAATTTAGGTCGTTCTACTATACTCCTATCCTTAAATCCAGTAGTCTTAATTACTTCTTCTTGTATCATCTTTGCTAAATCAAGACTACTACCATCACCTTCTGATTTACTTGGGTGATATAATGTCTCTAAACCTGAAGCATTTCTATTATTATTTGCATTAGAATGAATACTAATAAATATGTCAGCATTATTATTATTTGCAATGTCTGTCCTCTCATATAATCCCTTATAAGAGTCATCACTTCTTGTCATTATAGTATTATATCCCAATGATTTTAATCTATCATTTAATTTATGAGAAATACTGATAGTTACTTCTTTTTCCTGTGCACCATAGCAAGCACCAGGGTCAGAACCACCATGTCCAGGGTCTATAGCTATCAGTCTTTCACTAGGTGATACATCTTGATTTCTTACAAATGTTATAGCTATTTTATTGTCAATTTCCCTAGATATTACATTGTATATAACACTTCTTTTAAAATTAACTACTACTTTTTTATAGCCTAGTTCTTCTCCAATAACTATATTGTCAATAAGATTGTCTCCAATATTTAAAGTGCCATTATTAAGTTTTACATTTTCTAAGGGGACCATGATCTCCATAGTCTTTTTTACCGAATCATAATTCACACTATAATTAGTATCGTTTAATGCACTAATTATTAATTTTCTCTCACTATCAACTTTAGAAAAATCTATTCCTTCCCAAGCATTTTTCTCTGGTATAATAATTATTCTATTTCCTTCAGATTTTACATTGACATTTTCTTTACTAACTCCATCTTTAATATCAATTACAGCTCGCACAATTTTATCCTCTAAAGAAAATTGAGAAACCCTTACGCCTTTTACAATTCCCAAATCATAATTGTAATTTTTTTGTTTATCTAAATCAATTGTAGAATCTAAAATGTCTATTACCATTCTATTTGGATTAGTCATTTTGAAATTATTTGTTTTAGGGATAGTACTATTATATATTACAATAGCATCTTCTCCATTAACATTTTCTATTTTAATATCTAAAAATTTGTTTGAAGGCTGCACTGGTTTTACTGGTTGTGTTGGTTGTACTGGTTCAATAGGTTTAACTACTGGAGTTGATGGAACTTGTGAAGTCGGAAATGAAATTTCTAAGTTTTTTCCATCACCAGATTGATCAATATTATACTTTATATCTTCTGTCAAATGAATCACTACTCTAGTTACATTTGGATTAACTGAAAACTGAGAAGTGCTTATTTGTTTTATAGGATCTTGTCCCACTGGAATATTTACTATTCCAGAACCATCACCATTACCTTGATTCTTAAGATTTAATTTGGAATTGGGAATGTCAATAACTAGCCTTGGTGGATATTCAAGATTCATTTTCTCATACTTGAAAGAACTAGAACCTGAAATTTTTATTTTAAGAAGATTATCTGTTTCAGTTTCTATGCTGATATTGTTTATTTCAGCTTCGTTCTCACTACTTCCACTTTTGATGTTAACAATCCCTCTATTATTATCCCAAGCTACACTATAGCCAAGTGTTTCAGAAATAAATCTTATAGGAACCATAGTTCTTGAATCATTTACTAGTTTAGGCGGTGGTGTGTTTTTAGGTAATTTTTGTTTTTGTCCGTTTATGTATACATTTGGACTTTCTATACCTAGTACTACTTCTTTTCCCTTGTCTATTACTGTAACTGTTTTATTCTTTTGGTTCCACTTCACTTCTGCTCCTAGTCCATTTGCAACAAACCTTACAGGTACCAATGTACTGTCTTTATAGATAAAAGAAGGTATGTCAGAACTAACAGATTTGCCGTCAATTAACACTGGTACAGTTCGTACCTTCTGAGTTCTACCATCGAAATTCATGGTAGTATAACTGTACTTAGAAGCCGCAAAGGAATTGGAACTAAACAATAAAAAAACTACTAGAAGGGTAAATACTATCTTCACTTTCTTCATAACTTTTGCCCCTTTCTACAGTTTTCTACTAAATTATAATCTTCTTAAATAATTTATATCATTACTATATTTGTTATGTCAACTAAATAGGGGTTTTGTAACCATAATGTAATATTAATTATCTACCTTTTACTTCTCCAATAAAGTTAAATAATATGCTATAAAACCAAATAGAGGCCTATCAATTACTGATAGGCCTTATTAAAAATATATTATTCTTCTACTATATATGCCCATTTCAAATCTAAATCTGATCCAACTGGGAATCTAGCAACATCTCTAACTTTGCTTTTTTGCATTATGTTTCTTGCTGGAACATAGATAGGGAATATAGGAAGTTCTTCTGCCAATACATTTTCAGCTTCAATCATAGCATCAATTCTTTCATCCCCGTCACCTTCAATAGCGTTCTTGATAGCAGCGTCATATTTTGCATTGCTCCAATAAGCATCATTGTTACCACCATCAGTTACAAACAAGTCCATAAATGTTAGTGGATCATTATAGTCTCCACTCCAACCAGCTAAAGTAGTAGTATAATCTTTTTGATTGTATTTGTCTAAACGAATCTTAAATGCAACTGCTTCAATTTTAACTTCTATACCAAGATTTTGTTTCCACATACTTTGAATAGCTGCTGCATATTTCTTAGCATTATCTGATTCACCTGTTAAGAATGATAAATGATCCTCAACTTGTTCTTTAGTTGCACCTAATTCTTCTAGTGCTTTATCAAAATATTCTTTTGCTTTTGCTGCATCATGTTTTGGAATTACAAATCCACGATTTTCAGCAAATTCTTTCCCATCTTTACCTGGTAGTAATGGTGGACATAATCCGCCAGCTACAAGTGAACCATTTGCTAATACATTGTTAACAAAAGATTCTGAATCTATAGCATATGCTAATGCAAATCTTAAGTTTTGATTGCTTGTGTATTTATCTTCACAGTTAAATTGTAAATACCAAGTAAGTGCATCTGCAAAACTTTGGAATTCAGATTCGTTCTTATATCTATCAATAAATTCTGCTGGAACTGAAGTTATATCAAGGTCATCACTTTCATATAGATTGATAGCAGTATTACTATCTACAATCATATCACCTTGTACTTCTTCAAGTTTTACACTTTTAGCATCCCAATAGTTTTCATTTTTCTTAAGGTTTAATTTTTGTTCGTGTTGCCACTCACTTATAACAAATGGACCACTGTAAACCATTTTGTCAGGAGCTGAAGCAAATTCATCACCGAATTTTTCAACTGCAGCTTTTTGTGCAGGTACAAATGTTACAAATGAAGTTAGACTTAGGAAAAATGGTACTGGTCTTTCTAGTGTAACTTCGAAAGTCTTATCATCGATAGCCTTAATACCTACAGTTTCCTTATCTGTAGTCTCACCATTAAAGAATGCAGCTGCCCCTTTGATTCCTGCTGTATCTGTCAATTGGTATGAATATTGAGCTGCTACATCTGGATCGATAGCTCTAAACCATGCGAATTCAAAGTCATAAGCAGTTATTGGCGTTCCATCTGACCAATTTGCATCTCTTAAATGGAAAGTATAAACTGTTTCATCATCACTTACATCCCAACTTTCTGCAAGTCCTTCACCTACAGTTCCATCTGGATTTAATCTTACAAGTCCTTCATAACAAGCAGTAAGGATTTCAATAGAAACGGAGTCAGTTGTAGTCTGTGGATCTAAATCTGGTGGTTCTGCACCCCAGTTTAATTTTAAAACTTGCTCATCTGCTAATTTTTCGCCTTCTTCTGTATCTGGTGCTTCTTCTTCCCCACCTTCTGTATCTACTGGTGCAGGATCATTTTCTTTACCACAACCAGTCAAAGCCAATGATAATACCATAGATAATACTAGTAAAAACACTAACCATTTGTGCTTTCTCATGAAGCTTTCCCCCTTATCATTTATAATTTATTATAAATATGGTCCTTAATAATTATAAAGGAATCACCTCCCGATTTAATTTTCTTACTATTTAAACTATTCTATATAATTTTGAAAATTCCTTCATTTTTGCAAATAATTAATAATAAAAAGTAATTAATTATCGACATTTTTTTTACACTTATTTCTTTTCATTATTATTATGTTTGTTTTTGTTTAATTAATTTAATGAAATTATAAAGAATATTTAATATATTGTCAAGTTAAAGTAATACATATTCTATATTTATGTTATATTTACCATTTACATTACTTATTTTTATACTTTATTTAACCAAATGACAAGCAACAAAGTGTTCTGGTTTTACTTCCCTTAATTCAGGTGTTTCTTTTCTGCATATATCTTCCGCATAACTACATCTACCTTGGAATTTGCATCCAGGTGGTGGATTAATTGGACTTGGTACATCCCCTTCAAGAATAATTCTCTTTCTTGTTCTCTCTATAGCTGGATCAGCAATAGGTACTGCTGAAAGTAGTGCTTGAGTATATGGATGTAGTGGATGGTCATATAATTCATGACTCACTGCCTTTTCAACTAGTGCACCTAAATACATAACAGCAATCCTATCTGAAATATGCTTAACCATACTTAAATCATGGGCTATAAACAAATACGTCAACCCAAGTTCCTCCTGCAAATCCTCAAGAAGATTAACTACCTGAGCTTGTATAGATACATCAAGAGCTGAAATAGGCTCATCACATACTATAAATTTTGGTTCAATAGCTAATGCCCTTGCAATTCCTATACGTTGTCTTTGTCCTCCACTAAACTCGTGTGGAAAACGACTGGCATGTTCTCTACTAAGTCCTACTATCTCTAATAATTCATAAATCCTTTTCTGTCTCTCTTTTCCCTCATACAAACCATGAATATCAATACCTTCACCTACTATATCAGTAACTGTCATTCTTGGGTTAAGAGAAGCATAAGGGTCTTGAAATATCATCTGTGCCATACGTGCAAATTCTTTTTTCTCGTCCTTTTTTAATTGTGCAATATTCATATCATCAAAAATTACTTCACCGTCAGTTGCTTCATATAAGCCTATAATGGTCCTGCCTACAGTAGACTTACCACATCCTGATTCTCCTACAAGACCAAGGGTTTCTCCTTCTCTTATATAAAAAGTAATATCATCTACTGCCTTTAATGAAAGACCTCCTCCTACATTAAAATATTTTTTTAAATTTTTTACATCAATTAAAGTCTTTTTTTCTTCCATAACTAATTTGCACCTCCTTTTACCAAATCATTGTCTACCTTTGGTGCCAACTCATGATGTAACCAACAATGTGAGTAATGGGAATCAGTTATATTAAATCTATTAGGATGATAATCTTTACATATAGTCATTGCATAATCACATCTAGGCGCAAATGGACATCCTGGAGGTGGTGCAAATAAATCCGGTGGAGTACCATATATTGGTATAAGCCTTTCTTTTTGTTTTCTATCGAGCCTTGGAACTGATTTTAAAAGTCCCCAAGTATAAGGATGTTTAGGATCATGGAATATTTCGTCACTAGTGCCGCTTTCAACAATTACTCCTGCATACATAACCGCTATCCTATCAGATACCTTTGCAACAACTCCTAAATCATGAGTTATTAGTATTATTGCAGTATCGAGTTTTATTTGAAGTTCTTTCATAAGTTCCATTATCTGAGCTTGAATAGTAACATCTAAAGCAGTAGTTGGTTCATCAGCAATTAACAACTTTGGATTACATGCTAATGCTATAGCTATCATAGCTCTTTGTCTCATACCACCACTAAACTCATGGGGGTATTGATTAGCACGTTTTTCTGGCGTTGGTAATCCAACTAATTTAAGCATTTCTACAGCTCTTTCCTTTGCTTCAGCTTTAGATAAATGTTGATGCTTTATAAGTCCTTCCATTATTTGCTTTCCAACTTTCATAGTTGGATTAAGTGAAGTCATAGGATCTTGAAATATCATACTTATATCCTTACCTCTTACAGCTTCCATCTCTTTATCGCTATATTTCACTAAATTGTTACCTTCAAAAAATATATTCCCTTCCTTTATTCTTCCTGGTGGCATTGGTATTAATTGCATTACTGTCTGAGCAGTAACTGACTTTCCACAACCAGATTCTCCTACTATCGCTAAAGTTTCTCCTCTATTTACATGAAAGGATACGCCTCTAACTGCTTTTACTTCCCCTGCATAAGTGTCAAAAGACACATGTAAATTATCTACCTGTAGCAGTAATTTTTCATTATCCATTTTATTCCCTCCTTATTTCCTTAGCCTTGGGTCTAGGGAATCTCTTAGACCGTCTCCTAAGATATTAAAAGCCAACATGGTTATACATATTAGTAATGCAGGGAAAAACAATTGATAAGGATGTATTAGAAGCATTCTAGTACCTCTTTGAGCAAGTGTACCCCAACTAGCATATGGTTCAGGTATTCCTAATCCAATATAACTTAACATTGCTTCTGTAAATATTGCCCCTGGTACTTGGAAATTTAAATTAATTAATATTGGTCCCATAGTATTTGGAATTAAATGCTTTGTAATAATTCTTGAAGTATCTGCTCCTAAAGTCTTTGCAGCAAGAACAAACTCCATCTGCTTTAATTGAAGAACTTGCCCTCTTACAAGTCTAGCCATACCACCCCAACCTGTAATAGATAATGCAATAATAATTGTACCAAGCCCTTGCCCTAATACTACCATTAATAATATTACCCATAGTAATTCAGGTATTGAATATATAATCTCTATAAAACGCATCATAATCATATCTGTTCGGCCACCTAAATAGCCAGATATACCACCATATAAAATACCTATAGTTACATTTATTATTGTTGAAACTAATGCAACAAACAGAGATACTTTTGCACCTTCCCAACATCTTACAAATATATCTCTACCAAGTTCGTCTGTACCAAACCAGTGCTCAGCACTTGGCCCCTTATTTATAGCAGAAAAATCTTGAAAATCATATTCCCAAGGTCTCATCTTAGGTCCTAAAAATGCCATAACTACAACTGCTAATAATATAATAAGGCTTACAATTGCCAATTTATTTTCTTTAAGCCTTCTCCAAGCATCTGCCCAATAAGTAAGACTTGGTCTTACAATTTTATCATAGCTAGCTTTATCTTTACCTATTATTTCAAACATATCTTTGGTAAATTGTACTTGTTGAACTTCAGTTGTTTTAACATTAGACATTTCCTTCCCCCCTTAATCAAGCCTTATTCTTGGATCTACTAAACCATATACAATATCTACAATAAACATCATCACTATTAAAATAATTGCATAAAATATTGTGGTTCCCATGATAAGAGTATAGTCTTGGTGGGTTATACTCTGTACAAAATGCTTACCAATTCCAGGTATAGCAAATATATTCTCTATAACAAAGGACCCTACAACAACTCCAGCAATTGAAACACCTAATATAGTTACTATCGGTAGTATTGCATTTCTAATTGTATGTTTCCAAGTAACAGCTGCTCTAGAAAGTCCCTTTGCCTTAGCTGTTCTTACATAGTCTTGACTCAAAACATCTAACATACTTGTCCTCATCATCCTAGCAATATAAGCTATTTGTCTAAGACCTAGTGCAAGAACCGGCATTACATAGTGAGCTGGCGTTCCCCATCTAGCAACTGGAAGCCATTGTAATTTTACCCCAAAGAAATATTGCAATAATGCAGCAAATACAAAACTTGGTACTGATACCCCGATAACAGCTATAATTATTACAAAGTAATCAAAAAATTTACCCCGCTGAAGTGCAGCTATTATTCCAAAAGTTATTCCTACTATTGCTCCCAAAGCTAAAGACATCATTCCTACTTTGGCTGAAACTGCAAAACCTTCTTCTATAATGTCATTAACAGACCTATTTTTATATTTCATTGAATCCCCTAAATCACCTTTTAATAAATTCTTAAGATATGTTCCATATTGCACTATTAAAGGTTTATCTAAACCATATTTTTTCTTAAGTTTTTCCATGATTTCTGGTTGGATTCTCTTTTGATCAGTGAAAGGATCCCCTGGTATTGCACGCATTAAAAAGAATGTAACAGTTACTATAACCCAAAGAGTAATAATAGCTACCCCTATTCTTTTTAAAGTATACTTGAGCATATAAACACCTCCATAAAATTGTATTATTGTGAAAATTTAATCTTATTTGATTATTAAGAAAATTCCAAACCCTCCTTTCCTTCAATATATAAATTTAATTAAAGGGTTTCCCCACTTCTATTTGAAGATTGAGCAAACCCTATTTAAATACAAATATAATTTTCAGAAAGTTTTAATTGTTCACAATATATTCTTATTTCTAATAATATATAAAAATACTGATTTTTACAATTAAATCTTTGTTAAAATTCTATTAAAAAATTGTAATATCATTGTATAGTTTATCATTTTTTCTCTATTATTTCAAGTACCAATTTATTCACAAGTTGGGGATTAGCCTTACCTCTAGTAGCTTTCATTACTTGGCCAACTAAAAATCCTAACGCTCTATCCTTACCATTATGATAATCTGTTACAGATTGTTCATTTTCACTAATTACTTTTTCTATAATTGTTTTAAGTTCTCCTTCATCACTTATTTGAATTAGGCCTTTTTCTTTAACTATAGTACTTGCTGATTTTCCTGATTCAAACATATCCTTTAAAACTTTTTTGCCTATATTATTGCTTATCTTGCCATCTTGTATAAGAATTATAAGTTCAGCTAAGTCTTTTGGCTTTAAGGTTAAGTCTTCTGCTTCTATTTCTTCATCTTTTAATCTTCTTAAAACATCTCCCATTACCCAGTTACTTACCTGTTTTGGATCATTTACGTATTTAACTGTTTCTTCATAGAAATTAGCCAATTCTTTTGTTTGAGTTAAAACTCCTGCATCGTATTCAGGTAAATCATATTCCTTTATAAATCTTTCTTTTTTGTCTTGAGGTAGTTCAGGTAAGTTCTTTTTAATTGTTTCAATCCATTCTTCTTCTATTTTCATCTTAACTAAATCTGGTTCAGGAAAATATCTATAATCTGCAGCATCTTCCTTTGTTCTCATAACTATTGTTTCATTTTTTACTTCATCCCATCTTCTAGTCTCTCTAACTGCATCTTTTCCCTCTTTAAGAAGAGCAATATGCCTTTTTTCCTCATATTCCATAGCTTTTACTGCTGCTTTAAATGAGTTTAGATTCTTTAGTTCTGTAATAGTTGTTCTAACTCCTGTTTCTTCGTCAACTACATTGATATTCACATCACATCTTAGAGAACCTTCTTCCATCTTGCAGTCAGAAACTTCAATATATCTTAAAGTAGCTTTTAACTTTTCAAGAAACTCTCTTGCTTCCTCTGGAGAGTTCATATCTGGCTGTGTAACTATCTCAATCAGTGGTACTCCACTTCTGTTGAAATCAAGTAGAGAACCTCCATCTTCTGAGTGAATTGATTTTCCAGTATCTTCTTCTATATGAATTCGAATTAATCTTATAGTCTTAGGTCCATTTTCATTTTCTATTTCAATATATCCTCCATCACATAGAGGAATATCATATTGAGATATTTGATATCCCTTAACTAAATCAGGATAAAAATAATTCTTTCTATCCATTTTAGTTTCTCTTGCAATTTTTGAGTTAAAAGCAAGTCCTGCTTTTATACCATATTCAACTACTTTTTTATTTATAACTGGAAGTGCACCTGGAAGACCTAAACATACAGGGCAACAGTGAGTATTTGCTTCTCCACCAAACTCTGTAGTACAACTACAAAATATTTTTGAATTAGTCATTAGTTCACAATGTATTTCAAGTCCTATTATGGTTTTATAAGCCATTTATATCACCTCTGTTTCTCTCATAGTTATAGGCTAGTTTAATTATTTTTTCTTCTTCAAATCTATTCCCAATTAATTGAAGACCTACAGGTAGCCCTTCTACAAAACCACATGGAACTGATAATGCACATACTCCAGCTAAATTTACAGATACTGTAAGGATGTCAGACATATACATAGCTAGAGGATCATCCGTCTTTTCTCCAATTCTAAATGGTAGTATTGGTGCTGTAGGAGAAATAATAGCATCAAATTTTTCAAATGTCTTATCAAAATCTCTTTTAATAAGAGTTCTTACTTTTTGAGCCTTTTCATAGTACGCATCATAATACCCACTACTCAATGCATAAGTTCCAAGCATAATTCTTCTCTTTACTTCTTCACCAAATGATTCTGTTCTAGAATTTATATATAATTCTTCTAAATCATCATATTTTTCTGCTCTATATCCATATCTTACTCCATCTAATCTAGCTAAATTAGAGCTTGCCTCAGAAGTAGATATTAGATAATAACAGGAAAGAGCATAGTCTGTATAAGGTAGTGAAATTTCCTCAATCTCTGCGCCTAAGCTTTCTAACACTTTTACAGCATTATAAACTCTTTCTTTTACACTTTTATCTATGCCTTCACCAAAATATTCCTTAGGTAATGCCAATCTCATACCTTTTATACCTTCAACTGTTGCTTTTGTATAGTCGATTTTCTCTTTGGAAACAGATGTAGAATCTCTTCTATCAAGTCCAGATATTGCATTTAATAGTAAAGCTGCATCTGAAACATTTCTTCCAAAAGTACCTATTTGATCTAAACTAGATGCAAATGCAATCAATCCATATCTAGAAACTAATCCATATGTAGGCTTTATCCCTACTATACCACAGAAACTTGCTGGCTCTCTAACAGAACCTCCTGTTTCTGATCCCAATGATAATGGCACTTCAAATGAAGCAACTGCTGCTGCTGAGCCACCACTTGAACCTCCAGGAACTCTCTCTAAATCATGAGGATTTTTTGTCACTTTAAAATATGAAGTCTCAGTAGAAGAACCCATAGCAAACTCATCCATATTGGTCTTTCCTATGATTATTCCATCTTCACCTTTTATCTTTTCTATAACTGTAGCATCATAAGGGGGTACAAAGTTTTCTAACATCTTTGAACCACAAGTAGTTTTTATACCATTAGTCACAATATTGTCTTTGATTCCTATTGGAATACCTGCTAGGTAACCAATTTCCTCATTGTTAGCAATCTTTTTATCTACTAATTCTGCGGTTTTTAATGCTTCTTCACCATTGGTGGTTATAAAAGCTCCAATAGAACTCTCCATTTCTTCTATTTTTTTTATGTGACTCTTTACTATTTCTACACTTGATACTTCTTTATCAATAAGCTTTTGTCTTAGTTCAATAGCTGATAATTTTGTTAAATCCAATATACTCACCTCTCTATTCTAATACTTTAGGTAGTTTGAAATATCCAAATTGACTATCTGGAGCATTTAAAAGTGCTTCTTCTCTAGAAAGACTTTCCTTAATTTCATCTTCTCTCATAAATTGATACTCTTCACTAATTTGGTAAGTTGAATCTATGTTTTCTGTATCAACTTCACTTAATTTATCTACATACTCAACTATTTGAGAAAATTTATTGGTAAAATCAACTATTTCCTCTTCGCTAAATTTTAACTTTGAAAGATAAGCTATATGTTTTACATCATCCTTTGAAATCATTGCAATCCTCCTTCACATAACAAATTCTATTTATGAACTATTTTATCACTTATGCATTGATAAAATCAAATTAAATCAACTCCATAAGCCTTACTGAATCTATTATTTCAATTCCTAAACTTAATGCCTTTTCATATTTTGAACCAGGAGATTCTCCAACTATTACATAATCCGTCTTACTGCTTACACTTCCTGTGACTTTTCCACCCATTTTCTCTATTTTTTCTTTTATTTCAGCTCTTGAAATTCCTTCTATAGTTCCTGTTATAACCACAGTTTTCCCACTAAAGAAACTTTCACCTACAGTATCATCTTCTTCATAAACAGGATTCACTCCTTCATTTAAAAGTTTCTCTATACTTTCTAATATCTTAGAGTCATGGAAAAATTCTATAATGCTATTTGCTATTACATCTCCAATATCAGGTATAGTAATTAGTTCTTCGTGTTTAGCATTCTTAATGTATTCTAATGATTTATAATGATTTGCTAAATCCTTAGCGGTTTTTATTCCTACATTCGGAACACCTAGAGCATATATAAATGAAGCTAAATTAGTTTCTTTGCTCTTTTCAATAGCATTAAGTAAATTGTTAGTCTTCTTTTCTTTGAAACCTTCTAAATTAATTAAGTCATCATATTTAAGCTCATATATTTCAGGGATATCTGTCAAATTTAATTCTTCAAAAAGCTTTTCAGCAGTTTTTTCATTGAAGCCTTCAATGTTCATAGCATCTCTACTTGCAAAATGAACCATTCTAGAAACTAATTGAGGTTTGCAGGATAATGAATTAGGACAAAATATATGAACCCCATCCTGTACCAATTCACTTCCGCAAGCGGGACAATATTCTGGCTTCTCTATAGGCTGAGTTTCATCATCTGTATCCATAACTCCCATAATCTCAGGAATTACCTCATTAGATCTTCTTATTAGTACTCTAGAATTTAACTGTACTTTTTTTCTAAGTATATCATCCCAGTTGTTTAGTGTTGCCCTCTTTACTGTTGCGCCTCCTATTTCCACTGGTTCTAAAATTGCTGTAGGTGTAACCTTTCCAGTCCTCCCCACATTCCATTCTACACTTAATAGCTTAGTAGTTGTTTCTTCTGCCTCAAATTTATAAGCTATAGCCCAGCGTGGAAACTTTTGAGTATATCCAAGTACTTCCCTTGTTCTCATGTCATTTAGCTTAATTACTACCCCATCTGTTAGAACGTCTAGAACTTTTCTTTCTATATCTATTTTGTCAATCTCTTCAATTACTTCTTCCATTGTATTGCAAACAACTCTATAATTATTTACAGGTAATTTATTGTCTTCTAAGAACTTAAGCATCTCCATATGTGTAGAAAACTCTTTTCCTTCTATATATCCAACATTGTAACAATAAGCTATAAGATTTCTTCTCTTTGTCTCCTTTGGATCAAGATTTCTCAATGCTCCGGCAGCAGCATTTCTAGCGTTTTTAAGTGGTTCAGAGCTGATTTGGTTGTAGTTCTCTAAGGCTTTTAAAGGCATAAGGCCTTCTCCTTGAATTTCAATCTTACCTTTAAAAGGAATCTTTAGAGGAATAGTTTTTATAGTTTTTAATTGAGGTAATATAGCCTCACCAACTATACCATTTCCTCTAGTGGCTCCTTGTATTAGTTCACCATTTTCATAGGTAAGATTGATAGTTAATCCATCAAACTTATACTCTGTAACATAAGTAGGAAGAGGTAATTTTTCTGTATTGTTTTGATTGTACTCTTCAATTAATCTTTTAATTCTGCTGTCCCAGTTTTTTAATTCTCCAATACTTTGACTTTTATCTAAACTCCAAAGTTGATTTATATGAATATGTTTTTCAAACTTTTCTAATGGTTCTCCACCTACTCTTTGAGTAGGTGAATAGGGAAAAATCTTCCCTGTTTCCTTTTCTAAATCTACTAACTCGTCATAAAGCCTATCATACTCAACATCACTTACTTTCGGATCATCTAATGTATAATAGTGGTAGTTTAAATCATCAAGAATTTCTATAAGTTCTTTGATCCTTTCAATTTTATCCATTTAACAACCTCCTTATATTATTTCTATAGGTGCTAAGGATAAAAGAAGCTTCTTTATTCCCTTTTCTTCAAAAGCTACAACCAACTCCATATCTCCACCTCTATCTACTGTTTGAACTACAGTACCTACACCCCACATCTTATGTTTTACTTTTGTACCAACACTAACATCTTTAACATCTACATTTGTATTTTTAATATTATCATTTTTTCTAGAAAAATGCTTTACAATCAAATCCTTTTTACTAGTTTCTTCTTTTTCATCTTCCATATTGATTAATTCTTTAGGAATTTCCTCCAAAAATCTAGAAAATCTACAATAATTAGTATTACCATATATAGTTCTCATATTTGCATAAGATATAAATAATTGTTTTTCTGCTCTTGTGATAGCCACATAACAAAGTCTTCTCTCTTCTTCCAATTCACTTTCTACATCTAACGCCCTTGCAATAGGAAATAAACCTTCCTCCATACCAACAAGAAATACAACAGGAAACTCTAATCCTTTGGCGCTATGAACAGTCAATAGTGTAACAGATTCTAAATCATCTTCAGTCTTGTCCACATCAGAAAGAAGTGAAATATTTCCTAGGAAATCTTCAAGAGTTCCCTCTGGATTTTTGAATTCAAAATCTACTGCAACAGAGATAAATTCTTTTAAGTTCTCTATTCTAGTATTAGATTCGATTGTATCTTCCGCTACTAGTTCTTTAATATATCCAGTACCATTTACCACTTCTTCAACAAAATCCTTTAATCCCAAAATCTCCTTCATAGCTAAAAATTTATTTATCATAGTAGTGAAATCACTAAGATTGTTTTCCGCTCTTTTTGATAATCCTGGTATTTCTCCTACATCTAATAATGCACTGTATAAGCTTTCTCCTCTTAGAGAAGCATATTGTTCTACTTTTTCAATAGTTGCATTTCCTATGCCTCTTTTAGGAACATTTATAATCCTCTTTAGAGACACATCATCTAGTGGATTTTGAACAAGTCTTAAATAAGAAATAACATCCTTTACTTCTTTTCTGTCATAGAACTTTACTCCTCCAACTATTTTGTAGGGGATACTTCTTCTCATGAAAATTTCCTCAAAAATACGAGACTGAGCATTGGTTCTATATAAAATAGCAAAATCACTAGGTTTAAATCCTTCACTTTTTATTAACTCTTCAATTTTACAAGCTACAAAATCCCCTTCTTCTCTTTCATCATTTGCCATTTTAACTACTACTTGTCTTCCCTTATCATTAGAAGTCCAAAGAGCTTTGTCTTTTCTCTCAAAATTATTTTTAATAACTGAATTAGCTACATCTAATATATTTTTTGTAGAACGATAATTTTGTTCTAATTTTATTATTTTTGTATTTGCAAAATCCTTTTCAAAATTCAATATATTAGAAATATCAGCACCCCTCCACCCGTATATGGAGTTATGAATTACAATATCTTCACAAATATATTGTCTAAAATTAGGAACTGAAATATCATATACAAATCCACTATATTTTTCTAATGAAGTTTCCTCAACTATATCTTCTAATATTTTCCCATCTTCATATACTGGAATACTCATATTAGGCCTTATATGAGATGCAGGCATATAAGTAAAGTAAATATCTTCAGTTAATCTAGCTCTTTTCACAACTTCGATATCTTCTTCTAACTGTTCTAATTTTTTGCTATATTCAACTGCCTCATCATAATCTACTCTTTCCGTCTCCACCCTCCAAGTTTCTCTTTTCCCAGCTCTTACAGGAAAATTTGCACTTACAACATTATCTTTTAATTCGTCACCACTTGTATTAAATTGTATTCTATGACTATACCATCCTAATTTTTCGCCAGTTTTTTTTCCACTAAAGAAAGATAAATTTACAATTCTCCTTGCAGTTTGTCCTCTTATAACACCATTTGGTCTATGGTGTGGGTATTCTTCAAATAATAATAAATCCTCCATTAGCTTAACTACATTTTTTCTAGTATCTATTTCATCAAATAATTTATCTATATAATCCTGTCCTAAAGTCATATTTCTACTTGCAACTTGAAAAACCGAAGTAGGTATTTGATATTTCATAGAAAATAATTGTTCATAAAATGCTGCTTCTTCTTTGCTTTTGCATGTTTTAAGAATCCATGACCTATCCCCATGTTCCTGATTCAATCTAACCATAAGACCATTTACTATTTCCCTATCTCGTGATCTCACTCCTTGAGTCATGCCTATTCTGTATCCCTTATCTCTTCTATACATCAAATAAACATAGTATACACCTGGTTCTGGATTAAGTTTACCAAACATAATATGATTTGGAGTAGTTTTAATTATTTTTCCTGATTTAGTTTTTATCCTTATTATAGGGCCCTGATACTCTTTCTTCATTATTTTATCAACAGTACCTTCTAATATTTCTCCTCTACCAGATGCTGAATAAATCTTATCATTTTCCTTTAAATCTTCTATAGGAATTTTACCTCTTGTTGTAGTAATTTTAGAACCTTTTAGTACGCATTGATCATCATCTCCAACAACACATAGGTTCTTATACTTTTGTGATAATAGTTTCACCAATTCATATTGAGCCTTGTTCGTATCTTGATATTCATCTACAAATATATATCTAAACTTTTTTTGATAGTATTCAAGTACATCTGAATAGCCTTTTAGTAAATCTATAGCCTTAAGTATTAAATCATCAAAATCCAAAGCATTGTTGTTTTTTAACTTTTTCTCATATAAAGCAAAGATTTCACCAACATTTCTATTGTAGAAGTTTCCATAGTTTTCATTTATATACTCATCCGGTTTTACCATTGTATTCTTGAGTGAACTAATAGTGCTTAGAATGCTTCTTTCCTTATATGTGTCCTTATCTAAGTTTAATTCCTTGATACATTCTTTTACTACAGTCTTTTGATCATAACTATCATATATTACAAAACTACTACTATAACCTAATTTCTCAATATTCATTCTAAGAATCCTAACACATATAGAGTGAAAAGTACCTATCCACAAATCATCTAATTTATCTCCTATAAGACTACCAACCCTTTCCTTCATCTCATTAGCAGCCTTATTAGTAAAAGTAATAGCTAAGATATTGTATGGAAGTACATCCTTTTCCTCTATTAAATAAGCAATCCTATGAGTTAAAACTCTAGTCTTACCACTTCCTGCTCCCGCTAAAATAAGTAAAGGCCCTTCTCCATAAAGAACGGCTTCCTTCTGTCTATCATTTAGCCCACTTGTATAATCCATATTTTCACCATCCTAAAAAACATTTGTTTCTTTCTTATTATATAATAAAGTCAACAAGTATTCCAATAAATTATTTACAACACAAAGGGACGGTTAAAACCGCCCCTTATCTATTGTTGTGTTATAATTATAGGACCATCTTTAGTTATTGCTAGTGTATGCTCGTATTGAGCTGAAAGTTTTCCATCTGTTGTTCTAGCAGTCCAACCATTATCATCAACTTTACATTTATATGTTCCCATGTTAACCATAGGTTCAATAGTAATTACCATTCCTTCCATAAGTCTAAGTCCTCTCCCTGGACGACCAAAATGAGGTACTTGAGGGTCTTCGTGCATATCTCTTCCTATTCCATGACCAACAAAATCCCTTACAACTGAAAAACCTTTAGACTCTACATAAGTCTGAACAGCATGAGAAATATCTCCAATTCTATTCCCTATTACAGCTTTCTCAATTCCAATATAAAGTGATTCCTTAGTAACTTCTAAAAGTTCATTTACCTTAGGGGAAACATTTCCAACTCCATAAGACCAAGCTGAATCTGCTAACCATCCATTCAAGTTAACCACCATATCGATTGTAACTATATCTCCGTCTTTTAGTGGTTTTTTGTTTGGAAAACCATGGCATATTTCATCATTTACAGAAGCACATGTTGCAAAAGGATAGCCCTGATATCCTTTTTGTTCTGGAGTTGCATTGTGTTTTTTTAGAAACTCCTCTGTAAATTGGTCTATTTCATATGTAGTTATACCTGGCTTTATTATTTTTGCAATTTCCTTATGACAACTTGCTAATATTTCGCCAGCTTTTCTCATATTTTCTATTTCTTCTCTAGTCTTTATTATTACCATATTAACCATACTCCTTTTCTAATTTATTACTTTATTTTTTCTATTTTGTTCAATAAATCTTTAAACCTCTCATCATCATATAGATTTTCTAAATCCGAATCTTCTTTCATTATATTTATGAAATCAGGATAAAGCAATATCGCTTTTCTAAGATCATTAAATGCTTCATCTTTCTTGTTTAATTTTGCATAACAGCAAGCCCTATTATAATATAAATACTCTGCATATGGGTTATATTCAATTCCTTCTGTTAATACATCTATGGCTCCTTTTATTCTTCCTTGTTCAATATAAATAACAGATTTATTTAAAAATGAATAAGGATATGTGTTATTCTCATTAATGGATTTATTATAGTATTCTACTGCTTTCTTAAGATTTTTTAACTTTTTTTGTATTACACCCATATTAAATAATGCCTTATAATAATTTGGATTAATATCAATGCTTTTTTTTACCATTTCATAAGCTTTATGATAATCATTTAATTCTTCAAATATACTTCCTAGATTGTTATATGCAATATAATCTTCTGGAACTAATTCAATTACTTTTTTATAGAACTTTATAGCTTTTTCTTTTTCACCTATTTCATCAAATATATTGGCTATGTAAAAATAAGCTCTATCATATTCAGGATTTATTTCTGCTGCTTTAAAGTAGTTTTCTAATGCCCTTCTTTTTTCACCTAATCTCTCATAAAGAGTTGCCATCCCATAATACGCTCCAGCTTCTTTATTATCTGCCTTAGTTATTTCTCTATAAGCTTTCAACGCCTCTTTGATATTGTCCATTTCATCATATATGAAAGCTATATTATAAAGTATATCTATTGTATCATCTTCATCTCCAGGAAATTTCAATGCTTTTTGATAAAACTTTATTGCTTTTTCTTTAGAATCATCTAGATAAAAATTTTCAGCTAGTATTATATAATTATATCTTCTATCAAGACTATTTAAATAATTTTTCATTAATTCTGCACCTCTTAGATTTATTATCTCCTTATAGTCTATCATATTTTCTATGATTATTAAAAATAATAAATTTTTAAAAATAAACAAAAAAAGTAGAGAAATATCTATTCCTCTACTTTTAATGCTCTCATTGAATTTAAAATTGCAATAATTGACACTCCAACATCTGCAAATACTGCTTCCCACATTGTAGCTACACCAAAGGCTCCCATTATTAAAACTATAAACTTGACCCCTAAAGCCACAACAATATTTTGAGTAACTATTCTCTTAGTTCTCTTTGAAATTTTTATTCCAGTAACTATTTTTTTAAGCTCATCTGTCATAATAACTATATCAGAAGCTTCAATAGCTGCATCGGAGCCTAATCCTCCCATTGCAATTCCCACATCTGCTCTTGCCAATACCGGTGCATCATTTACTCCATCGCCAACAAAGGCTACCTTGCCTCTTGTTGATTTTTCTAGCATTATTTTTTCTAATATATTGACTTTATCCTGAGGTAATAGTTCTCCATATACAGTATCAATACCCAAAGTTTTGCTCACTTCATTAGCTACTATACTGTTATCTCCTGAAAGCATTATAGTTTCTCTTATACCTAGTTTTTTTAATTCCTTTATAGTATCACTAGCCCCTTCTTTTATCTCATCTGATATAGTAATATATCCTACATATTGTTTGTTTATTCCTACATGGACTATAGTTCCAAAGGCATTTGTTTTTTTTACTGCAATACCTCTTTCTTCTAGAAATTTACTGTTCCCTACAACTATTTTATCCCCATTAACTTCTGCCTCTATTCCCTTTCCTGAAACTTCTTTGTAATTTTCAATTATACTTTTATCAATTTCATTTCCATAAGCTTTTAATATAGATTTCCCAATAGGATGGTTTGAAAATGCTTCTCCATATGCTGCATACTTTAGCAAATCATCTTCAGTATAACCTTCCATAGGTTTTACATCTGTTACTTTAAAAACTCCTTTTGTGAGAGTTCCAGTCTTATCCATAACTATAGTATCAACTTGATTCAATGCCTCTAAATAATTTCCACCTTTGATTAGTATTCCAGATTTAGAAGCACCGCCTATACCTCCAAAGAATCCTAGTGGAATAGATATCACTAGTGCACAAGGACACGATATTACTAAAAATATCAAAGCTCTATAAACCCAGTCACTTAAACTTAAACCAAATAATAATGGTGGAATAAGTGCTATAACAAGTGCACTTATAACTACTACTGGCGTATAGTATCTAGCAAATACAGTTATAAAGTTTTCAGTAGCTGCCTTTTTACTAGATGCATTCTCAACTAGATTTAATATTTTAGAAACTGTAGACTCACCAAATTCTTTAGTTACTTCTATTTTCAATAAGCCATCATTATTTACAAATCCACTTAAAACCATATCCCCTTCTCTGACACTTCTAGGCACGTTTTCTCCAGTTATATTTGAAGTATCTACCATAGAAATTCCTTCAATAATAACCCCATCTAGAGGTATTTTTTCTCCTGGTTTGACTATTATATGACTTCCTACATGGACATCTTTTGGATCCACTTTAGTTATTTCATCTTTACTTATTAGATTTGCATAGTCTGGTCTAATATCTAATAATGCTTTTATAGATTTTCTTGAATTGTCAACTGCAAATCCTTGAAAAAGTTCTCCTACTTGATAAAATAGCATTACTGCTACACCTTCAGGATACTGACCAATAGCAAAAGCTCCTATTGTAGCCACTGCCATAAGGAAGTTTTCGTCAAATACTTGTCCTCTACTTATGTTCTTAATAGCTCTAATGAGAATTTCTCCTCCAACAATAATATAGCTTAAAAAGAAAAATATAAACTCCTTAGTTCCACTCAATTTAAACAATATTGGTATTAAAAATAGAATTGCACTAATTGCTATTTTAAAAATCTCATTTTTTTCAGGTTTTCCATGTTCATGAGTATGACCATGATTGTGAGAATGATCATGGGAATGATTATGATCATGAGTATGATTATGTGCATTTAAATCTTCATTTTCTAACACTTTTACATCTGGTTCCATTTTATTAACCATTGTTTTAATCTCTGTAATAATTTCATCTGAATTATTTTCTGTCTCTATTTGTACTTTTAGCTTTTTTGAAATAAAATCCATAGTTGCATTGTCAACACCAACTATGTCATTTGTCTTTCTCTCTATTTTACTGGCACAATGTGCACAATTAAGTCCTTCTAATGTCAATACTCTCTCTACCATCTTTCTCCCCCTTTACTTGTGAATATATGAATAAGTGTTCATATGTTTAATCATATTATACTTTCTATTTATCCCCCTGTCAATAGAAAACAAAAAATTAAAAAGGAGACCACAAGTCTCCCTAAAATTAAATATTTATTAATATATTGAAAAAACTTAGATCTCCAACACTATGGATAATTTATAATTTGAACTCCCCTATTATTTTATAAACATTTCCATCCATTTCTCTGTTATCCATACTTAGAAAATCCCATTTTCCACTTATACCTATAGCTTTAGCCATGTTTTCAAAATAGTACATAATGATACCTGCATCTACTAATCTAAATTTTTCATCATTACATTTCAAAATTAAAACCACTCTGTCATCTTTTAAAACAAATCTCCAAGGTTGATTGTTGTAACTTGATGGAGCAAATCTTATATAATAGAATAAATCACTTAATCCTCTATTTTCAATTTCATCTAATTCAATATTTTTTCCTATCTCATCTTTATAAACAATTTCTTCTATAGACAATCTACAACTTGCTACATCTTCTTTAAAAGGATTTTTAACTGCGGGATATCCAACAGCCAATAAATAATTAACTTGACTTCCGTTATCTAGTATTTCTTTCTTTGTCTTTTCATCAACATTTTCTATACTAATCCAACAAGTTCCCAATCCTAATTCAGTAGCTTTTGTTATCAAACTTTCCATAGCATAAGAGGCCTTTACAATTGACTTTGTTGAATCATTAAGTATATCAAGAGATATATAATGAGGACTTTTAATCATAACACCAGCATATCCACCTTTTCCTATTAAAGCTTCATAAATACTTTTCCCGTTCCTATAAAGAGAAAACTTAAAATGTCTAATATTAACACCTGATTCTAAAACATTACCATAATCAATTAACTCATTTAGTATATCTTGATTAACTTCTTTGTTTTTATACTCTCTTATAGACTTTCTATTTGTTAAAAAATTTCTAATAAGCACAATATATCATCCTTTCTTCAAAGTATCTAATACTCTTATACCACCAAAAAATGTTTTTAATCTTTTATGCTAATTTAAAAGGCTTCTTTTAAAAGAAGCCTTTTTTTATTTATTCTTTAATTCTATTAAACTTAATACTTAATTTTGATAAGTACCAACCTAGAAGTCCTCCGACTATATAGCCAAGAACAAGGAATATACTTTTATATGCATATACATGATAGGTTAAATCTTCAAATATCCAAACAGAAATAAGTCCCATCAAAAGTGCTGTACAAACAGTAACCCCTACTTTGAAAAATGTTTCTATGTTTTCAAACTCTAGAGTCTCTCCACTTCTCTCGATTTTGTTTTTGTCAAATAGTATCTTTGATATAATAAATAGTACAATTGATAATGTTATATAATAGATATAGTGTTTTGATCCTCTATAAGAGCTATTAAACACTTCAAAAAAGCTATACTCTGCTACCTTATCCCATATATCACTAAAACCACTTAATCTCCAAAATCCTGATCTAAGCCAGCAGCTTATATTAGAAAATAAAAGATAGGTAAATCCCATAGGAAATACTAAAAATATTGCTGTTAGAATAAATTGTGCAATAGTTGTTCCTGCTAATGTTCCAAACAAAAATGCAAAACTTAAAAAAGGTAATTGATAATAAATAAATTTAATAATCCAAGTTAACACTTGTATTGCTGAATAAAATATCCTCAAATTTGAATTTAAAACTAATGCTAAAAGCATTATTAAACCATTTAGTAAAAATGGAAAAACTATAGCTACTAGTGCTACCAATAATTTGCTAAAAAATATTTCATATCTGGTAAAAGGCATTGTAGACAATACTTCAAATGTCTTTCTCCTCTTTTCCTCTCCAAACAATATTGCTGCAACAACAACTGGAACAACTATTACGATAATTGGATAAAATTCATTTACATCTTCTAATTGATAATTTACATCACGTATACGGCTTTCCAGTATTTCATCTTCATTATACTCATAACCTTCACTTTCATAAAATGTAATTTCATCTTTATATCTTTGATATGCTGTAGTTATAGGTAATGTGGTTACAAAGAACATGATTATAGCAACAATAATAATAATTGGAATAATCATCTTTAAATCTTTTTTAAATAGAGATTTATTAAAGGGTAATGTCTTCAAATACATATCCTTCCCCTCCCATCTTATATATAAATATTTCTTCTAAGGACATATCGATAGTTTCAAGTAATATTGGATTATGCTTTTTAAGCAATTCTATAAATTCATCAATATTATCATTAGTAATTATCTGATATACCTTTCCTTTGTTTTCTATACTTAAAATAGCCTTGTGATTAACTATTTCCTCAGGTATACTATCTTTAAATGCTACCTGAATTTTTCTAACCTTAGTCTTTAGCTCATCTATATTTTCTTCTGCAAGTATTTTTCCATTATAAATTATTCCTATATGGTCACAAATACGTTCAAGTTCACCTAAATTGTGAGTAGAAATAAGTATTGTAGTTTCATTCATACTTACTTCCTCTACCAAAAGATTAAGCACTTCTCTTTTGATAACTGGGTCAAGTCCTGAAGTTGGCTCATCAAGTATAAGTACATTTGGCATTATAGATAAATTTAATAATAATGAAACTTGAGTTTTCATTCCCTTAGATAAATGCCTAATTTTTTTATTTTCATCTAACTTAAATAGTTTCTTTAAATTTTGATATCTTTCTTCATTCCACATAGGATAAGTGTTTTTATAAAACTCTTTCATCTCAGCGATTTTAAAATTTGGATAAAAGTATTGGTAATCAGAAACATATCCTATCCTAGATTTAACTTTAGTATTCTCTATTATATTTTCACCAGTTATAATTGCGCTTCCACTTTCAGGTTTATAAATTCCTACTAAACATTTAATAAGTGTAGTTTTTCCTGCTCCATTTGGACCAATAAGGCCATAGATAGAACCCTTCTTTACCTCTAGATTTACATTGTCTAATATTTTCACTCCACCTAAGTACTTATCTATATTTTCAGCTTTAATCATCTTTCTCCACCCCCTCTAATTCACTTATCAATTTTTCAATCAAATTACATATATCTTCTTTTGTAAGCCCCATATAATAGGCTTCAACTATTCCTTTTTTAAACAGTTCTGATACTTCCATTAATCTTTCCTCATCCTTTCTTGGCTGATAATCCTCTGAAACAAAAGTACCTCTACCTCTAATAGTAACTGTCACCTTTTGTCTTTCTAGCTCTTGATAAGCTTTTTGTATAGTATTAGGATTTAAAGTCAACATCTTTGCAAGTTCTCTAACAGAAGGTAGTTTTTCTCCAGGTTCTATTATTCCTTTCAAAATTCCTTCCTTCACTTCATCAATAATCTGTTCATATATTGGAGTACTACTTGTAGCATCTATATTTAACACTTTATCACCTCCACGTGTACAGTGTGTATTAGTTGTATTAGTACACTATAATCAGTATAGTTCACAAAAATATAAATGTCAAGATGTTTTTATTAGTCAATATTTATGTGAGTCAGGGGACGGTCACCTGACTCATTGCCTCCATTATTGTTAATGAAATAATAATATGATACAATCAAAAAGGTGATATTATGAAAATTGAATTAAATAAAAATCAGAAAAGTGCATCTCTTCATAAAGATGGTCCAGCTTTGGTATTAGCTGTACCAGGGGCAGGAAAAACTACTGTTCTAATTCAAAGAACACGAAACTTAATTAAAATGTATAATGTTGAGCCAAACGAAATTCTCTCTATAACTTTCAGTAGAGCTTCAGCTAATGACATGAGAGAAAGGTTTGATAGTATGTTTGGCTCTACTTGTTTTCAATCTGTAAAATTTTCTACTATTCATAGTTTTTCTTACACAATATTAAGAGAATATGCCTTTAGAAAAAATATCAAATACACATTAATTGAAGGTCAAAATCAATATACAAATAAAAATAAACTCCTAAAAAAAATCTATTATGATTTAAATGGAGAATATATAACAGAAGAAAATCTAGAAGGCATTGTAAATACCATTGGATATATAAAAAACATGATGTATACAATAGATGATTTCTTAGAAGAAAATAAAATTGATATAAAAAATTTCAAAGAAATATACAATATCTATGAAGACTATAAGTCAAAATACTATTTATTAGACTTTGATGATATGCTCTTATTTACATATAGAATACTAAAACAAGATAAATATTTACTCAATAAATATAGGAACAAATACTCGTATATACAAGTAGATGAAGGACAAGACACATCAAAACTTCAATTAGAAATAATAAAAACTATTGCTACTCCTAAGAACAATCTATTCATTGTTGCAGATGATGACCAATCTATATATGGATTTAGAGGAGCTTTTCCAAAGGGACTACTAAATTTTGATAAGGACTATCCAAATGCTAAGCTATTTTACATGGAAGAAAACTACCGCTCGTCTAAAAATATAGTAAATGTATGTAACAAATTTATAAAGCAAAATACCTTAAGATATAATAAAAATTTATTCACTAAAAATAAAATCTTAAAACCTATTCAAATAATTAGAGCTGAAACTGTACTTGATCAATATGAGTATTTGATAGGTGAATTAAAAAAATACAATGATTATCCAAATACAGCAATTCTATATAGAAATAATATCTCTGCCTTAGGTCTTATAGAGTACTTAGCAAAAAATGATATCCCTTTTTACATAAGAGATAAAAAGATTAACTACCACAATCAATGGATAGTAAAAGATATAGTTGAGTTTTTAAAACTTGCATATGATGATACAAATATACAGGCCTTTGAAAATATCTACTACAAGATGAGAGGATTTACATTTAAAAAGTATGTTAGTTTTGCAAAAACTTTAGATTACAATATGTCTGTATTTGATAGACTCCTTAAATATCCTAGATTAAATGAAGACTATGTAAAATTATATAATGAATTAAAAAGGGACTTTAAATATTTAGCAAAGCTAAATCCAAAAGATTCAATTGCGTTTATAGAAAGCAATTTGAAATATGAAAGATATCTTAAAGAAAACTCCATCAAATTTGGATATACTTATGATTCACTTAAAACAATACTGTTTGATTTAAAAATGATTGCAGAGAATACAGAAGATATAAATGAATTTTTAGGTCGCCTTAAATATTTAGATTATTTGATTAGTCAATCCTCTAAGGAAAGAAATGGTGTAACTTTAACTACAATTCACTCTGCAAAGGGACTTGAATTTAAAAATGTATATATGGTAGATTTAATTGATGGAGATTTTCCAACTTCTAATAGTATTGAAGCTTTTTTCAAAGGTAATCTCGATCTTTTAGAAGAAGAAAGAAGACTTTTTTATGTTGGAATGACTAGAGCTAAAGAAGTATTAGATCTTATAACTGTTAAATTTAGAAATGATAAAATAGTGGAGCCTTCTAGGTTCTTAGTTGAACTTGAAGAGTTGTTTAAAGAATAAGCTAATGTATATTAGTTAATGTATTACATTAACCTCTTTAGAACTGTAAAAATAGCCAATCTAGGGTTAAAGTTGAACTTTAACTTTAACAAAAAAATATAGAACGACTCCTGTCGTTCTATATTTTTATAATAAAAAGCCATCTTTAAATGGATCATCTGGATCAACTACAATTTGATTAAATCCTGTTATATATGCTCTTCCTGTAATTTCAGGAACAATTCCAGAATATTCTCCTATTTTTGTTTCTTTTACAACTCTTCCTCTAAATGTAGTTCCAGTAATACTTTCATATACAAATGGTTCATCTATACCGATTTTCCCTTTAGCATATAGTGTTGCTAATTTTGCACTGGTTCCAGTACCACAAGGAGAGCGGTCAACCTGTCCCATCCCAAATATTACTACATTTTTCAAATCTGCTCCTTTAGTTGAAGGTAAGTCATATATTTCTACTAAATCAATTGTTTTTATATGAGGCTTTTCTGGATGTAATATATTAACATCTCTGTTTAATATATCTCTTATAGCCATTCCAATATCTACTAGTTCATTAACATTTTCTAAATCTACCTTCATTCCCAATTCTTTTGCATTAACTAATGCAAAAAAACTTCCCCCAAAGGAGATATCTAATTTTACTTTTCCTACATTAGGTACTTCAATTTCTAGGTCTTCTTTGTATAGGAATGATGGAACATTAGTTATAGAAGTACCTTTAACTTTTCCGTTTTCTACTTCTACTCTAGCCTTTATAAGTCCAGCTGGAGCTTCTAATACTATTTCTGTCACAGGTTCTACCTTTTCAACCATGCCAGTTTCCACAAGCATAGTAGATACACCTATAGAACCATGTCCACACATGTTTAAGTAGCCTCCACCATCCATAAATATAACACCTATATCAGCCTCTTGACAAGTTGGTTGGGTGATTATAGCACCAAACATGTCCTTATGACCTCTTGGTTCATGCATTAGCATTGTCCTTATATGATCCATATTCTCTTCTAAGTATTTCTTTTTCTCTGGCATGGTGTTACCAGGTATTACAGGGAGACCACCTACTAGAATTCTAGTAGGCTCTCCCATTGTATGAGTGTCAACAACATTAATGCTCTTAACAAATTCCATGATATACCCTCCTATACCTTAGCTACATATTCGTAAGGTAAAGTTATTATCCTTCCAGGAGTCTCTATTTCTACTAATTGCTTTAATGTATCTTTAACTATTCCTGTTTGCATTGGTATATTGTTAGGTTCTCCAGCATTAGCTCCCATTGGTACTAATGGAGCTGTACATCTTGGTGTACCAGTTTGTCTTACAACAGGAGGAAGAGCAGCAATAATTATAGTTGGTATTCCTGCTTCCTCAATCGCTCTCTGCACAAGCACGGCAGAGCGGTGACAAGTACCTCACCCTCCTGTCATTATTACTCCGTCTACTCCTTCTTCCTTTAAGATTTGAGCTATTTCAGGTCCTGTATGTTCGATGAAGTATTGAACGTCTCCACCGCCACCCATGAAACCTATATGTTTCGGAGCTACACCTTTTATAAATCCTTCATCAGCTAGCTCTCTAAGTCTATCTATAGGGAACATACAATTTATATCTTTATTTACATCACTATTATCGTATCCACCATGAGATACCATTAAATCTTCTGATTTTACGTCACCAGGAACAATTCTATAGGAAGTATCTCCTGATAAATTAAATCTTTCATCAGATTTTAAATGCACACCTGCTGCTGTGGCTATAGCAATAACCATTTCATTTAATGGCTTAGTTACTGGAGTCCACACAGGTTGTGGTGTAATAGGTACATATATCTCAGATTGAATACCTTTTATCACTGTAAGACCCATCATTTTCCCTCCTTATAATTCACTACCGTTATCAATTCTTTTTTGAAGTTGTCTTTTTCCATATAAATAATGCTCATTTATTTCTTCATCAATAACCTCAGGATAGGTCATTAAAAATCCTACTATCTGTCCTTCTTTGAGATTATTTTCACTGATGACCATTCTTTTAGGAACCCTCATCTGTCCCATTCTTCCCTTAAAATCAATAACTACAGATCCATCAGTTACTTCTATTATTATACCTTCATAATATCTTTCTGAAGAAATATATTTAAGTTTATCCATTATTTTTCACCATCAAGGTCTTTTTCATATTTTCTTCTTCTCTTTTCACTCATTTTTAGAGAAGTTTCATTTTTAACAAGCTCTATCTTTCTACCAGTTTGTTCTTCAATTAATTTTATATTGTTTTTCTTAACTTCAGGATTGAACTTTCTTTCTGGAGCTACTACTTCTTCTCCAGCCATCTTAGTTTTTAACATGCTTAAAGCTCTTATAGCATCTTCATGGCATAGACAGTTATTACCTAATACTTCATTTTCAATACCTTGTCTTGACTTATTATTGTCAATCATAGCGTCCATATATTTGTTTCCTACAACAAGTTGTCCTTGAACTGCTGAGAATGTCATTCCAACTACTGATACATCTCTCATACCTATTTCTTCTATATGGCTAGCAAAATCAACGTGGTTGTTTCCAAAGCCTTCTGTTGTAACAATAGCTCCATCAACATCCATTGCTTCAATTGCCATTCCAAGAAGTTTTGATACATAGAATTTCTCAGTATTTGCTTGAGGTGAACCAACAAATACTACAGCTGCTAAATCTATTTCATCATCTTTCATTGCTTCTAATACTAATGGTTCTCTGAAATAATGTCTTGAAGTTTCTTTTGAAGCTGGCCCTATACAAGTTAATGCATGAATACATCCATCTAATACTTGTAATGGTGAAACTACTATAGGCACATTACCTAAGTCAACATTTGCCTTAGCTCCTATTACTCCTACAGGTTCTTGAGGAAGTATATAGTTATCATGCATAGCACCTTGTCCCATTATTTCTTTAACTATAACTACTTTCTTCTTGCCAGGTCTTCTCTTTTGAACAAATTCTTCATTTCTTACAACTAAACTTTCATCAGCTTTCTTCAAAGCTTCTCTTATTTCTTGTGTAATAAAGTCAGTAGCTTTGTGAGCAGCCATAGGTCCTGGTCTTTCCATGTTCTTACCAGCTTTTATTATTACATTTGTCTTTATAAATATTTCTCCCATTTCTGGTGAACCAGGTCTGCTCCACATGATATTTTCTTCAAGTATACCTTCTGATGAACCAAACTCACCTATTTGTACACCATTCACATCTGTTCCTGTTACCATGACAATTGCACCATCAATAACCCTAGTTACTCCTCCACCTACTTCGCCTTCTTCTTTTGTAGCTATAGGTTGAACATCCATGATAGTATCTGAATATTCATTGTATCTTTCAGGTGTTATGATATCTAAAGTCATACTTACTACTAAATCTTGTGTTTTTACAGCATCTTCACAAATACCTTCTCTTATATAAAGAGTTGTTCCATCTATTTTAGTTTCTTCTCCAAATTTTACTTCATCAATTTTGAAATACTTTCTTTCAAGTTTTCTTAATTCTTTTTCTTCTTGAACAACCTCTTCACTTTTGCTTTCTACTTGTGGCACTTCGATAGCTTCCACATTTTCAGCAAAGCCTTCTCCCATCATAGGATAAGGAATTTCAATATCTATATCTTTACCTTCTCCGATATGGATTTTAATGTTTCCAACACTAATTTCTTCTTGACTATTTGTGTTTGCAACTTTAATTTCTTTTTCTGGTGATTTTTCTTCTACTTCTTTACTTTCATCTTCACTTTCAATTTCAGTTATTCCTTCTAGTAAATCTTCTGTTAGGGGGGTAAGTGAATCTATTGTTTTTAAAAGTTTTGCTCCTAATACCTGTCCTATTTTAAGGGCATTTTCTGGTATTGTTACAAGTCCAGAGTCTTCTAAATCTGGAATTAAATTTGGATCTTCCAAATTTTCAGGACTAATAATAGTTCCTTCTTCAAATCTACAGCAAGTAACTGCATAAGAATTCTTATGCTCCATAGCTGTTTCCATTGTTATTGACATATTATCCCTCCAATCTATATTTTGTTATATTAATAACATGCTTAAATATCATATCACCCTCACCATATTATATTGCAATATTCATGCCAAAGAAATAGTTCCTGAAACATTGATTATTGATACCTTTTCAGGAACTAAAATATTTACTTATGACTATTTTTAGACTATTATTGTTTTTTTGCTTTGAATGCTTAAGTTTTCAAGGCAAAATCTTCGACTACATAAAGTCATTAGTCTATTATTAGTCGTGTATTTTACTTATTGCGATTTTTAAAAACAATATTTTTAAATTCTAAACAATCCCCTCTATTATTTTAACATATTATTTTATTAAATCAATTAATTATCCATTCCATATTTTTTAAGTTTAGAATGAAGTGTAGTCCTAGGTATATTCAAGAGTATAGACGCTTCTTTTTTGTTACCATTTGAAATTTCCAATGCCTTTTTTATAATATTTAATTCAAATTTAGCTAATGATTTATTTAAATCAAAACCATCAACATTATAATTATAAAAATCACTAAAGTCTCTCTTAATAATATATTTTGGCAGATGTTCTAACGAAATAACTCCATTATTACACATTATAGCCATGTGTTCTACAACATTTTTTAGTTCTCTTATATTTCCTTTCCACTCATTTTCAACTAGTATTTCCACAACATTGCTTTCTATTTTAGGTAGTGGTTTGTTATTTTCTTTACAAAATTCTTTCAAAAAATAATCTACTAAAGGAACAATATCTTCCTTACGTTCTCTTAATGGTGGCAATTTAATTTCAACTACATTTATCCTATAAAAGAGGTCTTCCCTAAATGTTTCTTCTTTTACCATCTCAAGTAAATCTTTATTGGTAGCAGAAATAATTCTCACATTTAATGGTATATACTTTTCTCCTCCTACTTTTCTTATCTTTTTGTCTTGTAGTACTCTTAGTAGTTTTCCTTGCATAGATAATGGCAAATCACCTATTTCATCTAAAAAAAGAGTCCCTTCATTTGCCAACTCAAAAAAACCACTTTTACCTTCCCTATTTGCCCCAGTAAAAGCTCCCCTAGTATATCCAAAGAACTCACTTTCAAATAATTCATAAGGTATAGCACTACAGTTTACTGGAACAAAATTTCCACTTAAACCACTGCAAAAATGTATTGCCCTCGCAAATTCTTCTTTTCCAGTACCACTTTCTCCTGTAATAAGTACTGAAACATTGGAAGGAGCTATCTGTTTAGAAATATTAATTTTCTCTTGAATCTTATTGCTACTTCCTATTATTCTTTTAAATGGTTCTTGAGCATAGCCTTTTATCTGTCTTTCCAATATCTCTAACTGTTGTCTTGCCTTATTCAATTCATTTTGCAGTTCTTCAACTTCACTTATATCTTTTTCTGTACTTACTACTCCATATAGTTTTCCATCTATAATAATAGGTGAAGCACTTATTATTACATGATATCCTTCCTTTGGAGAGTGATAGATGTTTTTAACACCCTCTTTTGTATCAGAAACCTTTAAATCCATAGCATTGGGAAAATATTTTTCTAATAGTTTTCCCTTAAGCTCAGTTTCACTAAAACCATAGAGTTTTTCTGCGTTTTTATTCCATATTACTATTCTTCCTTTACTATCAACAACGCATACTGCTTCGTGAATATTATCAAATATATGTTTTATAGCTAATTCTGCTTCTTCAACACCTTTATAAAAATAATCTCCAATATGTTCTTCTCTTAGAATACCTACAATTACTCCATTTTCCAAAACCAAAAGCCTTCTAATATTGTTTTTAATCATTATACTTCTACAATTAAATATACATTCATTAGAATCAACTGAAATAATATCTCTTGACATAATCCTATCTAATGACACTTTAGAAAAATCTTGACCCATTACTTTTTTAATATCTGACATAGTGACTATTCCACAAATATTATCTTCATCATATACTATTATTTCTTTTTTGATATTGTGAAGTAAATGCTCAACTGCAACATCTAAATTTTCTTCTCTATTCATTTTGAAAAAATCACTACTCATTACATCTTTAACTGGAATACTGTAGGATTGTAAAAACATATTAACACCTCTCTTATCTAATTAATAATAGTTTACACTATTTATAAATTAATCTCAATTTTATTGTTAATTTTTATAAAAATAGAAATACTATATTATGAGGATTGAACATTTTTAAGAAGGGAGTGCAAGAAGTGGCAAAAGATAAGAACAATAAAAAAGGTTCTAACAAAAAACAAAAAAGTAGTAAAGACAACAATAAAGAAGAAGGTTAGCAAAACCTCAGGCCAAAGCCTGAGGTTTTGTTAAGTAAATTATATTGTAATAAGTTCTTTAGGGGAATGTGTAATTATGTCTATTCCATCTTCTTTTATAACTACTGTATCTTCTATTCTTACACCGCCCCATCCTGGGATATATATTCCAGGTTCAACGGTTACAACAAAGTTTTCCTTAAGAACTGTAGTACAATTTACTCCCATAAAAGGAATTTCATGAAGTTCAAGTCCCAATCCATGACCTAATCCATGTCCAAAATACTTATTATACTCGCCCATGGACTCTCTTACTTTTTTGTCTACTTCTTCACCAGTGATACCTGCTCTTACTGTATCTAATCCTATTTGTTGCGCTTTCTTAACTAGATTATAAATCTTAAGTTGCTCTTCACTAGCTTCACCAACAACAACGGTTCTAGTCATATCAGAATGATATCCTTTGTATAATGCTCCAAAATCCATTGTCACGAAATCTCCATATTCAATAACCTTATCAGAAGGTTGCCCGTGAGGAAGAGATGTCTTCTTGCCAGATATAAATATGGTATCAAAACTAACATCTTCAGCTCCTAATTTCCTCATCTTATAGTCTAGTTCCAATGCTAATTCTATCTCTGTCATGCCAACTTTTATTTGTTTAAGTATATGTGAATATGCTTCATCTGCTATTTCTGACGCTTTCTTTATAAGGCTTATTTCTTCTTCATCCTTAATAATTCTTAATCCTTCAACTAAATAAGAAGTTGGTACCAATTCTATATCTTGAAGTTTTTTAGACATATTCTCATACATACTAAAAGTCAAATATTCCTTTTCAAATCCTATTCTCTTAACCCCATCCTTTTTTGCCAAATCATTTACTGTTTCCATAAGTGGCTTCCAAGGTGAAGTTGAACCATATCTTACAACATCAAAACCATCGCATTGAGCTTCTGCCTGTTCTGTATATCTAGAATCTGTAATGAAATAATTATTTTTACTTGTAATAAATACAAAAGAATCACAACCAGTAAATCTACTTATATACCTTACATTTGGTACAGTAACTAAGAAAAGCCCATCAATATTATTTTCATCCATTACTGTTTTTAATGCATCTATTCTTGACATCAAAACACCTCCAATTATATTAAAAGCTGTCATGTTCTGTACGATTAATAATCTCATTTTGTAACTCTGTATTTAAATCACAGAAATAATCACTATATCCTGCTACTCTTACAATTAAATCCTTGTACTTTTCAGGATACTTTTGTGCTTCCTTTAAGGTTTCAGCATTTACTACATTAAATTGAATATGATGACCACCCATTTTGAAATATGCTCTAACTAAATGCAACAAATTGTCTATTCCTTGTTCATCCTCTAATAACCTAGGTGTAAACTTTTGATTTAGAAGTGTACCACCAGTTTTTATATGATCCATTTTTGAAGCTGATTTAATAACTGCTGTAGGACCATATTGATCACGTCCCTGTACTGGAGAAATACCTTCAGATAGTGGTTCCTTAGCTTTTCTACCATCTGCAGTTGCTCCTAATACTGAACCAAAATAAACATGACATGTAGTAGGAAGCATATTTATTCTATACTGTCCGCCCTTCATATTCACTCTACCATTAACAGATTCATAGAACATATCAAATACTACTTTCATTATATCATCTGCATAGTCATCATCATTACCATACTTAGGAGTATGATTTATAAATCTACTTCTTATATCTTCATAGCCTGCAAAATCTGAATCTAGAACTTCTAGCAATTTGTCCATAGACAAATATTTTTCATCATAAACATTCTGCTTAATAGATGCTAAAGTATCTGTTATAGTTCCTATTCCTACCCCTTGAATGTAACTAGTATTGTATCTAGCTCCACCAGCATTGTAATCCATTCCATTTTTTATACAGTCATCAATTATTATTGATAAGAATGGACAAGGCATATATTTTTGGTATATCTTTTCAATCATATTGTTTCCTCTAATTTTTATATCTATAAAATGATTCAATTGTTTTTCAAAAGCTTTCATTAATTCTTCAAAAGTTTTAAATTCTCGTGGATCTCCAGTTTCGATCCCAAGTTTCTTTGAAGTAACAGGATCAACTCCATTGTGCAATGTTATTTCTAATACTTTGTTTAGATTAAAATATCCTGTCAATATATATGCCTCTTTTCCAAAAGCTCCAGTTTCAACACAACCGCTATTCCCACCACATCTGGCATCTTCTATAGACTTTCCTTGTCTTAGTAATTCTTCTACTACTGCATCTGCATTGAATATAGATGGTTGCCCCCAACCTTTTTTAATAATATGAAGGGCTCTTTTTAAGAATCTATCTGGATTTTTTTGACTAAGTTGAATATTTGAACTAGGTTGTAATAGTCTCATTTCATCTATAACATCTAAAACCATATAAGTTACATCGTTAACTCCATCTGAACCATCAGCTTTTAGTCCTCCACTATTTATATTAGCAAAATCTGTATAGGTACCACTTTCCTTTAAAGTAACTCCTACCTTTGGAGGTGCTGGATGGTTGTTGAATTTAACCCAGAAACATTGTAACAATTCCTTTGCTTCTTCTTCAGTCATTTTACCTTCTTCAATGTCTTTTTTGTAGAAAGGATATATATGTTGGTCTAATCTTCCTGGATTGAATGAATCCCAAGGATTTAATTCAGTTATGACTCCAACATGGACAAACCAATACATTTGAAGTGCTTCCCAAAATGATCTTGGTTTGTTAGCAGGTACATGTGAGCATATCTCACTAATCTTAAGTAGTTCTTCTTTTCTCTTTGCATTAAATTCCTTTTCAGCTAAAGCCTTTGCTGCCTCACTATATCTCTTTCCATACTCTATTATTGCATCACAACATATGAGCATAGCTTTAAGTTGCTCTTGTTTTTCATAAGAACTATCATCATTAAAATAATCAATTTTTGATAAACTTTCTTTTATCTCTTCTTTAAAATCTAAAAATCCTTTTTCGTATATTTTCCCATCTCCAGCAGTATGCCCTGGTGCTCTTTGCTCCATAAACTCAGTAAATACCCCTGCGAAATAACAATCTTTCCACTCATCAGTCATTTGATCAAATATTTTTTCTCTTATACTTTTGCCTTTCCAAAAAGGTATTATTTCCTCTTTTTGAATATTAGCTACTTCTTCCGATACTTGAAAAGAAATTTTTTCCCTATCATTGATCATTTTAAGATCTTCTAATGTATGACAGCATACTTCTGGATAAGTTGGAGTTCCCTTAGGTTTTTCTCCTCTTTCTCCTACTATTAACTCACCCTCATTAATACATATAGCTTTCTTCTCCATTATAGCCTTAAATGTTAAAGCTCTCAAAACAGGAGTTGAAACTTTTCCATAATACTCTTTATAAGTATCTGTTACGATTTTTGCCCTTTCAATTGACATAAAAGGTTGTGCATTAAGACTATTTTCTCTCAACAATCTAACTCTTTCATTCATTTGCTTAATCCCCCTCCCAAGATAATGTTAATTCCTTTTTTTAGAAACTGTTCAGCTACTATTGTCTTTTTATCTTCAGATAAAATTAATTTTTCTTGAATCTTATATTCTTTTCCTGTCCTAATATATTTTTCTCTTCCAAAATCATGATAAGGAAGAATATTAACTTCTCTAAATCCAAGACTAGCTAAAAACTCTGCAAATTGTTTTATATCTTCTATATCGTCATTTACTCCAGGTATTAATGGAATTCTTGGAGCAATCTTTGTTTTTTCATTAACAAGCTTCTGCATATTTTTAAGTATAATCTCATTTGATACACCCATATACTTTTTGTGTTTTTCATCATCTATAAGTTTAATATCATATAAAAATAAATCTACATACTCTACTAATTGTTTGAATTTATCCCATTCTCCGTACCCAGATGTATCAACAGTTACATGAATACCCTCTTTATTTAATAATTTTACCATACTTAATAAAAATTCAAACTGCATTAGAGGTTCTCCACCTGAAATAGTTACCCCTCCACCAGACTGATCAAAAAAGATAATATCCTTTTTTACTTCTTTAAATAACCATTCATCAGTAACTAATTTTCCCGCAAATTCCAATCCTCTAGTAGTACAATTTTCTACACATTTACCACATAGATTGCATTTTTCCCTGTCAAGTACAACTTTTCCATCTTTAATTGATAAAGCTTCTCTCTCACAAACTTTAACACAATTTCCACAGCCTATACATCTATTTTTGAAAACAAGTAATTCTCTATCTAAAAATTGTCCTTCTGGATTGTGACACCACCAACACTTAAGTGGACAACCCTTTAAAAAAACTGTGGTTCTTATTCCTGGACCATCATGAATAGAAAATCTCTGTATATTAAAAATATAACCTTCAGTCAAGAGATCACCTCTTTTAGTCATGTAATATTATTTAAGTATATTATATGTTATATTTAAAAATATTTCAATAATTTTCATATATATGAATTTTTACTCTTATGTAAGATATTATTATAAAATCATACAAATAAAATAAGCACAATTAATGTGCTTTTTAAAAATATCTTAGAAATAGGGGGAGAACAGTATCCTTTTTTGGATACTGTTCCGAGTTTAGTGTTTACACTAATATATTATTAAAATATTTAATAATCAAGAAATTAAAATAACTATTTTTGAATCAAATGACAAGCAACAAAATGTCCCTTCTCAACTTCACGAAGTTCGGGCATTTGTTTTTTACAAATTTCTTTTGCCACCTTACATCTAGACTCAAACTTGCAGCCTGGAGGTGGATTAATAGGACTTGGTATTTCACCCTCTATTGGTATTCTTTTTTTCTTTCTTTCTTCTTCAGGATCAGGTATTGGTATAGATGACAATAATGCCTTTGTATACGGATGTAGTGGATTTCTATAGAGCTCTTCACTTTCTGCAAGTTCAACTAAATGCCCTAGATACATTACTCCTACCCTATCAGAAATATATTTTACCATTGATAAATCATGAGCTATAAATAAATATGTTAAGTTTTTCTTTTTTTGCAATTCCATTAAAAGATTAACCACTTGTGCTTGGATTGAAACATCTAGAGCAGAAATTGGCTCGTCACAAACTATAAATTCAGGTTCTATAGCTAATGCCCTAGCAATTCCAATTCTCTGTCTTTGACCACCTGAAAACTCATGAGGAAATCTAGAAGCATGTTCTTTATTTAATCCAACTGTTTCAAGTAATTCAAAGATTTTATCCTTTCTTTCTTTTCCTCTATAAAGATGATGTATATCAATACCCTCTCCAATGATATCTTCAACAGTCATCCTAGGATTCAAAGAAGAATATGGGTCTTGAAATATAATTTGAGCCCTTTTTCTAAATTCTTTTTTCTCTTTTGAATTAAGTTTGTGAATATTTATACCATCAAACAAAACTTCTCCATCTGTAGCCCCATATAAACCTAATATAGTCTTTCCACAAGTAGTTTTTCCACAACCCGATTCTCCAACAAGACCTAGAGTTTCACCTCTATGAATATCAAAACTTATATCATCAACAGCTTTTACTGTTGCTTTTCTTCCAGCTTTAAAATGTTTTTTTAAATTGTTAACTTGAACTAATACTTCATTGTTATCCATTTAATTCACCCCTTTGTAGCAATAGCTCTGGAACATCACTAGTATCTGCTTTTTCGTGGTGTAACCAGCAGTAAGATTCATGATTCTCTCCAAAAGTTGTTGTAGCAGGATATTTCTCCCTACATATTTTCATTCCGTACTTACACCTTGCAGCAAAGGGACATCCAATTGGTGGATTAATTAAATCTGGAGGAGTTCCCGATAAGGAATATAATTTTTCTTTCTCATGAACATGTAACTTTGGTACAGATTTTAAAAGTGCAAAAGTATATGGGTGTTTTGGACTATAAAATATTTCATCTTTTGTTCCTTTTTCAACTATTTTACCAGCATACATTACTTGTATTCTATCTGCAACACTAGCCACTACACCTAAATCATGAGTTATTAAAATTACACCTGTATCCAATTCTTTCTTTAAATCATCTATCAAATCCATAATCTGCGCTTGAATAGTTACATCTAGTGCAGTTGTTGGTTCGTCTGCAATTAAAATATTAGGATTGCACGCAAGAGCAATTGCAATCATTACTCTTTGACGCATACCTCCCGAAAACTCATGAGGATATTGATTTAACCTTTCCTTAGCATTTGGCATCTTAACAAGCTCTAACATTTTAAGTGCACGTAATTGAGCTTCTCTTGGCGATACATTCTCATGGATGATAATACTCTCAGCAATTTGTTTACCTATTTTCATAGTAGGATTTAAAGATGTCATTGGATCCTGAAATATCATAGAAATTTCTCTGCCTCTAACTTTAACCATCTCTGATTCACTCAATTGAAGAAGATTTGTCCCTTTAAAATTGACTTCTGAATTTTCTCTGTCAATTATAGTCTGAGAACTTGGTAATAATCCCATAATTGCCTTAGAAGTAACAGTCTTCCCACAACCAGATTCTCCAACAATAGCAAGTGTTTCACCTTTATCCAAATGAAAATCAACACCCCTAACCGCTTTTACAATTCCTGCATAAGTCTTAAATGAGACATTTAAGTTTTTTATTTCCAAGATTCTTTCACTATTCATATAATTTCACCTACTCCCTCAATTTTGGATCTAATGCATCTGAAAGGCCATCACCAATTAAATGAAATGATAATGTAGTAATAACAATCATTAAACATGGGAAAAACAATTCATGAGGATAAAACATTAATCTCAACTGTCCCGCTGAAGCTAATGACCCCCAACTAACTTCAGGTGGCCTAACTCCTATCCCAATATAACTAAGGAATGCCTCTCCAAAAATAAATCCTGGTACTGACATTGTGATGTCAACCATTATAATTCCCAATACATTTGGTAAGAGATGCTTAAAAATAATTCTATTCATATCTGCACCCAATGCAACTGCAGCTTCTATATAATCATTCTCTTTTATTTGTAGCACTTGACCTCTAACCATACGAGTAGTACCAACCCAAGATGTAATACTCATTGCAAATACTAAAGAAAATATACTTCTTCCCATCACCAAGGTTAGTATTATAACAATAATTAAATACGGTAGATTTCCAATAAATTCACAAACTCTCATTATAAGATTGTCTACCCAACCACCTTTTAATCCTGCAATTACACCTAAAAGTGCACCAATAACAAACATTACAAGTGTACAAAGAAGACCTATTAATATAGAGATCCTTCCACCTACACACACTCTTGTAAAAATGTCTCTACCCATATCATCTGTACCAAACCAATACTCGGAATTTGGTTTTAAGTTTTTAACAGAAGAATCTATATATTGATAGTCTTTGCCTGAAATTGTAGGCCCTAAATATAAAGTAACAATTACTGCTACTAATAAAATTAACCCTACTATAGCTAATTTGTTTTCTTTGAATCTCCTCCATACATCAGCCCAATATGTTATTGAAGGCTTGTTTAGTTTTTCAGAAGATAGTCCTTCAGTACCCACTCTTTCAAACATATCATCTGTTAAAGCTACATCACCTTCAGATACATCTATATTGTCATTTATAATATCCACGTTACTACCTCCCTTACTTTTTCAGGGTAATCTACAAAACTTACCTTTTATAATCATTAATCTTCAGAACTTGCAATTCTAATCCTTGGATCAACAATTCCATACATAATGTCTACAATAATCAATGATAAAACATATAATGCTGCAAAAAATATAGTAAATCCTAATATCATAGTATAGTCATTGTTTGTAACAGCATTAACATAGTAAGAGCCAAGACCTGGTATTGAGAATATCCTCTCAATTACAAAAGAACCTGCAAATATGCCTGCAATTGCAGGACCAGTCATAGTAACAATAGGAATCATAGAATTCCTCATAATATGCTTTCCAATAACTCTTCCCTTTTTACATCCTTTTGCCTTTGCAGTAAGAATGTAATCTTCATTGATTACAGAAAGGGTACTGCTTCTCATAAATTTTGTATAACTTGCAATACCACCAATAGCATATGCTAATACAGGTAAGATATAATGCTTCAACTCACCCCAACCAAATACAGGAGCTAGACCCCACTTAAAAGCTAAAAAGTATTGAAGTAATGCCGCAGATACAAAACTTGGTACACATATAGCTAACACTACAAGAACCCTTATCACATGATCAGGCACCTTACCCCTATTAATAGCTGATATTAACCCCAATAAAACACCTATAGTAATTTGAAGTGCCAAAGCAATAATACCTATCTTTGCTGAAATTGGAGCATTTTTCTTTATGATATCATTTACAGATTTTCCAGTATATACTATAGATTCTCCAAAATCCCCTTTTGTTAGAAGGTTTTTCATGTATATGCCATACCTAACAACCACAGGCTTATCAAGTCCATATTTTGTACGAATTACTGCTTGTGCCTTTTCAGGCATTTGTCCTACTTTTGATGCAATAGGGTCTCCTGGAGCACCTGCTATTAAGAAAAATGTTGCTGTTACAAGTAAAAATAAAGTAAGTAAACCATAAAACGTTCTCTTAAGAATAAACTTAAACATAACTTCACCCCTCATCATATACTGATACAACATTTTGATAAACAAGACATAAATTGATCATGTCTTGTTTATCAATAAATTTAATTTTTACAAATTGAAATTCTCTTAAGCTATATTTATTTATTCTTATTCCATAAATATCTTAGTATAATCTACTCCAGCATTGGGACTTAAAACATAGCCCTTTAAATAATTAGCTTTATAATATGTTCCTACTGCACAATAAACAGGTGAAATAACTCCTGTACCAACTAATATCTTTTCTGCTTCATAGAATAATTCTGCTCTTTCCTTATCATCAGTGCTCAAAGATGCCTTTTCTATTAATTCATGATACTTATCAGCATCAGGACCAGTCCATCCTGATTTTTTGCTATTAAAGTATCCATTAACAGGATCATATATACTTAATAATGTACTAGGATCATTGTAATCAGGACTCCAGCCAGCAGTACATATATCATAATCTCCTTCATCAACCTTATCCCACATGATATTCCATTCCATCATATCGATAGTAATTGTAACACCTAATTTTTCTTGCCATTCTTGCAACAGCCACTCTGCTGACTTTTTAGAATATTCAGAAGTTCCTCTTGTTGCATATCTAACTTCCATCTTTGATGGATCTGGATCAAGTCCTTCTTCTTTAAGTCCTTCTATTAAAAGTTCCTTTGGATCTGGATATTCTTTTTCCAAATCTTTTAATATATTAATATCTTCATCAATCATATCTTTATATAGATTTTCACCACAGTTAATAACCTCTGGTACCAAAGAATAAAGTGGTGAAGAAGCACCATGATTTAAGTCTTCATTGTATTTATCTCTATCTATTGCTAAAGAAAATGCCAATCTTATTTTTGGATTCTTAAAGTATTTGTTTGAACAATTAAATCCATAAAACTCAGGCGCATTATCTACTAATTCAAATTTTGTATATTTATCTCCTTCTGTTTCAATTTTTCCTTGCCAGTCAGGATCAGTTGTTCCTACAAAATCAGTATCTCCAGAAAGTAATGCTTGAACTGCAGCAGATGGTTCTTCAACAATATATCTATTAATCTTTTCAAGTTTTACACTTTCTGCATCCCAATACTTATCATTTTTCACAAAAACCATCTTAACATTTGGTTCCCAAGTTTCAACGTTGAATATTCCATTGGTTACCATTTTATCTACTGAAGAACCATATTCTTCTCCCCATTCTTCATACTTGTCCTGTCTAATTGGCTTTGCTCGATCAAGTAATTGAACAAAATATGAACATGGTTTAGTCAATGTAAATTCAACTGTTTTTTCATCAACAGCTTTTACACCAATATCCTCTGGGTTTTTTCCTTCTTCATAATGTGCTTCTGTAAAATTAAGAATAATACCATCAAATAACCAAGCATTGGTAGATCCTACTGCTGGTGTAGCCATTTGTCTGAATGTATAAACAAAATCGTCTGCCTTTACAGCTTCTCCATCATTCCATACAGCATTATCTCTAATCTTAAAAGTATATACAGTACCATCGTCATTCATTGACCAGTCTTCTGCAACTCCTGGCTTTATTGTTGCGACACCGTTTTCATCAGATACATAGTAAACTAAACTTTCAAGAATCATTCTTTGTACTCCATAATCAGGTTCTGTTGTATTAGTTATTGGGTTCAATCCTGTAGGCTCATCTAAAGTACTAAATCTATATATTTGTTCTCTACCTTCTCCACCACCAGTATTTTCCCCGCCAGTTGTAGATTCCTTGCCACAACCTGCTAGTAATCCCATACACAATAATACACTCATTACTAATGAAATAATCTTTTTAGTTTTCCCCATAATTACCCTCCTATTTGATGTTACTTTTTTCTTAACATTTAAATTTTTCTGATATTTATGCTTTTACTTCAAATAATTATGATATACTTCCCCCCTTTAATTTTTCTACAATACAAAATTTTCAGTTATTTTTAAGTATTTTTAAAAATGCGAATATTAGTTTATAACTTTAGTATAATATAGAATTAAATTTTTTTCAATACAAAACCACTATATTTTTCACAAAAATGAATAATTTGCTTAACATTTTTGATATTTGCAAATTATATTCATCAAATTATAATGATTTTCATAAGTATTATAAATTATTTATTGAATCAACCACCTTTTAATGGTAATATAATAGATGTATACAATATGCAGGCATTTATTAATGGAGGTTAAAAATGGGTCAAGAAATTGGAGAGAAGCTTAAAGAATTAAGAACATCACAAAAAATGACACTAAAAAAACTAAGCGAACAAACTAATTTATCAATAGGGTATTTATCTCAACTTGAAAGAGGGCTGACTTCTGTTGCCATATCTTCTTTAGAGAATATTGCAACAGCCTTAGGGGTAAGCTTAAGTCATTTTTTCGAACCCCCTTCTACTAATAAAAATAGAATAACACGAAGCTTTGAACAAAAATTATCTATTATTGAAAATTCTAGATTTATATATCACAATATAGGAAATGATAAAGAAACAGAAAATATGTCTCCTTTTATCATTACAATACTTCCAAATTACACACATGAAGAGGTTATTCCCTATTCCCACGAAGGAGAAGAATTTGTTTATGTATTAGAAGGTATTCTAAGTGTTTTTTTAGAAAATCAAAGATATGAACTCTATCCAGGGGACAGTATGCATATAAAATCTACATTAAGACACAATTGGGATAACTATACTAACAAATTAGTTAAAATATTATGTAATTATTCTCCTAAGATGTTTGAATTAAAAGACCGAGCAAATATTAATTATTAAACCAAAAAGAACAACTTTTAAAAAGTTGTTCTTTTTTATAACTATTTTAATTCAATTATATCTGTCTCATCTGTAGTAAAGTACTCATTTTCTCTGATTTCATAATGCCCAGAGCTGTAAGGATTGCCTTCTGTAGATATATAAACTTTATTTACTCCATAGTAACTACCAAGAGTGTTTACAATACTGTTTAAAAATTGAGTTTCTTGAGAACTTCCAGCATTCATCTCTTGAATTAATTCTTTAGAAAAATCTATTCTTACTATACCTTCATCTTTATTAAGTACAATAGAATTAATTTTTGTGTTTTGCGAAATAGGTGAAATTACTTTTTGTGATGGAGGATTTTTAAAAGTTCTCTCAATCAATTCTTCCACTTTGTCATTTGTTCTAATTTGTACATCTATATCTGTATATGCTATATTTAAATCTGTTGAAGTTGGATAGTAAAACCTCACACTTTGATTAAGTCCATAATCTTCTTTTAAATCCTGAAGAAGTGTTTTTACCTCATAATCACCATCTTTGTAAATACTCGCTACAAGTCCTATTCCTTGTGCGTAGTAGTCTAACTGTTTAATATTGTTTCCTAACTCAGTTGTAACTTCTAGAGCTTTTAACTTGTTGTATGGAGTTTCTATTTCAACATTATAACCAGTGATAGTTCTTTTGTTTCCGTTTTTTAATCCCCAAGTAGAACCTACTTTTAATGGTTCTTTTAATACCACTTCATAACTTTCTTCTTTTTCTACAGTATCAAGTAAGTTTTCAGTATGATAGACTTCACCTTCAGAATATATTTCTCTCAATTCTCCATCTTTATATTCAAGTATCGTAACCATATTTGTCCCTGGGTTCATAGTTTTAAGCTGAGCTCTATCATCACTAATGTATTCAAAATATGTCTTCATTTCTGCGTACTCATTGCCTTCACCTTTGTAAGAGTAAAGTGTATTCTCTTTAAATGGAAAATAGTCTGAAATACTAGTAGATACTTCTATCTCTTCTTCTGCTTTTTTGTTTTCTTCAACTTTTTCTTGATCTTTTTGAATATCATCTTGTCCATTCGTATTAGTACATCCCGTAACTAAAGTAGTTACTAAAATCAATATTAAAAATATATTAATTATTTTCTTCATGAATATTCACTCCTTAAACATTTAAACTCATATTTAACTATATATTTCCATATTACATCAGTTATTATTCTTTTTTAATATTATATCATCTTTTATGTATAAAGAAAACAAAAGCCTTGTAGTAAAATCTACAAGGCTTTAAAATTATGGTGCACCTTCAGGGACTCGAACCCTGGGCCCACTGATTAAGAGTCAGTTGCTCTACCATCTGAGCTAAAGGTGCTAATCTCAAGGACAAGAATCATTATACTATGTTTTTTTCATTTTGTCTAGTGTTTTTTTGATTTTATTTTATTTTTATTGAATAAACTTATGATTACTTAATTATTGGCATTGTATCCCATAAAAAGTCAGGATTTTACTCCTGACTTGGGCTTTCATTTAAGAAAAATACTGATAATGTTCCTGGACCAGAATGTGCTCCTATAGCACATCCAATAATATTTAGTACAAAATCTGTACAACCATATTTTTCTTCAATCATTTCTTTTAATTTCAAAGCTCCTTCTATATCGTCTCCATGATTTATTCCTATTGTCTGATTTTTAAGATCTGCACTACCACCACGTTCTTCCATTATCTCTAACATTCTCTTTAAAACCTTATTTCTTCCTCTTACCTTTTCTACGGGACGAAGTGTTCCATCTTCGGGTATATCTAGTATTGGCTTAATATTAAGTAATCCACCAACTACTGCTTGTGCTCTAGATACCCTACCACCTCTAAATAGATATTCTAAATCATCAACAGTAAAAATATGTTCTATATGTTTAACATAAAAATCTAACATATTAAGTATTTCTTTTTTACTCTTTCCCGCTTTGGCCATTTTGGCTGCTTGATAGACTAATAATCCAAAACCTACAGATGCAGATTTAGAATCTACTATATCAATATCTAAATCAGGATATTTATCCTTAAGTGACTCCTTAACTAATACAGAAGTATTGTAAGTACCTGATAACCCTGATGAAAAACAGATATATATAGTACTTTCTTTGTTTTTGGCTATTTCTGTAAACTTCTCTTCAAAAACATATGGTGGTATTTGTGCGGTTTGGTAAACCTGACCATTCCTCATATCTTCATACATTTTCTCAGGTTTTAATGTCACCCCATCTAAGTACTCTTTTCCATCTTTACTTAGCAGTATAGGTATGGTATCAATATCGTATTCTTTTAGTATCTCTTTCGGTAAATCACATGCACTATCAGACAAAATCTTTACTGCCATTAAAAACACCCCCTATATACTTAACTTAATTATAATATAAAAAAATGTACATGTAAATCCTGTTATTCAAAAGAAATAATAGTAATATATAAAATACTAAAGAATAAAATATATAAGGAATACTTGGTAATGTAAAAAGTTTTATGAAAAAATAAAAGTCAAAAATAATACTTTTCAATTAAATTTTGAGTGGGATCTCCCGCCACCCTTGACAAAAAATAAGAAAATGCTTAGTTAAAACTAACAAGGGCGAGGGGAACTCAAAAACAAGACAACGCAAATAAGCCCTTGAAATGTTCATTATAGCATTTTCTTAAACATTTTTGTCAAGGGCAAGCCTACGGTGGCTAGTGCTGCTGGGCTCAAAGAATCTAAAAACAAGACTTTAAGCACAAGAAGATATGTATTCTTCAGACAGTTGTATTAATTTAATCCATCTTGCAGGCATATTGGGTAAATCCTCAAGTTCAGGAATAACAACAGGTACACTAGCTTCCAATGAAGCATGAGGTCTTAAAAAGTTGAAATAAACAGCAAACAATGTAACAAAAGTAACAGAACCATGCTGGGCACCAAATCCATGAGAGGATTTGTAATTGCCTTTAAAAGTGCGATTAAGACGTTCGATAACTTGCTTAAGTGGTCTAAATTCTTTTGAAACAGGATCATCATTAGTAAGACCAATGACCTGTGAAACATCAAAAAATATATCATGTTGGGCAAAAAAATGTTGAGCAAGAAGGTAAATAGGATTACCATCAACAATGATATTAAGATTCTTTGGAATTTCCTTAAATTTAGACAAAACATCATCTAAAGCAATAATAGCTGAAGGAGTGTCACGATTAGGAGAAACATGGTAAGACAAAATAATCTTCTTAACAGCATCAAAGAAAAAGAAGATATAATGCCATTTACCATTAACCCTAATATAAGTTTCATCACCACAAATAGAGTCAGATAGCTCATAAGGGTAATTGTCAACAAATGGCTTAGTAATAACACTTACAGTGTTAGCATAATTAAGAACAGTTTGATGAGAAATATCAACCTGATGAATATCTTTCATGATAGCAGCAGTCTTTCTAGCACTTAGGCCATAATTAACATAATAAGTTAAAACAAGACCTAAAACATGATTGGAAGCATAAATCCTTGGCAAAGAAACAGAACCTTTAACAGGAGAAGTTCTAGATAAAGGCTTAAAGTTAATATTAAAAGCTCTGTAAATATAATGCATTTTAAAAGAATGAGGCTTAATCTCAAACAGCTCCTTTTGTTCTTTAGATAAAGAATTTTTGTTTTTAAGATAAAAAGAGCACTCATTGTTTTTACACTTGTAGATAACAAAGAATTTACGATCCTTAATAGGCTCAAGAGCCTTGTTACAATGAGGACATCTTAAAATAACAGACTTGGAAAATTGATTTTTTCGGCTAAAAGTTGATTCACAAACCTTGCATTTAAATTGGCCTCTGCCACCGTTGTTATCGTATATGTAAATGTGAGGAGCACCACAACAAGGACAAGAAATAGATTTAGGAACAGGAACTTTAGAGTTAACAGGTTTAAGCTCTTTTCCTTTATCCAACAAATAATTCTTTAAAAGAACTTTGTGATCATATTTCTTAACCTTATCAAAGATAGGCATTTCGTCGACTTTCAGTTTACGATAAGGCTTATCAATGGGTTCATCAGGTAGCTTCGAAGCTTTAATAGCACCTAAACAAAATAGAAGATATAAAATAATGTTATTTTGGACTTGAATAAAGTATAGTAAATAAGTTATAATATCGAACATGGATGACAATTCCTTTCTAGTTAGATTTGTTTGACGACGATATTATAACTAATGAATGGATATTTGTCATCCATTTTTGTATATAAAAACAAAAAATATTTAGCTCTCTTTAGGGGGTAAATATTTTTATTAAGATAAATGTTTGAAAATCAAGGATTGTCAGAGATGTATATTAATATTTTTGACAATACCGAATACTTATGAGGGGTGAATCTATGAAATTTTTCTTTATTAGAAAAAAAGTTATATATTTTATTGTAGGTATTGTAATTGGAATAATTCTATTATTAGTATTTTTATCTCAATAGGTTTATATTCTAGGATGCTGGGTAATTTTAAGATATTGAATCTATTATAACTTGAAAGGATGTTTGCTTATGAATTTTATTGACCCTAATAATACTTTTCAAGTGGGAATGTTAGCAAGTATTATAGCAGGCCTTTTAACTGGTGTAGGCGCATTACCCATCTTTCTTACAAAAAATATATCTAATAAAATGCTAGATACACTATTGGGATTCGCAGCAGGTGTCATGCTGGCGGCTACATCTTTTTCGCTAATCATACCTAGTATTGAATTTGGTGGAGGCGGAGCAAAAGCTGCATTAATTACTGCTATAGGAATACTGGTCGGAGGTGTTTTTTTAGACATAACAGACAAGTATTCTCCTCATGTACACTTGTTAGATAAACGTGAAGAAGGTAGAGATTCTTCATTAGCAAAAATATGGTTATTCATTATTGCAATAACAATACACAACTTTCCTGAAGGTCTAGCAGTAGGTGTAGGATTTGGAAACAATGATATTAAAAATGGATTGACTTTAGCATTGGGCATTGGTCTTCAAAATATGCCTGAAGGATTAGCTGTAGCTCTAGCATTAGTAAGCGAAAAATACAAACCATCTAAGGCTTTTTTTATTGCATTACTAACTGGACTAGTAGAACCTATTGGTGGACTATTAGGTTTGTGGCTTGTAAGAATATTTGAACCTATACTCCCATTTATATTAGCTTTTGCAGCTGGTGCAATGTTGTTTGTAATAAGCGATGAGATAATACCAGAAACCCATAGAGGTGGTCATGAAAGGGCCGCAACATATGGTATTTTAATTGGATTTGTTGTAATGATGTTTCTAGATGTCACTCTTGGATAAAATGGTTAAAAAGAAGCAAGGGTATTTTACATCCTTGCTTCTTTTTTATTGCGTTTTTCAAACTCATAATATTTAAATATTAACTTGTCCAATTCCATACTATGTTTTAATACTTTATCTCTGTCTATTTCAGCACACATAAGCCTATTTAACTCATCTCTTTTTATCTCTATGTTTTCCTTTAACTCTATTATGTATTTCTGTTTTCTCATCTCTATTCCTTCCTCTCTACATTCCCTATTACATGGATTATCTTTATATGTATTTTAAATTCACTCCTTATTATATTTATTACCATGTATTATAAATAATAAACAAAATTAGTAAAAAAACTCAACTTCTCTATTATATCAATTTTTGATAAAAAATCCATATATCTGTAACCATTTTTAAATATAATATATTAAGTTTTATTAATAAATTTTAAACAGCTCTGATTGATCAGAGCTGTTTAAGCAATTACTTTTTTCTTTCTCATTATATAGTCAATTAAAGTTACCAAACCTGTGAAAATAATTCTAAAATAATAACTAATAATTCTCCATAAAAGTAGAGCATATACAATTAAGTTTTTTGTAAATAAGGGTTTGAAAAGTAAATAATATCCTCCCTCAGAAGCTCCTGCTGTACCTGGAGTAGGTATATACGAAGCTGCCATATATACAAGGGATTGTATGGCAATTATATCAATCAAACTAGCATCATTTAATCCCAAAGACAAATATACAAAATAAGTAATACTAAAATAAAAAGTCAATTGTACCATTGTTAAAATCAACAATATAATACTTTTCTTTTTATTCTCTTTAATCTTTTGTATGCTTAGAAGATATTCCTCCATAGCCTTATCTAGTCTTCCCACATATTTATCTATATCTTTCATTATATTTATTTTATTTAAAAATCTATAGACAAATAATACTATTGGCTTAATCCAGTCTGGTTTATAAAATAAAAGTATTATACCAAATAAAACTATCAAATTTATTGTAAATCCAATTATGACAAATGGTAGCGCTGCTTTTGCTTCTGTAAATAGAAATGAAAGCTTTAACATAAACATAACTAATGAATAAATTGTAACAGACATTTGATAAATTAAAAACTTATTGAATAAGATTAGAGAGCCCTTAGGTACTGAAATATTATCTTTTGACATCAAATACACTTGAACAGGCTGTCCTCCAGTTGAAAATGGAGTAATAGCGCTATAATACTGTCCTATAACTGCTATCTTTAAAGATTTAAAATAATTTATTTTTCCATATACAGTTCTCGTAATTAGATTTAATACCAATCCGTCAAAAACCCAATCTCCAGCCATCATAATTACAGCAAATAATAAATAAATACTATTTGTATTTGAAAGAAGTCCTGGTAAATCCTTTAAATCTACACTTGCAGTTATTATTATCAATGTCATAACTGTAATAATAAGCATTATACAAAAATTTATCTTTTTATTTTCCATAAAATCCTCTTCTTTCTTGCTTGGATAGGTTTATCCTTTAACATAAATTTCCCCCTTATTTAATAGGATATGTTTATTTTTCCAACTGTTTTATATTTTTTAAAATGATATCCCTCTTTATAGTTAATAAATTACTATTGTTTTCTTTTAATACCTTTTTTAAATCTTGTAAAGAAAAGCTTAGCTTATCTAAAACTTTAACTTTATTTTTATCTTCTCCTATCTTATTCCTTAAACTAGTTAAATGTACCTCACCTTCAGAAAGTAATTCATTAGCCTTATCTAATTCACCACTCTCTCCCATCAAATATGACTGAAATACATAATATTTGATTTTACATAACTCACCTTTTATTTCATCCTTATATGAATCAAAATAAGGTGATATATACAGATACACTTGACTTCCATTACTAATAATATTATACACTTCTTTGTTTTCTACAGCTAATGTAAATTTATTCAAACTTTCTTCTAACTTATCAGTTCCTTCACTAATTGGAACTTTTTTTGCTCCTTCTATTTCATAGCTATTCCAATTATGATGTATTTCTTTAACGGTTTTATTCATATTTTCCCATGACTTATTAAGTTTTTCTTCTTTTTTTTCTTTTTCTTCTTCTGGTTCTTTTGCTGTAGTATTTAATTCTTCTAAATCATCAAAAACAGAATTTATGCCTTCATAAATACTATTTAAACTACTAGGTGCTTTTTCTTTTTTTTCGTAATTAGCATTTTTACTTGATTCTTTTTTACAAGAAACAAAAGAAATAGCTATAATGAATATAAAAATTAGTACAATATGTTTTCTTTTCAATTGTCACCACCTCAATTTTATTATAACCAGAGGTGTTTTTTTTATGTTAAAGTATTGGAGACAGTAGCCTTGAAATAGACTCTTTAAATTTAACTAAAAGAGATCTTTTCCCATAGCCATCACTAGTTATTTCTACACATCTTTCCAAATCCTTTAATATTTGCTTAGTGATTTCACTATTTACTTTTTTATCATATATAAATGCATTAACTTCAAAATTCAATTTAAAACTTCTTATGTCCAAATTTGCTGTTCCTACTGATGAAACCATATCATCCATCACTACTACCTTGCTATGCATAAATCCATCTTGGTAAGTATAAAACTGAACTCCAGCTTCTAACAATTCACCTATATATGAAAGACTGGCCCAGTATACAAAAGGGTGATCTGGCTTATCTGGTATTAGTACTTTTACATCTACTCCTGATAACCCTGCTACTTTTAAAGCTTCCAATATACTATCATCTGGGATGAAGTACGGTGTTTGAATGTATACTTTTTCTCTGGCATTGATGATCATCTTTAAATATCCATCTTTAATGCTAGTCCATTTCGAGTCAGGACCAGAAGAAACTATCTGAATCCCAGTTTCCCCTTTACCTTTTACTTCAGGAAAATATCTTTTACTTACTTCAATTTCTTTTTTTGAAGCAAATCTCCAATCTAATAGGAATCTCCACTGAAGACCTGCTACTGCAGTACCATTTATTTTACAATGAGTATCTCTCCAATAACCAAATTTATCCGTATATTCTATATATTCATCACCAATATTAAACCCACCTACAAAACCTTCTACTCCATCAATTATGCAAATCTTTCTGTGATTTCTATAGTTTACTCTCAGACTTATATAAGGTAGAAATGGAGGAAAAAAACAGGCCACTTCTCCTCCAGCATCTATTAAGTCATTGAAATAATTCTTAGGTAAACTTCTACCTCCCATGCCATCATAGAGTAACTTTACCTCAACACCTTCTTTTGCTTTCTTGACCAATGCATTTACGATTTCTGTTGATATATTGTCACTTCTAATAATATAATACTCCATATGAATGTATTCTTTTGCATTATTAATACTGTTTAAAAGAGCATTAAATTTGTCTACCCCTGAAAAATATAGTTCAACCTCATTATCTTGAGTATATATAGAAGAATTACTCATCAGATGAAATTGAATAATATCTTCATGAGCAGAAATTTTAGGATCATTATAATTAAATCTATTCTTCACTATGTTTTGCTCTTGATTTGCTACTAATTCATCAAAATACTTATCCTCTTCTTTCTTTATTTCAAAAATCTTTTTCTTTCTCATATCCTGCCCTAAAAATAAATAAATCAAAAATCCGATACCTGGTAAAAAGAAGAGAATCATGACCCATAGCCATGTGGTTGTAGGATTCCTTCTCTCAAAAAATACCAACAAAATTGCCAATAATATGTTTATAAGAAGTATGTTTTCTACAATCCACTTCAATACAGATATAAAAGTTTCCATATCATCACCCATGTCTTATTATTTTTTCTAGACTAGCTTACTCTTTCATTATACCATTTTTTATTTATTATTTAAGATGAATATGTTATTTTTATAATTCTTTTAAAAAAAAGGAGCATTAAAATGCTCCTTTTCTAATTCCTCTTCTTTGATTTATATCTTTTGGTACTATCCAATATTTTCTTTCTAATTCTTAAGTTCTTAGGGGTTACCTCTACCAATTCATCATTTTCAATAAATTCTAATACTTGCTCTAAACTCATTATCTTAGGTGGAGATAGCCTTAACGCTTCATCCGAACCCGATGCTCTTACATTTGATTGTTGTTTCTTTCTACATACATTTACTTCAATATCCATACCCTTTGGATTTGAGCCTACAACCATACCTTCATACACCTTCGCCCCAGGAGTAATGAAAAGTATACCTCTTTCCTGAGATTGATAAAGACCATATGCAGTTGCTTCTCCTGTCTCATATACAATCAAAGAACCTTGTGTCCTTGTTGGTATATCTCCTTTATAAGGTGTATAGCCATCAAATATAGAGTTTAGTATACCATTACCCTTAGTATCAGTCATAAACTCAGATCTATAGCCTATAAGGCCTCTAGCAGGGATAGAGAATATAAGTCTTGTATAACCACCATTTGACTCAGTCATGTGGACAAGTTCTCCCTTTCTCTGTCCAAGTTTTTCTATTACAGTACCAATAAACTCTTCAGGTACATCTATAGAAACACTCTCCATAGGTTCATGTTTCTTTCCATTAATATCCTTATAAAGAACTTCTGGTTTTGAAACTTGAAACTCATAACCTTCTCTTCTCATATTTTCTATCAATACTGAAAGATGTAATTCTCCTCTTCCAGATACTTTGAACGCATCTGTTGAATCTGTTTCTTCTACCCTCAAACTAACATCAGTTTGAAGTTCTTTAAATAACCTATTTCTTAAATGTCTAGATGTTACATAGGTACCTTCCTGCCCTGCAAAAGGACTGTTGTTTACTGAAAATGTCATTGCTATAGTTGGTTCTGAAATCTTAACAAAAGGTAGTGGTTCAGGTGCGTCTATATCACATATTGTATCTCCAATATGAATACCTTCTACCCCTGTTACAGCTATAATACTTCCTACTTTTGCAGTTTCTACCTCTACTCTGTTTAATCCCTGGAATTCATATATATTTGATATTTTAACTTTTTTTATTTCATCCTTCTTTTCATTGTTTACTAAAACTACTTCATCGTTAATGTTTATTGTTCCTCTTTCAATTTTACCTATCCCTATTCTTCCTATATATTCATTGTAGTCAATAGTAGAAATCAATATTTGTAATGGTCCCTCTTCATCTCCCTCAGGAGCTGGAATATATTTAACAATAGTCTCAAAAAGATCATTCATATCTTCCTTAGGGGTATTTACATCTAATGTAGCCATTCCTTGTTTCGCAGAAGCAAATATAAATGGACATTCTAATTGATCATCATTAGCACCTAAATCTATAAACAAGTCTAATACTTCATCAATAACTTCATCTGGCCTAGCTTCTGGTCTATCAACTTTATTTATACAAACTATAACTGGTAATTCTAATTCTAGTGCCTTTTTAAGAACAAATTTAGTTTGAGGCATTGGTCCTTCAAACGCATCAACTAATAAAACTACTCCATTAACCATCTTCAATACACGTTCTACTTCTCCACCAAAGTCAGCGTGTCCAGGAGTGTCTATAATATTTATCTTAGTATCTTTGTAATATACTGCTGTGTTTTTAGAAAGTATTGTTATTCCTCTTTCCCTTTCTATATCATTAGAATCCATTACTCTATCTTTAACCACTTGATTTTCTCTAAAGATACCACTTTGTTTTAAAAGGGCATCTACTAATGTAGTTTTTCCATGGTCTACGTGAGCAACTATTGCAATGTTTCTAATGTCATCTCTTTTTTTATTCATAAAATTTCCCACTTCCTATTTAAAATAATTACTATAATAGTTTAACAGAACTATTTTATCATATAATAGACAAAAATCAACATAATACTTCTCAAAACAATAGCGGAGATTAAGTCCCCGCCTTATTTTACTATTCATTAAATAAATAATTATAAATCATAATAGCTGCATCTTCCCTTGAAAGCTCTGATTTAGGTCTTATATAGCCATTATTTCCTTCTACTATATTAAGCCCTCTTGCTACTGAAATATATCCCAGCAAATTCTCATCAATCTCTTTTGAATCCTTAAATATATCTTTGTAAATATAAGTTGCTTCGGCAATTTTATCATACTTCATCATTTTAATTATATATTTTATACTTTCCTCTTTCGTTATTGTTTCATCTGGAGATTTTTCACTCTCCTCAATAACCTTCATATTGATAAGATAATTATATAAATTTTCAATTGCTCTTTCATCTTCTAAATTAAAATTAGGAGTATTTGTCTTTGCCAGTAAGTATAAAAATTCACTTTGAGTTATTTTTTCCTTTGGTTTAAACCTATTACCTGGCAATTCTAAACCATGCTCTGCTAATACCTCTATCTTTTCTTTTGCATAACTTTCATCAATATCTATATATCTTTGAATAGTTTTTACCTTAAAGGGCTTTCCATTATAATCTAGTATTTCCCCAGTTTCAGCACTAATATTCAAAGGTTTATCAGGACTAATCAAATAAGCTAATACAATATTTTTAGAAAGTTCTTTTCCTTCTATAAGTTTATTTTCTTCAACATACTCTAATTTCATTCCTATTTCATTAAATAATATTTCATAAGCATCGTCTAATGAAATATTATTATCTAAATCAGGTATTTCTCCTTTAAACCAATCTCTATTATATCCTATAACCTGTCCACTTTTACCATCAACACTAACACTGATACTATCACTAGCAATATAAGCTTGATTATGCTTTCTAATAAAATTAAAATTATATATTGTATCTTTCTCTTTTTCGCCTAATATATTTTCAAACAGCTCAATTTCTTCAACTTTATCTGGTTCAATCTTTTTTATATAATCTCTAGCTATTTCTAATGCCTTAATGCGATCAAATTTTATTTCACTTTTTTTATCTTCGGGATATTGATAATAAAAGCTTTTTAATTCTCCTGTTTTTGCATCTAAAGATACATCATAGCTAAAAACTATATTTTCTTCCTCTTCTTTATTAAAATTCATCGTCCAAACATATTCACCTTTATTTTTCCAATAAGAATAAAGGTTTAAATCATTTAGTTTGTAAGCTGTGTCAATTTCTAAAATTTCTCTTGCACTATTTTCTATCTGTTCTTCAGAAAGCAAATTTGATATGCCTTCTACAGCTTTTCTTTCATCTGGACTTAAATCAACATTTCCATTTGCTTTAGTATTTAATTCATTGTATTCATCTAAAAATCCATATCTCTTATAATTAAATAATTCTCCAGTATTAGCCTCAATACCTTTTTGTCCATAAAGTGTAGTATACACTAAGTACATTCTCGGTGTATCTGATGTATAGTCTGTTTTATAGACTAAACTTAAACCCATTTTCTCCTTATATAATTTCTTTGCATCTTCTAAGCTAATAATATTATTCTTCTTTGGAAAACTTAAGTTTCTATCCCAGTTAAGATTATAACTTAAAAGTTCTCCTGAATTTTTATCTATAGATACAATTAAACTATTATCAATATAAGGAACATTATTTTCAATTCTGAAAAATCCATAATTATATTCTCGACTTTTAGGATTTAAGGGTTCTTTTGATTCACTATATTTCAAATTATTAGCTATATAAGGATTTACTTTTTCAATATATTTTAAAGCTATATTTAGTCCTTCTTCTTTAGAAATCTTAGGTAGTTTAGGGTAATTTTCATCATAATTTGCTTTGTATTTATTGTAATTTATAATAGTCCCGTCAGAATAAACGCTTACACTAATTCCTCCTAATTTTCCACTACTATCATTCCAATTAAGATAAAATATAGTATTTCCATCATAAGAACTAACACTAGAATCAAAAGTATCGTATTCATCTATTATGTTAAATAGTTGTTTAGATTTTATAATAGCTTCTTCCATTTTTTTATTATATTCAGGTTCACCAAAAGAAACGGTTGGTAAAACAATTAGAAAAGTCATTACAATAGCTAAAAGTAAAGCTATTTTCCTCATATTTATTACCCTCCTGCTATAAATATTTAACTGATATAATCTTATTATTTTCTACATAAAACTCATCACTCAAACCATTCACAATAACAAGACCTCTACCACTGCATTTTAAATTTTTAGGATCATAAAATTTCAAATCAAAATCAAAACCTCTACCTTCATCAGTCACTTCAATCCTTATAATATCTTCTTCTATTATTATAAAAAGATTGACCAACTTATCCCTATCATATTCATTTCCATGTATTGCTCCATTAGCTACAAGTTCATTTAAAATAATTCTTATATCAAACATTGTAGTTTCATCTTTAACAACAAGTTTTAATTTATTTATAACATCTTCCATGAAATCTTTAATAACATAAAGGTCACTACATACTGATCCAATAAATTTAAAGGACAAGATAATCACATCCATCTACATATATTTTAGAATTATATCGTACAACTATATGTATTTTACCCATTAAAAAATATATTAATCTATTTTTTATTTTAGAATTTATTAATATTAAATAAATAGTTTAAATTAATAATATGTGGGGTAAGATTGTCTATAACAAACTAAATGAAAGGAGAATTGTTATGGATAAATATGTATGTGTACCATGTGGATATGTTTATGATCCAGCAGAAGGTGATCCAGATAACAATATAGCACCAGGAACACCTTTTGAACAACTACCCGATGATTGGGTATGTCCAGTCTGTGGAGCAACAAAGGACTTATTTGAAAAAGAAAATTAATCATAAAGAGCAGCAATCTTAACTGTCTTGCTGCTCTTTATTTATTGTTATCACTTCTTCAATAGCGCCCCAAACATTTTCTACATTTAACTTCTTTTCTGCTGAAAATGGAATAATATCATTTCTATTTTCTACCATTAACTTTTTCTGAATGATGCTTCTTTGCTTTTCCCATTGTCCTCTAGAAACTTTATCAGCTTTAGTTGCCACTATTATACCATTAAATCCAAAATCTCTTATCCACTGATACATCAATGCATCGTGATCACCTGGTTCATGACGAATATCCAATACAAGTATCACTTCAATCAAATTTTGTCTATTATGAAGATATTCTTCTATCATATGTGCCCATTTTTCTTTTTCTCTTCTAGAAACTTTAGCATATCCATATCCAGGTAAGTCTACAAACCTAAACTGATCATTTATATTATAGAAATTTAGAGTCTGAGTTTTCCCCGGTTTACCACTAGTTCTAGCTAAATTAATCCTATTGACCAATGTATTTATCAAGGATGATTTCCCTACATTCGATCTCCCTGCAAATGCAATTTCTAATATTCCATCCTTAGGATATTGACTTTCCTTTGCAGCTATTGTTTCAAGAGACGCACTAATTACTTTCACTATTATCACCCTCTATTATTAAGGCTTCATCAAGCACTTGAAGCATATTATCGACTAGGATAAATTCTATCTTCTTCTTGACTTTATCTGGTATTTCTTCTAGATCACTTTTATTTTCTATAGGAATAAGAATTTTCTTAATTCCCGCTCTATGAGCAGCTAATACTTTTTCTTTTATTCCACCTACAGGCAATACTCTTCCCCTTAGTGTTATTTCTCCAGTCATAGCAACGCTACTATCTATAGCTCTATTTGTCAATGCTGATATAACTGCTGTAGCCATAGTTATACCTGCAGAAGGACCATCCTTAGGTATAGCCCCTTCCGGAACATGAATATGAATATCCATATCTTTATAAAAATCGTCTTCTATATTGAGTCTTTCAGAATTAGCCCTAATATAGCTTATTCCTGCCATTGCTGATTCCTTCATTACATCCCCTAACTTACCGGTCAATTGAAGCTTACCTGTTCCTTTCATACAATTTACTTCAATAGATAGAGTTTCTCCACCAACTGCTGTCCAAGCAAGACCTGTTGCTACTCCAACTTTGTTCTTATCGTCAGCTAAATCATACCTATATTTGGGGACACCTAAATAATTAGCTAAATTTCCTCTATTAACTCTTACTGTTTTTACATCATCTTCTACTATCTTTTTTGCTGCTTTTCTACAAACATTAGCAATATTCCTCTCTAGATTTCTAACCCCTGCTTCTCTAGTATAATTATTGATAATATCTCGTACAGCAGGTTCGGAAACAGAAAGGTTTTCTTTACTTAGCCCATGCTCTTTTAATTGTTTAGGAAGTAAATGTTCCATTGCAATATTAAACTTTTCCTCTTCAGTATATCCTGAGATTCTAATTACTTCCATCCTATCTAATAGTGGTGCTGGTATGCTAGATGTTGTATTTGCAGTTGTAATAAACATAACTTTTGATAAGTCAAAAGGTGCTTCTAAGAAGTTGTCTGTAAATGTATTGTTTTGCTCAGGATCTAAAACTTCTAAAAGTGCACTTGCTGGATCTCCCCTAAAATCACTACTCAATTTATCTATTTCATCAAATAAAAACACTGGATTTTTTGATCCTGATTTCTTTATTAAACTTATTATTCTACCAGGCATTGCACCTACATATGTTCTTCTATGTCCTCTTATCTCCGCTTCATCTCTTATGCCACCGAGAGACATTCTTACAAACTTTCTATTTAAAGATTTTGCTATAGATTTTGCTATAGAAGTTTTTCCCACTCCTGGTGGTCCAACTAAACATAAAATAGGACCTTTCATATTCTTTTTAAGTTTTCTTATAGCAATAAATTCAAGTATTCTCTCCTTTACGTCTTCTAATCCAAAATGCTCGGTATTTAATATTTCTCTAGCACTCTTAATATTTATCTTATCTTTTGTTTCTATATCCCAAGGTAGTTCAACTATCCAATCTAAATATGTTCTTATAACACCCGTTTCAGCAGAATTAGGTGACAATCTCAACAATCTATCTGCTTCATCTAATGCCTTTTCTTTTTCTTCCTTTGGCATTTTTATTTTGTTTATTTTTTCCTTATAATTTTCTACTTCTTCAACAAGTTCATCTCGCTCACCTAGTTCTTTTTGTATTGCTTTCATCTGTTCTCTTAAATAGTACTCTTTTTGAACTTTGGAAATTTGCACTTTTACTCTTTGATTTATTTTTTCTTCTATTTCTAAAATTTCAATCTCTTCTTGCAAAATAAGATGAAGAATTTCCAATCTTTCATAAAAATCAAAAGCTTCTAATATTCTTTGATTATCTTCTGGCTTCAAATATACATAAGAAGCTACCATATCCACTAATCTTCCTGGGTCCTCAATTTCTGTAATAGTTAATAATAATTCAGGAGAAACTCTACTACTTAAAGTAACATATTCTTCGAAATCATCAACTACAAGTCTCATTGCTGCTTCAATTTCTTTATCTATTTTTATGTCTTCTAATTCATATGTAAATTCCTCAATTTCTGCTTCAAAGAAAGGTTCTTCTTGTTTTATATTTATTATTTTTCCTCTACTAACTCCTTCGATTAAAACTCTAATACTTCCTCCTGGAAGCTTTAACATTTGCTTAATCTTAGAAACAGTACCAACATGGTAAAAGTCATCTATACTAGGATCGTCTTTTTTAGGGTCTATTTGAGAACATAAAAATATTAGTGAATCATCAATCATAGACTTTTCCAATGCATTTATAGATTTTTCCCTTCCTACATCAAAATGTATAACCATATAGGGAAAAACTGACATTCCCCTTAATGGTATAAGAGGTATATCTCTTTCAACAATTTTATATATGTCTTTTTTCATGGTTTCACCCCTCTATTTAATCTGCCCTAATTTATCTTAACTATATTAATATAAGTATTAACAAAAAAGACTCACTATAATGTGAGCCTTTTATGATGCTGTTTCTCTTTTACCTGATTTCTTAGCCCTACTTTTTTTCTTAGCATCTGAAACTAGTAAAGTAGGTTCAGCTGAATTTAAAATAGTATCTTTAGTTATAATGCATTTTTCAACATCTTCTCTTGATGGTATTTCATACATTATATCTAACATATTTTCTTCTATTATACCTCTGAGTCCTCTAGCACCAGTTTTTCTCTCTATAGCTTTTTGTGCAATCAATTCCAATGATTCATCTTCAAACTCTAGCTCTACTCCATCTATAGCAAACAATTCTTTGTACTGTTTTGCTAGTGAGTTTTTAGGTTCTGTTAATATTCTTACAAGAGCTTCTTGGTCTAATTCTTCTAATGTAACTATAATAGGTAATCTTCCAATAAACTCTGGTATTAATCCATATTTGAGTAAATCTTCTGGTTGTATATTTTTCAAAAGGTCTCCTATATTTAATTTCTCTTTACTTTGAATGTCCGCACCAAATCCAATTGAAGACTTGCCAATTCTATTTTGAATTATCTTTCCAAGCCCATCAAAAGCTCCACCAACAATAAACAATATATTAGTTGTATCTACTTGAATAAACTCCTGATGAGGATGTTTTCTTCCACCTTGTGGCGGAACATTTGCAACAGTACCTTCTAGTATTTTAAGTAGTGCTTGTTGCACTCCTTCACCACTAACATCTCTAGTAATAGATGGATTTTCCGTCTTTCTTGCTATTTTATCTATTTCATCTATATAAACTATCCCTTTTTCTGCTCTCTCTATATCATAATCTGCCGCTTGAATAAGCTTCAATATAATGTTTTCAACATCTTCTCCAACATATCCTGCTTCAGTTAATGATGTAGCATCTGCAATTGCAAATGGAACGTTTAATATCTTTGCTAATGTTTGAGCTAATAGTGTTTTTCCTGAACCTGTAGGTCCAATCATTACTATATTGCTCTTTTGTAATTCAACATCACTTTTTTTAGAACTTTTTCTGTTTATTCTCTTGTAATGATTATAAACAGCCACAGCTAATGCTCTTTTTGCTCTTTCCTGTTTTATAACATAATCATCAAGGGTTTCCTTGATTTTTGCAGGCTTTGGTAACTCTTCAACTTCATATTCAAAACTATCTTCAAATTCTTCATCTATTATATCTTGACAAAGTTCTATACATTCATCACAAATATACACATTTGGTCCAGCAATAAGCCTTCTCACTTGATCTTGAGGTTTCCCGCAAAAAGAACATCTTAACTGCTTTTCATCAAATCTTGCCATTATGACACCTCACTTAAAGTTATTTTCTGAATTCTATTACCTCATCTATTATACCATACTTTTTAGCTTCATCAGCAGACATAAAGAAATCCCTATCAGTATCTTTGGATATTCTTTCTAGAGGTTGGCCTGTTCTTTCGCTTAATATCCTGTTGATTTGTTCTCTAGTCTTTACAATTCTTTCTGCATGGATTCTAATATCTTCTGCTTGGCCTTGTGTACCACCTAATGGTTGATGTATCATTATTTCAGCATTTGGAAGAGCAAATCTTTTCCCTTTTGTACCTGCTGCAAGTAAAAATGCCCCCATACTAGCTGCCATTCCCATACATATTGTTGATACATCAGGTTTAATATATTGAATTGTGTCATATATTGCAAATCCTGCAGTTACAGACCCACCTGGACTATTTATATATATTTGTATATCTTTATCTGGATCTTCAGCTTCTAAAAATAGTAGCTGAGCTACAACTAAGTTTGCAGTAACTTCATTTACTTCTTCTCCTAAAAATATAATCCTCTCTTTTAAGAGCCTAGAATAAATATCATAGGATCTTTCTCCTCTATTAGTTTGTTCAACTACTACTGGAACTAAAGCCATATATACCCCTCCCAATTATATTTACATAAACCTTGCATTTTCCATTAATGCTTCAATGGTCTTATCTCTAATTATACCCGACTTTAAGTATTCTAAATCTCCTAGTTTCATATCCTCTTTGAATTTTTCTACATCTTCGTGATTATATTCTTTAGCCATTCTTTCCAATTCTTTTTCTAAATCTTCATCTGAAGCTTCAATATTTTCGACTTTTGCTATTTCTTCTAATACAAGTTCTGTTCTAACTCTTGTTTCAGCAGATGGTCTTATTTGTTCTTTCAAATCTTCAATTGATGAATTAGTCAATTCAAAATATCTATCAATTGAAAGTCCTTGTAATCTCAATCTGTAATCAAATTGTCCTATTTCATTTTTAACCTGATTTTCGATTAATACTTCTGGTATATCTACTTGACATGCTTCTACTACTTTTTCTATTACCTTGCTTTCTCTTTCAATTTCTTCTTTGTTTTTAGCTTCCTTTTCTAGTCTTTCTTTTATACTTGCTTTTAATTCTTCTAATGTATCAAATTCGCTTACATCTTTTGCAAATTCATCATCAAGTTCTGGAAGCTCTTTTTCTTTGATATCATTGATTGTAACTTTGAAATTAGCTTTTTTGCCTTTTAAACTGTCTTCAAAGTAATCTTCTGGGAAAGTAACTTCTACATCTACTTCTTCACCTTTTTTCTTGCCAATTAATTGTTCTTCAAAACCAGGAATAAATCTTCCAGATCCAATTTCAAGTTGTTGGTTTTCTGCTGTGCCACCTTCAAATTGCTCTCCATCTATGTAGCCTGCAAAATCAACATTTAATATATCTTTTTCCTTTGCTTCTCTATCAGAAGCATCTACTAATCTTGAATTCATTTCTTGAAGGTTTTTAACTTCATTTTCTACATCCGCATCTGTAACATTATACTCCACTTTTTCAACTTCTATGTTTTTATATTCTCCTAAAGTAACTTCTGGTTTAATAGTAACTTCAATTTTAAAAATAACTGGTTTTCCCTTTTCTAGTTGCTCAATATCAACTTCTGGTGAATCTACTGGTTCAAGTTCTAATTCGTCAATAGCCTTTTCATATTCTTCAGGTAATATAATATTTAACGCTTCTTCATAAAATATACCTTCACCATAATTCATTTCAATAATTTTTTTTGGTGCCTTACCTTTTCTAAAACCTGGTATACTGAATCTACCTCTCAATTTCATATATGCCTTTTGTACTGCTTTTTCAAATTTATCTTCACTCACTTCAATAGTAAAGGTTGCACGATTATTCTCTTTCTTTTCTAAAACAGAATTCATATCTATTTTCCTCCTTAATCACTTTTTTTATTTTCCAGTTAAGTTAAACTATTATACCATAAAATTATATCATAAAATATATGTATATCAAAGTAATCTATTTGTTTTCTATTATTCTATAATATGAAAAAAACCAATGGAATAACCACTGGTTTAGTTGGTGCGGGAAAGAGGACTTGAACCCCCACGTCAAAGACACTAGATCCTAAGTCTAGCGCGTCTGCCAATTCCGCCATTCCCGCATAGCTTCTAAAAAACTTACCTTTTTATTATAACACAACCAATTTGCTTGTCAATATTTTTTTGAAAAAAATTTAAATAATAGAAAATAAGCCTTGTTAATAAAATAAAAACCCGGAAAACCGGGTTTTTATTTTATTAATATTTTTATTACAATAAAAATTATTGTGCTATTTCAACATTTAGTATTACATTACGATTTGTAAAGCTTACATATGGTGATGTGTTCCAGTTACTAACACGTTCATTAACTGCTTCCCATTCTAAGTTTTGAGTTAAGAACATATATGGTAGTTCTTCGTTCATCAATTTAGCCCATTCATGATAAATTTCAGCACGTTTTGTTTGATCAAATTCTTTTCTTCCAGCTTCCATTAGCTTATCATTTTCTTCATTTCTAAATCCAACTGAGTTATTTCCTGAAGGAATATCTTGTGAAGAATGGAATAATTCTAATGCGTCTGGATCAATACTTAATGACCAAGCCATATTGTACATATCAAATTCACGTTTATCATAAACTTTTTCAACTAATGAGTTGTATTCCATTAAGTTTGGTTCTACCTTAACACCAATCTTTTCCCAATCAGCTTTTAACATTGGAATCATAGTTTCAACAAATTTACTATCAGTATAAGTATCCCATACAAAGTCTAATTTATTGCCGTCTTTTTCTCTGATTCCATCTGCTCCTGGCATCCAGCCTGCTTCTTCAAGAAGTGCTATAGCTTTATCTGGATCATATGCATAGTCGTTTATATCATCTGTATATGCCCATGATACTTGTGAAATAGGTACATTACATACTTTTGCATATCCTTGATAGTATACATCAACAAATTGTTGTCTATTAAATCCATACATTAATGCTTGACGAACTCTCTTGTCAGCAAGTCTTTCATCTCTTAAGTTCCATCCCATGTATCCATAACCATTTTGAGGATATTCAACTATATTTACATATCCAGTACCTTCAATAATTTCTTTGTTTTCTCCCTTAGGTGGAACTTGGATTTGAACGTCAATTGTTCCTTTTTCAATTTCTGACATAGATGTTTCACCAGTAGTAAATTTGAAAATAATTTTATCAACTTTTGCAGCTCCCATGAAGTAATCTGGGTTAGCTTTAAATTCTATATATTGTTTTGGTTCAAATTTTTCAAGTACAAATGGACCTGATCCCATTGGAGTTTGCATTTGTTCTTTTATAGCTTCTACATTTCCTTTTTTGTATTCTGGAAAAGCATGTTTTGGCATTATTGCAAAACTACAGTCCCAAATATGTGTTGTAAGTGCTTCAGTAAATGTAAATGAAATAGTGTGGTCGTCAATTACTTTGATACCTTCAATACTTTCAGCATTACCATCTCTGTACTCATTAAGTCCAACAATTTGACTTACTTGATCTGTATATCTTCCATCATAAGTTGGGTCACATAGAACCATGTAAGTAAATTCAATGTCTTTTGCTGTTAATGGTTCTCCATCACTAAACTTAACATCATCTCTTAAGTGGAAAGTATAAGTCTTATGATCTTCTGATAATTCCCATTCTTTTGCTACATGAGGAACTGGATTTCCCTCTTCATCATTGCTTAGTAGTCCATCATAAATCAAATCTACAACATATCCATCATATGATGTACTATAGTATACAGGTATAAAATCACCTTTTACTTCACTCATACCAATTATAAGAGTTTCTGCTCCATCTCTAGTTTTAGCTGGATTAGAACTTGAACTACCTGTATTTCCTTCAGATGTTGAATCGTTATTACTTCCACAGCCTGCTAACACTAGTGACAATACTAGTACAAGTGAAAGTATTAATGCTAACTTTCTTTTCATTTTAATTACTCCCCCTTTTTCTATTTTTATACTTTTGTGAAAATTTGCAACCTGTTGCATTATACCATCTAATTTCCGTTGATGTCAATGGAAATTGGATGGTATAATCCATTGTTTACGTTTTTTTAACATAGATATTTCTACAGTATCACTCATACATATATACTTCGTTTTTGTTTTAAAGTACAATTTTATTAATTTATTTTAATAATGTAATAAAAAAATTTAATTTTACTAAATATTTGTTCAAGGGATTAAATGGAACTAAAAAAATAAAAAAAGTTGCAAATAAATTGCAACTTTTTTTATCATCTCATAAATACTTTCGTATAAAACAATACAAATAGAGCCATGATTCCTACACCAATAAACATGATTGGAAGTAGTATTTGGAAAGCCGCAATAATCATGGCCAAAATATCTGTATTAGTGAACTCGAAAGGTTCTTCCTCATGTTTTTTATCTACAGATCTTTTTACTTCCTTTTCTCTTTCTTTTATAGATTTTCTATTTGGCAAAGTGACACGCCACAAAATGGTCTCCTCCTAAATTTCTAAATTCAGGTGTTTGCTCCTTACAAATATCCTTTGCATACATACAACGTGTGTGGAACTTACAACCAGATGGTGGATTTGCAGGACTAGGTATATCACCTTTAAGGATGATTCTATTCCTCTTCTTATCTGGATTTGGTTCAGGTATTGCTGTTAATAACGCTTGAGTATATGGATGTTTTGGATTATCAAATAGAGTATTCTTATCAGCTAACTCTACTAGTGTACCCAAATACATAACTCCTATTCTATGGCTTATATATTTTACTACTCCCAAGTCATGGGATATAAACAAATAAGATAATCCACGTTCATGTTGTAAATCTGTCAATAAGTTAATAACTTGAGATTGAATTGAAACGTCAAGAGCTGATACTGGCTCATCTGCAACTATAAATGATGGGTTAAGAGCTAATGCTCTTGCAACACCAATACGTTGACGTTGTCCACCAGAAAACTCATGAGGATATCTGTTCATGTGGTATTTTGCAAGACCACAACGTTCAACAACCTCAGTCACATATTCATCTAATTCTTTACCTTTTTTATATATTCCATGCTCAATAAGAGATTCCCCTACAATAGCAGAAACATTCATTCTAGGATTTAATGAACTATATGGGTCTTGGAATATTATCTGCATTTCTCTTCTAAGTTCTTTCATTTCTTCTTTAGTAGTGTTTAGTACATCTTTTCCCTTATAATGTACTGAACCTTCTGTTGCTTCTAAAAGATTTAGAATAGTTCTTCCAGTAGTAGATTTTCCACAGCCTGACTCACCTACTAGTCCTAATGTTTCACCTTTTTTAATAAACATAGAAACACCATCAACAGCTTTTACGTCACCTACTTTTTTTCTAAAAGCACCACTGTATATAGGAAAATATTTTTTTAGATTTTCAACTTCAAGTATTACTTCACTCATTATTTAGCCACCTCCCCTGCTCTAAAGCAGCTGACTTTATGCCCTGGCGATATTTCTCTCAATTCGGGTTGTGATTTTCTACATTCATCAGTAGCATATTTACATCTTGGATGGAAATAACATCCTTTTGGTAAATATAATGGGTTTGGAACAGAACCTTCAATACTTTCTAGTCTATCTCCTTCTTTAACAAGAGAAGGTATAGAGTTCATTAGTCCAATTGTATAAGGATGGCTAGGATTTGCGAACAACTCTTTAACTGGAGCATCCTCAACAATTTTACCAGAATACATAACTACAACGTGATCTGACATCTCTGCGACTACCCCTAAATCATGAGTAATAAGCATGATTGAAGTATTAAGTCTTTCTTTTAGAGAGTTCATAAGATCAAGAATTTGTGCTTGAATAGTTACGTCTAGAGCTGTAGTAGGCTCATCTGCAATGAGTAACTTTGGTTGACAGGCCAAAGCCATAGCTATCATAACTCTTTGTCTCATACCTCCAGATAGTTGATGAGGATACTCATCTACAATCTTGTCGGGTCTAGGTATTCCAACTACTTTTATCATTTCAATTGCTTTTTTCTTAGCTTCACTTTCACTTAAGTTTTGATGTAACATCAATACTTCCATGATTTGAAATCCTACTGTAAACACAGGATTCAATGAAGTCATAGGTTCTTGGAATATCATAGATATATCATTTCCACGAATATGTCTTATATCTTCAATAGAAAGTTTAGTTAAGTCTCTACCATCAAACATGATTTCTCCACTAACGATTTTTCCTGGAGGATCAGGTATTAAACGTAGTATAGACATAGCTGTTATGCTCTTACCACAACCAGATTCTCCTACTATTCCTATAGTCTTTCCTGCTTCTACTTCAAAGTTTACGCCGTCAACGGCTTTAACTACTCCATCATCAGTGTAAAAATAGGTCCTTAAATCTTTTACTTGTAACAGCTTTTCCATATCTCTATCCTCCTATCATTTAGACTTAGGGTCAATTGCATCTCTTAATCCATCACCAAATAAGTTTATACTCATAACTGCTAGGAAAATCATAACTCCCGGTGGCAACCATAACCAAACACGGTTCTTCAAAACGTAAATATCTCTAGCGTTTTGAACTAAGTTACCCCAAGTAGGAATAGGTGGTGTTACCCCAAGACCAAGGAAGGAGAGTCCTGTTTCACTCATTATAGCCCCAGCCATACCTAATGTTGCACTAACTATAATATATCCTAATGTATTTGGTATTAAATGTTTCCAAATGATTCTACTATCTCTAATACCTAATGCTTTTGCAGCTTGTATAAATTCTTGTTCTCTAAGGGATAGAATTTGTCCTCTAACCATTCTTGCAAGTCCACCCCAACTTAGTAGACCTATTATAAACATCATGATATACATTCTCTGTTCAGGCGCAACATCCGTACCTATAACCGCCGAAATCGTAATTGCTAAAGGTAGGAATGGGAATGCCATAAATATTTCAACTACTCTCATAAGTAGATTATCTACCCATCCTCCATAGTATCCAGCAATTCCACCTACAAGTGCACCTATAATTATCTCTATAATTACAGCAAAGAGCCCAACCTTCATAGAAACTCTTCCACCGTATAATATTCTAGTTAAATAGTCTCTACCAACTTCATCAGTACCCAATAAATGTGCTTTTGAAGGTGGTTTATTTATTATACTAAAGTCCATTTCATAAGGATCATAAGGTGTTAAAACTGGAGCTAGTAACGCAGATAAAACCATAATTATAAAAATTACTAGTCCTACTTTTGCTACTTTGTTCTTCTTAAATTTTCTTACCATTAGCTTCCAAGGGGTTAATATTTCTTGTTCTTCTTCTTTTCTTTCAATTTCAACAGCTGCTTTTTTATCAGTCACTTGTTCTCCTCCTTCCTACTCTACTTTAATCCTTGGATCAACTAGAGCATATCCAATATCAGCTAATAAGTTTCCAAGTAATGTTAACATTGCAAAGAACATATTTAATGCCATTATCATATTATAATCTCTTGCACTAATAGCGTCCATCATAACATTCCCTATTCCAGGCCATACGAAAGTAGTCTCAAGAATAACTGCTCCAGAGAAAAGTCCTGGAATCCAGAATCCTATTACGGTCATTATTGGTATAAGAGCATTTCTAAATGCGTGTTTATATATTACAACCTTTTCTGAAAGACCTTTTGATCTTGCAGTACGAATATAATCTTGGTTAATTACTTCAAGCATACTAGTTCTAGTATATCTAACTAAACTAGCCATACTTCCTATAATTAATACAAGAGCTGGTAAAAACATATGATTTAATACATCTCCAACATGAGCTAATCCTGTTGCATTTTTACCTGGTGTAACCATCCCATTAATAGGGAACCAATTCAATTTTACTGAAAAAACATATATCAACAATAATCCAAAGAAAAAGGATGGCATTGATATACCTATAATAGAAAATACTGTCCAGAAATTATCTGTCTTTGAATATTGTTTAACGGCACATACTATACCGATAGGAATTGAAATTAAAAATGCTAATACAAAATCAAGAGCATTTAAAAGAAAACTATTCCATATAAATTGTGGTACTACATCCTTTACAGGTCTTTTATAAATATATGATTCACCAAAATCACCTTTTAGTGATCTGCTTATCCAATTAAAATACTGTACAGGAAGTGGCTTGTCCAATCCAAGTCTTGCACGTTCAGCAGCTTTTTGTTCTGCTGTTGATTTTGGATTAAGGTTTGCTCCTACAGGATCTCCAGGTGCTAATTTTACAATTGAAAATATTACTATAGATATAATTATTACTACTGGTATTAAGTGTAGTAATCTTCTTACTATATACTTTAGCATGATTTCCCTCCTTTAGTGTTGTAAAGTTTGCTATTACATAATGCAAACCCGGCTTTTACCGGGTTTACATTATATAAATTTATTAATACCCTAGAAATTATTGTTCTATTTCTACACCAATTATTACACTTGGATTTGAAAAGTCAATATATGGTGATGTGTTCCAATTCTTAACACGTTCATTAACTGCATCCCAGTGTAAGTTTTGAGTTAAGAACATATATGGTAGTTCTTCGTTCATTAACTTAGCCCATTCATGATAAATTTCAGCACGTTTGTTTTGGTCAAATTCTTTTCTTCCAGCTTCCATTAGCTTATCATTTTCTTCATTTCTAAATCCTATTGAGTTGTTTCCTGAAGGAATATCTTGTGAAGTATGGAATAATTCTAATGCGTCTGGATCAATACTTAATGACCAAGCCATATTGTACATATCAAATTCACGTTTATCATAAACTTTTTCAACTAATGAGTTGAATTCCATTAAGTTTGGTTCTACCTTAACACCTATCTTTTCCCAGTCAGCTTTTAGCATTGGAATCATAGTTTCAACATACTTACTATCTGTGTAAGTATCCCATACAAAATCTAACTTCATGCCATCTTTTTCTCTAATTCCATCTGCTCCTGGCATCCAGCCTGCTTCTTCAAGAAGTGCTATAGCTTTATCTGGATCATATGCATAGTCGTTTATATCATCTGTATATGCCCATGATACTTGTGAAATAGGTACATTACATATTGTTGCATATCCTTGATAGTATACTTCAACAAATTGTTGTCTGTTAAATCCATAAGTTAATGCTTGACGTACTCTCTTATCAGCAAGTCTTGGATCTCTTAAGTTCCATCCCATATATCCATAACCATTGTCAGGATATTCAACTATATTTACAAATCCAGTACCATCTATAATTTCTTTGTTTTCTGATTTTGGTGGAACTGCAAGTTGAACGTCTATTGATCCTTTTTCAACTTCTGACATTTGAGTTTCAGCTGTAGTAAACTTAAAAATCATTTTGTCAACTTTTGGTGCTCCTAAGAAATAATCTGGGTTAGCTTTAAACTCTACAAATTGTTTTGCTTCAAATTTTTCAAGTATAAAAGGTCCTGAGCCTACTGGTGTTTGCATTTGTGCCTTTATAGCTTCAATGTTCCCTCTTTTGTAATCTGGGAAAGCATGTTTAGGCATTATCGCAAAACTACAGTCCCAAATATGTGTTGCTAGTGCTTCGCTAAATGTAAAAGAAATAGTGTAGTCATCAATTACTTTGATTCCTTCAATGTTGTCAGCTTTACCCTCACTATACTCTTCACGTCCTATGATTTGACTAACTTGATCAGTATATCTTCCATCATAAGTTGGGTCACATAGAACCATGTAAGTAAATTCAATGTCTTTTGCTGTTAGTGGTTCTCCATCACTAAACTTAACATCGTCTCTTAAATGGAAAGTATAAGTCTTTTTGTCTTCTGATAATTCCCATTCTTTTGCTACATGAGGAATTGGATTTCCTTCTTCATCATTGCTAAGAAGTCCATCATATACTACTCCTACAACATATCCATCATATTCTGTACTGTAGTATACAGGTATGAAATCACCTTTTACTTCATGCATACCAACTATAAGAGTATCTGCTCCATCTCTAGTCTTAGCTGGATTAGCAACTGAGTCTTCTACTTTCTCATCTTTAGCTTCGCTATCAGTATCTGCTGGTGCTGGATCCTTTTCACCACATCCTGCTAATACTAATGATAAAACTAGTACTAGAGAAAGTATCAAAGCTAACTTTCTTTTCATTTTAAAACACTCCCCCTTTTTGTTTTTATACTTTTTTGAAACTTGTAAATTTATTGTATTATACCATCCATTGTTCATAAATGTCAATGGACAACTATGGTATGACACATTATTGACAATTATACATTATGAATATTTATTCATAATCCTTTATACATATATTTATTGATTCAAGTATTTATAATTTACATGAAATTAAAAACATTATACATTAATATTACTTATTCTACACATATTAATATAGTCCTCTTTTTAAGTATTATATATTACAATTTAAATAATTAAATAATTCGAATTGTATAGACAATTGCAAACATTTGAAAATCACAGACTCTTTTTAATATGCAAAGATTTAGAATTTAATAACGTATAGTATTTTCTATAATTTCTTTCAAGAATGAATTTTCTGTATATTCTATTAAAGTCCTTTTTAAATTATATTATAAAGTATAGTAAGATAGAAGCTTATATTTAGAAAACATCTACTATTAATATGAATTTTAAAATTAAATATCGATACTTTTAAAACTACTGAATTGTTGTTAATATATAGTTTTATATAGTTATATTATTAATTTGTTTTTTTATATTAATAATACTTACCTTGCATATTTATGTATTACAAAACGATCAAAAGAGAAATTATTAATTTTTTGTAACTCTATATTAAACAAATATTAACCAGTGTTTAATATTAAAGTGAAAAAAACTTTACTTTTCACTTTAATATTAAAAAAAATGATATTATTAAACAATCTTTTTAATAATACCTCCACCTATAACAAGTTCCCCATCATATAAAACTACTGATTGTCCTTTTGTTATAGCTCTCTGTGGCTCTTTGAATTCTACAATTATTCCATTTTCATATTTCCTAACTATTGCCTCTGACTCTCTTGTTCCATATCTGATTTTAGCAGTAACTTTCATTTCATCTGATATTGTTTCAAATGGAATAAGATTAAGTTCTTCAGCATAAAGAACTTTATTAAATATTTTTTCCTCATCCGCCAATACTACTGTATTATTTTCAGGAACAATATCTTTGACAAACACTCTTTTGCCCAATGCAATACCTAGTCCTTTCCTTTGACCTATAGTATAATTGACAATCCCTTTATGCTTACCAAGAACATTTCCTTGTTCATCAACAAAGTATCCTGATTTGACTTTGTCAGGTACTCTTTCTTTAATAAACCTTCCATGGTCATCATCAGGAATAAAACATATTTCTTGACTATCTGGTTTATTATGAACTTTTAAACCTATTTTTTCTGCTATATTTCTTATTTCTTCTTTTGTATAGCTACCTAATGGCATGAGAGTATGTTCTAATTGATATTGAGTCAAATTATACAATACATAAGTTTGATCTTTTTTTGTATCTAAGGATCTTTTTAGAAGATATCTTCCTGTAGCATTATCTTTTTCTATCTTAGCATAGTGACCTGTAGCTATATAATCTGCACCCATTTCATTAGCCTTTTTTAGGAATTCATCAAATTTTATTAATTTATTGCATTTAACACAAGGGTTAGGAGTTCTGCCATTTAAATACTCATCAACAAAATAATCTATTACCTTTCTTTCGAATAATTCTTTGAAATCCAAAATATGAAAAGGAATATCCAATTTATCTGCAACTAGTTTAGCATCATTAACTGATGTGATAGAACAATCAATAACACTCATTGTTACTCCAATAACATCATAACCAGATTCCTTTAGTATATATGCTGCTACAGAACTATCTACTCCACCACTCATTCCTAGAACTACTTTTTTCTTCAACATTTTCACCTACCTTATCACCTATACAATATTAAAACTATCCTCATCTAATATCAAATCGGAAACTTCAGATATTATATATTCAATTTCACTTTCATCTATTTCTAATATCTCTAATGCAAATTGTGAAAATCCATAGGCCATTCCATCAACTCCAAGTCCTACACCCATCATCATAGTTATAGCATCTGCAACATGTACTATAGATACTAGCTTAGGATTCTCTTTTGACTTTTCTGGTGTATGATGATATTCTATGGCTTCAACTAATTCACTAGGAAAATTCCATTTCTCCGCAACCTTTCCACCAATTTGTCCATGATCAAAACCTAAAACTATACTTTCTGCTTCCAAAAAAGATCTACCTTCTGATTCTACCATTTCTACTATCTCGTCGTACTCATTTTTTACATAATGATTTAGTATAGTCTTTCCAATATCTCTTATAAGTCCTGCTATATATGCTTGTTCTGGTTGCTCAAACCCTTTGTACTTTGCAATATATCTTGAAATAATAGCACAAGTCTGAGATTGATTCCAAAGATCGTTTTTCCCTAGAGCATATCCTTCTAACTCACCTAAAAGATATTTACTTACAGTAGAAGCAAGTACTATACTCTCAATAGTCTTAAATCCTAGCAATACTGTTGCTCTAGATACTGTGCTTATTTTTCTAGGATACCCATAATGGGTAGAATTAGCTAGTTTTAGTACTTTACTAGTCAAGCTTTGATCTTTAAGTATTTCCATTTCTAAATCACCAATAGTGGAATCTGGATCTTGGGTAATTTCCATAATCCTATTTATTCTATTTGGCAAAACAGGCATTTCATCTACTTTTCCTACAATAGTATCTAAATTATATTTTTTCATATTCAACTCCCCATTTAATTATATTCAATAAATAAATTATATACTCTTTTGATTATTTATTCTATGAATATAAAGACGCATTTTTTAATTATAATTATTATATCATAATATATTAAGTATAATTACCTTTTAGTCTTATCTTTTGTATTGATATAACTAGGTCTTTCTTTGTTTGTAACTATATCAGCTAGTAAAAAATCTTTGATATCTTTAAAACTAAATGGAGCTAAAGGTGCTGTATATGGTATCCCAACACTATAGGTAGAAACTAGTATAACAACTAAAAAAGTATAGCCCATTATAAACCCAAACAATCCAAATGCCCCTGCACATAATATCATAAAAAACTTAAGTAATCTCGTAATATTAACCAAAGCATAATCAGGAAGTGCAAAAGATGCCATTGAAGAAAGAGACACTATAATTACCATAAGTGGACTTACAAGCCCAGCAGAAACAGCCGCCTGACCTATAACTATAGTTCCCACAATTCCTATAGAAGGACCTATTTGTCTAGGAAGCCTAGTATTTGATTCTCTCAACAATTCTACAACAAACTCCATAATTAATGCTTCTAATAGAGCATTTACTGGTACAGATACACGTGAATTGGCCAAAGATAATATATATTGGGATGGTAGTATATCAGGATGATATGCTACAACAGTTACATATAGTGCTGATAATGTAAGTGTTAATAGTAATGCTATAAACCTTATTATTGATACAAAAGCAGATATATAAGTACTTTCATAGTGATCATCTCCAGAATCTAAAAACTCTAAAAAGGTTCTAGGAGCAATTAATGCAAAATTACTCCCATCTACTATAATAGCTACCTTACCATCTAATAATTTCCCCGCTACTGAATCTGATCTCTCAGAAGTGCCAATTTGGGGAAAAATCTTTTTTCTATCAGATAAATACTTTTGTATATATCCTGACTCTAATATTCCATCAATCTCTATTCTATTAAGTTGATCTTTTATCTGATTTAGATAATTAGTGTTTACTATATCTTCTATATATACTACAGCTACTTTTGTTTTTGTTCGTCTACCAATTGAAATACTTTCTATTCGTAATTCTGGATCTTTTATTCTATATCTAATAAGAGAAAGATTCGTTTCAATACTTTCAGTAAAAGCATCCCTAGGAGCTTTTATACCAGTTTCAACTTCAGGAGATTCAACATTTCTTTTTTCTCTTTTAAGCACATCAACAACCAAGTAATCATCTTCATTAGGAGATAATACTATTGTTTTACCCTCTAAGAGATAATGTTCTATTTTTTCTTCATCACTATCAAATTCAACTTCATCAACAAAAATTACAGATTCAGCTAATTTTTTCATGGTTAATTTACTATTTTCTGTATACTTAAGTATAGGCTTAATTATATTCTCAGAAATACTCTTTCTATCTACAATAAGAGAAATATATAATAGGTATATTTCTTTATCTAAAGATAATAACTTTCTTACATTTACTCCAGTATTCTTGTTATCTAACTCATTCATTTTTTCTAGAAAATTGTTCTTCATAATTCTTCATCTCTCAATCTTTGTATATCTCCAATAAATTCGTATTAATTAGCTTTGTTTTTACTTTTACAGTAAAATTAATATTTGGATACTCTTCTTTCCATGAAATATTCTTATATACTTCAGGATTCTGTGCTCTAAAATATCTTGCAAAATCAAAACAATCTATCTTAAAATCTTCTTGAGATTTTTTGATTATATTTAATACATCTTCTGTTATTCTATTTTCAATAGATTTTTCTAATGGTTCAATATCCTTTTTACTATGTAATTGTTTATGGTACGGATATTGAATTTCTGATTTCAAATCTAAGACAATGTCTATATTAATAGAATTATTTGTAGTAGAAGTTTTTATTTTTCTCTTTTTTAGTGATGTTTTTACTGAAATATCTTGTGTTGGATGTATCGGACATTTATATGCTTTTCTTTGAACAGCATTTTTAGAAATAAGAAAATTAACAGTACTTACCTGGTTAGGTTTTATAATATCAATTAACTTAGAATAATCCGACATCACTGCATATCCTAAAACTGAAATGCTAGAATCTCTAATACCTATATAAGGAATTAAATATCCTACATCTTTAAGCAATATATCTGAATTTGTTTCATAGATAGTTTTATATACAATATTACCCTCTTCACTTAAATGTCTCAATGTATCTTCTATAGCATGACCTATAGATATATCATTCTTAATTTTAGTATTAAACAATTCATTTGTAGGAATATCAGATACAGCAATTAATAGTGCACTTCTGAAGCCAAATAAATTTATTACTCTATTTATATATGAATCTATTCCAGGATCTTTAGCATACTCCTTACTAAAAACTACTGCACGAGTTGCACCAGAAAAATCATTTAGTGGTATTTCATTGTTATAATTTGCTCTCGCTTCTTCAAAATCTTTGCCCTTTGAAACAAACGTAAATGAAGATGTGATAGAAGCTGAACCTATTTGTCCTCCACCTTCTTCTTTTCCTCCTTTACTAGGACCTAATCTTGCAATTTCTCCGGAAAACTCAACTCCCTTACTATTATGAACATTATCTACTCCAACAGATAGAGTTATACTTCTTTTATTTACGTCATTATAATCCCAACAACCTGTTAAAATTAAAGAAATAATTATTATGATAATTAACACCCTATACTTTTTCATTCTTTTTCACCTGCATTGTTATAAATATTATTAACGGTATTACAATTCCACATATAATACCTAATTTTGATGTCATTTTTATTCCACTTTCTACTTCCATTACTGATCTGGGTAATAGAGAAATAATGTATTGAGCTATTGTCACTGTTAACAATATATATTTAGTCTTAATTTTAGGTAATACTTCATTTATTAAATTCGTTGTTCCATACACAAAAACACAAATTGAAGTAAATAAATTCATAGTAGAAAACATTAAGTATAAACCATCTAATCTTCTTAAGGTTTCAAGCTTATAAACATCCAATCCTCTTAAAGTTTGAAAAACAATAGTCTTTTGATTTATTATGTTTTCTATACCTCCAATAGATAACACAGACTCAAAAATGATAATATACAAAATTCCTATGCCTAATATAGTAAGTATTGTATGCTTAAAAATATTAGTATTATTTTTTTTATTCAACGGTATAAAAAAAACAGCCTCAATTCCCAAAAATGGAAATATTAGATTGAATGTAGATTTCAAATATTTCTTTACTTGTGAACTCTCAAAAAAAGGCTGTACGTTTATCAACTTTGCTTTAGTAAGCATTATACCTATAATGAACAAATAACCAATGATTACAATTAAACTATATATTTCCGCAAGTCTTCCAATAGCATGAAGTTTTTTTGAAACTGCAAACATTGCTATAAAATAAAATACAAAAAGTGTCGCCCATATGGGAGTTTTATTTAAAAAAACAAGCCTAAGAACTTCTGAATACATCCTCAAAATTAATGATACAATAAGCATAAAATATAATATATATAATGTAGTTATTATTGTTGATATATACTTTCCATATAAATCTCTAGTATATTCATACAAAATTTTATTTTCATTGTTATACTGTATATATGTTATAACATATGCCATAAACATGAAGAATAATGTATTGATTATTAAAGTTATCCATCCCCCTGTTCCTGCTGATTCCACTATATTTTTAGGTAAATTTACAATTTCATATCCTACTATAACTGCAAATAATAATAATGAAATTTGTCTATTTGTTAAATACTGTTTCATTAATTTCTCTCCAATTCTTAATCATTTCCTAGTTTTATTATTCCTTCATATTAATGTAATATTCAATTTAAACATGAAAAAAGCTTGTATTTTTGAAATACAAGCTTAAGAATTAGTTTCTAAGTGTTGCTTTTAATCTATTTGGTTTTAGTAATAAGTTAATTCCATCTATTATATTGGTAACAACTATATCTGATTCAAAAATGGTTTTTGAAAAACACCCTTCACTCCCTATTACCCCAATAGATAATGTACTTATTTTAAACATTTCTGAATCATTTCTTCCATTACCAAAAGAAGCAGTTATATCACTTCCAAGTCTTTCAACAACTTTTCTTTTTTCTAATATGGCATTTCCTTTATCAAATTTTTCAATATATACAGGAAGTCCACTACACTCTCTTTTAACAGAACCATTTGTATCAGCAGTAAGAACATATACTTTTACACCTTTATTTGCTAAATCTTTTATAATTTCTATTACTCCATCAACCAATACGCCGTCTTTAGCTATTGTTCCATTAAAATCAAATACTACATTGTGAATGTTTAAAGTTTTATATCCAGGTACATCTATAGTAATCATATTCATCTCTCCAATTGTGATAATGAATTTCTTATGCTATATCTAATCCTTGGTATTAGCAAATTAGTCTTTATCTATAACTGCAGTCTTATTTTTATTAATCAATACACTTGCAATAAATGCTGTTAATGGAATAGTAAGTACTAACCCTATACTACCAGCTAAAGATCTAATAACTTCTGTTGCAATAATATCAAGATTTATTATTTTTACCATCGAAGTTTCATAGGCCATAAACAAAAGTAACATTGGGATTGTACTTCCAGTATAGGCTAAAATCAATGTATTAGTCATAGTTCCCATAATATCTTTGCCTACATTCATCCCAGAATCAAACAAATCTTTCCTTGTTATATCAGGATTTGCATTATAGATTTCCTCTATAGCAGAAGAAATAGACATTCCAACATCCATTACAGCTCCCAATGAACCTAATATGATACCAGAAAACAATAAACTTCTAAAGTCAAAGTTAACTTCCTGTGGTATATATGCTAACATCATAGCTTCGTCACTACTAAGTCCTGTAAGTTTTATCTTACTACCAACAAAATAAGCTATAAGACCTGCAATTAAAACTCCTGCACTTGTCCCTAGTATAGCTGAAATACTCTTACTATTAATTCCACCTACAACAAATATGGTTAAAACTGTGATACCAATAGAAATAATAATTGTAATAGGAATAGGATTTGCACCTTTTAACATCATTGGTAATAGAATCTTTAATATAGCAAGTACCGTAATTGTTAAAGTGATTACAGATTTTAAACCCTTTTTCCTTCCTATTAATAGTATTAACAATATAAATATTATAGTTAAGTAGAATATGTAATGTTGACGCATATAGTCGGTAATAAATACATTTATATCACCATCTTCAATTTCTTCAATTGAAACTACAACTTTGTCTCCTTCTTTTACTATAATATTGAAAGCAAAATTTGATGATAATTGATTTTCCGTATCAACAATTTCATTTTTATATTTACCACTGGTTATTTTTAATTTTACATTTTGATATTGTCCATCATATTCTTCAGCTTCTATCATATCACTAGCATCTAATACAATAGCTGTTTCCATTGTCATATTTGAATCTTCAACTGATTCTGCATAAACATTTAATGAACAGATTAATAATAGTATAATTAATAGTATCGATGTTTTTTTCATAATATCCCTCGCAATGTATTATATTTCTTATCTAGTATAACATATTATTTTATATCAAGACAATCATTTGATAATACGTGAAACATAATAAAAAAAAAAGATATCAAATTAGATATCTTTTTTTTGCCTTTCTTTTTTACACCATTTTTTACAAAACTCAGGTTTTTTACTACAAATAACATTTTCTGAACCACAGATAGGACAAATGTATTTATCCTGCTCATAATTAATTTCATATATATTACCACAATCAATACATTTCAGAGTACAAAATTTCATCTTATAATTTCCACCACATATCCTTATGGCATTTCCTTCAGTTAAAGCAATAGCTACTTTTTTCCTTGCACTATTTATGATGTTTTGAAAAGTTTGCCTTGATACTTGCATTTTTTCTGCACACTCTTCTTGAGTTAATTCTTCAATATCCTTAAGCCTCATAGCCTCTAGTTCTTCTACTTTTAATTTTATTTCTTGTATTTCACATTTAGACTTTCCCCAGGGAACAAAATAAGTATTCTCTGGAAAGAATTCCACTTTCCTAAATCTAGTAGGCCTAGCCATTTAATTCACCCCGATTTCTGCCATGTCTTTGTCTACCTCTAAAACAAAGAATTTTCTTATATGCTTTTCGTTTTGGACTTATGTTCTTTATATTTGTATTATATATCATTGTTAGTTTATGTCAATAACTTTTATTGTAATTTAATAAATGTGTTTGAATTGACAATGGTAAAGTGTATTTATATAATATAAACAAAAGCATACATTTAAACAATGTATCGGTATGAAAATATAAATATATTTTAGAGGTGATAGGTATGAAAAATTTCAAATATGTTTTTGGACCTGTTCCTTCAAGAAGAATGGGAATTTCTATCGGGATAAGTCCTATACCTAAAGGACATTGCAATTTTTCTTGTATATATTGTCAATTGGGAAGGACAAGGTGCATGACAAATAAAAGAGAAGAGTTTTTTAGTTGTAATGATTTAATAGAAGAATTTAAAGAATATTTAAATGATGAAATTAATTTTGATGTAGTCACTATAGTAGGTGAAGGTGAACCACTACTGTATAAAGATTTAGGAATTTTAATTAAAAAATTAAAAAATATGACTGACAAACCTATAGCAGTTATAACCAATGGAGCTTTGTTATCTGATCCTTCTGTAAGAAATGATTTAAAAAATGCCGATATAGTACTTCCTTCTATAGATGCATGTAATGAAGAGATGTTTAAAAAAATTAATAGACCACATGGAAATATAAAATTCGATGATGTTGTGGAAGGACTAAAAATTTTTTCAAAAGAATATGAAGGACAACTTTGGCTTGAAACTATGATTATAAAGAATATCAATGACAATAAAGAATTCTTTATTAATCTAAAAAATTTATTAAGTACAATAAATTATCATAGATTATATATTAATTCTCCTGTTAGACCTCCAGCAGAAGGCTTTGTAGAACAACCTTCAAAGGAAAGCATAAAAGAAGCCATTTCAATATTAGAAGGTATATCTATAGATGAACTAGTATCCGAAGGCTTCTATAGTGAAGTAAAAGATGATTACGAAGCCGTTATGAGCATTATTAAAAGACATCCAATGAACCAATTTGAAATAAAATCTTTTATAGAAAAAAGAGGAAATTCTAATACAGAAGAATTTTTACAAAGATTAGATGACGATGACAATATAGAAGTAATAAATTATAAAAATTATTATACTTATAGACTGAAATGAAAGGGGAATTCATATGAAAAATCCTGTAAAAAAGGTAGCAGCTATTCATGATTTGTCTGGATATGGAAGAGCTTCACTTACAGCAATAATCCCAATACTTTCATCTATGAACATACAAGTATGTCCATTCCCTACAGCAATTCTATCAAATCATACTGGAGGATTTGATAGTTTCTCATTTGTAGATTTGACAGATTCAATGGAAGATTATATGAATCATTGGGCGAAGGAAAATATTAAGTTTGACTGTATTTATAGTGGCTTTTTAGGCTCTTCAAAACAAGTTGATATAATTTTAAACTTTATTGAAACTTTTAGTAATGATTCTTCTATTATTGTTGTAGATCCTGTTATGGGAGACAACGGAAAACTATATCCCACTATAAATAAAAAAATAGTTGAAAAAATGAAGATATTAGTAAAAAAATCTGATATTATTACTCCCAATCTTACAGAAGCTACATATCTATTGGGAAAATCATATGTTAAAAACATTAATGAAAATGAAGTTAAAAAAATGTTAATAGATTTATCAAATATGGGACCTAAAATAGTTGTCATTACAAGTATTCCTGACACTGCCATATCAGGCAATATAAGCGTTTTTGGATACGACAAAGAAAGTAGTGAATTTTGGAAAATAAGTTGTAAACATATTCCTGTAGAATTTCCTGGAACTGGTGATGCATTCACTAGTGTACTAATAGGAAGTCTACTTAAAGGTGATAGTTTACCTATAGCACTAGAGAGAAGTGTACAATTTATCTCTATTAGTATTAGAGAAAGTTATGGCTATAATTATCCAAGAAGAGAAGGAATTTTATTAGAAAAAACTCTTGACACTTTAAAGATGCCAATTATAAATAGCAACTACGAATTATTGAATTGATGGAATTTTAATTTATATGTAATTTTAAATCTATTAAAAAGGCTTCTACTGAAACATTATAAGGAAGCCTTTTTGTGTTCTCTCTTTTCTTTTTTAAATAAGTTTTTTGATATTATCCCACATTTCTTCAATAGCCTTTTCTGCTATACTATCCTTATAAAAAGTTATTGGTTTTAACTCATTTATAGATTTCATCACCATATCATCATATGGAATCTTCCCAACTAATTCTATTCCACTATCATTTACGAAATCTTCTATTTCATCGGCTACTTCTTCGTTTATATCATATTTATTTACACAAACCATAGTAAAAACTTCAAAATGTTCACATAATGTAACTACTCTCTTTAAATCTTCTAAACCTGATTTAGTTGGCTCTGTTACAATCAATACTGCATCACTGCCAGTTACAGAAGCAATAACAGGACAACCTATACCTGGAGAGCCATCTATTATAGTTAATTTTTCATCTTTATTAAATTTCTTTGCTTTTTTACGGAGAAATGATATAAGAAGTCCTGATGCATCGCTTCCTATTCCCATCTCTGCTCTAGCAATGACTCCTTGATCTGTTGCTGTTATAAATGTATCTGCTACTTTTTCATCTTCTAATACTATGGCATCCTGAGGACAAACTAAAGTACATGCCCCACATCCCTCACAGGCAAAAGGGTCTATTTCAAAATTATTAATAGCATCAAATCTACAAACTTCTTTACATCTACCACATTGTATACATTTTTCTTTATCTAATATAGCTATTTTGCCACCGTAGAAATCTTCTTTTTCTAAATCTCTTCCTTTATAATACATATAAAAATTCGATGCTTCAACATCACAATCTACCCTCATAACATCTTTCGCAAGTTCAGATAGTGCTGTAGAAATTGTAGTTTTCCCTGTTCCACCTTTTCCACTTAATACTACTAATTCCATTTCAGCACCCCCTTTGATCTATTTGCTAATAATTCAAATATATGTTTGAATTTTGTATTGTCATATAGAATTTCGCCCTTTGAATAAGCTTGTGCTATATCTCTTCTATATGGTATACTTCCAATTATTTCGATATTTTCTTTTCTACTATATTGTCTTATTATATTATCCTTTCCATCATCTTTATTTATAATTATACCAAATGGAATATGAAACATCTTTACAACTCCTACAGCAATTTTTAAATCATGAAGTCCAAACTCTGAAGGTTCTGTTACCAATATTGCAGCATTTGCATATCTTAATGTGTTAACTACATTGCAGGAAGTTCCAGGTGGACAGTCAATTAAATTATTTTCACCTTTTAAATCTTTAAGAAGTTGTTTAATAACTGGTACTGCCATAGGTTCACCTATATTTAATATCCCTCTACTACAATTTATATCTCTAACTTTCCCACTTTCAATATTTCCAGTTTCCCTTTTGTCATATTTTATAGCATCGTATTTACATGCAATTTCACACGCTCCACAACTATGACATAATTTTTCAAAAAGAAAAATTTTATCCCTTACCTTTGCAAGTGCATTAAATTGACATGCCTTTACACATTCTCCACAGGCAACACATTTTTCATCATCTATAACTGGATATTCTACCATAACCTTTTCTGTTTTTTCTATTTTGGGTTTCAAAAATAAGAATCCATTTGGTTCTTCTACATCACAATCTACATAATTAAACTTCAATGCAAGAGCTAGATTGGTGGAAACTGTAGTTTTTCCAGTTCCACCTTTTCCGCTAAGTATTGCTATATTCATTGAATATTCACTCCAATCTATTTGCTTCCCCCATGGTGTGCAGGACCAGACATAGTTATTTCTTGAAGTTCGTCATTGTTATACTTTTTAAGAACTTCACTTACAGCAATATCTTCACATTTATATGCTTTAATTCCTTCCTTTTCAATAAGCTCAAAGGCATTTGGTCCTAAATTACCTGTTATTATCACATCTACCTTTTCATCAATTAATTGATTTGACGCAGCAATACCTGCTCCACCACTGGCTAATTTTGCCTCATTTTCTAAAACTTTTATTTCTTCAGTATCAGTATCGTGAATTTGAAAATATTCACATCTACCAAATCTCTTATCTAATAAACTATCTTTGTTTTTTCCTGAAGCAGAAATACATATCTTCATTTTTTATTCCTCCTAATTGTAATTGTATTTATAGACTTATTTTAATATTTACATTTGTTATTTTTATATTACTCTTTTTCTTAATTATTGTCAAATGCCAATTAAAATATCCTAAAAAAACTGCTTATTAAATATATTATTTATAAGCAGTTTTTTTAGGTCATTATTCTTTTATTATCTTATTAATTGCATTTAATGCATAATCTACATCTTCTACTGTATTGAAGTGACTAAAACTAAATCTAACTGTTCCCCTTGGAAATGTTCCTAAAGTTTTATGTGCAGAAGGTGCACAGTGAAGACCACATCTAGTCATTATGCCAAAATCATTGTATAAATTATAAGATACTTCTGCATTATCCATATTAGGAAAATCTACTGAAATCACAGCTGTTCTATCTTTAATATCGCTTTTCCCTACTATATTCAATTCAGATATATTCAAAAGACCTTCTAAAAATCTCTTTGATAAGTATAACTCTTTTTCTCTTATAGAACTAACTTTTTCACTTAATATATACTTCAAACTAGCATTTAATCCATATATGCCCGGAATATTAAGTGTTCCAGCTTCAAACTTATCAGGCATGTATTCAGGTTGTATTTCCTTCTCTGACAAACTGCCTGTACCACCTTCTATAAAAGTGTCTAGCTTTGAAACCATATCGTCACTTATAACAAATCCTCCCATACCTTGAGGCCCTAAAAGTCCTTTATGTCCTGTAAATGCTATAGCATCTGCATTTAATTCTTTGTAGTCAATATCTAAAAAACCTGCTGTTTGCGCAGTATCAATAATGAAGTGCAATCCATTTTCTTTACATATATTCCCTACTTCTTTTAAATCCAATATAGTACCACAGACATTTGAGGCTTGAGTCATGACTACAGCTTTTGTATTGGGTTTTATGTATTTTATTATGTCTTTTGGATTTAATTCTCCATATTTATTGCAGGAAATCCTAGAGTATTCACTACCACTATTAACAAGACTTGTTAGTGGCCTCATAACTGCATTATGCTCCATTGATGATACTATTACATGATCTCCTGATTTTATTAAACCTTTCATCAATATATTAAGGCTTTCTGTAATGTTTTTAGTAAATATTACATTTTCAGGTTTATCGAAGTTAAAAAGTTCACATATTAATTCTCTAGTTTCAAAAACAATATTTTCTGCTTCAAAAGAACTTTTGTAAGCTCCCCTGTTTACATTACACCCAATATTTAATAAATAATTTGACATACTCTCCGCAACTTTAGGTGCTTTAGGAAAAGAAGTTGCACCGTTATCTAAATATAGTTCCTTCATATTTAAACACTCCTTATATTTTTACCGTAAAAAATATTCTTAACAAAAGGATATCTTTATTTATAGTATTAAACAATAACTATTTAAAATAATTATACCAAATGATTGTTGTATAGATATATTTTATTATACATTTTCAGATTTAATTGTTAAGATTTAGATAAAGGGATATTATTATAACTTAATTTTTAAGGAGGTTTTTTCATGAGTGAAAAGAAAAAAATAATTATTGCAGGAGCCATAGTCGGGATAATATCTGTACTATTGGTTAAATTTGGTAACCCAGTAAATATGGGATTCTGTATTGCCTGTTTCATTAGGGATATTGCAGGTGGGATAGGATTACACAGAGCACCAATAGTTCAATACATTCGTCCTGAAATAGTAGGACTTGTATTAGGTGCATTTATTATTTCTATGAAGAACAAAGAATTTCAATCAAAAGGTGGTTCTTCACCATTTACTAGATTTGTTTTAGGAATTGCAGTAATGATAGGTGCCTTAATGTTTTTAGGTTGCCCACTAAGAATGGTATTAAGACTTGCTGGTGGAGACCTAAATGCAATACTAGGAATAGTAGGATTTGTAGTAGGTATTTATATTGGCGTTTACTTCTTAAATAAAGGCTTTAACCTAAGAAGAAGTTATAATTTACCTAATTTTGAGGGATATCTTTTCCCAATTGTAAATGTTGGATTGTTTGTTTTATTATTATCTGGATTTAGCATGTTAATATTCAGTGAAGAAGGTCCTGGTTCAATGCATGCTCCAATATGGATTGCATTAATTGCTGGATTAATAGTAGGTATATTAGCACAAAAGACAAGACTTTGTATGGTTGGTGGTACAAGAGATATGATTATGTTTAAAGACAATTATCTTTTAGCAGGGTTCATATCAATTCTTGTATTTGCTTTCATAGGAAATTTAGTATTTGGATATTTTAATCCTAGCTTTGCTGATCAACCTGTGGCTCACACTAATGGACTATGGAACTTCCTTGGAATGGTTCTAGTGGGATGGGGTTCTGTACTTCTTGGTGGTTGTCCATTAAGACAACTAATATTGGCTGGAGAAGGAAATACGGATTCCGCAGTAACAGTTATGGGAAGTTTAGTTGGAGCAGCTATATGTCATAACTTTGGATTAGCTTCTAGCCCAAAAGGTGCTACACCTAATGGTCAAATAGCTGTGATTATATGCTTTGTATTAGTTCTTATTATTTCTGTTGTAAACTCTGAAATGCTTGTAAAACAAAAAAAATTAGGTAAATCAAGTAATAACTAGTTTGAAGGGAGCTGAATATAGTGGAAAAAATTGATGTAAGGGGAATGTCTTGCCCACAACCTGTACTAATGACTAAAAATGCAATTGAAAAACATCCTGAAGGAATAGATATTTTAGTTGATAACAACACTGCAAAAAATAATATTACTAGATTTCTAAAAAACTTAGGATATAATCTGGAATTTAAAAATGAAGAAGAAGATACATTGATTGTAGTGAGGAAATAATATGAGTGAATATGTAGCAATATTTTTTACTCATTCTGGAGCAATAAAATTTGACCGAAAGCTAAAATCATCAAATATAAAATGTGAATTGATGCCTGTACCACGTAAACTTAGTTCTAACTGTGGAATAGGTGCAAAGTTTAAATATGATAAGGATATAAATGATTTAGTAGATAATGAAGTTGAAAAAATATTTATCCTAAAAGACAAAGAATATGAATTAGTATATAGCGAAAATTAATAGCAAGGTGGATATATTTAAATATATCCACCTTGCTTAATATTTTGTCTTTATACAGTTTGTTCTTTTTTAAATAATTTGGTAATAGCTAATGATATAACATAGGAACAAACAGCTATGATTATTATAGTTGCTCCTGAAGCTATGTGTAATTTATATGAAACAAAAAGTCCTAATAATGAAAAAAACAATCCAAATACTATAGATAATCCCATAATCTTTTTCAAATCATAAGTAAACAATTTAGATATAGCTGGTGGCACTGTTAAAAGTGCAATTACTAGCATTATACCTACTACTCTTATAAGTACAACTACACTACAAGCCATAAATAAAAATACCATATACTCAATCAATTTTACATTAATACCAATTACTTTAGAAAACTCTTTGTCAAATAAATAAGATTTTATAGGATTAAAAAATCCTATTATCATAACAATAACAATAAAGTCTAAAATAGCCATTATATATATGTCTATTTTAGAAACTGTAAGTATATCACCAAATAAATATGATGATATATCAGGAGGATATCCAGGAGTAAGTGAAATAAATATAATGCCCAATGCCATACCCAATACCCAAAACATTCCTATAATAGTATCAGAATTTATTTTTGATTTTTCTTTTATAGTTACTACCCCAAAAGAAGAAGCTATAGCAAATATTAATGCTCCTATTATTGGTTCTATATTTAAAAAGTATCCCATTCCTATTCCACCAAATGCCGCATGTGCAATACCTCCACTTAGCATTACCAGCTTCTTTTCAACTATTATAGTTCCAATGATACCACAAATAATACTTGCAAGAGCAGCACTGATTATAGCATTTTGTAAAAATGTATATTTAAAAATAGAATCTATCATCTAAAGTTCCCCCTCATGATTTCTAAATACTCTGTGAGGTATATCCCCATGAGCTATAGCATCTACTGGACAACCATAGACCTTATCTATTATATCTTTATTGAGCTCGGGTTCTCCATGATAAAACAACTTTTGATTTAAACAGGCTATTTTATCAATATAGGAAAAAACAAATCCTCCATCATGAGTTACTATCAATATAGTCATTTTTTTGTTTAATTCTCTAAGTATTGAATATATATTGTTTTTAGATTGTTCATCTAAACTTGCAGTTGGTTCGTCTAATAGTAAAAGTTTTGGCTCAGTACAAAGAGCACGTGCAATTAGTACTCTTTGTAACTGCCCACCTGAAAGCTGTCCTATTTGCCTATCTTTTAGTTCAAATATATCTAACATATTCATAATATTCTTTGCATATTCAATATCTTCTTTTGAGTACCTATGAAAAAACTTTATATTAGATTTTAATCTCCCCATAAGAACCACATCAAAAACATCTATAGGAAATGTCTTTTCAAACTTTGTAAATTGAGGCACATATCCTATAGACCTACTTTTATCTAAAGGTTTACTTCCATATATTTTTATTTTACCTCTTTTAGGTTTAACAAGTCCCAAAATTGTCTTCAGTAGAGTGGTCTTTCCTCCACCATTGGGACCTATAATTGCAACAAATTCTTTATCCTCAATAGTCAAATTTATATCCTTCAAAACATTTATATTATTAAAATCAACGCTTAAATCTTCTATTTCTATTGCATTCATATTAATTCACTTCCATTGCTTTTTTAAAAGTTTCTGCCATTGTTTTAAGATTATCTATATATTTTGGTGAAAGTGGTTCTATGATTTCAGCTTTTCCACCAATTTCTGTTGCAAGAGTACTTGATTGTTTGCTATCTATTTCAGCTTGATAGAATACAATCTTTATTCCCTCTTTCTTGGCGAAATCTATTGTCTTTTGAAAGTCTTCTATAGTAGCTTCTTTTCCTTCATGTTCAAGAGCTATCATTTGAAGTCCATAATCATCTGCAAAATAACCAAAAGCAGGATGATAACATATAAATGTCTTTTTCTCTAAGGAAGATAAAGAGTTCTTAATTTCAGCATCAACTTCATCTAGTTCACTAATATATTTTTCTGCATTGCTTTCATAAAAATCTTTATTAGAAGGATCTATTGTTGAAAGTTCTTTTGCTATTATTTGAACCATCACTTTTGCTCTCTTTGGAGAAAGCCAAATATGTGGATCTCTATCTCCAGATTCAAATTTTCTTTCACTATAAACTTTTGAAACTTCATCTGCCATATCTACTATTTTTACATCCTTGTTAAATTCCCCTACCTTAGGAAGTATACTTGCCTTTTCAGTAGGTACACCTATAGTGAAATATATATTAGCCTCGCTAAATTTCTCCATAATATCTGGAGTAGGTGCAAAGTTTCCTGGACTTTTCCCAGGTGGAATCATAGTTATAACATCAACTTTATCTCCACCAACTGCTCTTACAAATGTCTCCTGTGGTACTATAGAAACAGCAATATTAATTTTATCTTCTATATTTGAACCATTACTTTTTTCATCTGTACTACATCCAGACATCAATATAACAGAAAGAATAATAGAAAACAGTAAAGCCCTTTTAGTAATCTTCATCATTGCCAACCCCCATCTTATTATTAATATAACTAAAAGGAAACAAATTACCGTGTTTCCTTTTATATTTCCCGGGAAATTGTTATTCTACTGTTACTGATTTAGCTAAATTTCTTGGTTTATCTACATCACAACCTCTTTGTATTGCCACATAATAGGCAATAAGTTGTAATGGTATAATAGCTAATGGTACAGCTAATTCATTTATCACATCGGGTATATATATAACTAAATCAGCTACACCCTCAATTTCATTATTCCCCTCTTTTGCTATAGCTATTGTATATGCTCCTCTTGCCTTTACTTCCTTTATATTGCTAATCACCTTATCATATAAATAGTCTTGGGTTGCCAAAGCTATAACTGGTGTATCTTTTTCTATCAAAGCCAAAGTACCATGTTTCAATTCTCCTGCTGCCATAGCTTCTGAATGAATATAGGATACTTCTTTTAATTTCAAACTTCCTTCCATAGCTACATAATAATCAAGTCCTCTACCTATATAGAATATATCCCTGCTTTTATATAAATGTGAAGCTATATCCTCAAGTTTAGATTTACTTCTAAGTATTTTTTCTACATCATCAGGAATAGAGTTCAATACTTCTAATGCTTTTTTATATTCATCTTCATCTATTGTTTTTCTTACATCAGCAATATAAAGTGCAAGCAAAGCTAATAATACTACTTGAGTTGTATAGGCTTTAGTTGAAGCAACAGCAATTTCTGGACCTGCCCAAGTATATAATATATAATCAACTTCCCTAGCTATAGAACTTCCTACTACATTACATATTGCTAATGTCTTTGCTTTCTTTTTCTTTGCCAATCTCAATGCGGCTAGTGTATCTGCAGTTTCTCCTGATTGGCTTACCACTATAAGTAATGTCTTTTCATCTATAAAAGGATTATTATATCTAAATTCCGAAGCAACATCTGTAATTACAGGTATCTTTGCATATTTCTCTATAAGTTTTTTTCCAACAAGTCCTGCATGATATGCTGTACCACAAGCAACAATATATATTTTTTCAATATTTTCTATGTCTAAACTATTAGTATCTATATCGTCTAGTCTTATCCTTCCATCATTTCCTATTCTAGGAAACAATGTGTCTTTAAGCACTTTTGGCTGTTCAAATATCTCTTTTAACATAAAGTGGTCATAACCACCTTTTTGTGCTTCATCTATATTCCAAGTTACTTTATATACTTCCTTTTCTATAGGATTTCCATCAAAATCCATTAAAATTACATTATCTTTAGTAAGCTCCGCCATCTCACCATTTTCTAAAATATATATTTCTCTTGTCCAATCAATTACTGCTGGTATATCTGAAGCAATAAAGTTTTCCCCTTGTCCAATACCTATTATTAATGGACTATCTTTTCTCACTGCTATAAGCTTATCTGGTTCGTCTAAAGACATAATTCCCAGTGCAAAAGATCCCTTTAATCTTTTTATTGCCTTTATTACTGATTCCTTCAAATCTCCTTCATAATACATATCTATTAAATAAGGAATAACCTCAGTATCTGTTTCCGATACAAATTCATATCCTTTTTTAATTAGTTCTTCTTTTATTTCTAAATAATTTTCAATAATTCCATTGTGAACGACTGCAATATTACCTTTTTTATTTTGATGAGGATGAGAATTAATATCTGAAGGTTCTCCATGGGTTGCCCATCTTGTATGACCTATCCCTATATGACTATGTTTTGGTGATACTTCTAACTTTTCTTCTAAATTATTAAGTCTTCCTTTTGATTTAACTATTTTTAGTTTATTTTCATCTATAAAAGCTACACCTGCTGAATCATATCCTCTATATTCTAGTTTTTCTAACCCACAAGTCAATAATTCTATTGCATGTTTATCACCTATATATCCCACTATTCCACACATTTTTTTAACCTCCGAAACTAAATTAATTACCTAATCTTTCTTCTATTAAATCTGCAAGTTCAGTCGCTACCTTTAATAGGTCATTATCATCTTTTGCTTCTATCATTACTCTTACCAAAGGTTCAGTGCCTGATGGTCTTATTACAACTCTTCCTTCTCCATGAAATATTTCTTCAATTTTTTCTATTTCTTGTTTTATCACTTCATCTTCCATGAATCTATTTTTTAATTCATTTTTAACTTTGGCATTGACTAAAACTTGAGGAAAGTTAGTCATAAGTTCATTTAACTCAGACATCTTTTTCCCTGTTTCAACCATAACAGAAATCAATTGAATTGCTGTTAGTAGTCCATCACCAGTAGTATTATGTTCTAAGAATATTATATGACCTGATTGTTCTCCACCTAAAACATAATCACTACTTAACATTTCTTCTATAACATATCTGTCTCCAACTTTTGTTTTTACTACATTTATATTCTTTCCCTTTAAGTACATATCTAAACCCATATTAGTCATTACTGTTCCTACTACAGTATCGTTTTTCAATTTTCCTTTTTCTTTTAGACTTGTTCCACAAATAGCTAATATATGATCTCCATCAACTATATTTCCTCTTTCATCTACAGCAATAAGCCTATCTGCATCTCCATCAAAAGATAGTCCTACATCTGCATTTGTCTCTAATACTAACTTTTGTACCATTTCTGGATTTGTAGAACCACAGTTTACATTGATATTAACTCCATTTGGTTCATTATTGATAACTACAACTTCTGCATTTAGTTGTTTTAATAATTCTAAAGCAACATCATATACTGCACCATTTCCACAATCTACAGCAATTTTTAACCCACTAAAATCTACATCTACTGTATCTTTTAAATATTCTATATAAGCTAGTCCACCATCAGTTATTTCTATTTTTTTACCTATACTAGCACCAGTTGGTCTATTATTGATTGCTTCTGGATTTAATATATACTCTTCAATTTCTTCTTCTATATTATCATTTAATTTATATCCATTTTCATTAAAAAATTTTATTCCATTGTATTCAACTGGATTATGAGAAGCCGATATAACTACACCACTTAAAGCATTGTATTTTCTAGTTAAATATGCTACTGCTGGAGTAGGCACTACTCCTACACTAATTACATCTAGCCCTACAGACATTATTCCTGAAATCAAAGCAGCCTCAAGCATATCTCCAGACTTTCTTGTATCTTTTCCTACTACTATTGGGCCTTTCTTTCCTTTAGACAAAACAAAAGCTCCTGATCTTCCTATTTTATATGCTAATTCTGGTGACAATTCTTCATTTGCTATACCTCTAACTCCATCTGTGCCAAATAATTTTCCCATGTTTTTACCTCCTACTAATTTATGACATTTATATAATAGCATAATCATTTTATATCTACAAATATTTTTTTAATCATCTTTATTACAATTTAACGGAAACTTTTTTAAAGCTAAATTGATTAGTTTCTCTTTATTGTTTAAAGAGGGCTTTTCCATAACTCTAGTTAATAGATATTCAAGTATTTCTCCTATTATTTTCCCTTCTTGATAACCCACTTCAATTAAATCATTTCCATCTATATTTAATTGTTCTATTTCATAAGCTTCATTTTTATCTAATATTTCCTTTACCCTAATTTCAGTTTCAATTATGTTGTCAATAGAAGCATCTTTGTTGGAACAACTTCTATCTGCTTTTTGTAGAGAAAAAAGATCGTGAATATTTTCCTCTCCAACTCTTCTTATTAATCTCTTTAATCCTTTATCACTGAAATTACTATGATGTGTCATATGTTCTCTAACCAATATAAAAACATCTTTGATTATATCTTTTGGAAACTTGAGTCTATCTAATGCACTTTTTGATATCTTAGCTCCAACTTTATTGTGATCATAAAAATGTCCTATACCCTTCTCATCTACTGAAAAACAACTGGGCTTTCCTACATCATGAAATAGTGCTGCTAGTCTTACTTTTAGATTTACAGGAGTACTATCTACTACGCATAGTATATGATTAAATACATCTTTATCATGATGAGGATTGTGTTGATCAAATCCAATAGCAGGAACAAACTCTGGTAGTATTATTGGGATAAGTCCCATTTCTTCTAATAGTTTCAATCCCTTTGAAGGAGTATCACATAGCAATATCTTTACTAACTCCTTATTAATTCTTTCTATACTAACTTGAGAAACACATTCACTATATTTTTTCCCAGCTAAAAAAGTATCTTCATCTATTTCAAAATCCAAAACACAAGCAAATCTAATTGCCCTTAGTATTCTCAAATAGTCTTCTTGAAATCTTCTTTCTGGTTCACCAACACATCTAATTGTTCTTCTTTGTAAATCTTTAACTCCATTAAAAGGATCAACTAATCCTCTTTTTCTATTATATGCAATAGCATTAATAGTGAAATCTCTTCTAGACAAATCATCTTCTATAGAGAATACAAATTCTACCCACTCTGGCCTTCTGCCATCTATATAATCCCCTTCTCTTCTAAATGTAGTTATTTCTACATCATCTTCATCTAGATGAACAATTATTGTTCCAAAAGCCCTCCCAATATCAATGGTTTTTTTATCAATAAATACTTCCTCTATTTCTTCTGGTAGTGCATTTGTAGTCACATCAAAATCTAAAGGGCTTTTATTTAATAATATATCCCTTATACATCCACCTACAATATATGCTTCAAATCCATTTTTCTCTAGTTTATTTAATATGTACTCTATATGATTTGGAATCTTTATATCCATAAATTAACTTCACATCCTCTTTTCTCAATATTATTAGTATATCATAGTATGAGTACTAGAGAAATAATATATACAAAAGAAGGCTTGAATTATAAATTCAAAGCCTTCCTAAAATTTATTTTTCATATTTTTTAAGTAATATAGCTGCATTATGTCCACCAAATCCCAATGAATTTGATAATGCATAATTCACTTCTCGACTTTTTGCCTTATTTGGCGTATAGTCAAGATCGCATTCTGGATCAGGTGTTTCATAATTTATTGTTGGTGGTATAATACCGTTTTCAATAGCTAAAACTGATGCTATTGCCTCAATACCACCTGCAGCACCTAGGAGATGTCCCGTCATGGATTTTGTAGAACTAACAGATAGCTTATATGCATGTTCTTTAAACAATTTCTTTATAGCAAGGGTTTCTAATTTATCATTATAATAAGTACTAGTGCCATGTGCATTGATATAATCTACTACATCAATGTCTACCCCTGCATCTTCAATTGCGAGCCTCATAGCTTCTACAGCCCCTAAAGCTTCTGGATCTGGTGCTGTTATATGATAAGCATCTGAAGTAGCTCCATAACCAATTATTTCTCCATATATATGTGCATTTCTATTTAATGCATGTTCCAATTCTTCAAGTATTATAATTCCTGCTCCTTCTCCTATTACAAATCCATCTCTGTTTTTATCAAAAGGTCTACTTGCTTTTTCTGGTTCATCATTGTTTGTTGAAAGTGCTTTCATTGAACAGAAACCTGCTACAGATATTGGACTAACTGCAGCTTCGCTACCACCAGTTACTATCAAATCAGCAGCTCCATTTTGAATCATTCTAAAAGATTCTCCTATAGCATGATTTCCTGATGCACATGCTGTTGTAACAGTAAAGCTTGGCCCTTTAAATCCATAAGTCATAGTTATTTGCCCTGGTCCCATATTTGATATCATCATAGGAATAAAAAATGGACTTACTCTTCTTGGACCTTTTTCCATAAGTTTTGTATGTTCTGATTCAAGGGTTTCAATACCACCTACACCAGAACCTAATATAACACCAACTCGTCTTTTATCAATACTTTCTAGATCTATTTTACTATCCTCTATTGCCAACTTAGTAGCTGCAACTGCAAATTGGGCAAATTTATCCATCCTCTTTGCCTCTTTTTTATCCATATACTCTTCTGGATGAAAATTTGCTACTTCGGCACCAATTGTACTCGTATAGCCTTCTGTATCAAAGTTTGTTATATGTGATATTCCAGACTTACCTTCAATTAGAGAATTCCAATAGTCTTCTTTTCCAGTACCTATTGGTGTTATAGGCCCTAGGCCAGTTATGACAACTCTTTTCAATTCAGTTCCCTCCAACTATTACTAAGAAATCTTAGTTTTAACATAATCTGCAATATCTTTTATGTTCTTGAATTTTTCTGCATCTTCTTCAGGAATTTCAATATCAAATTCATCTTCTATTGCCATCATTACTTCTACAGCATCAAGTGAATCTGCTTCCAAATCATTCATGATTGAAGTCTCAGGTTCTATAGTGTCTAAATCCTCAATTTCAAGTTGATCAGCAATAATTTCTTTTACCTTTTCAAATATTTCCATTATAAATTCCTCCTTAAATAACATTTTACATTAGCATACCACCATCAACATTTATTATCTGTCCTGTGATATAATTAGCTTTTTCACTGCATAAAAAAGCTACAACATCAGCTATATCTTCAGGTTTTGCAAATCTCTTTAGTGGTATTTGATTCAACATTTCTTTTTTTATTTTATCATTTAACACATTTGTCATATCAGTTTCTACAAATCCAGGTGCAACTCCATTTATGTTGATACCACGACTACCTAATTCCTTTGCAATAGACTTAGTAAATCCAATGATTCCAGCCTTTGAAGCACTGTAGTTTCCTTGACCTGGATTTCCTGATATTCCAACTACCGATGCTATGTTTACAATTTTACCATATCTCTTTTTCATCATTCCTCTTACAACTGCTTTTGTACATAGATATACTCCTTTTAGATTGGTATTGATTACATCATCCCAATCTTCAGTTTTCATCCTTATAAGGAGATTATCTTTTGTAATTCCTGCATTGTTAACTAAAATATCTATTCCACCTATTTCACTATTTACTATTTCAATCATATTATTTACTTCTTCTTCATTTGAAACATCAGCTTTAATAGCTATTCCCTTTACGCCATATGTCTCTATCTCATCTATCACCTCCTCAGCTCTATTACTATTACTAATATATGTTATAGCTACATTGGCTCCTTCTCTAGCAAGTTCTAGTGCAATAGCTCTTCCTATTCCTCTTGAACCTCCAGTTACTAGTGCATTTTTATCTTTTAGAGTCAATTTCTCTCCTCCTTATTAAAGAAATCCACTACTTTTTCTAATCCTGATATATCACTTATATTGAAAGTATTTACTTCCTTACCTTGAGATTTTGCAATTCTTTTTACAAATCCAGTAAGGCTTTTTCCCGGTCCAATTTCAATAAATGTATCTACTCCATCATTTAACATAGTATTCACTGAATCACACCAAAGCACTGAACTACTGACTTGTCGTACTAGACTAGATTTAACCTCTTCTTTGTTAGTTATTGGTTTTGCATCTACATTAGTAACAACAATCTTCTTTAAATCATTTATCTTAACTTTGTTTAACTCTTCACTTAGTCTTTCACCTGCTGGTTTAAGTAAGCTTGAGTGAAAAGGTGCACTAACTGGTAAAAACACAGCTTTTTTTGCTCCTCTTTCTTTTGCACTTAGTGTTGCTTGTTTTACTGCCTCAGTTTCACCAGAAATAACTATTTGACCAGGACTATTGTAGTTTGCAATTTCAACTACACCATAACTTAATGCACTGTTTATTCCTTCTAATACCTTTTCTTTTTCTAATCCTAATATAGCTGCCATGCCACCCTTTCCTATTGGAACAACTTCTTGCATATACTTTCCTCTCTTTTTAACTAAAGGAACTGCTTCTTTAAATTCTAGCGCATTTGCTTCAACTAATGCAGAATATTCTCCTAAACTAAGCCCTGCAGTATAATCACAATCTATTCCTTTTTCCTTAAGAGCTCTTAACATCGCAATACTCGTTGTAAGTATAGCAGGTTGTGTATTTTCAGTTTTTACAAGTTCTTCATCTGGGCCTTCAAAACAAACTTTCCTTATATCCATTCCTAAACTCTCATTTGCTTCTTCAAATACTTCTCTTGAAACAGCGAAATTATCGTAAAAGTCTTTGCCCATTCCAACGAATTGAGCACCTTGACCTGGAAAAATAAAAGCTACTTTTCCCAAATTACTCACCCCTCTTTAAACTTTCTAACCTATCTAAACCTACTTCAGCCTCTTTTATTATGTCAATAATAATTTCTTCACATGATTTCACATCATTTATCAATCCAGCGACTTGCCCTGCCATTATAGAACCATTGTCCATATCACCTTCCATAACAGCTATTCTTAGCCTACCTGCACCTAACTTTTCAAGTTCTTCAAAAGGAACCCCTTTTTTTTCTAATTCTAAGTATTCCTTTGTAAACTTATTTTTTAGAACCCTTACTGGATATCCTGTACTTCTTCCTGTAACTATTGCATCCCTATCTTTAGATTTCATTATCTTTTCTTTGTAATTGTCATGAGCTATACACTCAGTGGAACAAACAAATCTAGTTCCTATTTGTACTCCATCAGCACCTAAGGACAATGCTGCTAAAAATCCTCTTCCATCTGCGACTCCACCAGCTGCAATAACTGGAATATCTACAGCATTTGAAATTTGAGGCACTAAAGACATAGTAGTTAACTCACCAATATGACCACCAGCTTCAGTCCCCTCTACTATCACTGCATCTACACCTTCTCTTTCTAGCCTCTTAGCTAATGCAACTGTTGGCACTACAGGTATTACTTTTATCCCACAACTCTTTAATCTATTTATATATTTTCCTGGGTTTCCTGCACCTGTTGTAACAACAGGAACTTTTTCTTCACAAACCAAATCCATAATATCATCAGCAAATGGGGACATAAGCATTATGTTTACCCCAAAAGGTTTATCGGTATTTTCCCTTAACTTTTTTATCTCTTCTCTAATAACTTCTTTTGGAGCATTTCCAGCTGCTATAATTCCCAGCCCTCCAGCTTTTGAAACAGCTTGAGCCAATTCATGAGTTGCTACCCAAGCCATTCCTCCTTGAATAATCGGATATTTTATGTTTAATAATTCACATAGTCTTGTGTTGAACAATTTTCACCGTCTCCTTTACTTTACCCATTTCAATACTACACTAGCCCATGTAAGCCCTGCACCAAAGGCTACTAATAGTACAGTATCATCTTTTTTAATTAGCCCCTTATGATAAGCCTCATCTAATGCTATAGGGATTGAAGCAGAAGACATATTTCCATATTTATCTAAGTTTACATAAACCTTTTCTTTTGGAACCTTAAGTCTCTTAGCAGAAGATTTAATAATTCTAATATTTGCCTGATGAGGTATAAGATAATCTATATCTTCCAATCCAATATTTGCCTTTTCCAAAGCCTTTAAAGAAGCCTTCTCCATTGCTCTAACTGCGAACTTAAATACTTCTCCACCATCCATATGTACATAATGAAGTCTTTTCTCAACAGTTTCATGAGAAGCTGGCATTCTAGAGCCTCCTGCTGGTTGAGTAAGAAAATGTCCATTAGCTCCATCTGCCCCTAAATCATAGGAAAGTATACCCTTTCCATCTTCACATCTCTGCAAAACACATGCTCCTGCCCCATCTCCAAATAATACACAAGTGCTTCTATCTTCCCAATCTAGAATTTTTGATAAGACTTCAGAACCTATAACCAATACAGTTTTATAAGCTCCTGTTGCTATAAAGTTTGACCCTATAGCTAGTCCATATAAAAATCCTGAGCACCCTACTGAGATATCAAAGGCAGCAGCATTATCTGCTCCAATATTCTTTTGCACAATACATGCTGTAGAAGGAAAAGCCATATCAGAAGTAACTGTTGCTATAAGAATTAAATCTATATCCTTAGAATCAATATTTGCATCTTTAATTGCTTTCAAAGCAGCTTCTGTACATAAATCTGAAGTTGCAATGTCTTTATCTGCTATTCTTCTTTCTCTAATTCCTGTTCTAGTATTAATCCATTCATCAGATGTATCCATTATTTTGCTCAAATCATCATTAGAAACTATTTTTTCAGGCACATAACTGCCCATTCCAGTAATTCCTACAGAATATATACTATTCAAAATGTACACCTCCAGTTTAAGCATACTAAATTCAAGGGTTCTTTATATGAACGCCCTTGTGTGTCATTAAAAAACACTATAGATAAAGCTCAATGTATATGTGAAATTTATACAAATTATCAAAATAAACATTTAGAGTAATTATATACTATAATCTCTTATTTATCAACAATGTAATATGTTGTGAACTTAAGTCTATTTCGTAAAATCCCTTATTCATCGCACTTATACAAGATTAAATATTATTGACACTAGTGTCGACAATGATATTATATCATTTTTGTAAATTAAAAAAAAGAGGTGTTTTATAATCAATGTATTTGAATATGTAATTATAATATGATATATTTTACTAATGAAAAGCTAATTAAAGTTTATATTAATTGTTATTTTTTTTCAATATTTATTTACTATAATTATTGTAAAAGAGGTGGAAATATGTCAATTTCTTTAAATATTAAGGAAATAAAACGAATAATTCCTCACAGATATCCTTTTCTACTTGTAGATAGTGTTGAAATAATCGATTCAGGAAAAAGTGGAAAAGGATATAAAAATGTAACTATAAATGAACCTTTTTTTCAAGGTCATTTCCCAGAAGAACCTATTATGCCCGGTGTATTAATTGTTGAATCTATTGCACAAGTAGGAGCAGTTGTGATTTTAAGTGAAGAAAAATATAAAGGAAAAACCCCATACTTTGCTGGATTAAATAAAGTTAGATTTAGAAAAAAAGTTGTTCCTGGAGATGTACTAGAAATGGATATAGAAATGATAAAAATGAGAGGTTCCATAGGTATAGCTAAAGGCATAGCTAGTGTTAAAGGCGAAGTAGCTTGTGAAGGTGAATTTATATTTGCAATTGCTTAGTTTGTAAGCGTCAAATAGCCTCCATCTATTAAAGATGGAGGCTATTTATTATACTATTACTAACTTATTCTATTTTTATAATTTCATCAAAATTGTCGAGAAAACTTTTGTTAGTAGTATGAGTTACTACAATTACCATTTTACCCGACAATTCTTTAATCTAATTGCCTATATTATTCTCATTTTCTGCATCTAACCCTGAGGTCGGCTCATCAAAAAGAATTACTTGGGGATTTTTGAATATACTTCTTGAAATCTCCAATCGTTTTTCCTCTCCACCAGAGAGAGTTATGCTTGAATTATTTCCTATAACTTTACTTATAGGATGGGTAGTAATAAGTTCTTTCAATCCGCTTTTTATTAGTGCTTTTTTTATTTCCTCGTCATTATAAGAGTGGAAAAGAGCTACGTTTTCAGAAATAGTAGCCGTGAAAATATCTGGCTTTTGTTTGACGAAGGATATGTTATCGTAATAAGACATCAAATCAATATCTTTTAAATTTGTATCATTTACATTGACTCTACCTTCATCTACTTCGTAAAGTCCTGAGATGATATTGAGAAGTGTAGATTTACCACTGCCACTTTCACCTACTATAGCATATTTCTTTCCCATCTCAAAATATGGCTGAAATTACAAAATATAGGTTTGTCATTGTATGAGAAACTTATGTTGGATATTTCAATAAACTTAATGGGCTCTTTTAATGCCATTTTATTGCAGTTAGTACCTTTATTAGGAGTTTCGTTTATATAGTCACAAAGCTCATCGGTAATTTTTTTACTAGATACCAATTCAGTAAAGGTAGAACTCAAATACTGAAGAGGACCGGAGATGGTACTCATCAAAGTAGTCATTGCAATTAAATCTCCTACTGTAATTTTTTTTAGAATCACAAAGAAGCCACCTATTATCCAAGTGCCTGAATAAGCAATTCCTCCAAGGAAAAATGATACTGCATAGGTTAAACCTTGAAAAGACTCGAAATCTATTTTTTTACTTTTTAAATCTTCACTTTTTTCAGCTAATTTTTCAGAATAATTTGGAATACTGTTTCCAACTTTTAAAGTAATGATAAAACTTACAAATTCCTGAAATAGTGAAAAGTAATTATCCTGTTTTTGAGATACTAAATTCCTCTTATCTTTTAAAATTTTTTTGATATATAAGGGGATAACAGAGGAGCAGTCGATAAAATTACCATCAAAATCGCAAATTTTGCCTCTAGCTGAAAGGATAGAACAATAGATAGAACAAATATAAATAAACTGAGTATAAGTCCTGAAAGAGGCTTTAAGTATTCATTTTCCACAATATTTGCATCATTTACCAACTTTGATATGATCTTGCTTTTATCCGCATTCGCTATAGAAAAACTGTCAATAGTACTTATTTTCTCTACAAGTTTTGATCTTATATCATGCATTACACAATGCACCAGTTTTGCCTTTGTAACTCTGGGAAAGTAGTCAAATAACATATCTAGTATAAGATATAAAATAGAAAATATGGAAACCCAGACCAACTTTTTAAAATCGCCTGATAATGCAGTATCGGTAATTACCTTGTATATGAGAGCCGTAGCCACCTGAATCGTTGCAGCAATAAAACATATTAAAACGTGAAAAAACAATTCTTTTTTGTTATTCATTAATAACGATTTCATATTTACACCTCCTAACTATATTAACAATTATCTTAATTGTATCCTAAAATTAGGAGAGAGGCAATGGAAACTAACCAATTCTTTCATATGCCTTAGCTTTTCTTCATCTATATCTCCAAATGGACTACTATCTACTCTTATAGCTGTACCAAAATGTACTTCCCTTACCTTGGTAGTATTTATAATATACTCTACATTATCAAAGTTGAGTCCTCCGCCTAGCATTATTATCATTCGATTTTCAGATTCTCTTATCATAGTATTTATGATTTCTAAATTATCTTCAATCTTCCTTTTTCCACCAGAAGTCAATATTCTTTTTATTTGTGGATAATTTTTTAAGATAGAAATGCTTTTTACAATATCTACTGATTCATCTATTGCCTTGTGAAATGTAACTTCTAACTCTCCCGTATGCTTCAACAATAATTTTAAATTTTCTTCATCTATATTCCCTAGTGAATCTAATAGTCCAAAAACTACGCCATTTGCTCCTAAGTCCTTTGCAATTTCTATATCTTCTATCATAGTCTCTATGTCCTCATGGGAGTATACAAAAGACTTCGCATGTGGTCTTATCATCACATTAACAGGTATATTAACATTTTCTAATACCTTTTTTATAAGCCCATAACTAGGTGTTAATCCGCCCTCAGTTAAAGCAGATATTAGTTCTATTCTATCTCCACCGTTTCTCTCTATTTTTATGGCATCATCTACACATGTGCCTATTATTTCAATCATAATATCCTACCTTTCCGAAACTTCTTTACATATCAATTACTTTATTTCCTTTTTCATGTAGTCTTCTATCCATTTATCTTTTGCTTCCATGTATTTTGTTTTCCCATCTATTTTCTTGGCCAAATATATTATTGGTTTCATATCTTCTCTAGCTATTACAAAGGAAAATTCATCTATATTGGTACCTATTCCCCATTCTCCATTATTGTTCATACAAACTACGGAAATATCTCTTGAAATATTGGCTTTGTGCTTTAGCTTTTCACTGAATTCTATTACTGCTCTATCAGCTGCTTCTTGAGGATTTAACCCTTCCTTCATAAGCCTAACAACTTCATAAGATAAGCAACCTTTCATTATATCTTCTCCAACTCCAGTAGCAGCTGCACCACCTACTTCGCTATCTACATAAAAACCACTTCCACAAAGTGGTGAATCTCCAACTCTACCTTCTCTTTTCATAAATAATCCACTAGTTGATGTTCCAGCACACATTTTTCCATATGTATCTAGTGTAACAACTCCAACTGTATCATGTCCATCATAGGCCTTCATATTTTCTTCAGAAAAGCTCTTTTTCTTTTCTCTCCAAATTTCCAAGGACCTTTCAGTAGCCATATCTTTTTCTTCAAATCCATTTATTCTTGCATATTCCTCTGCGCCACTTCCTACTAAAAAATTATTGTATGATTCTTGACTTAATTTTATGGCAATAGATATTGGATTTTTGAATCCAGTTATACCTCCAACAGCACCAACTGACATTTTATCTCCATCCATAAATCCAGAATCTAATTCTACAATTCCCTTTTCATTGGGAAGTCCACCATATCCAACAGATCTAAAGCTTGGTTCATCTTCTACTGATTTAATCGTCTCCTCTATAGCATCAACTGCTGAATGTTTTTGGGTAAGTAATTTACTTCCCTTTGAAACTCCATCATATGCCATTGCCCAAGTAGCTATAATCCCCCACATAATATCACCTATCTCCTTTCTTTTGGAAAAACAAAAGCCAGCACATGCTGGCTTTTGTTTATAAACTAATACTTATAATTGAGATTTAACAGCCTCTGCTCCTTTTTCAAGCGCTTTCTTATTGATAGGAAGAAGTTTAGCTTTACTTTCACCAAATACTTTTGTGAAAGCTTCTAATACAGATTCAACTTTTACTATTTTTGTAGCTTCTAGATAAGCACCTAGCATTACCATATTAGCTACTTTGTCATTACCTAAATCTTTTGCTATATCATTAACTGGAATATAGTATACATCAATATCTTTTCTTGTTGCTTTTTGTTCTATTAATGATGAATTGATGAATAGTTTTCCTTCTGGTAAAATTTCATTCTCAAATTTATCTAATGATGGTCTATTCATAACTACTGCTGAAGTTGCTTCTACTACTACTGGTGATCCAACTGGTTCATCAGATACTACAACAGCACAGTTAGCAGTACCTCCACGCATTTCTGGTCCATAGGATGGAAGCCAAGATACGTTTTTGTCTTCAATCATTCCAGCATAAGTTATAAGTTGTCCCATAGCCATAACACCTTGTCCACCAAAGCCTGCAAATACTATTCTACTTTCCATTTATTCCACCTCCTCAGGATTTCTAAAATTTCCTAGAGGATAATAAGGTATCATATTTTCTTCCAACCATTTTAATGCTTCTACTGGTGTATATCCCCAGTTAGTTGGACAGGCAGAAAGTACTTCTACTATTCCAAAACCTTTACCTTCTAATTGAAGTTGGAAACATTTCTTTATAGCTTGTTTTGCTTTTCTTACATTTGCAGGATTATTAACTGCTACTCTTTCAACAAATTTTGCTCCATGGATAGTAGCTAACATTTCTGCTATTCTAAGTGGTCTACCACAGTGAGCTTCATCTCTACCATAAGGTGCTGTAGTAGCCTTTTGGCCTACAAGAGTAGTTGGAGCCATTTGGCCTCCTGTCATACCATATATAGCATTGTTTATAAATATAGTTGATATTTTTTCACCACGATGTGCTGCATGAACTATCTCAGCAGTACCTATAGATGCTAAGTCTCCATCTCCTTGGTAAGTAAATACAAACTTATCTGGGTGAATTCTCTTGATACCTGTAGCTACTGCAGGTGCTCTACCATGAGCAGCTTCGTGCATATCACAGTTAAAATAATTATATGCCAATACTGAACAACCTACTGGTGCAACTCCTATTGCATTGTCTAATACTCCTAGTTCTTCTAAGGATTCAGCAACTAATCTATGAACTATACCATGAGTACATCCTGGACAATAATGAGTTTGAGCATCAGTTAAGCCTCTAGTCTTCTCAAATACTACAGTCATTATTTTTCACCTCCATAGATTTCCTTAACCTTTTCAGCAATTTGATTTGGTGTAGGAATCATTCCTCCAGTTCTTCCAAAGAAATGTACTGGGAATTTGCCATTAACAGCAATTTTAACATCATCTACCATTTGTCCTGAGTTCATTTCAACTGTTAGAATTCCTTTACACTTATCACTTATCTTGTTAAATTCATCATATGGATATGGCCACAATGTAATAGGTCTTATAAGTCCTACTTTATAGCCTTCTTTTTCCAATGCTGAAATAGCAGTCTTTGCAATTCTAGAAGTAGTTCCATAAGCAGCTATAACAACATCAGCATCTTCTAAATTGTATGATTCTACTTTTACTTCATTTTCAGTTATTTCTTTGTATTTGGCTTGAAGTCTCTTGTTATGTTCTTCTAGTGCTTCAGCAGCCAAATATAGTGAGTTAATGATATTTGGTTTTCTCTTTCCACCTGTTCCTGTTGTTGCCCAATCTTTTGGAGGAAGGTTTCTCTTCTTAGGTTCCTTAAATTCAATTGGTTCCATCATTTGACCAATCATTCCATCTCCAAGTATCATAACTGGGTTTCTATATTGATCAGCTATATCAAATCCCTCAATTATTAAATCTACTAGTTCTTGTATATTAGCTGGTGCTAACACTACTAATTTATAGTCACCATTTCCTCCACCTCTTGTTGCTTGGAAATAGTCAGTTTGTGAAGGTTGAATACTTCCTAGTCCTGGGCCACCTCTCATTATGTTAACAATAACACATGGTAATTCTGCTCCAGCAATATAAGAAATTCCTTCTTGTTTCAATGAGATTCCTGGGCTTGATGAAGATGTCATAACTCTTGCACCTGCCCCAGCAGCTCCATAAACCATATTTATAGCAGCAATTTCACTTTCTGCTTGTAAAAAACATCCCCCTATCTTTGGTAATTCCCTGGACATATATTCAGGTAATTCACTTTGGGGTGTTATTGGATAACCAAAAAAGTATTTACAACCTGCTTTAATAGCAGCGGCTCCAATAGCTTCATTTCCCTTCATGAGAACTTTAGCCATAACTTAACCCTCCCTTTCTTATTCAGTAATTCTTTCAACTGTAATAACAACATCTGGACACATAGTTGCACAACTAGCACATCCTATACACTTGTCCATCTCTTTAACAGTAGCTGGATGATATCCCTTAGCATTGATAGTATCTATGTCTAGAGATATGATTTTCATAGGACAAACTGAAACACAAAGCCCACATCCCTTACAAATATCTTCATTGAATGTGACCTTGCCTTTTGCCTTAGCCATTTTGACCCCTCCTTACATTAAATTTAATTAAAGCATCCAATCTTCCCTCATGTACAACTTAATTGGGAAAATCTCACCTTGTAAGTTTGTTGGTAACTGTTTAGCAACATCTTCTAAAGCTACTATATATTTAATTGGAATTTCTAACTTATTTGAAACTTCTTCAGCTAACTTCTGCCCTTTCAATACATCTTCTACAGTTGTACTCTTGAGCATATGGGTATTGTTAATTATACCTGTAAATTTAAGTCTAGCTGTACCTTCTATAGCATGTAAATATCCTATAGCTTTTTCCACAGTATCTGTATCAGGTCTGTTTGCATTCAATACATAAAACATATCATAATTGCCTTCTATAAGATATGGATTATATCGACCTAATACTCTAGCTCCTGCTGGATCTCCTCCCACGTCTAATATTGTCTCATAACTTTCATCTTGTAGTGGGCCATATACTTCTGCTGAGATAGCAGGAATATCTACTGCTGAAGCCTTAACAGAGCTTGAAATCATCTTGACTCCTAGTTCTGATAAGATATCTTCTTTTTCCCTACTTCTAAAGTATAAGTTTACAACATCTAAATCTGCAAGAGCAACTTTTTTCCCTTCACTTGCCAACTTAACAGCATAGTTAACACTAAATTCAGTTTTTCCACTGCCATAGTGGCCAGTTATAACTTTAATTCTCTTGTCTTTAATCATATATTCACCTTATTCTATAAATATTCTTTAGCTTCCTCTTCTCCTCTTAAAACTCTTAAACCACCTTCAGCTAATGCACTGAGTTCATCTTCACCTGGATAAATATATACTTCAGATATAAACTCTACACTTTCTTTAATCCACTGTGTAAACAACTTGTCATGAGCAATTCCACCAGTAAGTATAATACCATCAACTTTTCCCTTTAATACTGTTGCACAGCTTCCAATTTCTTTAGATATTTGATAAGCCATTGCTTTATAAACAAGTTCTGCTTCTTTATTTCCCTTTTCAATCATTTCAGATACTTCTCTTGCATCATTTGTTCCTAAATAAGATACAAGACCACCATTGCCTTTAATCTTCTTTTTCATTTCTTCAAGAGTATATTTACCTGAGTAACACAATTTTACTAAATCTCCTACTGGAAGTCCTCCAGTTCTTTCTGGTGAAAAAGGTCCTTCTCCATCAAGAGCATTGTTAACATCAATGATTCTACCTTTTTCATGAGCTCCTACTGATATTCCTCCACCTAAATGAGCAACTATCAAATTCATATCTTCATACTTTTTCCCTTTTGATGCAGCATGTCTTCTTGCTACTGCCTTTTGATTAAGGGCATGAACTATACTCTTTCTCTCAATATCTGCCATACCTGAAATTCTAGCTATATCTTGCATTTCATCTACAACTGTTGGATCAACAATAAAAGCTTTCTTACCAATGCTTTGTGCAATTTCATTAGCTATAATGCCTCCTAAATTTGAAGCATGTTCACCTAATACTCCAACTTTTAAATCTTCCAACATATTCTTACTAACACTGTAAGTTCCACCTTCAATTGGTTTTAAAAGTCCACCTCTACCTACAACTGCACTAAGTGAATTGATTTCAATACCATTTTTATTTAATGCATCTACTATAATATCTTTTCTAAATTCATATTGATCATAAATTTTGTCAAATTTAGATAATTCTTCTGTAGAATGTCTCAATGTTTCTTCAAAAATAATCTTATCGTCGTCAAAAACTGCAATCTTTGTTGATGTACTACCTGGGTTTATAACTAATAATCTCTCCATTTTATGTCTCCTTTCTATTACTTTGAAGCTGCTAAAACTCCTAAAGCAATGGAGTACAACTTAGCTTCCTCTGTGTCTGAACGTGAAGTTAGTACTATAGGAGCTTTTGTACCAACAATTAGTCCTGCATTTTTACCTTCTGCAAAGAAAGTCAAGGATTTGTATAATACATTTCCCGCTTCAATAGCTGGAACCAATAGTATATCTGCTTCTCCAGCTACAGGACTATCTATTTCTTTGTGAATTGCTGCTTCTTTTGAAATAGCATTATCTAATGCCAATGGACCAGCAACTGTACAACCTTTAATTTCTCCATTTTTATTCATGTCTTCTAATTCCTTAGCATGAATAGTAGCCTCCATTTTTGGGGAAACCTTTTCCCTTGCACACACTACGGCTACCTTAGGATCATCTATATCTAAACTATGTGCAAATGTAACTGCATTTTCTAGTATTTCTTTCTTTTGATTTAAATCTGGACTAATATTCATTGCAGCATCAGTTACAATAAATATTTTTTCATAAGTAGCTACACTAAATACAGCAACATGGCTGATTATCTTTCCAGTTCTAAGTCCTATTTCTTTATCTAGTACTTGTTTCATTATAACTGCTGTATCTATAATACCCTTCATAACAATATCAGCTTTTCCACTGCTAACAAGGCTAACTGCAGTTCTACAAGCTTGTTGACTATCACTTTCATCAACTACTTCAAACAATGAAAGGTCTACTCCTACTTCCTGTGCAACTGTTTCTATTTTTTTCTTGTCTCCTACTAAAATAGCATCAGCAATTCCTAATTCTTTTGCCTTACCAACTGCACCTAATACTTCTTTATCTTCAGCTACAGCTACAGCTAATTTCTTTGGGCCTTTTTTCTTTGCTAATGCTAATAAATCATCAAATGACTTAAGCATTATATATTCACCTCATCTTCATAAATTTTTTCTTTTTCTTCTCCATTAATAACTCTTAAAACTCCTTTATTCAATGCATCCATTTCATCTTCACCAGGGTATACCACTATTTCTGAGATAAATTCAACCATTTTACTTATTATATCTACTAAATAATCAGAATAAGCCAATCCTCCAGTGAGAATAATATTATCTACTTTACCTTGAAGAACTGTGGCCATAGCACCAATTTCCTTACCTACTTGATAAGCTAATGCACTATATACTAATTCTGCATTTTTATCTCCACTATTAATTTTGTCTTCTATTTCTACACCATCTGTAGTACCAAGATATGATGCAAGTCCACCTTTACCTTTCAATTTAACCTTCATTTCATCTAATGTATATTTCCCTGAATAGCATAATTTAACTAAATCACCAACTGGAAGCCCTCCAGTTCTCTCTGGTGAGAAAGGCCCCATTTCACTTGCGTTGTTTGCATCTATAGCTCTACCATTTTTAACTGGAGATACAGAAATCCCTCCACCTAAATGAGCAACAATAAAATTTAATTCTCTTAGATCTTTGCCTAATTCCTTTGCCCTCTTATAGGAAACTGCCTTGATATTCAAAGTATGATTCAAGGATCTTCTCTCTATTTCTTTTAGTCCAGATATCCTAGCTACGTCTTCAAATTCATCTACTGCAACAGGATCAACTATATAAGCTTTTATATCTTCCTTATCTGCAATACCTTTTGCCAAAATTCCACCAAGATTTGAAGCGTGTTCTCCTTGAATTCCAACTTCAAGATCCCTAATCATCTTATCAGTAACTCTATAGGTGCCACCTGGCATTGATCTTAGTAAACCACCTCTCCCTACTACTGCTACTAGAGAGGAAGTACTTATTTCTATGCTTTTTAACCAATCATATATAAGGTTTAACCTATAGTCATACTGATCACTAATCTTATCATACCTTTCAAGCTCTTCACGGCTGTGAGATATCTTATGAGAATTAACTTCTTCTTCCCCTTTAAAAAGTCCAACCTTAGTAGAAGTAGAGCCTGGATTAATGACTAGTACATACTCCCTATTCATATTGTCACTCCTTTACTGTTTTTTTAATACAATTGTTATATCAGATGGTACGATATTTTCTACAGTTACACCTTCAATATCTGTTATATTTACTTTCACCTCATGAGTTCCTTCATCTAATCCAGATAAATCTATTTCTGGTGTTAATGAGGCTTTTGTTATATTGTTTAATATTCTTTCCTGTCCCTTAATATTAACTACAACATTTCCTATTGAATCACCATTTTCAATAGATAATCCTTCTTCTAGATTCTTTACATTTATATCATTAAATTCTAGTTCAATTGACTTAGTAGCAATTCTCTCTAAATTCAATTCCACTTTTACCTTTGTATTTGGTTTTACCAATTCAACACCCTCAGGTAAAACTAAATCTGTCTCAACATTGCTATTACTTAAAAGTTCATTTATATCAATTGGAACAGTTTTTATAGATGAAATTTCACTTAGTACATCTTCATAACCTTTTATTTCAACTGTTTTTGGAGTGACTTTAAAATTACTTATTTGATAATCATCTGGTAGTTCACCAATTGTTTGTATTTCTATAGGTACTTTTTTCGTTTTATATATAGGTAATAACACTTCAACTACATTTGGATCCTTTTCCACGCCTCTTATATCTTTTCCCTTTTCATCAATTAGTTTAATAGGACAACTAATTTTTATATCACTAGTTTTATCTGTTACATCTACTACAGCCAATACATCATTAACTGAATTAACCCAACTCTTTGGTCCCTTTAAAAATACAGATTGAGGTTTTACTTCTCCTTTGCCTAAACTGTACCCAGAATCTAGTTCACCAATAATCTTTAAGTTTACTGGTTTTTCCTTAGAAACTATGCTTTCAAATTTAAAAGAAACTTCCTTTGGACTATAATCTACAATTTCTACTCTATTAGGCACATTTAAATATATGGGAACTCTCTTTGTACCTTCTGAATAACCACTTAGATCAACTTCAGCTATAATATCTTTTTCACTAATATCTTTAAGATCATTTCTCTTACCAGAAACTTTTACATCAACCTTTAATTCTTGTGGGGACATAAGAGCTAAACCTGAACGTTCTAACTCATCAAGGTTTAAATATTTTACTTCTATATTCCTATAAGGACTTGTCATTCTTGGGTTTACTTCATTCATCACATAACTCCATAAAATGATAGCAATAACTAGTGCAAAGATTTTAACTGTAAGATCATTCTTCTTCTCTTTGCTCATCTTTACGCCTCCACTTTCCTATAAATGATTGTTTTTGTTCATTAGGTTTATATAATTCTATAAGTATTTGTTTCAGTGTTTTTGCGTCTAAATACCTAGAAAGATTACCTTTGTCCGCAATAGAAATAGCGCCTGTCTCTTCTGAAACAACAATTGCAAGAGAATCTGATTTCTCCGATATGCCAAGTGCTGCTCTATGTCTTGTACCTAGTTCTTTACTCAATGAAGCATTGTCAGTTAAAGGTAAAAAGCAACCTGCTGCTTTTACAATGTCTTCTTTTATTACTACAGCACCATCATGTAATGGAGTATTGGGAATAAAAATATTGATTAATAGACCGCTAGATACCAAACCATTGATTCTAGTTCCCGTTTCTACAACTTCATTTAATCCCGTTTGTTTTTCTATGACAATTAAAGCTCCAATTTTTTGTCTTGAAAGAGATGCTACTGCATCTACTATCTCATCAACTACCTTGTTTACAGTTTCCTCTTTTACTTCTACAAAGGATTTAGCAAAAAATCTACTTCTACCAAGATATTCAAGAGCTCTTCTAAGCTCCGGCTGAAATACAATAAGTATTGCAAGTATACCTACTGTCATGGTTTTTTCTAATATCCAATAAACTGTATATAACTTTATCCATTCACTTATCTTTGTAGCAATAAACAATAAAATAATACCTTTTGTAAGCTGTTCTGCCCTAGTTTCTCGTATAAGCATAAACAACTTATAAAAAGCACAAGCTACTATTAATATATCAATTATGTCTCTCATTCTTATGTTTAAAAAAAGATCAATTATATCTTGCAAGGCCAACACACCTCATATATTATTTTGTTTTATAAATACTTACATTATTATTATATAACAAATAATTGTTATTTTAAATAAATATAAGCAATGTACATTAAAATAATAATTAAATTTTATTAACATAATAGGCCAGTCTAACTTACTGGCCCATCAAACTCATAGTATTTTCATAGGATTCTTTTACTTTTCCGTGTATAGCATCGTCTATTTGCTCCATATTTGACTCATCAATTGGGATTATTTCATATTTGGCCACACCGTCTTTACTATATTTATATACCCAAGTAGGAGTATATGTAATATTTTTTATTATTGTTTCATCTTTTGAAAAATCCTTCTCTACTTCAACTGTTACCATAATTCCATCTTCAGTATATTTATTGTTAATAGTTTCTCTTCTCTGATTTGATATGAAATTCCCTAGAGAATAGATAATAAAGTTATCTTTCCCATTGTGCTCTATTATTTCAGACTTTTGAATGACATGAGGATGACTTCCAAACACGATATTCGCACCCCACTCTACCATTTTCCTACCAAGTTCTAATTGTTCCTCTGATGGTTCTCTCTGATACTCATTTCCCCAGTGGATAAACACTACAACTAAATCAGAGCCCATCTCTACTGCTTTTTCAATATCAGTTTTAATCCTTTCCTCATCAATTAAATTAATCATATTATTTAATTCTTCTTCAGTCAATGTGTACTCCATTCCATTACAACCATAAGTATATGAAAGTAGCCCTATGTTTATATCATTAATTTTTTCAATTAATATTTTATCTCCCGGTTCATTAAAAGTTCCTATATTTTTAAAACCATATTTTTTTAATGCCTCTATAGTATTAACAAGACCTACTTTTCCTTGATCCAAACTGTGATTATTAGCAGTTGACAGTATATCAAATCCTGAATTTTTTAAAGCTTCTAAGCTTTCAACTGGTGAATTAAAGTTAGGATATCCATGAAAACCTCTATCGCTACCTGCTGTAACTGTTTCAAAGTTTACTAAACTTAAATCCGCTTTCTCTATGTACTTTTTCACGTATTGAAAGCAGTCATTAAAATCATAAGTACCACTCTTTGAATCATAGGCACCTATTATTTGAGGTTTATGAAACATAACATCTCCTGCAGCTAAAATAGTAGCAGTAGAAACTATAGGTTCTTGTTTTATTTCTTCCTCTTTTTGAACTTGTCCACCTATTTCTTCACTTAAAAATTCCCTATCATCTTCATTAATACTCTCTTCTTGTGACATATGATAGGAAAATACTGTTACTCCTATCAAAAGAACAATAAGAATGAGTAATAGTTTGTTTTTATTCATAAGCTTCTCCTCTACAATTTCATTACTAATATTGTATATCTTTATCTATTATAGTTCAATACATTATTCTCTTTCCTTTTTTTCACCTAAAAATCTAGATTTAGAATCATATAAATATGTTCTGAGTTTTTTCTGATTGAGCCACCAAAGATATATAACATATGGTAAAAATATTATAGTCAATTGAGGGAGATTTGCCATGAGTATGAAATCATATATTCCATGAAATATCATAGGCATAAATAGGGATTTTCTTAAATTACTTTTTCTTCTCTCTTCATTTGTGGCAAACTTTGCTAAAGACAAATAATAACCCATAGTAACTGCAAAAACTCCATGAGCTGGTACCGAAAGAATACCTCTATAAAGACCTATATATGGATTGTAGCTAAATCTATATACTACATATATTATATTTTCCACTGTAGCAAAACCCATAGAAGAAAACACAGCATATACTATCCCATCTAATTTTTCATTGAAAAATTCTGTATTGTAAGCTGTTTTCATAACTACTAGTCTTTTAAAATATTCCTCTGTAAAACCAGCTACTATAAAAGCGGTATAAAAAGAACCAACAACACCAGGAAATATATTCAAAGCATTTAATATTTCTTCGACAAATATAGTAGGAATAACTGCTAATGCACCAAATACATAGGTTTTAAATAGCATTTTAAAAGGTTCTCTATCATATCTGTCACTAAAATAAAGACCTATTACTATAATAGCTGCAGGAACAATTGCAATTATAAATAATCTAGTTTTCATTTGTGCACCTCCATATCTTTTAATTAGTATTTGAATTTCTCAATAAAAATAACCACTATTTTTTTAATAATTAGTGGTTATTTTTTCTTCAATATATTTTTTAACTTCTAAAGGAGTAGATAGTTTTAACACTTCTCCTACTATACTTTCCATTTTACTCTTTGAAATATTGCTTATAATCCACTTGGTTTTAAGTATAGAAGAAAAACTCATGCTAAACTCATCTAATCCCATTCCCAACAATATTGGAATAAGTTTTTCATCCCTAGCTGCTTCTCCACACATTCCTACCCAAATACCTTCTTTGTGACCATTATCAATGATTAATTTAACCAATCTGAGTACCGCTGGATGATATTGACTATATAAATATGATACCTTCTGATTTCCTCTATCTACTGCCAATGTGTATTGAATTAAGTCATTGGTACCGATACTAAAAAAATCCACCTCTCTCGCTAGAATATCTGATTGAATTGCTGCAGCAGGTGTTTCTACCATTATGCCTATTTCAATATCTTTATTAAATGTAATGCCTTCAACTTTGAGTTGTTCTTTTACTTCTTCTATAATTGCCTTTATAGTTAAAACTTCCTCTATATTTGATATCATTGGAAAAATAATCTTTATATTCCCAAAAGCACTTGCTCTTAAAATAGCTCTCAACTGAGTTTTAAAAATATCTCTTCTATCTAAACAAATTCTTATAGCTCTATATCCCAAAAAAGGATTCATCTCTTTGGGTAAATCTAAATAAGACAAATCTTTGTCTCCACCAGCATCTAAAGTCCTTATGATCAATGGTTTTCCTTGTAATTTTTCAGCTGTAACTTTGTAAGTTTGAAACTGTTCTTCTTCTGTAGGAAGCTTGTCTCTATCCATATACAAAAGTTCTGTTCTGTATAATCCTACACCATCTCCATCATATTCAATTACTTTGTCAATATCATTTGGAAAAGTAATATTTCCTGTAATCTTAATTTTTACGCCATCTTTAGAAGTGGTTTCTTTTCCTTTTAGTTTATTTAATTTCAGTATAAATTGTTCGAACTGCCTTTTCTTCTTACTATAAATCTCAATCTGTTCACTTGTAGGATTTAAAATAACTATACCTTCATTTCCATCTACAATCATAGTATCTCCATTTTTTGCACTCAAAGTGATATCTTTTACCCCAACAACATAAGGAAGCTCTAGTGTTTTTAACATTATTGAAGAATGTGATGTTTTTCCTCCATTTTCAGTTACAAAACCTAATACATTTTTACTATCCAAATGTGCTATATCTGAAGGAGTTAAATCATCAGTAACTATAATACATTTTTCTAATTTGGATAGTTCTATATTTTTCTTTCCTAATAAATTCATCAAAAGCCTATTGGAGATATCTAAAATATCTGCTGATCTCTCCCTTAAATAATCATTGTCAATACTCTTTAATATTTGAACAAAATCATCTCTTACTTCTTTTACTGCCCATTCTGCATTTATACTTTCTCTTTCAATTTTTCCCTTAATCATACTGATAAATTCAGGATCTTCTGCCATCATCTTATGAGCTATAAATACTTCAGATTCCTTTTTCCCAATTTTTTTTAGTGTGTTTATATATATATGGTCTATTTCATTTAAAGTTTTTTCAATTGCACTATTTAATCTATCTAATTCAGTAATAACTTGACTAATATAATATTTTTCGACTTTTAATTCTATATTCTTTTTTACGAAAACTTTTCCAATTATTATTCCTGGTGAAACACCTATACCTTCCATATCAACCTCCTATACTATATTCTACCCTGCAAATATTATAAATTTGGCCTATATGTAAAATCTAATACTTTTCCCCTTTCTCTATCACTTAACATAGCTCTTTGTATTAATAAAAATAATCCAACTGCTATTATAATATCTCCAATACTTATTAATTTAGCAAATGGATAAGGTTGTGGAATAGGTATAATATCAGATAAATAATAACATTTAGTACTCTTATCAATTAAAGTATGAGTCAAAACATCATTAGTTTTTAATAAATTTGCTTTTTCAGTTAATGATGCGAAGTTTAAACCTTTTAATGAAACAGGCATTTTACCACCATTAAATAAAATGGAAATGAAATTCAAAAGACTTCCTGTAAAAATCGTTAAAATTCCCCTCTTTTTCATATTTAAAATTAAGCCCATTAAAGTTATTAAATATACTCCAATATGCATATAACTAAAATTGCTTTGAATAAATTGAGCTATCTTCCCATCTGTAAAAGACTCTACTAAAACACTTGATTTTTCAATTAAAAATGCTCCAACAAATAAATACCAGCCCTTTATACAAATTTCACCAATATTCCTTATCTTACCTCCTCTAATTTTACCAATAATTAATGCAGATCCTAGTGATTCCATTATCATGTTTTGCCCTCCTCTATCATTTTAACTAATTATGTTATGAATAAAATATATATTATTAATAATACTATAATTCTACAAAAAGCCCTAATTTCCTTTAAAATTTTTTTAAAAAAATAGTTTAGTTTATTCATTTTTTGTTTTTTCTATTAAATACCTGTATTGTAATCAGATATTTGCAAAAAATATATTACAAGAAATAAAATCTAGGAGGTATTCTATGAAAAATATAGACCCTAAATCAAGAATAGCACTTGAATCTTTTAAAGCTGAAATGAGTAAAGAATTAGGTCTTGATGTGACAATGGATAAGACTAAAGATAATATTAACAATATTTTTACTGCCGGTAGGGTTGGAGGATTGATGACTAGGAAACTAGTTGAAATGGGAGAAGAAAATTTAAAAGATAAAAATTAGCCCCTAAATGGGGGCTAATAATATTTTTTGCTATCTAGTTGTTCTTGAACTAATCTTAAAGTTTCTCCAAATCTTTGGAAATGGACAATTTCTCTTTCTCTTAAGAATCTAAGTGTATCAGTAACACCTGGGTCATCACTTACTCTTATTAAATATTCATAAGTTGCTCTTGCTTTTTCTTCTGCTGCCATATCTTCATGTAAATCTGCTATTGGATCAGCTTTTGATTGGATATATCCTGCTGTCCAAGCTTCTCCAGCTGCATTGTGTGGGAAAGGACTCTTTCCATGGTTTACATAGTGGGCTTCAAAAGGAGTTCCTTTTATTTTTTCCACAGGTGCATCTTTTACAAGTTTCCAAACTAGCGAACCAATTATTTCCCAGTGCGCTAGTTCTTCGGTGCCTATATCAGTTAATATGGCTTTACCTTGATTTATAGGCATAGTCCATCTCTGTGTTAAATATCTAATTCCTGCAGATAGCTCTCCATCTGGACCACCAAATTGCTCTATTATCATTGCAGCTAATGCAGGATTACAAGTATCTACTCTAACAGGATATTGAAGTTTCTTTTCATAAATCCACATATTCTAACCTCCTTAACAAGATGTAAAATCAAATTCCCAAGGCCATGGGCTTTCTATATATCCCCAAGGATATTTACTCATTGAATCATTAGTCAATGGAGTATATTGAGCTTCATATAGGGATACTAATTCTCTTCGTTTTTGTACATAGGTATTATGAAGTCTTATTGCTCTTTCATCACAGGGATGAGTATTTAAATATAGAGCTGTTTCAGTTAAAACAAACTCTACCTCCATTATTTGCTTTAAAAGACATGCTTGATTATTATCCATAAAAACACCTCCACTAATATCGCCCATTAAATTCATATGGTTTATATAATTCAGGAAATATTGTTCCTTTCCTTAACGCTTCTTCAGGACTATACACTTGATTCATATACTGGAATGGTACATAAGCTCTTGCTAAGTTTTTATCTTTAGAGCTTGATTGCTCGTAATGATAGTTTTGATTCATGCTATTTCCTCCTTCATTTTCTTTCAATATATATTACGCTTTGTAAGCCTTAATAGTTCCTCATATTCTGATGAACTTTTCCCCTATTCCTTACATATAATGGCTATAGAATTGACTTCAAAATACGGTTCTTAAAGGAGGCAAATTATGAGTTGTTTAAATGAAAGTATTTTGTTAAGTAAACTTCCTGTGGGAAAATCAGGAGTAGTAATAGACTTGTTAAATGAAGGAGATAAAAGAAGAAGGTTTCTTGACTTAGGCCTTACATCAAATACATTAGTAAAAGTTGAAAGGCTGAGCCCCTCTGGCAATCCTATTGCTTTCAATATTAGGGGCACTATATTGGCTCTAAGAAAAGATGAAGCATCCAAAATATTGATAAAAGTAATTGATAGGAGGTAAAACTATGGGGCTTACTCAAGAATCTAGTGGACTAAATTTGGTAAAGTATGAATATACCTTTGAAGAGTGTGAAGAGAAGACTGTGATTGCATTAGCAGGTAATCCGAATACTGGCAAAAGCACTCTTTTCAATTTTATGACAGGTCTAAAGCAGCATACTGGGAATTGGCCTGGAAAAACTGTCCTAAATGCATATGGTAGTTTTAAACATGGAGACAAAGAATATATGATAGTAGATCTTCCTGGAACTTACTCTATTTTAGCAAATTCTGAAGAAGAGGAAGTAGCTAGAAATTTTATTTGTTTTGGAAACCCAGAGGTAACTGTAGTCGTTGTAGACTCTACATGTTTAGAAAGAAATCTAAATTTGGTACTTCAAATAATGGAAATAACAGATAATGTAATTGTTGCTCTTAATTTAATGGATGAATCTCAAAGAAAAGGGATCAAAATTGATGTCGATAGATTAGAAGTATTATTGGGAATACCTGTTATACCTACAATAGCTAGAGATGGTGTAGGTATAACAGAGATTATAAACACAATTAACAACTTAGAATCAATAGTTAAACCCAATAAAGTAAAGTACAGTGAAAAAGTTGAATCATTAATATCAAAAATTGAAAATATACTATTAGAATATCTAGATAAAAGTGCAAACACTAGATGGATAAGTCTTAGATTAATAGATGGAGATATAGAAATAAAAAATCAATTAGAAAAGTTACTATTAAAAAATGGTGTTGGTAGAAAACCACTAGAGAAAATTGAAGAAATGTTAAGTGAATATGAAAATATTGGGGATGAAATAGTAACTGAAATATATTATTATGCTGAAGAAATTGCAAGTATAGTTACAGAAGTTGATAAAAGTAAAAAAATAAATTGGGATAAAAAAATCGATGACATTCTCACAAGTAAAATAACAGGTTATCCAATAATGATATTACTACTTGGAGTGATTTTCTGGTTATCTATTGTAGGTGCAAACTACCCATCTGAACTTTTGGCTAAGGGTTTGTTTGCATTGGAGGACAAATTGACATTGTTATTTACACATTTAAATGCTCCTGATTGGCTATACGGGATGCTAGTACTGGGAGTGTATAGAACACTTGCATGGGTTATATCTGTAATGCTCCCCCCTATGGCAATATTTTTTCCACTTTTTACGCTCCTTGAAGACCTAGGATACTTACCTAGAGTAGCTTTTAACCTTGACAACTCATTTAGAAAAGCTGGGACTAATGGAAAACAATCATTGACCATGTGTATGGGATTTGGATGTAATGCTGCTGGAATCATAGCCTGCCGTATTATAGACTCACCAAGAGAAAAATTAATCGCCATGATAACTAATAATTTTGTCCCCTGTAATGGTAGATTCCCAATAATAATAGCAATTTCCACTATATTTGTTGGAGGACTTGTAAACAGTAAATATAATTCAATCATTGCCGCAATTTCTGTTGTAGTAGTTATACTCATTGGAATATTAGTGACTCTTTTAGTTTCAAAATTTTTATCGGTTACTTTCTTAAAAGGCATGCCATCATCTTTTACATTAGAACTTCCCCCTTATAGAAAACCTCAATTGGGAAAGATACTTATAAGAAGTATTTTAGATAGAACACTATTTGTACTTAGCAGAGCAGTAATAGTAGCTATTCCCGCTGGTGCTATTACATGGATATTTGCTAATATCAACATAAATGGAGTCAGCTTATTGCAATCATGTGCATCTTTCTTAGATCCATTTGCTACATTATTAGGACTTGATGGAATTATACTAATGGCTTTTCTTTTAGGTTTGCCTGCAAATGAAATAGTACTTCCCATACTTATAATGGGATATATGTCGCAAAATACTATGATGGAATTAGAAAGTATAGATTCACTAAAAACACTGTTACTAAATAATGGTTGGAACTTTGTCACTGGAATCAACTTCATGCTTTTTTCATTGCTTCACTTCCCCTGCGGTACTACAATTCTAACTATGAAAAATGAAACAAAGGGACTTAAGTGGCCAATATTTACAATTATTTTAACAACTAGTATAGCTGTTTTAGTTACTTTTATTATAAACATGATTTCAAAATTTTTTATATAAAAAATAGCCATATTATTGAATTAAGTTATATTCAATAATATGGCTTAATTTATTTCTCAGGAAAAATTTTAACCATAAGTTTTATAGAAAAATAAAATATTATTAATATTGAGAAAGTTGTTCCCATTCCATATAGTAACATTTTAAATCCAATATTCATGACTATCCCTCCTAGGAAAGTAATGCAAGTACTACACTACCTGCGATAATAGAACCAATTTGCCCTGCCACATTTGCACTTACTGCTTGCATAAGTACAAAGTTAGTCGGATCTTCTTCAGTTGCAAGCTTTTGTATAACTCTTGCCGACATAGGAAATGCAGATATTCCTGCTGCACCTACCATAGGATTGTACTTTTTCTTTACAAATAAATTTAAGAATTTTGCAAATAAAACTCCTCCAGCTGTATCAAATATAAATGCAAACAATCCTAAAGCCATTATTTTTGCTGTATCAATACTTAAAAATGCTTCAGCAGTCATTGTTGATCCTATTGTTATTCCCAATAAAAGAGTTACTAAGTTGGCTAGTTCATTTTGTGCTGATTGAGAAAGTCTATCTAGTACTCCACTTTCCCTAATTAAGTTCCCAAACATCAACAATCCTATCAACGTAACACTTATTGGTGCTATGATTCCCGCAATTATCGTTACTACTATAGGGAATAAAATTTTAACTGTCTTAGAAACCTTAACTTCCTTGTACTCCATTCTTATTTTTCTCTCATCGCTTGTAGTCAACGCCTTTATAACTATTGGCTGTATTATTGGCACTAATGACATATAAGAATAGGCGGCTACAGAAATAGGCCCTAATAAACGTCTTGCAAATCTAGATGCTACAAATATAGATGTAGGTCCATCTGCTGCACCAATAATCCCTATACTAGCTGCTTCTTTGATATCGAATCCTAGAAGAAGTGCAAATATTATAGTCATGAATATGCCAAATTGAGCTGCTGCACCAAAAAACAACATAGATGGCATCTGCAAAAGTGGAGTAAAATCAATCATGGCTCCAACTGCAATAAATATTAGTGCGGGAAAAAGTTCATTTAAAATACCTGCATTTTTTAATATTCCTAGTACTCCCTCATCACTAGTAATCCCAGGTATTCCTGAAATAACAGGGATATTGGCTAATATTGCCCCAAAACCTATAGGTAATAATAGCATAGGCTCGTATTCTTTCTTGATGGCAAGATAAATAAGTCCTCCACCAATAAAAAACATAATCACTTGTTGATAATTTAGATTATTAATACCTAAAAGTAACTGCTCCAAAATAAGCCCCCCTTTTTTTATATATAATTAAAAGACCTTTATTTAAGCTTAATAGCTTAAATAAAGGTCTCGCCGTTCAAAAATTAGCCGGGTTTTCACCGTATTGACGACTAATTAAAGCAGAACCTCCCTGCCCAGCTACTCCCCTTTATTTATATCTTATACCTGTAGTATAGATTAAACAAAGAAATATTTCAATAGATTTTGTTTTTATTTAGCATCTTCATTTGCTGTAAGTTTTTTAACCATCCAGTCCTTGCCTTCCAATACTCTAGTTACCATCATAGAGGCAACAGTGTCTCCAGTAACATTGACCATAGTTGCTGGTGGATCTACTAAATATCCTATAGTTGCTATTATTGGAAAAGCTTCAGGTGGAAATCCATACATGTTGACAATCAGCATCTCTCCTATTAGTCCTCCACCTGGTACTCCAGACATAACTACACCACTTAATACTGATATTACAACAGCAGTAACATAAGTACCTATCCCCTTAAAAGGCATATTAAATACACCAAACATAAAGGATATCTTTAGTATAGAACTCAAACAAGTTCCATCCATATGCGCTGTAGCTCCAATAGGTAATACAATATCCCTTATATCTTTTGGCACTCCCATTTTCTTTGCAGAATTTAGATTCACAGGTAATGTTGCAATACTACTTTGAGTTGCTAAAGAAGTTATAGCTACCGGGAATATGTTTTTAAAATAATTCTTAACTCCAGGCATACCTCCTGCAAAATAAGAATAAAAGAAAAATGCTACAAAGAAATATATTATACAAATTGGATAATACACTGCCATAGCCCTAGCATAAGAGCCTAAAAGTTCGGGGCCAAAATTACCTATAAGCGATGCAAAATATGCTCCCAAACCAATAGGTGCATAATACATGATTATAGACACCATTTTCAAAAATATTTCTGAAAGTACATTTAATGCATCTGCTACTTTTTTGCCTTTTTCGCCTATCAAACTAACGCATAGTCCAAAGAACATAGAAAATATTATTAAAGGTAACATGTTTTTTCTAGAAATAAGCTCTGTAAAATCTGTAACAGTAAGAGCTGCTACTATTTGAGCTCCTGTGTTTAAAGGTTTTATTTCTTCTGCTTTAGGTATTTCAATATTTACATCTTTTGCAGGTGGAAATATATTTACCATAACAATCATAATAAGTGAAGCAATCAATCCAGTAATAATAAATACTAACAACATGGTTCCAATTATCTTACCTAATCTTTTCCTATCTGCCATACTAGCTACAGAACTCGATATAGTAATAAAAACCAAAGGAACAACAATAGTAAACATTGCATTTAAAAATATATCCCCTAAGGGTTGAAATATAGTCGCTTTTTCTCCCATTATAAGTCCAATTATACTACCTAAAATTATAGATGATAGCAAAATAATAGGGAATTTATAATACTGCCAAAAACTTTTCTTTTCTGCATTTTCCATTCATTTTTCCTCCTTTATAAATTATCAAATTCACCTGTGCAAATGGTTTTAGCTCCTCCACTCATATAAATTTCATAGTCATCTTCTAATTCAACCTGAAGTTCTCCACCTTCAGTTTTAACTTTTACAGTATTGTCAAGTTTCCCCAATCTATGTCCTATTACTACACTAGCACAAGAACCAGTTCCACATCCTAGAGTTCTACCTGCCCCCCTTTCCCAAGTATATATATTAATATGATTTTTGTCTAAGATTTCTATAAAATTAACATTTGTTTTTTTTGGAAAAATACTATGTACTTCAAGTTTTGCACCAAGTTCATTTATATCAATTGAAATTATATCATCAACAAAAATAACTGTATGAGGTACACCAACCAAAACTGAAGAAAAAACTATTTCTTTTCCAACTATATTAAGTTTCTCCAAAATAACTTCTTCTTTCATAATATCTACAGGTATACTCTTGGCTTCAAATGTAGGATATCCCATATTTACCCTTACAGTATTGACTTTTCCAAATTCATCCGTTTCTAATCGGATTTTTTTAATCCCAGCAAGTGTTTCTACAGTGAATTGTTTTTTATTAACCAATTTATTCTCATAAACATATTTAGAAAAACATCTAATTCCATTACCACACATTTCTCCTCTCGAACCGTCTGAATTATAATATATCATCTTTATATCTGCTATATTGCTTTTTTCACATACTAAAATCCCATCGGCTCCTACGCTAAAATGTCTATCACAACTTTTTAATGCCAATTCGCTATAATTATCTATTTCATACTCTAATCCATTATAAATCACAAAGTCATTTCCTGCACCAATCATTTTAGTAAAATTCATTTATACCACCCTTTTCATTATAATTGCTTATTAGTATATCATTATACCACTCTGTTTTCACCATTAAAATATTATTTCATTAATCAACTATAAAATGTGTGTAAATTAGCATAAAAGCATATTGTTTTGCTTAAAATATACATGATAAAATGCTGTTTTATGCATTTTTTTATAAAAATTATGGATATTCAAGAAATTTAGTATAAGTGATGCAAAATTTGCATGATTATTTAAACTTTTTCTACACATAATACTAATACACCAAAAAAATATAACTATATGAAAGGAGTTGAACATGGTGGCTACTAATAACAATAATAACACAAGTAACAAAATATTAGTTCCTGAAGCACGTCAAGCATTAAATCAAATGAAAACTGAAATTGCAAGTGAATTAGGTATGACTAATTATGAAACAATGGATAAAGGTAATTTACCATCAAGACAAAATGGTTATGTTGGTGGATATATGACAAAGAGATTGGTAGAAATGGCTCAAAAGAATATGAGTGGTGGTGGAACAACTACATTATAAATACATTAAAAAAGATAGGTCAATTGACCTATCTTTTTTAGTTTTCTGAATCTACTGGTGGAGTAAATACTCTTTGTGACAATTCTTGATCTAGCATATATAATCCATGGCTATTTTCGCCCATTCTTTCCAATCTTGTAAGTATAGATTTCATACTATTCTCTTCTTCTATTTGTTCATCAACAAACCATTTTAACAAACTTATAGTTGCATGTTCTTTTTCTTCTGTAGCAATATCCATTAATTTATAAATTCTACTTGTAACAAATTTTTCATGTTCAAGAGCTTTTTTAAATACATCTGTAACAGATTCAAAATCATTCTCAGGTTCTTCTAATCCTAGTATTTTTACTGTTCCATCCATTTCATTTACAAAATCAAAAAATTTCATAGCATGAAACTTTTCTTCTTCTGCTTGCACTTTGAAAAAATTCTCAAAACCAGATAAATCTTCACTAGCACAATATGCTGCCATAGCTAAATAATAATGAGCTGAATATAACTCATACTTAATCTGTAAATTTAATTCTTCAAGTAATCTTTTAGATAGCATATACAATACCTCCTTAAATATCTTCTACTTTTATATACCCAGAAATCTAAAAATTAACCATAAATGTAATTTTACAAACTATATCATATCTTTACCAAAATGTCATAAATAATACAAAAAACTTCTATTAAAAAAATAGAAGTTTTTTGTATAAAATAATATTAGCGATTATAGATTTCTTTAATTCGACAGCCTTTTCTTTTCATCATAGCCTTCCAAATAAGTTCATGAACTAAAGACCTAAATTCAATTTCATCTCTATATAAAATTTGACCTCTTTTGATTTCAAATCTTTTGCAAATCATAATAAATCATCTCCTGTTACATCATATTTCTATTATCAACTAGAATAGTATAAGCAAAAGTTTGTACTTTGTAAAGAGTTAATCCATAAGAATTATATTAAGTTTTTCATAAATATTAGGACCTATGCTATCAGTTATTGGTAAACCATTATCCTTTAAAAATTTAATGAGTGCATATTTAGTTCCATCTCCATAAACTCCGTCTATTGAGCCATTATAGTATCCTTTTTGTTTTAATCTTTTTTGAACTTCTTGAACATCTGCCCCCCTATCTCCAGGTCTTAATACTCTAAAACCATGACCAAAGGGTCCATTGTCACCCATTGTAAGAGTAACTGATGTATTGTATTTAACTAATGAATACAACTCCTCTACATCCTTATTTTTCATCCTAATGCATCCATGAGAAGCATTGTATCCAATAGATCCAGGTTTATTTGTACCATGAATTCCATACTTTCCCCAAGGAACATTAAGTCCCATCCATCTAGAACCAAAACCTCCTCCCCACATACCCTTTTGTATAATTTTGAATGTACCTAAAGGTGTGGGAGTACCAGGTTTTCCAGTAGCTACTAAATATTTTTTTACTATTTCATTGGTATCCAAATCTATTAAATATAGTAGCTTTTTATCAACTTCAATATGTATTGCATAATTTCTTTCATCTTGTTTTACATATACATCCTTGTTCTCATAATTAATAGCTTTTTTAGTTAAAATTTTATGTATAAAATCCCCTACAACTAATACTATAACAACTAAGATAAAGCACAATAAAATCAACTTAACCCTTCTCAACACCTTAACTCCCCCCTCATATTGTAATAATATGCTAAGGTGTTTTAATTTAAAACTAAAAACTTAATTAAAAAGCCTATCCAAATTTGGATAGGCTTTTTAAGACTTCATTATTTAAAATTTATCTTTATATTTTCAAAACCCATGCTTATTAAAAATGTTCTTAATAATTCTTCTGCATTTTCTTCTGCTTCATTTAATATCCCTTTGTCTATGACTTCTTTTGCCATATTTTCCTTTTCTTTGACTAATACATCATATAAATCTTGAATCTTTAACTGATTAAATAGCGACTCTCTTTCATCATAAATATAAGTATCTTCTTCATTAATTACATTGTCTAATATTGTAGCTTTATCTAAAATTATCTCCACACTTTTATTGTCCTTTACATCTACTTTTAGTGTACTTAAGTCTACTCCTGCCTTTATATAACCATTATACTTAATTAAAAAACCTTTGCTTGTAAAAGGAATACTCATATCTTTCAACTTTTTGTTGTCTTTATATGCTACAACATTTGTATAATTATATTTAACTGTAGATAAATCTAACAATTTCACTACTTGTTCTTCAACATTGCTTGACAAAATACTTGTATCTCTCTTAACTGCATACTTATAATAAATAGTTCCTCCTACTAATATCGCTAAAACAACAATTATTATTGCAAAATACTTATTCTTATTTGCTTTCTTCCTATTGCTTCTCAAATAATCAACCCCTTTTTTTGACTTTATTATAATTCTACAAAAAAAGCCTTTCATTTTCAAGAAGTATTCTTTATACAACTATTAAAGCCCATTTTGAAAAGTTTTATATTAGAGATAACTTGAACTTTCCTATGGGTTATAATAAAATTAGTGTATAATTATGGTAAGCTTTGTTATTATTTATTTTCTTTTGGAGGATGACAATGAAAGATACTTTAGAAACCTTAACAAAATGTGTTTTATTTAAAGGATTGACCATGGAAGAAATAGAAAAATTACTAGAAGGAGTATCAATCAGCTTAAATACATTTGCCAAAAATGAGGTAATTGCTATTGAGGATAGTAAATGTATTAGTATAGGAATTATAATTAAAGGAAAAGTGGAAATCCAAAAAATATTCCCTTCTGGTAAAATAATAACGCTTAATACCTTTAAGTCTGGAAATATTTTTGGAGAAGCTTTGGTCTTTTCAGGTGAAAATGTTTATCCTTCTACAATAATGTCTATTGATGAAACAAAATTATTATTTGTCCATAAAAACGACATAATAGACCTTTGCAAAAAAAACGACATATTTCTCAACAATTTTATGACAGTACTATCTGACAGAATTCTTATGTTAAGTGGAAGAATACGAAATTTGTCATATGAAACTATAAGGAAAAAATTAGCAATTATGCTTTTGGATGAATATAAAAAACAGAAAAATATATTTTTAACTTTTCAATGTACAAGAAAAAAAATGGCTGAAATACTTGATGTTCCAAGACCATCATTGTCTAGAGAATTAGTAAACATGAGAAATGATGGCATAATTGATTTTGATAAAAATATAATAAAAATTATTGATCTAGATTTGCTAGAAGAGTGTTTAATCGATTAACAAAAAGGGTGAGAAAGGTATATGGTCATTCTAATATTCTTTCTAAAATACTAATTTTATCACTATCATTAAAGTCTTCGATATTCTCTATGCCAATAGCCTGAAGAAATTCTTTCATAATCTTATTTTCTATAGAAATATTAATTTTTGATTCTTCTCCATAATTATCTACTGACATTTTAGCTTTTTCTTTTGGTATAAGTACCTTTGGTCCTCCTACACAACCTCCTACACAACCCATCCCTTCAAGAAATCTAGCATCTGTATTGCCAGTAAGACCTTTTTCAAGTAGTTTCTTGCATTCAGAAACTCCACTAGCCTGTTCAGATGTAAAAAAATGTGCCTTGTCTGGAAACAAACCATTTACTGCTTCTTCAACTGCTAAGGATACCCCACCAATTCTTCCGTAAATTCTTCCACCTTTAGATGAGTATTGAGTAGACAGTTCTTCGTGAAACTTTGAAGGTTCAATATCTAGTACATCAAAAATATCTTTCAGTTCAGTATAAGTGAGAACAAAATCTATAGCACCTTTTAATTCATCTAACTTTGCCTCTCCCTTCTTTGCAACACATGGACCAATAAATACAACCTTGCAATCTGGATCAATTTTTTTAATAACCTTTCCTGCTGCAATCATGGGGGATACTGATGGAGAAGTGTGTTTAATTAATTCCTTGTATTTTCCCTTGATCATAGCTACCCAAATAGGACAACAACATGAAGATAGCATAAAATCATCTTCTATATTAATATGTCTATTAAACTCAACTGATTCCTTTATAGTTAGCATGTCTGCAAAAAATGCTACTTCAACCATATCAGAAAATCCAATACTCTTTAGAGCAGCTCTCATCTGACCCATAGATACCTCATCCCCAAATTGACCTATTATTGAAGGAGCTACAGCTGCCATAACTTTGTTATTTTCTTTTATAATATTTGCTAGAGGTATAAACTCTATTTTGTCAATATAATTATTTTTATCGCAAGCTTCAACACATTTGCCACAATCAACACATGCTTCTATGTTAACTTTAGGCAAATGTGTTTCACTATCTAAAATAATAGCATCAAAGGGACAGGCATTTTGACATAAGGTCTTTCCATCTACCTCTATACAATTTTTAACACAAGTATTTGTGTTTAAAACTACTTTTTTTGACTGTTTGTAGTTTTCTATTGCTTTTATTAAATCAGATGAAAAATTTTCAGAATACCTAACTTCTACTCCACATAGTGCAGACACTACTGTTGAAAATGACTCTTTATCAATTTCTTTCTTGTCCATTATTTCACTTAATTTTTCTTCAAATACATCTTCATAATACGACTTAAGTAATTCTTTAAATAATTCCCTATAATTATTCTTTCCCAAATTTATCCCTCCCATATCTATATAATATCTTACCCAGTTTTATTAATTTTAAAATAGGGTATTAATTATATGAAGATAAAAGCCTATATAGGCTTTTTATCTTGCTGAATATTATTAATTCATTAATATATACAAAAATAACATATTTAGTATATAATATTATATACTATTATATTTTTTGATTTGGAGGATAATATGGTAAATCTGAATTATGAAGAAATAATGAACATACAAGAAAACGCTACAAAAAAGCTTTTAACATATATAGATGATTTTTTTCAAAGAGAAAAAAAAATTAACTCTATAGAATTCTATTATCCAGATTTCGATGAAAGAAGAACTAGAATGGCTTTTAATGTTTGGATAAGCCTTGACTATATAACTAAATATGGTAAAAACTTCATTGAACACTTTTTAGAAGATTCTATGGGAATTTTGAATGATCAGGAAAAAGAAATACTTGTTGAGAGAAACAAATCCAATATCAGTCTCTTTGAAATTAAAAATATCAAAGGAGATCTAATGTATGTAGAAGACATTTTAACTAACAAACACCATATAGTTTGGGAACCTGAACTATGTAATATCATAGATAAATCAGAGCTAATATTTGGTAGAGTATCAAAGGTGTTAATATATGAAAAGTTTGTCGGTGACATTAGTTTTTTGCCTGATTTTATAAAGAATGTTTTTTTAGATAAAATACATTTTGACTATGATATGATAAAAAAAGAAGAACCTAATATAACAATGAAAGAATACTTGAGAAAATATAGTTTAAATGTATACAAAATATATACTGACTGTATTTATGAAATACTAGAACTTGATGATGAAGAAAATTTAGAATTAGCTATAGAACTTGATGAATTTGAAACCTATTTGAGTGAAAGCTTATCAGAAAACACAGTACGAAAACATATAAAAAATCTAATAGCTTTTTATGACTATTATCTTTACGACAAAAACTTTAGTCTCTATGATATAGACAAAATTAATTTTGAACATTTTATCAAAAAGGGAATATATGATAATTTTATTCAATCTCAAAACCAGCTAAATTCTTATATTGCTACATTGAAAAAATATATTAGATTTCTAGTAGAAAATGAAAAAAGCAAAGACTTTGAAAAAACCTATAAAGATATATTGGCAATAGGTAAAAACCGTTTTGAATATTTTGAACCTAAGGAACCTATAAATATGCCTCTATACTGGGATACACAGTTAGATGCTTTTGTAAAAGAAAACTTAAATGAAAAAGCAATTATTTTTATTGAAGACTATGAAAAATTCTTATTCTATATAAAAAATAACAATGTAGAGTTAAATTCTAACAATAGATTTATAAATAATAATCATCTATTAAATTTAAATAATATACTCACAAACAAACTAATATTTAAATCAATAATCAATGTAAAACAATTCGATATCCCCTTAGTCCATATATTTTATAAATTTTCACTAGGAAAAAATATATTAACTATTAATAACAACACAATAAAACCATATTTGAGAAAAGAAGAATATCTAAATTTAAAAGTTGAAGAAAAATTGTCCTTATTTATTGATTATATTTGGAACACTCTGTCTTGGAATGAACTTTCAAATAATTATTATGACAATATTGAACAAGACTACCGTTTTGAAATAATAAGTAACTTAAGTAAACTAGATATTGATACTATATATGATTATGATGAAATAAAATACAAAGAAATTGAAACACCAATATTTGATAACTATATACTATTATACTTTAACTATATAGGACTTATAAATTTAAAAGAAAATTCATTATTTGAAGAAAATGCTTTTCAAACAATCTCACTTTCATCCTTAGGGAAAAATATATTTAATGTACTAAAAGAAAACAACTACAAGAATGTTAAAAACATGGGAAAAATAATCCATATTAAAGAATGGATAAAGAAGAAATAATAGATAGTAGCAAATTAATTTGCTACTATTTTTTTAAAAAACACTTGACAGAGTAGTTTTTTCTCTGTATAATTAAATTGTAATCATTACAGTAATGAAGTCATTACAAATGATTGATTTATAATTATTCCTTTGGAAGGGAGTCCTAATATTGAAAACTGATGTAGCTTGGATGAAGGATTATTTAAAAAAACACTCTATAAAACCATCAACTATAAGAATAAAAATGTTGAAGTACTTAATGGAAAACAGAATTCATCCTACAGTAGATGAAATATATCATGCACTACTAAAAGACATACCTACCCTTTCTAAGACTAGTGTCTATAATACTTTAGATATTTTCTTGAAAAATGGTATAGTCTCCCTTGTGACTATTGAAGAAAAAGAAACAAGATATGATATTGACACATCTCTTCATGGTCACTTTAAATGTGAAAGTTGTGGTGAAGTATATGACTTTCAAGTAAATGCTGAAAATTTAAAAGAAGAAGGAATTGAAGATTTTGATGTATTAGACAAAAAAATTTATTATAGTGGAATTTGTGAAAAATGTAAGAAAAAATAAAGGAGGAATAAAAATGGAAGAAAGAAGAATGCCGTTATTAGGAGAAAAGTTTCCATCTATGGAGGTAGTAACAACACACGGAGTAAAGAAAATACCAGAAGATTATCAAGGAAAATGGTTTGTATTATTTAGCCATCCAGGAGATTTTACACCAGTATGTACAACAGAGTTTATAGAGTTCTCAGAAAGAGCTGAAGAATTCAAAGCATTAAACACTGAACTTATTGGTCTATCAGTGGATCAAGTATTCTCACACATGAAATGGGTGGAATGGATAAAGGAAAAAGCAAATGTAGAAGTACCATTCCCAGTTATTGCTGATGAACTTGGAAGAGTATCAAATCAACTTGGTATGATTCATCCTGGCAAAGGAACAAATACAGTAAGAGCTGTATTCATAGTTGACGACAAAGCTAATATAAGACTTATAATGTACTATCCACAAGAAGCAGGAAGAAATGTAGATGAAGTGCTTAGAGTTGTAAATGCTCTTCAAACTACAGACAAATATAAAGTTGCAGCTCCAGAAAAATGGCCAAACAATAAACATTTAGGAGATAAAGTAATAGTTCCTCCAGCTGCAAACGAAAAGGCTGCTAAAGAAAGATTAGAAGCTGCTAAAAATGGAGAATTTGAATGTCTAGATTGGTGGTTCTGCTACAAGAATTTAAATAAGTAATATAATAGGCCTAGGATTGCACTAAGTTGCAATCCTAGGCCTAAGTCATTCTTAATTTAAAATTCTATTCCCTTTCTTGCCATTACTCCATCATTATAATAATGTTTTACTTCTTTCATCTCTGTAACTAAATCTGCTAACTCAAGTATCTCCTTAGGTGCATTTCTTCCTGTGATAACTACTTCTACATGAGGTGCTCTTTCCTTGATTATATTTACAGCTTCCTCAACTGTAAATAATTTGTAATAAAGAGCTATATTTAATTCATCCAATACGACCAAGTCATATTCTCCACTTTTTAAAACCTTTTCAAATACTTTCAAACCTTCTCTTGCTACCCGTATGTCTTCTTCAGTAGGATCTTTATATATAAAACAATCTCTACCAAATTGATGAATCTTAAAACCTTTTAAATATTTTTCTATATTTAATTCACTGTATTCCATACCCTTTACAAACTGTCCAAAAAATACTTTCTTCCCTGCTAGATAAGCCCTAATAGAAAGTCCTAAACTTGCAGTAGTCTTCCCCTTACCATTTCCAGTATAAACATGTACATATCCCTTTTCCATTCTCTACCTCCTATCCTACTTTGCCTTTGTCTACTTCATTATATTATATAAATTTAACAATTTAAATACAACAATTCTTTATATTTGATGTATAATAATATATGTAGGGACTCGAAATATTTTTATGGAGGGATGATGATGGGAAACTTAAAACTTGATGATTTTACAAAGTATAAATTTCTTTCTGGTCTAAAATATTCTCCAGATGGAAAATACTTAGGATTTGTTGTGCATAGAATGGATGTAGAAGAAAACAAATATTTATCGAACATATGGCTGTATGATACATTAACAAAGGAATATAAACAACTTACCTCTCTTGACAGTGAAAAAAGCTTTTTTTGGTTAGATGATTCTAATATTATCTTCCCCGCTACTAGAAATCAAAAGGACAAAGAACAATTGGAAAAGGGAGAAGAATTCACTACCTATTACCAAATAAATATTCACGGTGGTGAAGCTGTAGAATGCTTTAAAGTACCTATTTCTGTATCAGGTATTGAAAAAATAGACGATAAAAATTATTTAGTAACAGGAATATATAATCACTATAAACCTGATTCCAGCTTATTTAAAGAAGAAAAAGATTATGAAGTATTAGATGAAATCCCTTTCTGGTCTAATGGAAACGGATTTACAAATAAGAAAAGAAATAGATTATATAAATTCAATAGCGCAACTGGTGATATTACACCAATTACTGATGAATTTACAGATATTGGTTTGCTTAAATTAAATCAAAACAAAACAAAGGCAGTAATTATATCAAATCATTATAGAGACAAAATGACTAAAAATTCAAATTTATATCTATATGACATAATAGAAGATAAGCTTGAAGATTTAACCCATGAAGAACAATTTAGCTATTCTTATGTAGATTTCTTAGGAGATAATATAATATTTGCTGGAAGTGATATGAAAGATTATGGAATAAATCAAAACAGCAATTTCTACACATTAGATATAAAAACAAAAGCAGTTGAAAAAATATGTGATTACGACTATAGTATTTGGAATTCTGTTGGTTCTGATTGTAGATATGGAGGAAATAGAACTTTTAAAGTTGATGGTAAGTATCTATATTTTGTTTCTACTGAATGGAATTCTTCATATATAAAGAGAATTGATGAAAAAGGAAATGTTGAAAAGGTAACTACTGATGGTGGTTCTATTGATGGATTTGATATCCTAAATGGAAATATCCATTTTATGGGTCTTAAAAACATGAAACTTCAAGAACTATATGCCCTTAAAGATGGAAAAGAAGTACAACTGACTTCATTTAATGAATGGGTTATAGAGACAAAAGATATATCAAAGCCAGAAAGAATTACTTTTGAAACAGAAGATGGTACAACTATTGAAGGTTGGATATTAAGACCAGTAGATTTTGATCTAAATAAAAAATATCCTGGAATACTTGATATCCATGGTGGCCCTAAAACTGTCTACGGAGAAGTTTTCAATCATGAAATGCAATACTGGGTAAATCAAGGCTATGTAGTATTCTTCTTAAATCCTAGAGGAAGTGATGGAAGAGGAAATGAATTTGCAGATATAAGAGGAAAGTATGGCACTATTGACTATGACGATATTATGAAATTTACAGATTTAGTATTGGAAAAATATCCATTTATTGATTCAAATAGATTGGGTGTAACAGGTGGTTCCTATGGTGGATTTATGACCAACTGGATAATAGGTCATACAGATAGATTTAAAGCTGCTGCTAGCCAAAGAAGTATCTCCAACTGGATTTCTAAGTTTTGTACTACTGATATAGGATATTACTTTGTAGATGACCAACAAGCTGCTACCCCTTGGGGTGATGTAGACAAACTATGGTTCCACTCACCACTTAAATATGCAGACAAGGCAGTGACACCTACACTATTCATTCACTCTGAAGAAGATTATCGTTGTTGGTTAGCTGAAGGGATTCAAATGTTTACTGCATTAAAATATCATGGAATAGACGCAAGACTTTGTATGTTCCGTGGAGAAAATCATGAGTTAAGTAGAAGTGGAAAACCAAAACATAGAATCAGAAGATTAACCGAAATCACTAATTGGATGGATAAATATTTGAAGTAAGCTAAATGAGTCAAGGGACGGTCCTTTGACTCATTTCCATTCATGCTTTTAATTAAGTTTATCTAAGTCAATTTTTCTATCAACAAGGGTGTCTAATTTATCTTTCATATCCTTAAGTAAAGGAACTATTTCACCAGAAAGTATTTCTGGAACATAGTCATGATCATCAGTTAATAATATTTCTTGAAATCCAACCATTATTTCTCTTAATGAGTATGTATCCTTAGCAAAATAATTCCATTTTTCATAGTCATTAATTATATATATAAGTTCAGTATCAGAATCCAATGTAGAAAAAGCATCTAATATCCACTTTATACCACCAAATACATTCACTAACTCTTCCCAAGACTTTTTGGTTGCATCTTTTCTAAAATCATTTGCTAATATTTCAATATCAGGTATAAATCCTTCTATCATCTCACTCATGTACACAACCAAATCTCTAGCCAATTGCCTAGGAGTTTTAGCAATAACTTTTACAGCATTTATGTCTTCTAGATTGTTTGAAAAATAGTGATTAAAATTATCATATATCTTTTCCCCATTTACTTCTAAATGGCTAATAACATAATTTGACTTTAAGGCCATCTTTTCTACCTCTTTTAAAGTCTGTATGATTGCATTTATATCTCTCTCACATTCTAAAACTTTATCTAAAAAATATATTTTCATATGAGTTCAACCTCCATAAGTCTAAATGTCTAACACTAGGATGATTATGACATTCTTTTTCTTCCTCCATGCATTACTTTTCCTGTAATTAAGCTATCTCTATCTCCTTCTCCAATCCTCAACTCCCAAAACACTGGGAATCTCTCACTGATTTCTACCTTTATAATTTCAGGAGCAGCAAAAGCTATTATTTGAAAATTTAACTTATCTGCAATTTCAAACACAGGATCTAGTATATGTTTTGCTGAAGCCTTCCCAAAAGGATTGTCAAGGATAAGAACAGTCCAAGGTCTTTCATTTCCAACATGTCTTTTCCTATAATTCATAAGCATCATTATTACAAAGGTATTTATTGAAAGAGTCTGTCCTCCACTTCCCTCTGGCATATCTCCTTCTCCCTTATTAATAGCTTCCCATGTAGTATAATAATAATCTCGTGGTTTTGCAACTCTAAACTCATTTTTCTCTGTCATCTTATAAACCATTAGAATTGGATATCTACCTTGAAGTGCTTTAGAAAATATAGTTTTGTCACTCATTAATTCTTTTAATTTTCTATCATCAATATCCTCAATATTTTCATTTTCTTCAATAGCTTTTTCTATAGCTTCAACAAAGTAATCTTTTAATAAGAAAAGTACATCTTCCTCATCTCTAGGAAGCTTTTCTTCTCCCTTTAATTTTACAAGAGGAAAAGAATAGTTGTTCTCATTTACATAAACCATGCCTGCTACCATTTCTTTTAATGATTCTACTATCTTTATAACTCTTTTTGAAGCCCTAATAGCCCATTGATTCCTCGCCTGTTCAGCCTTTTCCTTATCACTAGACAGTGTGTTTAATTCTATTTCAAAATGGTTCTTCATGCTATTAAAGGATTCTAAATTCCTTCTGAATCTATCAACTTTAACCTTTTGAATCTCATTAAGTATCCTGTCTTTTAACAATTCATCATACACCTTAGCTTGAACATTTTCTTTAAAAGCTTTCAAATATTCTTCTCCATTAGTTGTTTCTCTATCTAAATTATCTTCAATTTTATCATACCTTTTGAACCACTCATCCACTTCAAAATTTGGATTTTTAACTACCTTTTCCTTTAATATTTTGTTCATCTTACCTTTATGGAAATCCAATTCTTTATTAGCTTTCAATTTAATGATATATTCATTTAAACCTATTTTATATATTGTTCTTTTCTCTAATATATCTTCTGCTTGATTTAAAAAGTTCTCATTATCTTCATAATCTTTTTCTATATTAATACTCTTTTGCAATAAATCTAAATCTGTCCATAGTTCTGCAGCTCTTTTGTATGCTTTTTGAATCTTGTCATTGATTTTCACAACTGATTTTTTCTTTTCTTCTAAGCTTCCCAATAATCTATCCCTATCTGATTTTAGACTATTGAATTCATCTTCAAGAATTTTTAATTTCTTTTCTATTTCTTCTATAATAATATTTATTTCATTTAATGGTAGCTTTAAGTCTTCATAATTCTCCCACAGTACATCTATTTTGTCTAAATTATTCCTGCAACTTTCTATTTTTTCTTGAAAGATCTCTATATCCTTTTGAATAACCATAATTTGAGAATCTCTCTTTTCAATATCACTAGCTAATGCTTTTCTTTCTTTTAAGTCAATAAATATATCATCTTCACTCAGTAAATAAGATGGCATAGTCGAAATCTCTAAATCTATAGATTGAACCAAATTAACCCTAACCTCAGGTACTACTTCTTTTATTTCACTTAGCTTATTTTTTATCTCTACATCCCATTTTTTAAAATCTACTTCATTAGATTCCTTTTTCTTTTTCACTCGACCAATTTCCATATCTATTTCTTTAAGTTTAGCGTTGATATCTTCTAATTTATCTATGTTTTCTTTATATATTATCTCTTCTTCATCAATTAATAACTTCATTTCTACATACTTCTCTAATACTCTCAAATTGTCTTTTATTTTTTCCCTTTCATCTTTTAAGGACTTCAAAGTGTTTTTTATTATAATTAGTTCACTTTCTTCTTCATGTATTGTAGCCTTAATCTTAGCTTGTTCTATTTCAAATGCTTCAAGTACACTTTCATGTTCGCTTATTTCCTGTATAATTTCAAATGAATGCACACTGCTTTCCCAATTTTTAATATCATTAATTAATCTATTTAAATTATTTATTCCATCTTTTATACTTATAATAGCATCTTTTATATGCTTGTATTCCTTATCTATTCCATCAATCCACTCAATGTATTTTTGATTATATATAAAATCATAAGCCTTATTGTGTACTGATACAAATTCCTTAACAGATTCTTTTCCCATATTCGTTCTTAGATATATTGGGATTAAGTTGTGAAGTAAAAAATCACTATCTATACTTTTCTCTATTACCTTCCAATCTTCTTGATTTCCTATAACTAGTCCATACATAAAAGAAGGATTTTTAGCTAGTATATTGTCTATTTCTTCATGGTCTAAATCACTTAAAAACTCCATGCCTGTTTGAACATTTATTCCAATATCCATTATTCTTTCTTTAAGACTTAGTACATCCTTATTAGGTATCCAGTAGTTTCTATCCCTATTTAGAGACTTGTCTATATTGTTTTCCCAAAGATTTTTTTGTAATTCCTCTAATTTTTTGTCCTTTTCATCTAATAATTCTTCTATTTTGTATAGTTTCTCACCAATCCAGTTTGGAGTCATCTCTTCTCTAATATCATCAAGACCCAATTCCCAACATATCCTTCGCTTCAAATCTAACTCTATTTTTTCTATATCGCCTAAATCTTTCTTTAGCTTTTTAATTTTATCCTTCTCATTTTTAATCTCTATTTCAATTTTATTTTTCTCTATTTTAAAATTACTGACATTCTCTATTTTACCTTCAATTTTAGATTCAAGTTTGGCTATATTTTTCTCTTTTTCTTGAAGTTCACTTTTTATATCTTCTAAAAGCTTTTCTGGAAAACTCATGTTAAATGGATCAAATATATTTGATAGTTTTTTAAACTCTTTATCTAATTGTTCTTTTTTAATTAAAAATAAGTTTATATTATTGTTAAGTTCCTTTTCTACTTGTAAAACTTTATCTTTATTTGTATTCTTATTTTCTAACTGTCTATTTAAATAATTTTTATAACCAAAATAATTAATAGAAACATCTTCCCACTTTAGTTTTAGTAAGTCCCACTTTTCCCTTATCATTATATCTAGTTGTTCTACTCTTTTTCTGGTATCATCTAATTCTAAGGCCTTTATTAACCTCATCTTTTCATCTAGTTTTTCTTTCAAAGAGTTGTCATACATATTCATTTCTGATAATATTCTATTTATTTCATAAAACTTCTTTTCTTTCATCAATTCTTCAATACTATTCTCTTTTTCAATTATATTGTTTGCTAATTCCTTGTTTTTGTCTTCTATTTCTCTTATCTCTTTATTTAATTCAGCATATTCTAAATTAGCTCTTTGAAAATCTAATTCTTCTTTTTTTGCTTTACCTTTTTTTATTTCATCTTTCCACTTTTCTATATCTTTTTCTGCATTTTTTTCTTCATCTTTTATAATGAAATATAGATCATTTCCATCAGCTATGCATCTTTCTTTCATATCCAAAATCTTTGTACCTATTTGTGCATTTTCTATTAGTGGATTAATAGCTATTACTAAATCTCTAAAATCTTCTTCTCTTTTCAATAAAATAGGTAAGTTTTGTGTTATGTATAAGTTGCTCTTGAACATTTCCTTCAAACTATCACTGTCATTGTCATAATTCTTCATGTTTTCAGATATAGCAGGAAGTATTAAATTATCAAATATTGCTTTATTATCCGTAGCTTTTTCAAAATAATCTCCAACTCCACCTTCTACTTTGTTTATAACTTTTAAAATTTCCCATTCAGATTTATATATTCCCCATCTCTTCATATATTCATAGTAATTAGAATCAAGTCTCTTAACACTAGATTGAGAATATCTTACAAAATCTCTCCCATTGTCCTCTATGAATTTTTCAAACATTTCATATTCTACAGACTCACCCTTGTCCTTATCATAAACAGGGATATTTTCTAGAGTATAGAAGCCATTGTTCTCATGTTCATAAGTATATAAAAAATAATTAAGCCCTATCTTTTCTTCCTCTTCTTCATTTTTTGATGTACTTCTCTTGTAAGCTTTCATACATATTCCCGTAATAAGCCATTTTTCTGGTAATGTATCTAGTTTCCATTCTAATAACACGTGAAGGGTATATGGATATAGTCTTCCTTTATGATCATAAAACATGGAGATGACTTTGTTTCCATTGTTCTTTCCCCATCTAGTTTCAGGCATCATTATTTGAAATAAAAGTTGCATCATTACACCTTTTCCACCACCATTTTTCAATGTGAAAAGAGTATGATCTGGTTCTTCATCTCTTGTAAGATCATAGATAGAGTTTTCATGTTCTTTTTTGAAACCATCATATTTACATCCAACCAATCTAATTTTAGAAATCCTAGGCATCTAAAAATTCCCCCTTCGTGTCTTCTATAAGGCTCATTATCTCTTCATATCTTTCCTGTCCATGATATAGGTAATCAAGTCTTTCATATAGTTCATCTTTAGGTATTATTCTAGATTCTTTAATCATATCTATGATAAGCCCTTCATCTTTTAAGGGTTTTAATGCTTCATGGATAAATCCAAGTCTTGTATCAGCTGAAATGCTAAATGGACGTTCTTCACTCTTTGATGGTTTTGAATGGGATAATTCTATTGTCCATAAGGTATGTATATCATCAATAGCTATAGCCCAATCCTTAGAAAAACTTTCTTCTTCGTGAGTTCTTTTTTCCCAAGATTCTATGGTCTTAGTGATAATCTCTTCCAATTTGTAATAGGATATACCCTCTTCTTCTGCCCTAAGTCGTACAAACTTTTCTTTGTCAATTTCTGATAAGAATATACATATGATGATATTTGCCAAATAATAATATTTCTTCTTTTTAAGCCCTTTGTATTTACTTTTCATATGAGTATAGGAAGTAGCAAACATAGAATCATATGAATTACTCACTAAATGTATATTGCCTCCAACATGAAAAACTATAAGCCCTCCTTCATCAGCCATAGTTTTAACAATTTCCCTTACTTCCAGATTCTCAATATATTCATTCCCCAATGCATCATTTATAGATACTATTTTGTTTTTCAAAAGATAGAAAAAAACCTTAGAAGCTTTTTGTATGTTTTCATTTGAATAACTCATCTTTTTCCTCCTCCACATATATAGTATAAGGAGATATACGTATTTCTCTCCATAAAAGAGGTTCTTTGTCTATTTCAATTTTACTCTTTATCTTTTTCTCATGAAGTACTTTATACTTTTCATCACTGTCGCATAAAAGGCTAAAAAGCTTTAGTCTCTCATCTATTCCTTCAAAATTATCAATTAAAACTACTTCCGATATAGCAAACATCATAAATAGTTCGATATTCTCTCGTTGACTAAGCCATTTTTCTTTGTTCTCATCACTTATTTCATTTAGTTCTCCTATGGAAAACTGACCCTTTTCTAAAAGTGAGTCAAATATACTACTCCATAACTCAACTATAAGTTCCCAATCAGTTTCTTCAGTAAACCAGTTTTCCTCTTCTTCCTCTTCATCATATTCTATTATCTCTTGCGTATAAGTCCTAACCATCTGCTCCTCCCAAGCCCAGTTTAATGGATATATGAAGTCAACTTGTGGAGAAAAAAGTGGTGATAATATATATTCTAATTGGTCAAAATTTCTAAGTCCATTTTTCACTATGGTATTTTTCCATATATCTTTTTTGAAACTAACATTTGAAGTCTTCCAAAAACTCTCTGGATATTTAACTCTTACTTCCATCTCATAAGCTATATTTTCCATAACTATCTTAGCTAAATTGTCATGAAGTATCCTAGCCTTTTCTAAATTTTCAAACATTAATTCTGCTTCGTACTTCTTTTCATCAGGCAGTGATTCATATCTACTCTTCCACGAAAACATATCTTCAAATACACTTTGCTCATCTTCAAATTGTTTTCTTATTTCCTCTTCTGTTTTTCTGGCATTTCTTTGCCTATCAAAAAAGATAACTTGAGGATCTCTTATCATATCTTGTCTATGATCCTTTTCCCTTTTGATTAGGGTTCTAACTCTAGCAATAAGGTTGTCTACACTTCCCTTCGCCTTGGTAAAATTTCCTGTTTTTATTAATTGAAGAGTGTAGAACTGTTCTACGTCGAATCCAAATTCCTCTAATATCTCTCTAGTAATAAAAATCATCTCTTGGGATTCTTCAGTAAGCATATATACTGTAGAACCACCTTCCTCCCAATGACTGTGCTCTCTATCTTCTTTCAAATATCTAAATACATATTCTTCCCTATTTTTAGTTTGCTCATTGTATATAGTAGAACTAAAGTTTTCTTGTTTACTAGGTTCTCTATACCACAAGGTACCATCTACAATTCTCTCAATATTATCCTTTGATGTTTCAATCCCCATATCTCTAACTATCTCTTCTGTAATATGAATCATATCCACTCTAGTTCTATTTGGATTCTCTGTTAACTCTCTTCTAAATATATTTAATAGGATAAGAAAACATATTTCATGAGAAAACTCATTGAGCTCACCTACATCCATACCAGTCCCAAGCATCCTTATTGGTTCTATTTTTTTCATTCTATCAAAAAATCCACTTTCAATTACTTCCAATTTTATCACCTTTCAGTATGTATTCATATGTTATATACTCCTGAGGAATCCTCAAATCCCTTGTCCACAATTCTTTCAATACCTCTCCATAATTCTCAAGAGAATAACTAGCTAATTCATCTAATACAAAATTTAAATCCAAAACATTTTTGTTTTGACCAATGCAAGGATGTTTTTTTGCTATTTCTATAAGATTTATATATGCTTTGAGATGTAAGTTTATATTTAAATCACTATACCTCTCTTTAAAACTTCTATATATCATAAACCCTTCCGGATCAATATCTCCAAAATATAGTATTTCTAATTCTAATGGTCGAGCTAATTCTTCAATAAATGAAAAGCTATTAATTATCTTTTTACCTTGACCAAATATAAGTAAATCAGGTACATCTCCAAAAATATCTATTTCATTTTCACATGCTCTTTTGTAAGAAAAGAAAGTAGAATGGTTCTCAAGGATTATTACCTTTTTTATACTTTCTATTCCCCTTTTCCAGTATATGAACATTTCTCCATACTTTTTCATCTTTAAATCTTCATATGTAATATTTAATCTTGAAAGTATTTTGTTATCAATTTTTTCTTTTCTTTTAGAATACAAAAACTTCTCATCGTAGAAAAGTTCCAAAGACCTTTCTTCTAAGCTTGCCCATTCTCTATTATCTCTTATTTTTAAAAAGTTGTAAATATTTTTTATATATTCCCATTCTCTTTCATTTTGACATTCTAAATGTCTTTCATAGTAACCAAAGTCAAGTAAATCAGACATTTTCATCATCTCATTTTTATCCCATTTAGAAATCTTCTCTTCAGTTATTATCTCCCACTTGCCTTTTAGAGGAGGATTCATACCATTATAATTTGACCTTTTTATCTCTTTAACTATTCCCTCATCTACTGCTTTGGTAAGCCCATTATATAATCCTCTATAACCACCGTTTTTTTCATATCCGCTTTTCCCTTTATACTTATTGATAAGATAATTTTCTAATTCTTCAAGTGTAAACCGTTTTCTATTCTTGTTCTCCATATAAACCTTTGCAAATTTAATTATATCTTTATACACAATTTCACCACCATATTCTTCTAAATCCATTTATATATCCTATTTTATCATAATATACATTCATATTCCTGATTTTTTGATAGAAAAAATGCCAGTTATAATCACTGACATTAGTTTTATCTGTTATATACTCAATGTATAAGAAAAGCCATTAGCTGTATTTCCACTTTTCTTAAAGCCTACACTTTCAAATAATCTTTGAGAAGCAATATTATAAGTATATATTTCACGAACTTTTATTTCTTGATAACCTAATTCTTTTGCTCTTCTTATTAATGCCTCTATTACCTTTTTACCTATACCTTTGTTTCGATAATTTTTATCTCCTATAACAATAGGCATATCATCCTTCCAAAAAGTAACATCACCAATTGGTATAAATTCATTATTCTCTAATATTTCAATAAAGTACAATTCACCAACATTATTTAGGTATTGATACATACTTTTTAAGGTATTAAAATCATATTTTTTTGCATTTAAACCATCAACTAATTTTACAGTATCTTCATCTTGATACCAGTCAAATGCAAAGGAAAATTTATTATCAAATTTTTTTAACCTTAAATTAGAATCAATATTAATTATCTCAGGTTGATTTATATCTTTTATTGGCATATTATTTCCTCTTTTCTTGGCGTATTCAATCTTGTATTAAAATTTCTTTAACCTTCAAAATAATCTTCTTCTAATATCCCATACCAATATTCATCTATCCATTTTTCATTATGAAAATTGGCTTTCCTGAAAACAGCTTCTTTTTTCATGTTTAGCTTTTCCAACAAACTGCTTGACCTATTATTACCTGCTACTGTGGTAGCAAAAATTCTATGAAGTTTCAATTCTTCAAACCCATATTCTATGAGTGCATTACTAATTTCAAAAGCATATCCTCTTCCTTGATAATCTTTGTTTATTATCCATCCAATCTCATATACATTTTCATATTCATATGGATGAAATATAACATGTCCTATGACTTTACCGCTGGACTTTTCTACCAAGGCAAATACACTTGGATCTTCACAAATAAATGTATCAACAAATTTTTTTGCTTCTTTGTAGGTAAATGGTGGTTCAATATGTTCCATTACATCTTCATCACTTAAATATTCAAATACATCCTGATAATCATCTTTATTGAATTTACGCATTACTAATCTTTCAGTGAAAATTTGTTTAATCATATGTCTATATTCACCCCTTCTAACTCAAGTAGAAATCTCTTTACATTTGTTTTATCTCCTGCAAAACCTACTAAATCTCCATTTTTACCTATAACTCTATGGCAAGGAATAATTATTGGTACTTGATTTGCTCTATTTGCTTGACCTACTGCTCTTACTGATTTAGGATTTCCTATTGTTTCTGCTATTTGTAAATAGCTTTTTACTTCACCATAAGGTATCTCTCTTAATGCATTCCAAACCTTAATTCTAAATTCTGTGCCTTCAATAGACAAGGGTAGTTGAAAATTTACTCTCTCTTTCTTAAAGTATTCATCCAATTGAATAATAACATCTTTGCAAATTTGTTTATCTAATTTAATATCTGCATTTTCTATTAGATAATCTTCCCAATCTTCTTTAAAAAGGAATACTTTTTTAACCCCAATTTCATCTACTACTACATGAATCAGTCCTATTGGTGAATCATATGTATCATAAACAATTTTCATAATACACATCCTTTTTTTACATAATAGTAAAACTTCTTAAATATCTTCCTTCTCCATCTATATATTCTGGAGATTGTACAAAACCAACTTGGGCTAAATATTCATTTGTAAAACCAAAGACTTGATACCACAGTTCTATTGCTATTTCTTTCATACTGTTTTTATGTTTTATAGCAGTTAATTCAATAGCTTCTTTTTCAAATCTATCAAAGGTAGATTTAACTATATCACATATTTGATTAAGAATAATATCTGATATTTCATTAATAATCTCATTATCTGTCCTTTGAAAAACAGGAACATTACAAACAACAGTGCTATCTTCCTCATTTATACTTATATATTCAAGTTCTTCAAGAAACTTAACCATATCTTTTTCACTTATAGACAATTGATTATATACTATTTCATTCTTATAACTCTTCAAAACTATTTCGCCACATTTTTCTGCAATCTTACGATTCTTGTTCTCAATTATTTTTATATAATCTAAGTTTAGATCACTAAATGGAGTTGATCTTTCAAGGTTTTTCTCAATCTGCCTAAAAAACCTAAACATATCTTTTCTAATACCATCTGAATCTCCAAAACTATTGAAGATAAAGTTTTGACTTCTATAATTATTGCTACTACACAGTATTTTATTACTATGGCTTTGCACAACTTCACTATCTTCGTATCCAAATATTATATAATCTCTATTTCCTGGCTGAATTTTAGAAGGTGAAAAAACATTCTTCTTTTCGAAAAAATCAAAAGCTGTACCATCAAAGATATCATCACAAATTACATGATATAGTAGTCTTTCTTTAGGAATGGATGAATAGTTAGATAACTTAGATAGTTTATCATAAATCTGTCCCTTTATTTCAATTATTTTGCTACCTATAACTTCTCCAATATCCTCAAAATACTTATCTAATAAAGGCATGTCCTCTTCTAAAAATACAGGAAAGTTTAATTTATATTTGTTTTCAATTATATCTATTGCATTAATACGTTTTAAACTTTTTATTATACAATCAAATTCTTCTTCATTAATTCTTATTATTTTTATAATTTCATCTTTTGATATAGAATATGGTTCATTGTGAGCTAGTAAGTATAATATCTCTGGTACAAATTCTTTACTACATACATAACCAGGATTAAATTCATCATAGGGACCATTATCTCCAAAAAAATATATATCTAATTTCTTATTCATATGTTTCCACCTCATTAACTTTATCAAACTTTTTATTAACTAAAAGCATTCTACAGTTTCCTCTGGTATTTCAACATAACGTGAAAATAACTCTAATTCTATTTCACCGCTGAAATCTTTATCTACTGCTTGCAACACACATTCTCGTAACTTATATCCATTAATTCCTGTTTCATCACATTTGCAAATAAATCCTATTGACCCACTAGAATCATGCACTATTGGCTCTGCTTCTAGATAATCTTTCATCATAAAATTAAGTTGAACATTATCTAATGTTTCATATTTTATAACAGCTAAGTTTTTATCCCTTGGACATAAATTTTCCATTGCCCTATTAAAATCCTTGAGCATCTCTTCTCGCATCTCTAGATCTTCTATTTGTTCAGATTTTGTTAATGTATCTTCATAAACATCATAAGAGTAAATTTCATTAATAAAAAAGTTCTTTTCCTTCTCAAGGATAGGATCATAATAAACAACTTCTGAACCTATATCCTGTTTGCCAAACTCTACTGTGAAAGGACATTGGATTGGTATTTCTTCTATATTTTCGTCAATGTGTAATACCACTGATAAATCCTTTTCTTTATCTATATTTGGAATAATTTCACCTTCTGCTTGTTCATATACCGTAATAACAAGGCTCTCTAATTTAACATCATCCCATTCATCTGGAAGCAAGCCTTTTTCAGCAAAATGCTGTAACTGCATCATTCCTTCTCTATTCATATCATGAATTGGAGCACTACTTGATGAATCAAATCTAATAAGTTGTTCTTGTATCTCCATTTCTTTTATATATAAATATTTATCTTTTCTTCTCTCCTCAATACTATTCAGAAGTTCCTCTCTATTTGTCTTAAATTCTTCTGGATATTCATTATCAAAATCATCCACAATTAAATCTTTGTTTTCATACATTAACCATAAACGGTTTTTGTCTTTTTCTATTGTAAAACTCAAAACTAAAACATCTAAACCTTGAATATTTGCACGTTTATTAATAACAAATTCTTCCTTTGGGAGCAACATCTCCTGCATTAAGTATCTTAATCTCATTTGTATCACCTTCCATTTTTATATATTTCTTGAATTAAATAAAATGTATATACCTTTCATTTTAACTCCAATGTCATAATATAAGCATCGTAATATTCTTTATCAATTTTGAAATATTTCTTATAAACTCCTATGATTTCAAATCCAGCTTTTTTATACATTCTAACCGCATAAACATTATCTGATCTAACCTCTAAATCTAATACCTCGATATTTTTAGATTTTGCAAAATTAATTAATTCTACTATCATTTTAGTTCCTATTCCTAAATTCCAACATTTTTTTAAAACTGATATTGCCAATGTTCCCCTATGCTTAATTCTACTTCTTGATAATCCTCCAATATTCCCCATAGCAACAATTTCATTATTTATTTCTCCAATTAGCATTACTGAATTTTTTGAATTGTTAATTGCTTGGATAATATTTTTCTCTTCATTTACAGTACAATTAAGTTCATTGATACTAAAAGTTAGATTATCAGATTCACCACTTACCAAATTAATATAATCTAATACTCTTTCAGCATCATCTTCCGTTACTTTTCTTATGTTAAATGGTTCATCACTTTTTGAATCCATCTCTTCTTCCCTCCACCTACTTATTAAAAACCGACATTATTATTTCATCATAATATTTTCCATCTTTGAATATTTCATCTTTCAAAATTCCTTCTACCTCAAATCCACACTTTTCATAACTTTTTCTAGCCCTCATATTAAATGAAAATGTGCTTAATCTTATTTTACGAATATTCATCTTATTAAAAATAAAATCCATAAGTACCTTCATTGCATCTGTGCCATATCCTTTTCCCCAATATTCCTTATCTCCAATCATAATACCAACAGTTGCCACACGAGATAACCAATTGACTTCTTGAATACCACAGCCACCAATATATTTTTTTGTTTCTATATCTTCTATGGCAAAATTATAACTGCCATTTTGACTACTTTTCTGTGATTTTACCCATTCTTCCTCTTCCCATAGAGTCATAGGAAAAGGAATATTAGTGACTAACAATTTTTTAAGTTCTTCATCATTTACAAATGATGTTGCTTTTGGTACGTCTTCTTCTCTATAAGCTCTTAAGCAAACTTTTTCTCCATAATACATTTACAATTCCCCCTACAAGTTATAATTTTTCGATACTCGTCTTCATATTACAATATTCTTGATAAATACAATCACTTTAATCCTATCTCCATTTCTATCATTGAATCCTCATTATCATCTATAATCTCAACACTTATCTTATTAACAATAGTTTCAAAAACGTCAGTTACTTCCCTTGTTTTTTCAATTGCTGTTTTATACTTTTCTTCACTTTCTACCTTGCCAACAGTCATATGAGGATCATATGATTCTTTTTTTAACCACTGAGGAAAATATTGTTCCAATATTCCTGTATATAGATTTCTATGAATTTCAACTATCTCCTCTTTACCTTTCTCAATATTTAGGAAAAGATAATTTCCAAAAGAATTAACTTGTGTAATACCTTTAAGCACTAGAGGAAATGAATTTACTGATGCTAAAACTTCTTCCAGATGCTTTTTAAGCTGAATAGAATCTATACTACTTTTAAATGGAAATACAAGTGTTATATGTGGTCTAACATGACTTGCTAACGGATCATACCTTTCTCTTATTTCATCAATAACCTCCATATTACTGAACTCAGGAAAAATCATTATACATCTTTCAAGCATTATATCTCTCCTTTTAACTGTTATCCTTCTATTGAATTCTTCCCTCAATATAGCATAATTTAGCCTGTCCCACTTTCTTCCTGCAAAATATACAGCTTCTCTTTCTATACCTTCTAATGTAAAGCCTAACTTTTCCAACACACGTTGTGTTGCTTTGTTTTGTTCTAAGGTATTTGCGGAAATTCGTTCTAGGCCAATGTTATTAAAACCATATTCTAAAATTAACTTTACAGCCTCGGTTCCATATCCCTTACAACGATCTTTAATTCTTGAAATACCTAATCCAATAGTACAACATCGATTTTTCCACTCAATATCTTGAAGTGCAACATCTCCTATCACAGTTCCATCAAGTAAAAATACTCCCAAACGAATATGCTTATTTCCTTGAACATCTTGAATTTCATCAAACCACTTGTCTGCATTCTCATGTGAATGACCAATATTCAAAGGTTCAGTCATTGCCTCAAAATCATATTCAAAATCATCCCACATTTTTTTACAATGTTCTCTTTCAAGTGTTGCAAGATATATATCTTTGCCATTTAACTTCAACATAGCTATTCCCCTCCGTTATTCATAATTCCACACAACATTTATTTAAAAAATTTCATTAATATGATAATAGTGATATTAGATTTAATAGTAACCTTCCTTTAATACCCATAAAAAATCTCTATTTTATTTTTAGAGTCTTTACTATTTTGTAATTCCATCAACAATGATTTGACAAAACCACCTAATTCATAATTATCAATTTCTTTTAAATCTACCCATTCATATTCCTCTGCTTCATCATTTAAAGCGACATTATAAGAATCTGTTTTGCATATATAATCAATAAATATAAAATGTTTCCCTTCATGAAAAGTATTACTAAAAACACTCTCTTTTAGACTTATTAATTTAATATCATATATCTTTAAACCAGTTTCTTCAAATATCTCTCTTTTTAAGGCTTCTTCCATTTTTTCACCTAGTTCAATATGTCCACCAGGTATTACATATTTGTTATTCCATTTATGAGACTTACATAGGAGTATCTTATTATCTGGATTAAAAATAATTGCTCCAACAGTAGGTTCAGGGTATTTCATATATATCACTTCTTTCTAATATCATTTTTTCAAAAATTGCTTTTGATCTTTAAGATAATTTTTGACTTCCTCATTATTTAATTTACGAATTTGAGCATTAGGACTTTCAATGTATTTCCTAGATATATAGACAGGGTTTTTGTCCTTACACTCTTTATCTTTATTTTTAATTAATGACTTTATTGCACTTTTAAGTAATCATATATAATTACTTTTGTTTTTCATCTATATATTTTTTCATAGCATTTATATGCATAGGATAAAATGCATTTTCATTTTCTTCTAATAAAGTTTTCAAATTTGACAATGAAATCCATCTAATATTTACTGATTCATCTGATTGTTGTAACGATTTACCTGTTGCTTTACAAATAAATGTTTGTAACATTATAGAGTAACCACCACTTAAATTTTGTGATGAATAGAATGGATTGAAACTAATAACTATATATTCGTTACAATTACATACTGCAGTCTCTTTTTCTCCTTGAATTTCTGTTATTATCAACCCTGTTTCTTCTTGTATTTCTCTACGTAATGCATCAAATATATTTTCATATTCTCTTACTTACCCAGCAGGAATTTCAATTAATCCATTCTCCAAATTATCATCTTTTTATATCTTTCTTGTATTAAAATATGCAAAACACCATTAATATCTTTTTCAATTATTGCACCTACAGCTGGTTTTGCAAATATCTCCATTCAATTTACCTCCATAAAATAATATTTACTTACTCATTTTTTAAAAAATAAATAAATTTACCTTAAAGTCTATAAATCAATAATCTTGCTAAATTTCAACTTCCTCAATACTCTCAAGCTGCATATCACTGAACTTAAAACATAAGATATATGGCATTTTATCAACAATTTTCAAAAAATCAGCATGTCCAAAGTCTGAATTGTAATAATTAATAATTGTACTTAACGCAGTGCCATGAGTTCCAATAACTACACTTTTCCCTAAGTTATTTTTTATAATATTTAAAATCGCAGTGACATTGCGTTCTTGAACTTCTCTTAAGGATTCCCCTCCCAAAAGTTTAAAATCAAAATCTTGCCACTGTTTTTCAGAAAATCCTCTAAAATCTTCTACCCATTCACCAACTCTACGTTCACATAAATCATTGTCAGTTATAATTTCAAGTTCACTATTGTCTGCAAAATCTTTTATCGTATCAACAGCTCTTTTATATGGACTTGAATAAGCGGCAGCAATACCGTTCTACAAAACCTACTCAAATATATCAAAATATATTTATACAAATAGATTTTGCTCAAGAAGTATCACCTTCTCGATTTAATTCATCCATATATTAGATTTCTCTAACGTATGGCCAGTAAATAGAATTTTACTTTTTTTAAAATTCCATTTAGATGTATATGTTGAGTTGTATAAATCCCAATCAACATAGTCCGAACCAGACAATAATTTATCTTTTTTAGCTATATTAACACTACTGTTTATATCTCTTGATAATTTAGTTTTACATTTTTGACATGTAAATTCTCTTATCTGTGGATCTTTTTTTTCTTTATTTCCACATATACAACAATTTTTAGTTGTATCTTTTTCGTCTACTTTTGAATAGTGTTTACCGCTTCTTTCCATTACCCATTTTAGTATGTTTCTAAATTCTCCTATTATTTCTTGATTTAACATGCTTCTATGCATATTATCATAAGTTGCAGTATTAAGACTAGGAGTATAGTCTCCTATTGCTACATAGTCATAGTTTTTTGCTATCCAATTAGCAATGCTATAACAACTTGACTTTATTTGTTCTCGTCTCTTGTGGTAAGCATTGTCTAATGCTTTATTTAGCTTTGTCCATCTTTTGCTTGGTAGGTAATAGCTTCTCCCTGTTTCTGTTTCTATTAGTTTTGATTTTCTGCTGCATAAATCTCTCTTTGATTTTATTTCATCTATTACCTTGTCCCAATATTTTGTTTGTGGCAGTTTTTCAAATTCATAACTTACTCCAGTATTGTCTATGGCTACAAAGAAGTTTTTATGATTTTGGTCTATTGCTATCCATTTGTTTGTTTCTTTTTTGTCTATGTCTTTTCTTTCTATACAAAATATTGCATAGAATTTGTTGCCTTGTTGTTTGCATAATCTGAAGTTTTTTATTTTGTCTGTGTTTCTTAAATTTAAATTTTCTTTTAGTTTTCCTATTACTTTTATTCTTTTATTTTCTTTATTTATTCCTAAGGTTATTTGTAAATTTTTGTTTTCTATTAGTTTAAAGCCTTTGTTTGGTTCATCATAATATAGTGAAAACCAATGTTTTTTCCATGATTTGAATTTAGGATATCCTGTTTCATTGTTGAAAAATTTTTTGTATGTTTCTTTCAGTCTTATTGCTGTGTTTTTGAGTGGTGATGAATGTACTGTATTCAAAAAAATAAACTCTTGTTTTAGTATTGGAACTTGATTTCTTAAGTTCCTTCCTGTCAAGAGTTTTTTGTCATTATTATTTTCTTTATAATCTTTTATTGTCATTTCCAAAAGATAATTGTATAGCCAATTACATATTTTAGATTGTCCATCTAGAATTAATTCATCTTGTTTTGTAAAGATAACTTCTATTTTTCTATTGAATATCATTACATTCATTCACCGCCTTCGGCTATTTGAATAGTTCATCTTCCCATCTTCTTAGAGTTGATTTTGCAACTCCTAAATATTCACTTGCTTCTTTTATAGTAAGTTTTATGATAATCACCCCTTACTATAAAGTATAGTATAAATTTATTTAATATGCAATGTTTTTAAGTAATTTTAATTAGTTTTAAGTATACTGTTTTAAAACCCCTTGATATCAGATATTCATTATTCTATAGTAGACAGATAATTTTTAATCAAATAACTTTAATACAGTTATTTAATATATATTTTATCTAAATTTCACTTCTTCTTCTTTTATATCTCTTAAATAATACTTCCCACTAACATTGTAGCTACAATATGTAGAGTCATTTATTATTTTGATTAATTCTTTAATATCGCCTTCAAATTCTATAGGATAACTTTGTTCTAAATCATTTATTTGATACTTTAGCTGTTGAAATTCTTTTGATTCTCTTATTGCATCAATTAAAACCATATATTTCATATTTAAAGATTCTTCCTTATTTTGTTTTAAAAACTCTCTAAACTTATTGGAACGAAAATCCTCTTCAATTTTCTCTTGCAATTCCTCTTCTCTGTATTTCAATGAGGCCGTGTCTACAATTATATAATCTCCTACAACTTCAAATACCTTATCTACATCAATAAAATGATCCAATACAAAATATCTATCATCCGTTTGTTTCCCTTTTTCTTTTATTTCACCACTCTCTATAACTTTAACCTTTTTACCTACAGCCATTTCATTTTGAAGTCCACCGTCATAAGATATCTCATAATGAGTCCCTTCAGCTAAATATACTCCCTTATTATCTATCCATGAAAAAACAACACAATCTTTTATAGGTATCAAATTATTATTATTTAAATCATATATACTATCAACAATATATACATAATTACCATCACTACTCCATTGAATTTTATACTCATCAAAACTCCATATAGAGTATGGATTCGTAGTAATATCCTTGTAATTTTCATATATAACTTTTTCACTATCATCATATACTAATATTAACTTTTTATCTTCAGTACAATAAATCTCTTTTTTCCCATCTTGAGATTGACTAATTTTGTATCCATCTATATTTTTGTTCGTATCCACACTATTTGGTACTTGCTGAACATTTACAGATTTAGAACATGACATTAATAATACAGTTGTCATTGTCAATATTATTAAACTTAATAGCCTTCTTTTCATTTTATTTATATCCCCCCCAACAGAATAACAATAAGGTTCTCTGCTACTTTTAACCATCAAAATTTTGTTTTCACATATAATAATTGCTCCGACTCTGTAATTAAATTTACCTTGTTCTGTTCTAAAAGTACAATCCATAATAATTTCACCTCTTTAAATTATCCCAATTATCCCTTTATTTTTATTGCTCTCCCTCATTATGTAACAATAACAATGCAACCATAATAACTATCCAGTAACCAATTACAGCAATAATAGATGACTCAACTCCAAATGAACCACCTGTCAAAATAGCTGATTTAGATAACATCTTATAAGAAAAAATAGCCTCTGTATTATGTTTAATGTTAATATCTAGAATATCACCAATCATAATAAAATTCCACATTCCATGTACCAATGCACTAGACCAAATTGAACCACTTTGATATACAATCAAGGAAAACATAATACCTACGCTTGTCCCTGCTATTAACAGTAATATTATATCTCTCAAGTTCATATCTATGTTTATAATATGCAAAAGTGCAAAAATAACCGATGGAACGATAACAGCAGCAAACCTTCCCCAACGTTCTTCTACCATCCTCATAATAAAACCTCTGAATACCATCTCTTCAACAACTCCAGCACTAATTCCAGCACCAAACAATGCAACAAGAATAATGTTTGTAATTTTTGATACGTTCATACTATTTGCTACAAAAATTCCTGTTGTACACATTAAAGCACAAGACACACCAACTGGCAATAGTAATGCACATAAAGCCCATACTGGACTTACTTTTGGTTTAGTAATACGGCAATCTTCTAATTTAATGTGAATTACTTTTTCACAATATAACTTAATAAGTCCATAAGTTATTCCAACATAAATAACGCAGTTTAAAAATGCCATAATACCCTCTGGTAGTGGTAAACTATATGCAATACTACCTATGACACTTGAAAAAATTAGTATGCCTATCCCTGTAATTATATGCCTTAGCGCTTTAGATCTATTTAAATTCACTCTAACATTTGTTTCTTTTTGTTTACACATTTTTTATCCCCTTTTTTATTAAAATTTTGCTCCTATATACTTAAACGTTTTATTTAATGACTTTATTGCACTTTTAAGTAATCATATATAATTATTTTTGTTTTTCATCTATATATTTGCTAAATTTCAACTTCTTCAATACTCTCAAGTCCACTATTCTCTGCAAAATCTTTTATCGTATCAATAGCTCTTTTTATGAACTAGAATATATAGCAGTAATATCCCTATTTATCAATACATTGGCAACTTTTTTCTCTCTTTACCTCCACCTCACTATTCCAACACCTGTTGTATTTCCTTGTTTTGATCGAAATTACTTGCAGAAATTCGTCCCTGTTTCCTCAAAAATTTCTCTTTTTATTGTCTGTTCAATCTATTCACCAGAAACCATACCCATACCAAGAAGTCCCCAGTTCCACAGGCTGGTTCGGATGGAAAATTGGGTTTTTCTTATGATTTTATTCTGTTTTCATGTTTTGAATATAAATTTAGAGAGAACTAGTTTATTGATTAATTATCTCTAAGGTTGTTGTTTACCATATTCAATGGTACTTATTGTTTTTTGAGTTGCCAAGATTTATTCATGTCATTACTTTGACACGAGGGGTTATACTTGGTAGTTAGTTATTTGCTGATTTAGAAAAAAATAAGGTGTTAATATTTTTCATGGTAAGACGTTTGATATAAAAAATGTGTAATAGGTGCGGGACGGCAAAGCCATCCCCTACATATGATAAAACCAATATTGTAGGGGCGACCTGTGGTCGCCCGTTGTACGTCATATAATCCAACATATATTCATTAATAAATAAAAACACTATTTTAGTCTATAAGTTGTTCCAGGCCCTTTGCCTAGTTTTTGTACTATATTTTTATCTATAAGATTATTTATTATCCTGAGGGTCTTGGATTTGTTAAATCCTAATTTTTTATCTATTTCTCCCCTTGAAAGTTCTATTTCATCTTTCAATATATTAAGGATAAGAAACTCTTCTTCTGATAAATCTAATTTATTAATATCTATAACTGGTAATCGTATACATATACTATTTCTACTAATATCAAAACTTGGTTTAGATAAACTACCTTCATATTCTTTATTTATTCTCGTTATCCCTGTTCCAAATTTCTCTATAATATCTAATCTATAAAATACACCTGCTATTATAGGGTTTCGTAATACTGAAATATTCCCATATAAATACTCATTCGTAGAAATACCTTCTGGTAATCCTCCAGGTGAATTTATTTCTATTCCATCTTCATACATGGATATTTGTATATACGTGTTTATATCCCAAACTCTATGAACTATTGCATTAGCTAGAGATTCTCTGAAAGCTTCCCTGGGAATTAGTTCTTTTTTTACTCTTTTATACCCTTCTATTTCTTCATATTGATAGTATTGTTCAAAAATTTCTATTGCTCTATCATATTGAGATAATAAAGATTTTTGACTAATCGTTTCTCTATATAATATTTGACTAATATCTTTCCCAAATCTTACTATATCAAGTCCAGAAAACTCCATGTTGTTATTGTCAGCTAATAATTCTGCTGCAGTATTATAATATCCATCTTTATTATACAAGTTTAAAGTTTTTAAAATATCTAAATTTATATTTTCTATTCCTGCCTTTTCTTTTAATTTAGATTCTAATTTCTCGAAATTTAAGTCTTGGGATGATGACCTTCTCTCTTCATAATCCATATTTATTCCTTCAATAGCCAATCTCCTTAATTCAAATCTATCTACCTCTAAAGTAGAAGTATCTGATCTTTTATAAGCTTTTCCTTTGTAGTAATATGGAGTATCCCTACCTTTCATAACATTTAATATGATAATAGTCTTTTCATCTATTTTTTCCACTCCTATTTTAAAACTTGGAGCTGGGTCCATGGAATCATTTATCATATTCTCTATCCTTAGGCATTCATCTTCTACATGGTCCATTCCTACTAAATTACCATTATCATCTATCCCAAATATAATCTGTCCGTCATTATAGTTTGAATATGCACTAACTGTTTTCAAAAATGTCTTAGTTATCTCTTTTTTAAATTCTAGATTAAACTTTTCTCTCATTCCCATTATAATTACCTCCCCAACATCTATAATCAAATTTTATCATAGATATTTAGCCCTTGCAACGATGTATAAAATCGTTATATATATCGTTGCATTTTAAAACGACTATTTGATTATCGTTGCACAACGATTAAGGCGATATTTATGTGCTTTATTTATTAAATATTACTTTATACCTTTTTTAAAATTATTAAGGATAGAACTTCAAACCCATTGATTTATCTCTACTTCGTGCAAGTGTCATTATTATAGCACGTTCCCCACAGGCAGGGTCGGATGGAAAACACGTTTTTTGTAGGCTTTATTGCTATTTTTATAATTATAGATATAAGTTTACAGAGAACTAGTTTATTGATTAATTATCTCTAAGGTTGTTGTTTACCATATTCAATGGTACTTATTGTTTTATTAAATTCTTTCTATTTTTTCATGTCATTACTTTGACACGAGGGGTTATACTTGATAGTTAGTTATTTACTGATTTTGAAAAAATTAAGGTATTAATATTATTTATAGTAAGACGTTTGATATAAAAAATGTGTAATAGGTGCGGGACGGCAAAGCCATCCCCTACATATGATAAAACCAATATTGTAGGGGCGACCTGTGGTCGCCCGTTGTACGTCATATAATTCTACTATCATGTAACAAAATAAGTTATTTTATTTTGCTTTAATTAATATCTTTCATACAAAAACTATCGTTCATATAATCTTTTATAAAGCCTTAATCATAATCAGGCATGGATTCCACTCATCACACAGTGTTGGAAATACCTCTAATTTGGAAAAACCAAGGTTTTTATAAAAAGCAACGGTTTGATCATATTCTTTATAATGTCCCTCATCTACAGTTTTTACCTGCAAATACTTATACCTACTTTTTGCATACTGCTCTAAAGCAATATACAATTGTTTTCCAATACCCATTCTATGATATGCTTTTTTAATTCCCATACAATACAATTCTCCAGTTTCCTTACTGCTTTCACTTAAAACAATAAACCCAATGGTTTCCTTATCATTTCTTGCTACCCATAAGGGTAATTGTCTTGAATCTTCAATATATCTTTTAATGCTTTCTGGTAATCCAAACCACTCCGGCAAATCCAATAGCACCTCTGAAACGATCTCTTCCTTTTCTTCTGGATCATCTATTTTTATAATATTAAAACTATTTCGCATAATTATCCTCCTATTCTAATATTCTTACATAACGTTTCTCCATTGTAGATATGCACATCTCGTTTATTTCTACAATTAATAACTTTCTGAATAGCCAGTAACTATATGAAATTTACTTATATTATAGAATCTATCATATTGTTAATGCTTATTTCCACAGACCTTCCTCCTCCATAACAAAATAGGAATATTATATAACATCTTTATAAAAATTATAACTTTAATACTATGTTAATCTTACTTTTCACAAGCAACATACCAAATACTGTTGCCTATAAAACCACGTTTCCTATATAAATTAAATAAATTATTGATATTATTACAATCTCCAGAGACTGCTGCAAGTTTTGCTTTCCCTTTCATCCTAATTAACAATTCATTAACTAAAGATTGGTCAAAACCTTTCCTTCTATACTCTGGTACAATTTCTTAAAAAATTAATTGAATCCTCATTGAGTGGATTTCTAAACGTTTTAATTTATATATTATCAATAATGTTGCAAAAATAAATATCAATAACACTGTATTATCTCCGTACTTTTTTTGTTAACTCTTGAACTTGAATCATATTCTTCATACCTATTTTCCCTCCTCTGAAAGAAATTTAATACTTATATCTGCAATATGTCTAACATTCCAGTTAAAAATCTGTAAACATTTATCTTAATACTATCTATTTCTTAAATAATACATCCGATTTATAATATTAAATTGCTTGAAATTAATCTCTTCATATTTTTCAATAATAAAAAATGGATCTATAACTTTTTCTATCATTTCATTGCTTAGGTTCCATAAGTACAACCCTGTATTTTCTTTATAAAATTCATTAGAGATTTTAGTAAACTCATATTCTTTTCTTTGTTCCCTAGTAATATATGGGTTTAACTTTAATAGAATCTTACCATTAGGTTTAACTATTCTATGTATGTTTTTAATTAATTCTTTTGAATCTTCAGGTATTAAATTATCTAAGATATTAAATAAAATAGCACTTTCATAGCTATTATCTTTAATTTCGTTCAACTTTTCTAATCCACCACAAATTACTTCAGCTCTATCTTCATATTTGAATTTTTTTATGACACTTTTAGCTATCTCTATTGCATTATTACATATATCTATTCCACGAACATATTCCATTCCTTTATCTAAACAACGACATATTACTTTTCCATTCCCACAGCCAAAGTCTATTGTAGATTGATTGCTATCTACAAGCCAACTTAACCCGTTCTCAATTTCTTGTATTTGTATTTTTTCAACAGGATTATATTCCTGAGTCTGTCCAAAAACATTATCCCAATATTTTATTGTATCTTTATATTTATTTATCATTTTAATCCCTCTTTAATTTAGTTTTCAACCATTCCAGATACCACATGTAATAATAAAATAGTATAATCCCAAATATATTTTCTTTTCTTTATCAATTCCAACCTTTTCCCAAATCTCTCTTCAATTAATTGTTTTAATTCTTTCACTTCTTTATCTGATAGTCCATTTTTATTTTGATATAAACCCATATTTACAACTTCCAATAGTTGCTCTTTTTGGGTCTCAAATATTACAACTTTTTCATCATAACTATTTCTTGCATCATCGATAGCTACAGGAATAGCAATTCCATCAACTTGAATGTCTTTAAAACCAAGTTCAGCAAACAATGTAGGCAATTCTACAGGATCAGGCCAGTATTTCCCTACATTATATTTTTTATACATTTCATCTGTTCCTTTAAACAACTTGTCCAAAAGTTCCATTTCACGTTCACTTTGTTTTGGTAATAACTTAGGTTCAGTTTTAATATATTTATCAGGCCTTGCACACATTACAGAAACTCTTCCATTAGGCTTACATACTCTTTTTTGTTCTAATAAAAATTCCCTATTGGGTACATGCTCTATTACAGTATGGGATATACAAGCATCTACTGAATTGTCTTCTAATGGAAGTTTTAGTGCATCACCTTCTAAATAGCTTATATTGTACATATTTTGTTTTCTTGCTTTTTCTTTAGCGTAATTTATGAATGTTGTATCTCTATCTATACCTATTATTTTAGTTTCGTTTCCTAGCCAACTAGATAGTTTCCTAGTTATTGCACCAGGACCACAACCAACATCAACTATAGTCATTCCTTCTTTAAGTCCAACAATATTCAAAAATAAATCCTTTCTATCATTTCTAAATCTTAATTCTCTACTTAAATCAAGCATTAAAACTCCTTGTATATTTTCTGACCAAATATTATTTTCCATACTATTCCTCCAATTAAATTAATAAAATAATAAATACTGCCCTTCTTCAAATATTAATTCTCAATAATAGCTATTGCTCTCACTGGAGAACCATCTCCAGATTTAATATTTAGTGGTAATCCATAAAACATAAATGTTTTGCCTTTTGGTATTAGTTCTAAATTAATTAAATTAGTATAAGTAATAATTTCTTTACCTAATAAAGCTCTCTCTAAATCTTCTGATATATTTCCACCTACAAATCCTGGATTTGAATTGATTATTCTGTCTAACTCTTCTATTCCTATCTCTTCAATAAAAAACAATCCTACTTCCTTTGGCCAGTCTTGACATACTTCAACAACTTGTGCTTTACCAAAAAACCTCTCAATAGGTATCTCATCTAATGTTTGTTTTCCTTCATGCATATGAGAAAATGCATCTACATGAGTTCCTGTGTGTGATCCCATATCTAAACGTCTTAATTCCCATGTATCCCTTTCATATGTATGAACTACGTCAATACTCACTTCTGGATCTCCTTGAAAAACATCCATACCTGTATATAATGGTATGGATAAATCAATAATTTTCATATTTATTCACCTCGTATGTTCTTTCCACACTTTGGGCAAAAGGAATAATCACTTTTAATAGTAGCACCACAATATGGGCAATAATTATCATCTGCTTCTCTCTTTATAAATTTATCAGAAGGGTCACCTTCTTCAGATGAATCTGTTATATCGTATTCAGAAAACCTATTTTCACTAGTAGCATTTTTATAATGATATACTGCTTGAATAATGCCTACTATTACGAAAATAATCCCAAATAACGGAAATATGCTTCCTTCAATCCCAAATGGAGAACCTGCTGTCATACTAAAAGCCATAATTGTCCAAAATATACCGAAGATTATTGCAACTACAGATCCTATAAAGGACATTCCAGATGGACCACGTCCAGGTTTAATACTTTTCATAATCATACCTCCATTAATAATAAATTTAAAACTCAATAAATATTCTTCCCTCGGTACTAACTTACTAACTTTCGCAGCATCATCTCAGCAAAATCCTGAGCCTTTTTTATATCTTCCTCATTAGGTCTCCCCTTACCAATGCCTCCAATAAATTTAAATGGTCCAAAGGTGTCATAGCCCTTACAACTGAAACTTCCAATTACGACAATTCCTTTTTCTTTTAATTTTTCTTCAATGGATTTGTTGTAACTTTTTTTCTCCATACTACTAGTTGAAAAAACAAATGACTTTTTATTAGCTACACTTGGTAACTTTTCAATTAAATTAAACATAGTTTTATGAAATTTACCACCATATATTCCTGAGCCAAAACCTATTAAATCATAATTTTGTAGTTCATTAATACTTACGTCAGTTACATTAATAATATCTGCATTTAGCGTTTCTGCCATAGCTCTGCCTATCTTTTCTGTATTCCCATGATGTATTGAAGCATAAATTATTAAAGTTTTCAAATTTATTCACCCCTATTAACCTCGTTCCTTACATATTCCACACTTTTTGTAAATATCCTTTTTATTTATTCATAAATACTTATATTATATTTCCTAACGATAAAGAAATAGCCACAACTTCTTGAAAACAAAAGGTTGCAGCTATTATTTATCAAAATATATCTTCCCCTGTGCTAACTCACTAACTTTTCCTTAAACTCTTTGGGACAAGGAACCTGTCCCCCCGTCCCTATATATCCTGTTTACTAAAACGCCAATAGCCAATAATATTAAAAATAATTGTTCCAACTAAATATAGTGTAAACACCTGCCAATAAGTTACAAGTCTATATCCTGCCGGAATTAGCCCTACATTCCCAAGAGATGGCAAATCAAATACTGTATTAACAAATGGTGCTCCTATCATCCCCGGGATAAAACTAAGTACCAATATTCCTATACTCACGCTTTGAGCAACAAAAGTTTTTTTGAAAATTGCCGATATCATATACCCTAAACTCAACCAAAACAATATTCCCATTAATATTAACGAAAAAGATATCAATAAATATTTCCATAGGGGAATAAGTTTAATAGTTTCAAATACCTTATTTACTCCCCCTTTTAATATATACTGTGATAGACCAACTGGTGTTGTTTGTGCTGGGTTTAAACTGGTCGTATAAGATTCTACATCAGGGTTCCATCCCGTCATAATCTTTTTATTACATAATACTGGATAAGAAATCCCATCGAAACCTTCAGCGAAACCTGTTATCAATGTCATCAATAACAATGGTATTAATAGAATTAGAATGATTGTGATAAAGTTATTGACAAATATTCGCCTGTAGCAGCTTAATCTGTTATGAGAAATTGACAATTCAGTTTTGAGATAGTCTTCACTTCTAGCCTGTCCTAAACCACTAGACCCCAACATAAGAGCAATGATAAAAACAATTAAGGCAAATCTTTTAGAAAAAATATTATAAATAAATGAAAAAGGTTTAGTTGAATAATAACTTTGATTTGACAATCCCTTATTTAGCAATTCATAATCATGATTAAAAAGATAAATCCACATTAGTTTCGCCTTATCATATACGTATTTTCTCCAAAGTTTTAAATCCTTAAATTCAGGAAAATCCAACTTTGCCCTTATTTCATCATATTCCTTGCCAAAATACTGTCTAGGACTGGGGATTAGTCTTCTCTTATCATTCATGTTATTTACTTCTTCCCAATCACTATTAAACTCAGTATCTCTATTCCATAGTAGCAAACTGTCCCTAGCTCTGTTTAGCAAGAATTCTCTTTCATCTCCATTTTTTAATGCTGAATCAATATCTTTTACCACCTGAAGTATATATCTATAATATTCTTTTACTACCTCAGGTTCATCTTGTTTCGAATGAGAATAATATTCCATTTCATAATAATTTGTTAAGTCTTCATACATCCAATGATTTACCTTTAAATACTCATCTTTTCTTCCTCTGAAATATGAACGCATAACCACTAGATAAATAAATACAAAAAGTAATAATACAAAAAATTTTTTGTCTCTAAAATTCAATTTTAATGAAGCTTTAATTTTATCCACTATAATCCCCCTTACATATCACTATTCTCGAGAAATCTTTTCCCTTTACATCATCCTTATTTGCTTATATAATATATAATAATCAAGGTAATTATAACCAATTTTAAATCAGGTTTATCCTCAACCTAATTCCAAGGAGGCGAATACTTTGTATTGTAATCTTCAAAACTTTGGAGAAGAAATACGTAGCATTAGAACTAATTTAGGATTTACTAAAAAATATGTCTGCGAAATCTCGGGAATCCATGAAGATACCTTACGAAATATTGAAAATGGTAGAGCAATCCCTATGCAAAAAACTTTAGATTTACTTTCTCCAATATTAAAAAAAGATTTAAATAAACTTTTACTAGATTATAGACTAAATAATTATTCTGCCTTAGAAAAAATAAAAAATACATTAGAATCTAAAATAGATAGAAATGAATTTGAAACTTTATCAGAAGAATTAAATAATTTAAAAGCTTTATCCAAAATCGAATCAAATAGCTATTTTGTCGATCTGATAGAACAATATATATTACTCATAGAATCTATAATATTAAATAAAAAGTATAATAAAATTAATGAATCCCTTGACAAATTAGTTGAAGCTATTAAAATTACCACTGATAATTTTTCAATAGATAACTATAATAATTTCGTATACAGTTCTATAGAAATAAGAATTCTAATGAACATAGCTCTATTGATTAGCAAATTTGAATCCACCGAAAAAAGTCTTGAAATAATGAATTTCTGTATGAAATCAGTAAAGCCAAACGAAGAACTTTATCCCAAAATATGCTATTACCTCTCATATACTTATCACAATCTTAATATCCATAAAAATGCTTTAAAATACTCAGATTTAGGAATAAAATATTGTATGCAATATAGAAACTATAATGGATTAAACCTTTTATACTTTAGAAAAGCGATTGCTGAATATCTTCTTGGATATAAATCTTATATAGCTCCTCTTAAAAAATGTATATATTTTTGTGAAGTATTAGAACAATATGAATTGAGAGATTTGCTTATGTCAAATTGTAAAAAGCTTTATAATATAGATATTTAAATCCTTTATAAAGAGGAGATAAAATTATGTCTCCTCTCTAAAATTATCTTTCTGGGACAAGGAACCTGTCCCCCCGTCCCTATATATCCTGTTTACTAAAACGCCAATAGCCAATAATATTAAAAATAATTGTTCCAACTAAATATAGTGTAAACACCTGCCAATAAGTTACAAGTCTATATCCTGCCGGAATTAGCCCTACATTCCCAAGAGATGGCAAATCAAATACTGTATTAACAAATGGTGCTCCTATCATCCCCGGGATAAAACTAAGTACCAATATTCCTATACTCACGCTTTGAGCAACAAAAGTTTTTTTGAAAATTGCCGATATCATATACCCTAAACTCAACCAAAACAATATTCCCATTAATATTAACGAAAAAGATATCAATAAATATTTCCATAGGGGAATAAGTTTAATAGTTTCAAATACCTTATTTACTCCCCCTATTGATATTAATTGCGATAGACCAACTGGTGTTGTTTCTGTTGGGTTTAAACTGGTCGTATAAGATTCTACATCAGGTTTCCATCCCGTCATAATCTTTTTATTACATAATACTGGATAAGAAATCCCATCGAAACCTTCAGCGAAACCTGTTATCAATGTCATCAATAACAATGGTATTAATAGAATTAGAATGATTGTGATAAAGTTATTGACAAATATTCGCCTGTAGCAGCTTAATCTGTTATGAGAAATTGACAATTCAGTTTTGAGATAGTCTTCACTTCTAGCCTGTCCTAAACCACTAGACCCCAACATAAGAGCAATGATAAAAACAATTAAGGCAAATCTTTTAGAAAAAATATTATAAATAAATGAAAAAGGTTTAGTTGAATAATAACTTTGATTTGACAATCCCTTATTTAGCAATTCATAATCATGATTAAAAAGATAAATCCACATTAGTTTCGCCTTATCATATACGTATTTTCTCCAAAGTTTTAAATCCTTAAATTCAGGAAAATCCAGCTTTGCCCTTATTTCATCATATTCCTTGCCAAAATACTGTCTAGGACTGGGTATTAGTCTTCTCTTATCATTCATGTTATTTACTTCTTCCCAATCACTAGTAAACTCAGTATTTCTATTCCATAGTAGCAAACTGTCCCTAGCTCTGTTTAGCAAGAATTCTCTTTCATCTCCATTTTTTAATGCTGAATCAATATCTTTTGTCACCTGAAGTATATATCTATAATATTCTTTTACTACCTCAGGTTCATCTTGTTTCGAATGAGAATAATATTCCATTTCATAATAATTTGTTAAGTCTTCATACATCCAATGATTTTCCTTTAAATACTCATCTTTTCTTCCTCTGAAATATGAACGCATAACCACTAGATAAATAAATACAACAAGTAATAATACAAAAATTTTTTTGTCTCTAAAATTCAATTTTAATGAAGTTTTAATTTTATTCACTATAATCCCCCTTACATATCACTATTCTCGAGAAATCTTTTCCCAATAAGATTTATTAGAATATTTAATAGTAGCAATATCATCCCAAGATACATAACATTTTTATTTGAAAATACTGCTTTTAGATTAAGAAAAGAAAATGGCCATATCCTCCAAAACAAAGATTGTTCTAAGAATACCTCACGGAATGAATAGTCCATTATAAACAAAGAAATCATAATTATTATAATATTAGCTCCATTTTTAAATATTTGAGATAGCAATAAAGTTAAACTTATAGTAAATACTATTCCCAATATAATAGCTGGTGTCATTTGAGTTATAGCACTACTCCAAGGTACCATACTTGTTTCACCATATTCCACAGGATATATTGTACTCCCAAAGCCATTTACCAAAGTTGCCACAATAGTAGACATTCCTAATAGGATTATGCTTATCACAAGGGCATTTAATATTGAAAACAGGCACTTTGAGTTAAAAATTTTGTTTCTCCTATATTCTTTTGTATACAATGATTTGTAAGCACCAGTTTCAAAATCTAATGAATACATATCATAAAATAATAGAATTAGTAATATAGCCCAAATCAATGAAAAAGGATATTGAATTTGCAGCAATAAAAAGTTTTGTCCTGTTGCCTCAAATGGTGACTCAAGGGGAACAATGTTGTTATCTCTTAAATACTTAAGTCTATTTAAATCTTGGGTTAATTGTTTTTCACTTACATCAACAAGTATATATGAGTTTTTACTAATTAATTCAAAATTATCCAATTGAAATTTTCTCCTTTTAATTTCAATTGATAATCTTTCAGGTTTATCATAATTTCGTTGTAATTCTTTATCATATTCCAACAACTTTTCATATATATCAAGCGTTTTTAATAATTCTTCTTTTTGTTCATTTAGTTGTTCTATGAATTCTTCATCAGCATTTTTATTTGCCATTTCCTCTTTTATAGCATCTTCAGTCATATATATTTGATTCTTTAAAGATTTGACTCTATTCTCTATCTCAAAGCTTTCCATACTTAAATTTTCTTTATACTCTTGAACACTTTTTAAGTTTTGATATTGAAGTAGAAGTACAGAAAGACTCAATATTATGGCGAAAAATATTATAGTGAAAATTGTACTTTTTCGCCAAAATTTTTTTCTTTCAAATACTAGTAAACTTTTCAAACCAATTCCTCCTCATATATCAATCGATAAAGTTCTTCAATTTCATCTGCTACTGGTAAAACTCCATAAATATTAAGTTGCTGAAGTAAAACATTTTGCATTAATTTGGATAAATCCTCCACATTGTTTATAAAGACTACCACATCAGATTCATTAAGATAGTATCTTGATATAAGTTTATCTGTTTTCATTTTTTCAAAACAATTTTTAATATTATCAAAATTTTTAGACATTTCATCTTTGTTTAATAGTATTTTATATACTTTGTTACCATTACTTATATCATGTAAAGAATCCACTAGTTGTCCATTTTTTATGAAAATCTTTCTTGTTACTAGTTTTTCTAATTCCATTAGTTGATGGGATGATATTAATATTCCACATCCAGAACTTGCCAAGTTGACTATTTCTTCTCGAAATGAAAATACTCCTTCTGGATCAAGTCCATTAAATGGTTCATCTAAAATCAGATAATCAGGTGATGATAAAAGTGTAATTCCAAATGCTAGTCGTTGTTTCATTCCCATTGAATAGTTTTTTGTCTTCTTTTCAAGGCCTTTTCCTAAATTAATTAATCCAATAATTTCTTCGATTTTTTCATTTTCTACTTTATTAAGTGAAGCAAATAGTTTAAGATTTTCTAACCCACTGAGGTTGTGATATAATCCTGGTGCTTCAATCATTGCACTGACCTTTTTTAAAGATTCGTGTTTTTTTGGATTAACAGGTTTTCCTTCAACTAAAATTTCACCTTTGTCTGGATAAACTAGTCCTACCATACATTTCATTGTGGTAGACTTTCCAGAACCATTGGGTCCAATAAAACCAACAATTTCGCCCTTATTAAGCTCAAAATCGATTCCATTTAATACGGTATTTTTACCATATCTTTTAAATAGGTTTTTTACTTCTATCATAAGCTAACCCTCCTTGTGATTTTGATAAATCTATTTTCCATTACTTCCTACTTTTTATTATATAGTAAAAAAAAGTGATTTCAACTAGATCGTGTTCCAGTTTTCCCATTAATCCATATATGAAACGCATGCGTAAAATATACTTCTTTATGGTTTATTTGTACAATCATATCATGATATATTTCTTCATGCCATTCATTACTTAAGAAATTTACTTTATTAAAAAGGTTCTCAAACTCAGCTATCTTTTCTTGACTAAGAACACCTCCATTATTGTACGCTTTTAAACTTTGGGACAAGGAACCTGTCCGAGGCCACTGAAAAAGTGCCCTTTTAATAACACCTTAATCCTAAAATAATTATTTTCTAATAAAATACCAATTTAAATCTAAAAAACTTCATAATAAAAGAGAATTTAGAGGATAGTATGCTTGCTATCCTCTTTAAATTAACTGCTATTGCAGTTAATTTTGCTTGCGTGGACATGCTTCTTAAACCGTACCCTCGAGCACGGTTTAATCCATGATGATTTTTCATTTCACCATTTTTCCCTTCATGGCAAGCTCTTTTTTTGTATTTTTCTTTGAATCCATCTGTTTTTTGTTCTTGGCTGTATCCATAAAATTCAGGAGTGTTTATACCTACTTCAAGAATCTTACCAATATTTTTGCCAGTTTTGCACTCTTCTCTTTTACTACAATTCCTGCACTTTTCCTTTTCAAAGTAATATTTATATGTCTCTTTTCCGCTTTTGTCTTTTCTATGTTTTTTTCTTATTGTTATGTTTCCTTGGCTACAAAACCATTCATCTGAATCTTTGTTGTAACTAAATATTTCTTCATCTATTTTATATGACATTTCACTTATTGGGATATATGCCTTTGCTTCTATTTCCTTTATTTTATCTAATATGGGCTTTCTAAAATATGCTTTATCTCCAAAGACTTCTTCTACTTTTAGACCTGTTTGATTAGTCAATTCTATTAATTTATCAAAGTTTGTTCCATCTACATATTCTCCACTTTTTACTGTTACTGCTGTTATTATCCTCTCATCAGTTGTCATCATAAATTCTGTTTTATATCCAAAAAAACGTTCTGTTTTACTTTTATGCCCGACTCTTGCTTCTTGGTCAACTATTGATCTAACTCCTCTTTGTTCTATGAATTTTGGATCTTTTAATATTTCTTTTGCATTTTCCAAAACTTTTATTGTTTTAGGATTTTCCTCTTGATTAACAATGTTTTCAACTTTTTCAATTTCTTTTTCAAGATAATCCTTCATAGTTTTCTTTGCTTCTTTATGATTTTCAATTTGTTTGTAATCTGGAATATCTTTATCTATATTTTTAGGTAGTTCTCCTGATTCTTCTTCATAAGTTTTAAATATTTTCTTTGCTAAGTGTTTTATTACTCTTTCAGGAGTAGCTTTGAAAGTATTAGCTTCTGTATGGGTTGCATCTATGCTAATACCAGTATCTTTAATTATTCCTTTTTCTATGCACTGTCTTACAATTTCAGTTATTATTTGATCTAATGTTATATCATTTAATCTATGTACTCTAAATTTAGATAGTAAACTTGAATCTGGCAAATCGTCATCTGGATTTATTCCTAAAAACCACATAAATGCTAAGTTTAATGAACATTCTTCAATTAGCTTTTCATCCGACAAATTGTACAAGTACTGTAATATCAAAAGTCTAATCATAAGTTCAGGGTCCTTAGCTGGCCTTCCATAGTATTTGTTGTATGATACTTCAAGTAGTTTCGTTACAAAACTTAAGTCTATAGCTTTATTTATTAATTTTAATGTATGATTTTCTGGTATTTTATTATATAATATTGAGTAGATGCTTAATTGATTATTTTTGCCTTTAAGCATTGCAAATCCTCCTTTTGGTTATGTTTTCTTATCAATTACATTATACCAAATTAAGGAGGATTTTGCTTTTCTATTTTATATTTAATTCATCTTACATATTATTACATCGTTTTTCAGTGGCCTCGAACCTGTCCCTACGTCCCTAAAAAAACACTCTGCTATATTACAATTGTGTTACAAATGAAAATAATGGTTGAATTTTCCCAAAAATAAGAATAGAATAGACAATGTACTAAATAATAAAGGAGGTCTGGATGATGATAGTAATAAGCATAGTACAAATCAAAGAAAATTTAAGTTCAAAATCCACGACCTATGATCGTTTTTGATTGAATACATAATTCATTAGAATATCAAAAACCATAGGTATGGTTGCCTATGGTTTTTTTATGCGCATTAATAATGCCTAGATTTATACTCTTATACAGTCTTTTTGTATATATCAGGTTTTTATTTTATTGCACGTTGTAGCCATGGGTATACTGACTTATTAGTCTAATAGCCCATGGCTATTTTGTTTGACAGGAGGGATATTGTGAAAGGACTAAAATCGATTTTTAAATTTATGAAAGGAAACAAACACATTTATGTTCTAAGTATTGTATCTATTATTTTGGCAACATTCTTTACAATACTAGGACCACTATTAATAAGACTTACTATTGACTCTATCATTGGTAATGAAACTATTAATAAAGAAATACTTTTGAAACTAGTAGATTTTCTTGGAGGAAAAGAATATCTAAAAAGTAACATTTGGATAATAGGATTAATACTTATAGGTTTGACAGCTTTAAGAGGACTATTTTTATATTTGAAAAATACTCTTTCTAGCAAAGCTTCAGAAAATACTGCAAAAACTATAAGAGAAGAAATGTATGATCATATACAAAGACTTCCTTATGAATACCATGTAAATGCAGATACTGGGGATTTAATTCAAAGATGTAGTTCAGATGTAGAAACTATAAGGCGTTTCTTAGCAGTTCAACTAGTAGAAATAGGTGGTTCTATTTTTACTTTGGCATTTATATCCTATGTCATGTTTAACTTAAATGTTAAACTTGCATTAGTATCTATGGCTGCTGTACCAATTATATTTATATTTGCCTTTGTATTCTTCTCAAAAATACAAAAAGTATTTCTTGAAACTGATGAGGCAGAGGCAGAATTATCTACAGTATTACAAGAAAACTTAACTGGTATTAGAGTTGTAAAAGCCTTTGCAAGACAAAATTTTGAAATCGCAAAATTTAGTGAAAAAAATGAAAAGTTCAAATATTATATATGCAAAATAACTAGACTAATGGCTTGGTATTGGTCAATATCTGACCTTATTTGTATGTTGCAAATAGGAGCTGTAGTTATAGTAGGTAGTATGTGGGCAGCTAATGGAGAGCTATCTTTAGGTACATTGGTTGTATTTATTACCTATGAAGGTATGCTACTGTGGCCTGTTAGGCAAATGGGAAGGATACTTACAGATATGGGAAAATCAATAGTTTCTGTAAATCGTATTGAAGAAATACTTAATGAGCCTATAGAAATTGCAGAAGAAAACTTCCAAAAACCTAATATAGATGGAAATGTTAGTTTTGAGGATGTTTACTTTGAATATGAAAAGGGAAAACCTGTGTTAAAGGGAGTCTCCTTTGATGTAAAGAAAGGAGAAACTATAGCTATACTTGGACCTACTGGTTCTGGTAAGAGTTCATTGGTACATCTTCTTCCAAGACTATATGAATACAATATGGGTTCTATAAAAATTGATGGTATAGAACTGAAAAACATTGATAAAAAATGGGTTAGAAAAAATATAGGATTAGTTCTTCAAGAACCTTTTCTGTTTGCTAAAACAGTTAAGGATAATATAAAGATTGCAAATTCTAAACTTGAAGATAGAAAAGTATATGAAGCAGCAAAGATAGCTAGTATACACGAAGATATTGTATCTTTCGACAAGGGGTATGACACTCCTGTAGGAGAAAGGGGAGTTTCTCTTTCTGGAGGTCAAAAACAACGTATAGCTATTGCAAGAACTATAATCAACGAATGTCCTATAATTGTTTTTGATGATTCCCTAAGTGCAGTAGATACAGAAACAGATATTGCTATTAGAGAAGCACTGAATAAAAGGAAAAATAAATCCACAACTTTTATTATCTCCCATAGGATATCTACAGTAATGGAAGCAGATGAAATCATAGTAATAGACAAAGGTAAAATCGTTCAAAAGGGAACTCATGAAAGCTTAATAAAACAAGATGGTCTATATAAAAGAGTGTATAATATTCAAAACTCAATTGACCAAAATGTTGAAAAAGTAAATATAAGAGGATAAGAGGTGGTATTGATGGATGAAATGAAAGAAGAAATAGTTAATGAAAAAATTAACTTTTCATTTTGGAAAAACTTTTTAATATATGCTAAGCCTTATAAAAAAAGCTTTATTTTCTTAGCTATTGTTAATGCTGGAGTAGGTATAATTGATGCTCTATTTCCACTTCTAAATGGTAAAGCCATAGATGATTTTGTAGTCAATGGAACTACCGCTGGTTTGGGGAAATTTGCAACAATATATATATCACTAGTATTGATTCAAGTAGTAAATGTATGGTTTTTCATAACTACTGCAGGTAAAATTGAAGCAAATATAGCTTATGATATAAGAAAGATTGCATTTGAAAAACTACAAGTACTTTCCCTGTCTTACTATGACAATAAAGCTGTTGGTTGGTTAATGGCTAGAATGACTTCTGATATCAATAGGCTTAGTGAGACAATATCTTGGGGGCTTATTGACTTTGTTTGGGGATTTACAATGATGATATGTATTGTAGTTATAATGTTTTCATTGAATGTAAAACTAGCCCTTATCACTCTTGCTGTAATTCCTCCATTGGCCATAATAAGTGTCTATTTCCAAGAAAAAATACTTGTAGCCTATAGGAAAGTAAGAGCGATTAATTCAAGAATTACAGGCGCTTTCAATGAAGATATCTCTGGCGCAAAAACTACTAAGACATTAGTTAGAGAAGATGAAAACTTACAAGAATTTACTAAATTAACTAGTGAAATGAAAGAAAGTTCTGTAAAGGCTGTAACAATATCCTCCATATATTTACCAATAGTATTGCTATTAGGTAGTATAGGTACTGCTCTTGCACTTAATTTTGGCGGTAAAGGTGTTGCTCTAAATATAATAAGCTACGGAGTATTGGTATCCTTTATTAACTATACTATACAATTCTTTGAACCTGTAAGGCAAATGGCTGCAATATTTGCAGAATTGCAATCAGCACAAGCTTCAGCAGAAAGAGTCTTTTCTCTAATTAACGAAGATTTAGAAATAGAAGACAATATAAAAGTAACAAATAAGTATGGAGACTTTTTCAATCCTAAAAGAGAAGCTTGGCCTGAAATAAAAGGAGAAATAGAATTTAAGAATGTTTCATTTTCATATAATACTGGAGAAGAAATATTAAATGACTTCAATCTACATGTAAAACCAGGAGAAACTATTGCCCTTGTAGGTGAAACTGGATCAGGAAAAAGTACCATAGTTAATCTTCTCTGTAGATTCTATGAACCAACAGAGGGAGAAATATTATTTGATGGTGTTGACTATAGAGAAAGACCTCAAATATGGCTTCATGAAAATTTAGGATATGTTCTCCAATCTCCACATCTTTTCAGTGGAACTATAAAGGATAATATAATGTATGGAGATCTAAATGCTAGTGAGCTAGATATAATAAGAGCGAGCAAACTTGTTAATGCTCATGATTTCATAATGGAACTAGATAAGGAATATGATACTGAAGTTGGTGAAGGAGGAAATCTCCTTTCTACTGGACAAAAACAGCTTATATCCTTTGCTAGGGCAGTTTTAAGAAATCCAAAAATATTTGTATTAGATGAGGCAACTTCATCTATAGACACTGAAACAGAAAAGATAATTCAAGACACTATCCAAAAAGTATTGAAGGGAAGAACTAGTTTCATAATAGCCCACAGGCTTTCTACTATAGTAAATGCTGATAGAATACTGGTAATCAAGAAAGGCAAGGTAATTGAATCTGGAAACCACAGAGAATTAATGTCTAAGAAAGGTTACTATTATAGACTATATACAAATCAATTTGTAGAAGAACAAAGCAAAGTAATATTAAACTAAAATAAAAGCACCTTAATAGGTGCTTTTATTTATATTGATAATTTTTATTGTATAAATAAATAATGAAAAGAAAAAATAAAAATCCCATTATATATCCACTTAAGACATCTGAAAACCAATGAACTCCTAAATACATTCTACTATACCCTATAAGGCCTATGATAATAAAATTTCCTAACCAAATTAGTATTTTTTTGCTCTTATCTTTGATATTTTTAGTAAATAAATAGGTCATAGTTGTATAAAAACACATTGATATCATAGAATGACCGCTTGGAAAACTATACCCACCTTGTTTAATTAAAAAGTAATTTATAGGCCTTGTTCTTGTTACAATATGCTTTAAGGTTGTATTTAATAAAGAACAACCCACCGTGGAAAGTATAAGTGGAACTATATTTTCTCTATGTCTATATCGAATAGAAAAAATAAGAATAGCTAATCCTGCTATTATGAGAAAATATGTAGAACCAAAAAAGGTTACAGCTTTCATGAATGTAGTTTTCATAGGAGTAATGTTTTTATGTATGCTTTCCATTACTGCTTCATCTATCCAAATACCACTTTCTTTATTTTTAGCTAAAAATGCAAATATGAGAAAAATAATCAATAGTAAAAACACTATAAATAATGTTCTTTTTTTCCCTTTCATTTGTTCCTTCTCCTTTTATATAAAAATATAGGATAAATAGTTATATACTATCTATCCTATATTGATTATACCATATTTATATTATCTTCTCTTCCTAGGCTTAGCCATATGAATAGCTTGATCATTCAATCCTAATGTTGCTTCTGCAAAGGCTTCACTAAGTGTAGGATGAGCATGAATAGTTTTCGCTATATGTTCAACATTTAACTCATTGGCAATTGCCAATGCTCCTTCATGAATCAAATCATTAGCATGAGGTCCAATGATGTGAACACCTATTATCTTGTTGTTCTCATCAGCTAATACCTTTATAAATCCATCAGTTTCTCCTAGAGTTAATGCCTTTCCATTAGCCCCAAATAAGAATTTACTAGATTTAAACTCAATACCTTTTTCCTTAGCTTCTTCTTCAGTAAGACCAACGTGAGCTACTTCTGGAAGACAGAATACACAGTTTGGATATACATCTAAATTGATCTCTGGCTTAATTCCCATAAGTTTTTCCATTACATATACACCTTGACTAGAAGCCACATGAGCAAGTTGAATTCCTACATCATTCACATCTCCAATAGCATATATCCCTTCAACATTGGTTTCAAAGTCATCATTTACATGAATTCCCTTATGAGTATATTCTATGCCTACTCCATCTAGATTTAATCCTTCAACTACAGCTCCTCTTCCTGAAGCTATTAGAACCTTATCTCCTACTACTTCCACTTCTTTATCTTTTGTCTTATATTTGGCAACAACTCTTAGTTTGTCCCCTTCTTTGATTATTTCCTTTGCCCTAATATCCATATATACATCTATACCTTGTCTCTTTAGATAAGGCGTAATTCTCTTTCGAACTTCCATATCTGCATTTTTTAACATCCTTGATGCAAGTAATATTACATTAGAACCTAATCCATTGTATATACTTGCAAACTCAACACCTATAACTCCTGCACCTACAACAATTAATGTTTCAGGTATTTCTTCCATATCAAGTAAATCATCACTTGTAATAACTCCTTCTAAATCAACACCCTTTGTTTCTGTCATTGTAGGTTCCGAACCAGTAGCTATAACAATATTGTCAACAGATATTTCTCTTTCTTCACCATTGTCACATTGAACCATTATAGTGTTCTTGTCTTTTATAGAAGCCTTTCCACTTATGAGTTCTATATTGTCATAGGATTTAATAAGACTTTCAATGCCACCCTTTAGTTGATTTACTACTTTGTTCTTTCTTTCCTGTAGAGCCTTGCCATCTAAATGAAAACCATCTACAGTTATTCCAAACTCTTCACTGTTTTTAATAGTTGACATTATTTCAGCATTTCTAAAATATGTTTTAGTAGGGATACAGCCTCTATTGAGACATGTTCCCCCTATTCCTTGCTTACCACTTTCAATCAGATAAATATTTGCTCCTAATTGTGCTCCTCTAATAGCTGCTACATATCCTCCAGGTCCAGCTCCTATTACTGCTATATTCTTAACCAAAGTAAACACCTACCCTTCGTATTTAAGTATTGGATTCCTTGCTGCTCTCGTTTCATCTATTCTCCTTACTGGAGTATTGAGAGGTGCTTCTTTTAGTTTTTCTGGATTTTCTTTAGCTTCATTTGCTATTTCCTTCATCGCCTTTACAAATTCGTCTAATGTTTCTACACTTTCTGACTCTGTTGGCTCTATCATAATAGCTTCATGAACAATAAGTGGGAAATAAACTGTTGGTGGATGGAAACCAAAATCAAGAAGTCTTTTTGCTACATCTAATGTAGCCACTTCTAATGTTTCTTCCTTAATACCACCTAGTACAAATTCATGTTTACATACCCTATCTATTGGAAGATTGTAATCATCCTTTAAGCTAGCTGCTAGGTAGTTAGCATTTAACACAGCCATTTCACTAGCCTTTTTAAGCCCATCACTACCCATAGATAGTATATATGAATAAGCTTTAACTAATACACCAAAATGTCCATAGAAATCTTTAACTTTTCCTATAGTATTAGGTCTATTGTATTCAAGATGATATTTATCTCCATCTTTCTCAACTACAGGTACTGGTAGGAATTCTACTAGTTCCTTCTTTACTCCTACTGGTCCACTTCCTGGTCCTCCGCCACCATGTGGAGTTGAAAAAGTCTTGTGTAAGTTCAAGTGAACTACGTCAAATCCCATATCTCCTGGTCTTGTTATGCCCATGATAGCATTTGCATTTGCACCATCATAGTATAGTAACCCACCACAATCATGGATAAGTTCAGCTATTTTCTTTATATCTTTTTCAAATAAGCCTAATGTGTTTGGATTTGTAAGCATTAGACCTGCAATTTCATCACTTAAAACTTCTTTTAAACTATCAATATCTACTAATCCATCTTTATTTGATTTTACTTCTACTACATCAAATCCTGCCATTACTGCACTAGCTGGGTTTGTACCATGAGCAGAATCTGGTACTATTATTTTAGTACGTTTAGTATCTCCTCTTTTCTCATGGTATGCCTTAATAATCATCATACCTGTAAGCTCTCCATGAGCACCAGCAGCTGGTTGAAGAGTTACTCTCTCCATTCCAGTGATTTCACATAGAGACTTTTCCAAATTATACATTAACTTTAATGCACCTTGTACTGTCTCTTCTGGTTGATATGGATGGATATCTGTAAATCCTTCAAGTTTTGCCATATCTTCATTGATCTTAGGATTATATTTCATTGTACAAGAGCCTAATGGATAAAATCCTGTATCTAATCCATAGTTTTTATTTGAAAGATTTGTATAATGTCTAATGATATCTACTTCGCTTACTTCTGGAAAATTAAGCTCTTCTTCTCTCAAATAGTCAGTTGGAATGAATTCACTAATGTCAGTTTCTTCAACATCAAGTTCTGGTAGTTTATATCCAACTCTACCTGGTACTGATAGTTCAAAAACTAACTTATCATACTTTTTCATTTTATCCCCTCCAATACATTTACTAATTTATCGATTTCTTCTTTGGTTCTCTTTTCTGTAACACAGTAAAGAATACCATCTTTATATTGGGGATAATATGTGTCTAATAGGAATCCTCCTATTATATTGTCTTTAAGCAATTCATCTTTGATTTTATCTCCTCTTATATCACTAGTTACTGCAAATTCTTTGAAGAAAGGTTTATCAAACAATGGTTTATATTTGCCAGTATTTATCATACTATTGTATGCATAATGAGCCTTTAATGCACTTTGAGTTGCTACTTCCTTCAAGCCATTCTTACCCATAGCTACCATATATACAGCACTAGCTAAAGTATTAAGTCCTTGGTTAGAACAAATATTTGATGTTGCCTTTTCTCTTCTTATATGTTGTTCTCTAGCTTGAAGAGTAAGTACAAAAGCTCTATTTCCATCTGCATCAACAGATTCTCCTACAATTCTTCCTGATAGTTTTCTCATATTCTTTTGTGTTGTAGCAATAAATCCTAGATAAGGACCTCCAAAGTTAAGAGGTAATCCAAGAGATTGACCTTCTCCTACAACAATATCTGCTCCTAGTTCACCAGGGGATTTTAATATTCCTAATGATATAGGGTCTACACTTACTACTAACATAGTCTTTTTATTACTATGAGTAATCTCTTCAACAGACTTAACATCTTCGATTATTCCAAAGAAATTTGGATTTTGAACTATTACTGCTGCTGTATTCTTTCCTATGTTTTTTTCTAGTTCTTCTAAATTTGTAACTCCATCAGTTTCATCTATTTCAATCACTTTTAAACCTTGAACATGAGCATAAGTTTTAAGCACTCTTCTTGAATCTGGATGTACAGTTTTAGAAACTACTATTTCATCTTTTCTAGTAATATTAGTAGCCATAATAGCTGCTTCTCCTAAACCTGAACCAACATCATATAGTGAAGCATTTGAAACATCCATACCTGTCAAATTTGCTATAAGGGTTTGGTACTCAAATATATATTGAAGTGTCCCTTGACTTATTTCTGCTTGATAAGGTGTATATGATGTATAAAATTCACTTCTTGATATAACATGGTTTACCACAGAAGGTATATAGTGGTCATATGCTCCAGCCCCTAAAAAGCAAGTAAGATCATTTGTAGTTTTGTTTTCTTTTGACAATTTAGTAAGGATGTTTCTTACTTCCAATTCAGACATTGAATTTGGTAAGTTTAGTGCCCTATTTAATTTTACTTCATCTGGAATATCACTAAAAAGGCTTTCTACTGATTCAGCTCCAATAACTTCCAACATCCTCTTTTCATCATCACTTGTATTAGGGATATAAGGATACATTTTATTCCTCCTCTGCAAGGTACTTCTCATAATCTTCAGAATTCATTAAATCATCTAATTCACTTGTATCGCTTAATTCAATCTTAATCATCCAGTTTTCATAAGGATCTTCATTTAATAGATTTGGTTCATCTTCTAATGCTTCGTTTGTTTCTATTACCTTTCCTGAAACTGGCATATATATATCTGCAGCAGCTTTAACAGATTCAACAGCTGCAAAAGCATCTTCTTTTTCTAATTCATCATCAATACTAGGTAATTCTACATAAACAATATCTCCTAATTGTGCTTGTGCATAGTCTGCAACTCCTACAAAAGCTTCTTTTCCATCAACTTTTATCCATTCATGATCCTTTGTGTAAAGTAAACCTTTCATAACTTTCATTAAAATTACCTCCTTAAATTTGTTTTATTTTTTATCTTTGATAAAATCTTTTATTTATTACTTGAGCTTTAACAGGTTTATTTCTTATTATTACATCAAATTCAGTTCCCTTTTTGGAGTAATCTATATCTACAAGGGCTGTTCCAATATTCTTCTTTAGTGTTGGAGCGAAATAACCTGTAGCTACATAACCAATTTTGTTTCCATCTTTCTGTACTTCATATCCTTCTCTTGGGATACCTCTTTCAATAAGTTCAAATCCTACAACCTTTCTTGTAGGGTTTTCGTTTTGTTTTACTAATGCATCTTTTCCTATAAAATCTTCTTTATTCAATTTTACAAAGAATTTAAATCCACCTTCTATTGGAGAAACATCTTGAGATATTTCATGACCATATAGTGGAAGACCTGCTTCAAATCTTAAAGTATCTCTACATCCTAATCCTGCTGGCTTAATTCCATATTCTTCACCAGCTTCAAGTATGCTATTCCATACCTTTACAATTCCTTCTTTGGATGTGTATATTTCAAATCCATCTTCTCCTGTGTATCCTGTTCTTGATACCAAGCATTTTGTATCTGCTACCATTATATCTTTCTTTAAGTGGAAAAACTTTATTTCAGAAAGATCTTCATCTGTCAATTTAGATAATATCTTTTCAGCATTAGGTCCTTGAAGAGCTACTTCTCCAACTTCATCAGAAATATTTTCCACTGTAACATTAAAATCTTTTACTTGATCTTGCATCCATTTAAAATCTTTATCTGTATTTGATGCATTTATTACTAATAAGTATTCTTCTTCACTAATTTTATATACTAACAAGTCATCAACTACACCACCATCTGGATAGCACATAAATGTATATACTACTTGATTTACTTCTAATACACTGATATCATTTGTTAAAAGATATTGAAGATAGTCAAGTGCTCCTTTACCTTTTACTGTTACTTCTCCCATATGGGATACATCAAACATGCCTGCTTTTGTTCTTACAGCACCATGTTCAGCTATAATTCCTTCATATTGTACAGGAAGTAACCATCCTGCGTAATCCACTATCTTACCACCTTGTTTAACATGTTCATCGTATAAGGGGGTTTTCTTTGATACCATTTATACCATCTCCTTATCTATTTATATCTTTATATTTTTACCCATATTAGGGTGTTTATAAACAATTTTAATTTTTAAAGGATTTACATTAAAAATGTCGTATAATAAAAACAGGAGGTGTTCTTAATGCAATATCGAAATTTTACAAAAGACAATTTAAAAGTTTCAGCATTAGGATTTGGATGTATGAGATTCCCAATAGTTAATGGCAATTCAGGAAATATTGATGAACAAAAATCCATTGAATTGCTTAGGTATGCCATTGATGAAGGAATAAACTATATAGACACTGCCTACCCTTATCATCAAGGCAATAGTGAGAATCTCGTTGGTAAAGCCTTAAAAGACGGCTATAGAGAAAAAGTCTTCTTGGCTACTAAACTGCCAGTATGGCTTACTGATTCTTATGAAGACTTTGAAAATTATTTAGATGAACAACTAAGTAAACTAGATACTGACCACATTGATTTCTATCTATTACATCAATTGAATAGTAGATTTTGGAACAAAGTTAATAGTTTAAATGTATTAAAATTTTTAGATGAAGCTAAAAAAAGTGGAAAAATTAAATATGCTGGATTTTCTTTTCATGATCAACTTGATGTATTTAAAGAAATCATAAATTCATATGATTGGGATTTCTGTCAGATACAATTAAACTACTTAGATAGAAACTACCAAGCTGGTGAAGAAGGACTTAGGTATGCTAAGAGTAAAGGACTTTCTGTAGTGATAATGGAACCTATAAAAGGTGGTAAACTTTCTAATCCACCAGAAGAAATTCAATCAATATGGGACAAGAGTACAGTTAAGAGGACTCCTTCTGAATGGGCATTGAAATGGGTTCTAAATCACGAAGAAGTTTCCGTTACACTAAGTGGAATGAGCAATTTAGAACAAGTTAAAGAAAACTTAAAAACATCTTCAGAGTCTTTACCAAATTCACTTACAGAAAATGATCACAAACTTATAGACAGCGTTATTGAAATATATGAGGATAAAATAAAAGTAGGTTGTACTAACTGTAAATACTGTCTTCCTTGTCCTCAAAATGTTAGGATTCCTGATATATTTGAACTATACAATAATGTATATGTATTTAATGCAGAAAATCCTTCTAAGAGTTCATATGAAAATTTAATGAATAAAAACCTAGACGCTTCACAATGTATTGAATGTGGTCAATGTGAAAATAAATGTCCTCAAAATTTACCTATTAGAAAACATTTAAAAGCTGCTCATGATGTACTAACTAACTAATATTTATCTTTCAAGGTACAGATATTTTGATATTGATTTAAATTATACAATAAAGGCTTCTATGTTACGATATAAAAACAGAAGCCTTTATTGTTATATTTTTCTCAATAATATTATACACCATATTTTAATAATTAACTATTGTTCAAGTATTTATTTTTAAAAATATTTATTTTCTATCTAAATCAATATGTTGAACTTCAAATATCCTTAAAGAACTTTTCACATCTTCTTCAAGAGCTAATTTTCCATATTTATCAACTTCATTCTTATCCTTTGACCCATGGTGTAAACTTGCAGGTCCTGCTACACATCCACCTACACAAGCCATACCTTCAATAAAGTTGCCATCAAGTCTATTTACTTTTGCCATCTTTAGTGCCTTGTCACAGTCTTTAATTCCATTACATACTACTGGTCTAAAGTCAACTTCTATTTCTTCATCTTCTACCACATGTTTTACTGCTTCAGTTACTCCACCACTACGAGCAAATATCCTTCCAAAATAGGACGCATTGTTAAGATAACCATCATTACAGTTTTCTAAATCTATCTCAGCTGCATCTAGCATAGCCGCCAACTCTTCAAAAGTCATAACATATTCTATATCACCAATTAAATCAGGCTCCATCATTTCACGCTTCTTAGCTACACAAGGTCCTATAAATATAACTTTAGCCTTAGGATCTATATGCTTTATAAATCTGCCCATAGCAATCATAGGTGATACAGTATTAGAAATCTTTCCTTCTAGTTCAGGATAATTTTTCTTTATATATGCAACAAAAGCTGGACAACAAGATGTAGTGACTAATCCTTTATCGTCAATTGTCTCTGCAAATTCCTTTGCCTCATGTAATCCTACCATATCTGCACCTAATGCAGCTTCTACTACATCATAAAATCCTAATTTTTTAATACCACATACAACTTGTTCAATATTTGCATAAGTAAACTGACTTGCTATAGCTGGAGCTACGACCGCATAAACATGAAGATCATCATTAGTTTTGGCTTCTTTTAGTAATTCTATTATATCAACTATATAAGATTTGTCCATAATAGCCCCAAAAGGACATTGAGTAATACAAGCACCACATTGAATACATTTTTCATCATCTATCATAGCTTTCTTTGTTTCATTGTTAAAAGTAATAGCACCTGCATTACATGCTCTTCTACAAGGTCTCATAATATCAGCAATAGCATTATAAGGACAAGCTTCCTTACATCTTCCACATTCAATACATTTACTTTGATCTATATATGCCCTTCCACCAATATGAGTAATAGCACCCCTTGGACATGCTTCTGAACATCTATGAGCTAAACATCCTCTACAAGCTTCTGTTACAAAAAATCTATCAACAGGACATTCATCACAGGCAACTTCTATTACTTCGATGATATTTTTTCTTTTTGTATTGCCACCCATTGCTAATTTAACTCTCTCTTTTGTTATTTCCCTTTCTTTATATATACAACATCTAATACGTGGTCCTGGGCCTGGATCAATAATAAATGGAATAGTATCTTTCTCTTCATCCAATGTACCATCCATTGCTAATTTTGCTACCTCTTTCAATACCTCGTACTTAATTAATTGAACATCGCTTTCAAACTTCCTTACTTTGTCCATGTCTTCCTCCTTGTTTATACATATCTTAAACTCACTTTTGTTCCTAACTTCTCCATTGTCCTAATGAGTTCATGTACTATTTTTAATTTAACACTTAAATCTATTGGAAAATCTGGATTTTGATGAGCAGGATTTACAGCTTTCCCAAACCATAAATTCAAATGTGTACACTCTTCGATTAGAATTTTTGCTAATTTTGAAGCACCATCTTCTTTATTTAAACTTTGAGCTAGATTGTCTCTGTTCGGGGAATCAATATATTTTTTTATCTTTTCTATTGCTTTGTTCAATGTAATGACCCCTTCTGTTACGAGATCAATTCCTTCTATTTCAGCAATCGGTGGTATTTCTGGATCAATAAATTCCATGTTAGGAATTACTCTTTTATTTAATTCTCTTGCTACAATCTTGGCTGCTGTTCCCCCACATACTACCTTTTTCCCTGAACCTTTCATAAACTTTATAATTGCTTCACTATCTTTAGATAAATCTTTAGGTGGTCCAGTAAATAAATCCACTATTTCAGGTTTTCTTATTTTTATTGATACAACAGTAGTATCATCTCCGGGTTTGTCCATATATAAATATTGACAAATGTCAACTAAGTTTCTTGAAATTTTCCTAGCACTCCTTTCATTTTGACTATTTCGATTTAAATATTCACCAACATTCTTCCACTGCCATCCAAGATTCAATGCTCCACCAACTCCTGCATGAACTACTCCATCACTTATTATAACCAAAAGGTCGTCTATTTCAAGTTGAATATAGGATTTCTTTACTGTAGTCCCGTTTATTACTATTTCTTCCTTTTCAAGAGGGATTATCTTGCCGTCTCTAAATAAGTATATTGGTGGATTTTCATACTCTGCTACATAAGCTTTACCATCATCAAATATCTCTACTATAGTGAAAGTAGAATATGCTAATTTCCTAGCTTTACATACAGGTAGTGCATTTATAATAGTATCAATCGTTTCATAAATACTTGCTCCTTCTTTTAACATAGTAATAGCAGTTTTTGATGTGAAAGTAGAAAGAATATTTGCATTAACTCCGCTACCAAGTCCATCTGCCATTACAACTATAGCCTTATCTCTTTGCCTGATTATTTCTACTTTGTCACCACATAATTCTTCTCCGTATTTAGTTATACTATTATAAGCTATATCTACAAAATAAGTCATTTTATATCACCATCTTCATAGTGAAAACATATACTTGTTTCTGCCATTCCTTCAATAAAACCAATATTACAACCTTCTAACTACATGGTTGTCAAAGAACTCCTCAGAATTACTTTCATTAACAGAATATATTTCTTCTTCGTCATCTATTTTTACTGATACTGCTTTTGTACACTCGCCTAAACAAAATGCAGCTTTTACAACTACTCTGTCATCCAGCCCCCTGTTTTTAATAATATCTTGGAAACTATTTATTACATTATAAGAACCTTTTATGTGGCAAGCACTTCCTATACATACATTTAAAGTAACCACGTAACCCCTCCTCCTTATAATATTCTCCATAAATAGTATACAATTATGTTATTTTTTTATCAAGCTTAAAGCTTGCTTTAAATTGTTAATAATTTTAAATATTTATTTAAATAAAAATTTAATCCACATTATCCACACTATCCACAATTTCTAGTGGATAACTTATGTAAACTACCTTTTTAGTATTTCATTGTAATTGAAGTAGTTTTATTTACATAATATTTTTTTATCCACAGTATCAAATATAATCCACAATAATTATCCACATTAAACTGTTTTTAATTGCTTTCATTAATATATTTCATAATACCTACATATATGGCCCAAGCTATTTTTTCTTGGTATCTTTCATCAGATAACAATTTTTCTTCTCTAGAATTTGATAAAAAGCCACATTCTACAAGAATTGATGGAACATCTACTTCTTTTAACAAATATACATCTTCTCTTTCTTGAGGTATTCTTTTGTTGTCTGTATCTAATACCCTTCTTAATTCTCCTTGTACTATTGTTGCTAATCTTCTGCTTTCTTCACATCTACTTTTATAAAAGGTTTGAGCTCCGTAGTATTTTGATTGTGGAAAACTATTTAAATGTATCGTTAAAAATATATCGCAATTACCTTCATTGATTATTTCTTTTCTTTTTTTCAAATCCTCTGTTTTCTTCTGTTTTGTAGAACCAAGGTTCTCTGTATAAAGGCCTTTTTTATCATCTCTCGTTATAACTACAATTCCTCCACTTTGTTCAATAAATCTCTTTAGTTTTAATGCTATATTTAAGTTGATTTCATTTTCACTTATTCCATTTTTACCAACTGCCCCTGGATCGATCCCCCCATGTCCTGGATCTATGCCGATTACTTTACTTGTCATAGGCGAATATGAAGAAACCACTCTTTCCTTCATCAAAAAAACAAAAATTAATACTATTATTAAAAGTATTAAAAAACAATATATGTATTTATTTTTTATATATATAATTTTCAAAACAAATCCCCCCTAGACTATCTCAAGAATAGTATATTAAGGAAGGATTTGTCCTTATTACAAAAAAAATAAACACTGGAAATCCAGTGTTGTCCAGTTACACTAAAGTTTGCTTGTAGAAAATTCGCTGTATATCTTTCTTAATCAAACTTTGTTAGTCAATAATAAAATAAAACTTAATTTATTAGGATTTATTATCTGAACTATTATTTTTATATTTCATCATTGCATATATATTAACCATAGGCAAATTAATAGGAGGCATACCTGATAATGAGGTTACTGAAGTAATATATGCTCTTGATATTTGGGATAGTGTTGCTGTTCCATTTACTTCTAGCATTTCTTTAAATTTATCTATAGAAAGTTTACTCTTAGAACCAATAAAGTTCCCTCTCATTTTTAAATGAATTTTGAACGATTCACTTTCTTCGATTTTTCCAGTTAAATTCACAATAAAATCAACAATCCCTAAATAACCGTCTTCTAATTCATTACAACTTACAATTTCATAGTCCATATCATAATCAACCTTTATTACTTTATCTTTTGTATTCGATAAACTATTTTGTATAGAAAATTCGATTACTTTATTGTTTAAAAACTGAAAATCAGCCATTATTTTATTTGTTTTCATTATGCAGCAAACCCCTTTAACTCTTCTAATTCTTCACATAACTTTTTATTTGTTTCATTAGCTATCTTCTCTTCTTCTATATTATATTGAATTAATACATCAGTATGTTTTTCCTCAAAAGTTAATTCAAATTTCCAACCTAGTTTTTTAGAAATTTTAAATAAAAATTCTATCGAAGGATTATATTCTCCACTTTCCAGTTTTGAAACCATCGCCTGTGTTATGTCTAATTTATTAGCTAAGTCCTTCTGAGTCATATTATTATCCAACCTATAATTTATTATTTTACAAGCAATATCAACAAGCATATCAGATAATTCAAATTCTTGTTTTGTTTCCTCATCAACATCATTAAAAATGTCCCAAGGACTTTTTAAAATACCGTTTATTGACATATTCCTCACTCCTTATTATTAAGAACATTTATTATTTCATTTTTTCTAACTCTAGCAATTCTTTTACCGCTTTCATAATCAGATTTGTTTTTTTCCTCAAATACATTTAACAAGATTGCTTTACCATTTCCATTAATATCAATAAAAGAAAATAGAATTCTTATATTTTTTTCACCAAATAGTCTAATACTATATAAGTTATCTTCGTCAAGTAACTTCTCAAATAAATCACTATTACCAAGAAAACATCTTGTTTTTAAACCTTCCAAAAATCTTAGACTCTTTTGGTATTTACTCAAAAATGTTTTTTTATATCCACTACTTTCAATAATATCTTCCAGTTCATTATTTAAAGTATAATAAATTTTTATATATTCAGTCGGATATTCTGAATCAAAAGGATAAATAATATTATCAAGTACTTTTTTCTCGTTCACTATTTAGTATCTCCCTTTAATAACATTATATAACTTATAAGTTATATTTGCAACTTGTTTTATATTTTTAATCTCTCTTAAAGGAAATTTTATCATAAATTGCTTAATAATTAAAGTAAGATGCTTTTTATGGTAACTTTAGTTTGCTCATCCAATGACAAAGCCTGCTCACCTTGAAAGTTAGTGATTGCAATGTCCATCGCCCATAATGATATTTGAATTACAAAGTTTGCTCGTGGATAAACAGGCATAATTATACTTAAATGTAAATATGATATTCATAGGATGGATATCATATTTACATTTTTATGTATATTGATTTTACTGACCTGCGAGGGATTATAGTTTCTTAATTTGGAGGATTCTTTCTGGGAGATGAGATTATTTTCCACAAATAAAATGCACCAGTCTGGCGAATTATAGTCGTACTTCTCTCTCAACATTACATATTTATCAGACGCCATCAATAAAGGTTTATTGTTTATCTGAGACATCATCTTTCACTCCTCAACCAGTCTTTTGTTTGTCAAGTATTAATCGAATTACATCCAAGAACTATTTAAAAACATAACTAATACTATGACATCATAATTAAAATCTTTTTATAAGTTTCTTAATATATTAAACTCACCAAATACTTTATCTAAAATATTATTCGATTCCAACTGTAATAAATCAGTTGTTGTATAAACTACTCTTTTAACTCCCCAATATTTGTTCTTAATATTCTCAGTTTCAGGTTCAGAAATGAAATAAACATTAGTATTATCTAAATTCTTTTCTTTAAAATTGCTTCCTTGACAATCTATTGGTTCAGAAAATACCCAATATGCTGTAGGTGATATTGCACCTTTAGTCCATTGAGATATATTTTCATATTCAAATTTTGACAAGTAAACTATCGGAGTATCTTCAAAACTTAATTCCATTGCAAATATAGGTCCATTTTTCCAATCATTTTCTAACTTTTTATCATTTTGTAACTGATATAACTTTATAAAACTGCGAATAAACCATCCACCGTAGTATGAATCTGATTTATATCTTAAAAACTTATCTGTTACAGCCTCATAGCCACAATCATTGGCGATAGAATCACAATACCTCATTAATTTATCTACATTTTCATATATCTTGTCTATAACATTAAATGCATTTTTAATATTCTCACTTAAATTCATAATACCGTTCTACAAAACCTACTCAAATATATCAAAATATATTTATACAAATAGATTTTGCTCAAGAAGTATCACCTTCTCGATTTAATTCATCCATATATTAGATTTCTCTAACGTATGGCCAGTAAATAGAATTTTACTTTTTTTAAAATTCCATTTAGCTGTATATGTTGAGTTGTATAAATCCCAATCAACATAGTCCGAACCAGACAATAATTTATCTTTTTTAGCTATATTAACACTACTGTTTATATCTCTTGATAATTTAGTTTTACATTTTTGACATGTAAATTCTCTTATCTGTGGATCTTTTTTTTCTTTATTTCCACATATACAACAATTTTTAGTTGTATCTTTTTCGTCTACTTTTGAATAGTGTTTACCGCTTCTTTCCATTACCCATTTTAGTATGTTTCTAAATTCTCCTATTATTTCTTGATTTAACATGCTTCTATGCATATTATCATAAGTTGCAGTATTAAGACTAGGAGTATAGTCTCCTATTGCTACATAGTCATAGTTTTTTGCTATCCAATTAGCAATGCTATAACAACTTGACTTTATTTGTTCTCGTCTCTTGTGGTAAGCATTGTCTAATGCTTTGTTTAGCTTTGTCCATCTTTTGCTTGGTAGGTAATAGCTTCTCCCTGTTTCTGTTTCTATTAGTTTTGATTTTCTGCTGCATAAATCTCTCTTTGATTTTATTTCATCTATTACTTTGTCCCAATATTTTGTTTGTGGCAGTTTTTCAAATTCATAACTTACTCCAGTATTGTCTATGGCTACAAAGAAGTTTTTATGATTTTGGTCTATTGCTATCCATTTGTTTGTTTCTTTTTTGTCTATGTCTTTTCTTTCTATACAAAATATTGCATAGAATTTGTTGCCTTGTTGTTTGCATAATCTGAAGTTTTTTATTTTGTCTGTGTTTCTTAAATTTAAATTTTCTTTTAGTTTTCCTATTACTTTTATTCTTTTATTTTCTTTATTTATTCCTAAGGTTATTTGTAAATTTTTGTTTTCTATTAGTTTAAAGCCTTTGTTTGGTTCATCATAATATAGTGAAAACCAATGTTTTTTCCATGATTTGAATTTAGGATATCCTGTTTCATTGTTGAAAAATTTTTTGTATGTTTCTTTCAGTCTTATTGCTGTGTTTTTGAGTGGTGATGAATGTACTGAATTCAAAAAAATAAACTCTTGTTTTAGTATTGGAACTTGATTTCTTAAGTTCCTTCCTGTCAAGAGTTTTTTGTCATTATTATTTTCTTTATAATCTTTTATTGTCATTTCCAAAAGATAATTGTATAGCCAATTACATATTTTAGATTGTCCATCTAGAATTAACTCATCTTGTTTTGTAAAGATAACTTCTATTTTTCTATTGAATATCATTACATTCATTCACCGCCTTCGGCTATTTGAATAGTTCATCTTCCCATCTTCTTAGAGTTGATTTTGCAACTCCTAAATATTCACTTGCTTCTTTTATAGTAAGTTTTATGATAATCACCCCTTACTATAAAGTATAATATAAATTTATTTAATATGCAATGTTTTTAAGTAATTTTAATTAGTTTTAAGTATACTGTTTTAATCCCCCAGTTAATGACATCCATCCATTAATCATGAAAAGTTTTAAACCAGCGTTCAATTTTACCTTTTAACCGAGGTGAATTAGGGGTTATTTTTCATAAAGAAAAAACGCCAGATTGGTTTTCCAATCTGACGTTTTGTATCTTTCTTGAACAAACTTTGTAATTCCAAACAAACTCGCTTGGAAATCCAGTGTCTATCTCTTTGAGAATTGTGGTGCTCTTCTTGCTTTTTTAAGACCATATTTCTTTCTTTCTTTCATTCTTGGGTCTCTAGTCAAGTATCCAGCTTTCTTAAGTACTGGTCTTAATTCACTATCAGCTTCTAATAGTGCTCTAGAAATACCATGTCTAATTGCTCCTGCTTGACCAGTAAATCCACCACCGTTTACATTAACTATTACATCATATTTATCTAATGTATCAGTTATTTCTAATGGTTCTCTAACAAGAACTTTTAATGTATCGAAATTAAAATACTCATCTATATCTTTTTTGTTAACAGTTATATTTCCACTGCCAGGAACTAATCTAACTCTAGCAACAGATTTTTTTCTTCTACCTGTTCCGAAATATTGTACTTTAGCCACTTACAGTCCTCCTTTCCTCAAAAACTAGAACTCATAAACAACTGGTTTTTGAGCTTCATGATTGTGTTCAGATCCTCTATATACCTTTAATTTTCTACCCATTGATCTTCCTAAACTGTTCTTTGGAAGCATACCTTTAACTGCTAATTCAATAGCTTTTTCTGGTTTTTCTTTCATCAATCTATCATAAGAAATTTCCCTTAATCCTCCTGGATATCCTGTATGATACTTGTAACTCTTTTGTTGTAGTTTCTTTCCAGTCAATCTAACTTTATCAGCATTGATAACTATAACATAATCACCAGTATCAACATGAGGAGTATATATAGGTTTATTTTTTCCACTTAAAATTTTTGCAATTTCACTTGCTAGTCTACCTAGAACTTTTCCTTCTGCATCTATTATATACCATTTTCTTTCAACTTCATTTGGTTTTGCCATATAGCTTTTCATCTATTTCCCTCCTTACTTCAACCTTGTTTCGTTTATATGTCAAAATCCGGGGCTAGTGGATTTTTTCATTCAAACACTCTTATATATTGTAATACAAGGGACCTAGTGTGTCAAGAATTAATAGAAAACTTTTTCTAAATATAGTCCATTTGCAGGTGCAGTGTGACCTGCAGACATTCTATTCTTTGATTTTATTATTTGAGAAATACTATCTTTCTCTTTTTTCCCATTTCCAACTTCTACTAATGTCCCTACTATTATTCTAACCATATTATATAAAAAACCATTGCCTTCTACCTGAAATATTATCAAGCTATCTTGTTTAGTTATAGAAATAGAATGAATAGTTCTTACTGTATCTTCTATCTCACTACCTGATGACATAAAAGCTTTAAAATCATGAGTACCTAAAAATTGCTCTTTAGCTACATTCATCTTTTCAAAATCTAATTCATATGGTATGTGATAAGCATAATTTTTATATAGTGGACTTCTAATAGGTCTATTGTATATTAAGTATCTATATCTTTTACCTATTGCGTCGTATCTTGAATGAAAATCTATAGGTACCTCTTCCGATTTTGTAATAGCTATATCTAAAGGAAGTTGGCTATTTATTGCATATGAAAATTTGTCCTCAGGAATTTTAGAATTAGTTATAAAGTTGGCCACTTGACCCTTAGCGTGTACACCACTATCTGTTCTACCAGATCCAATTAGATTTACATTCTCTTTAGTAATATTATTTATTGCCTTAACTATTTCACCTTGGACAGTTATTGCATTTGGCTGTACTTGCCAACCATGATAATTTGTACCTTCATATTCAATAGTAAGTTTTATATTCCTCATTGAAATCCCTCTATATATACCTTGTTGCTATTATTATTCCAAAAAATACAGTCATTATTATAAGTGCCACATAATCATGCTTTACCATTTTTATTTCATTGAGTCTAGTTCTATTATCTCCACCTCTATAACATCTAGCTTCCATTGCCATAGCTAGTTCATCTGCTCTTCTAAATGCATTTACAAACAATGGAACCAATAGTGGTACTAAATTTTTAGCTCTATTTAATATATTTCCACTTTCAAAATCAGCACCTCTAGCCATTTGAGCTTTCATAATCTTGTCTGTTTCTTCTAATAGGGTTGGTATAAATCTTAATGCTATAGTCATCATCATGGCCAATTCATGAGCTGGAAGTCCAATTACTTTTAATGGTGAAAGCAATTTTTCTATACCATCTGTTAGTGATATAGGAGATGTAGTCAATGTTAACAATGAAGTACCCATTATAAGAAATATTAGTCTCAATGCCATAAAAGTAGCTTGTCTTAAGCCTTCTTCTGTTACAGTTAATGGTCCAATATTGAACAACTCTACACCCTTTGTCATAAATAGATTTATAAAAAAGGTAATTAAAATAATAAATGTCAATGGTTTTAGACCTTTAACTACATATTTTATTGGTACACCTGATAGTTTTATAATTGTAAGTATAAGTCCTAGGACCAATAAATAGGGATAAAACTTGTTTATAAAAAAAAGCGAAATGATAAATGCAAAGGATATTATTATCTTTACTCTAGGATCTAATCTGTGTATAATCGTTTGTCCCGGAAAATATTGTCCTATAGTTATGTCTTTAATCATTGGCCTTTCTCCTTAAATATTTTAATAACTCTTCTTTAGCTTCCTCTATAGTTAGTATATCATCAGAAATAGGATTTCCCTTTTCTTTATATACTTTCATGAATTTTGTCACCTGAGGTATGCCTAGTCCTAAATCTTCTAACTTATTTGAACTCTTGAAAACTTCTCTTGGTGGTCCATCCATGGCTATTTTTCCACTATGCATAACTACTATTCTGTTTACCAGTTTTGCCACATCCTCCATACTATGAGAAACTAGAATAATAGTTATATTACCTTTTTTATATAATTCAAAAATTTCTCCTAATATTTCATCTCTACCCTTTGGATCTAAACCTGCTGTAGGTTCATCTAGTACTAAAACCTTTGGTTCCATAGCTAAAACACCAGCAATAGCTACTCTTCTCTTTTGTCCTCCACTCAATTCAAATGGTGATCTGTCTTTTAGTGTATCGTATTCAAGGCCTACTAAATCCATCGCCTTCATTACTCTTCTTTCTACCTGTTCATCACTTAGTCCTAAGTTTTTAGGTCCAAAAGCTATATCTTTAAACACAGTTTCTTCAAATAGTTGATATTCTGGATATTGAAAAACTAAACCAACCTTTTGTCTCACTTCTTTTAATTTAGCACCTTTTTCAGTTATATCTATACCATCAACTATTATTTTTCCACTACTAGGTTTCGCTAAACCATTTAAATGCTGTATGAGTGTAGACTTTCCAGAACCAGTATGTCCAATAAGGCCTATAAATTCTCCTTCATTAATATCTATATTGATTCCATTTAAGGCTTTAGTTTCAAAGGGAGTATTTGGATTGTATACATATGTTAAGTTTTCAATTTTTATAATCATAATGCCATCACCAATTCCTCAATAGTCAAAATGTCATCAGGCACATCTATTCCTTCTCTTCTCAACTCATAAGCTAATTCAGTAACTTGAGGAACATCAAGGCCTATTTTTTTCATCACATCTACTTGACTAAATATTTCTCTAGGACTTCCATCCATTATAATACTACCTTGTTCCATAACTACTATTCTATCAGCCTCTACTGCTTCTTCCATATAGTGGGTTATATGTACAATAGTCTTATGTTCTTCTCTGTTTAGTTTTCTAACTGTATTCATTACTTCTTTTCTTCCAATAGGGTCTAACATTGCAGTAGGTTCATCTAATATTATGCACTCAGGATTCATAGCTAATACTCCAGCAATAGCAATTCTTTGCTTTTGTCCTCCAGAAAGTAAATGAGGCGCATGTTTTACATATTTGCTCATCTCTACAATGCTTAGTGATTCATCTACTCTTCTTCTTATTTCAGCTGGATCAACTCCTAAGTTCTCAGGCCCAAAAGCTACATCTTCTTCTACTATAGTTGCTACCAGTTGATTGTCTGGGTTCTGAAATACCATACCCGCAGTTTCTCTTATCTTCCAAACCTTTTCTTCATCTTTTGTATCCATATTATTAACATAAACATTACCAGAAGTAGGTAAAAGTAATGCATTCATTACTTTTGCAAGTGTAGATTTTCCTGAACCATTATGGCCAAGAATCACTACAAATTCGCCTTTATTAATTGTTAAGTTTATGCCTTTAAGAGCCATGTAATTATTGTTTTCAATAGAAGTATATTCATAATAGACATTTTCAAGTCTTATCATTTCCTTTGACATTGCTACCCCTCATTTTTAATATTTATCACTAGTTAATGATATCACATGACATTTTAAGAATCAATTGAATTAGCTGTTTTTTATATAACTAAAAGGGACTAAGTTGAAAACTTAATCCCCCACCTTCTATAACAATTCTATTATGGCCATTTCTGCACCGTCTCCTCTACGGGGACCCATCTTTAATACTCTAGTGTATCCACCGTTTCTTTCGGAGTATTTTGGTGCAATTTCGTCAAATAACTTTTTTACCACATCTTCATTGTATATATAAGATAACACTTGCCTTCTTGCATGTAAATCTCCTCTTTTAGCAAGCGTAACCATTTTTTCAGCCATTCTTTGTGTTTCTTTTGCTCTAGTATAAGTAGTTTCAATTCTACCATGTTCTAACAAATTAGTTACTTGATTTCTTAGCATTGCTTTTCTGTGATCAGTAGGGCGACCAAGTTTTCTTAATTGAGCCATGTACTATCCCTCCTTCATTACTTGTTACTCATCGCTTTTCTTAAGACTTAATCCTAGTTCAGCTAGTTTGTTCTGAACTTCCTCAAGGGATTTCTTGCCTAGATTTCTTACTTTCATCATGTCGTCTTCTGTTTTTTGAGTAAGCTCATCAACAGAGTTTATTCCTGCCCTCTTTAAGCAGTTATAACTTCTTACTGATAAATCTAGTTCTTCTACAGTCATTTCTAATACTTTTTCTTTTTTATCTTCTTCTTTTTCAACCATTATTTCAACATCATTTACATGTTCTGTAAGGTCTATAAATAGATTTAAGTGCTCAGTAAGTATTTTAGCACCAAGGGATGTAGCTTCATCAGCTTTGATTGTCCCATTGGTCCATACTTCGAAAATCAACTTATCATAATCAGTTATTTGACCTACTCTAGTGTTTTTAACTTCAAAGTTAACTTTCTTAACTGGTGTAAAGAGTGAATCTACAGGGATAACTCCTATAGATTGATCTTCTTTTTTATTTCTGTCTGCTGTAACATATCCTCTGCCCTTGACCATTTCTAATTCCATGTAAAGTTTTCCTTCACTGTTAATAGTCGCAATGTGTAAGTCTTTGTTTAATATTTCAACATCAGGACTTGTGATAATATCTTCAGCAGTAACTTCTTTTGGCCCTTCTACTTCTATCCTAAGCATAGCTGGCTCATCAGAATACATTTTAGCCGCTATATCTTTGATATTTAATATGATTTCAGGTACATCTTCTAGTACTCCTGGTATAGTAGTAAACTCATGAAGAACACCTTTAATCTTAATTGATGATACAGCAGCACCAGGTAATGAAGAAAGTAATACCCTTCTAAGGGAATTCCCTAAAGTTGTTCCATAGCCTCTCTCTAGGGGTTCTAAAACGAACTTACCATATGTTTCATCTTCATTCATTTCAACTACTTCAATTTTAGGCTTTTCTATTTCAAGCATTAACAATAACCCTCCTTATAATTATAAATATTTCAATACTTCGAGGGCAACTGATTCTACATAGTAATTTATTATTTAGAATACAACTCAACTATCAAGTGTTCTTGGATTGGAATGTCTATTTCTTCTCTTGATGGTTCAGATACAATTTTACCCTTCAATTCATCTGGAGTTACTTCTATCCACTTAACTGTTGTTCCTCTATGATTTTCAACTATTTCTTTAAATCTTTCACTGTTTTTGCTAGATGCCTTAACTTCTATTATATCTCCTGGATTAGTTAAATAAGATGGAATATTAACTTTCTTTCCATTTACTGTGAAATGTCCGTGAGTAACTAATTGTCTAGCTTCAGCTCTTGAAGATCCGAATCCCATTCTATAAACTACATTATCTAATCTTGATTCTAGTATCTTTAGTAGGTTTTCACCTGTTATACCTTTCATCTTATCTGCCATATTGTAGTATTTAAACATTTGAGATTCTTGAATACCATAATATCTACGAACTTTTTGTTTTTCTCTTAATTGTAATCCATATTCAGTAAGTTTCTTTCTTGAGTTTCCATGTTGACCTGGAGCATAATTTCTCTTACTTACTGGACATTTATCTGTAAAACATTTATCTCCTTTTAAGTAGAGCTTTTGTCCTTCTCTACGACATAGTCTACATGTTGGACCAGTATATCTTGCCATTTACTTCTACACCTCCTATAATTAAACTCTTCTACGTTTTGGTGGTCTACAACCATTATGTGGTATTGGAGTTACATCCTTAATCAAACTAACTTCAAGTCCTGCAGCTTGTAGTGATCTAATAGCTGCTTCTCTTCCTGAGCCCGGCCCTTTTACATATACTTCTACAGTCTTAAGACCATGTTCCATAGCCTTTTTAGCTGCTTCTTCAGCTGCTTGTTGTGCTGCGAAAGGAGTAGATTTTCTAGAACCTCTAAATCCTAATTGACCAGCACTTGCCCAAGAAAGTACATTTCCTTGTGCATCACTAAGTGTGACCACAGTGTTATTAAAAGTTGATTGGATATGTGCCTGACCTTTTTCTATATTTTTACGTTCTCTTCTTTTTACACGAGTTTTAACACCCTTCTTAGTTGCCACTTATCTATCCCTCCTTTGTCTACTTCTTCTTGCTTGAAACCTTAACTGGACCTTTTCTAGTTCTAGCATTAGTCTTAGTCCTTTGTCCTCTTACTGGCAATCCTCTTTTATGTCTCATGCCTCTATAACAGTTAATTTCTTTTAATCTCTTAATATCCATTGCAACATCTCTTCTAAGGTCACCCTCAACGTGGTAGTTATCAACTACACTTCTCAATGAAGCAATTTCTGATTCAGTTAAATCCTTTATTTTTGTATCTGGATTAACTCCTGCTTTCTTCAAAATTTCATTAGATCTTGATCTGCCTATACCATAAATATAAGTTAGACCAATCTCTACTCTCTTATCTCTTGGTAAGTCAACACCGGCGATTCTAGCCATTCAACCTTACACCTCCTATTTACTTCTACTGAAAATTTATATAAAAAAGCCGCGGTAATTTCTATTTATATTAACCTTGTTTTTGCTTATGTCTAGGGTTTTCACATATAACCATTACCCTACCATTTCTCCTGATGATCTTACATTTTTCACACATTTTTTTTACTGATGGTCTTACCTTCATTACAATCCCTCCTATGCTACTTATTTCGCCATGTAATCCTTCCTCTAGTCAAGTCATAAGGTGATAGCTCAACAGTAACTTTGTCTCCTGGAAGTATTCTTATATAATTCATCCTAAGTTTACCAGATATATGAGCAAGTATCTCATGCCCATTTTCTAGCTTTACTTTAAATATAGCATTTGGTAGCGCATCTACTACAATGCCTTCTACCTCTATAATATCTTTTTTAGACATCCAGTTATCGAACCTCCTGTTCAAACCAAAATCAATATCTTTTAATATCACTTATAAAAAGGTTCTAGCAGTTTCCTAATATATGCATTATTTATTTTGGTTCCATTTTCCAATTTGTCTTTTAGTTCTGGAAATACAGTATTGTATACGATAACATGATTTATCTTTTTCTTCTTGGGATTATCTAATTTTCTAATATCCCCATCAACAATATACATATACTTATCATCAATTATATCCAAAACTAAAAATATATAACCTTTATCACGTCCAGCTCTTGACTTAACCACCTGACCGACGGCTATGTCACTAGTTGAATCCATTCACTTCACCTCTCCATAGCGTTTTGTATCTCTTACAAAACAATCCTTATATATTAAGTTACTTGACCAGCTATCGGAGAAAGGCATTAGCCTTTCTCAGCCAATTATTTTAAGGATTTAACAATATCTTTAAATACACCTTCAATAGATTGTTTGCCGTCAACATTAATTATTATACCTTTTTTTGAATAGTAATCAATTAAAGGTTTTGTTTGTTCCATATAAACTTCAATACGTCTAGCTACTGTTTCTTCAGTATCGTCATCTCTTTGATATAATTCTTCGCCACATACATCACATTTTCCGTTTTGTTTTGGAGGGTTAAATTCAATATGATAGGTAGCTCCACAGCCTTTACAAATTCTTCTACCTATAGCTCTAGATATTAGTGCTTCTTTAGCTACATCTATATTTATAACATTATCTAGTTTTAAACTCATCTCACCAAGTGCTTCGTCTAAAGCATGAGCTTGATTAACTGTTCTTGGAAACCCATCAAGTAAAAATCCATCCTTACAGTCATCTTTAGTAAGTCTGTCCTTAACGATTGAAACAACTATATCATCTGGAACAAGTAAACCACTATCCATATATTCTTTAGCCTTTTTACCTAAATCTGTTCCTCTTTTAATATTATCTCTAAAGATATCTCCTGTTGATATATGTGGAATGTTATATCTTTTAGTTATTTGTGCTGCCTGAGTACCCTTCCCTGCTCCAGGAGGGCCTAATAATACTAACCTCAAGATAATCATCTCCTATATTTTATAAGAAGCCTTTATAGTGTCTCATAAGCATTTGTGCTTCTATTTGTTTTACAGTTTCAAGTGCCACACCTACAACTATAATAAGTGCTGTACCACCAAAGTTTATATTTAGTTTAAATATAGATGAAATAATTATTGGTAGTGAAGCTATTACAGCTAGAGAAATAGCACCTACAAATGTAATTCTTGAAATTACTTTATTTAAATAATCTGAAGTTGGTCTTCCAGGTCTAATTCCTGGTATAAAACCACCATATTGTTGTAAATTCTTTGCATATTCTACAGTGTTAAATTGAATTGCTGTATAGAAATAAGTGAAGAATATGATTAATAGAATATTTAGTATGGAGTAAACCCAAACTCCAACACTACCTGATGGTGTTAAGTATTTTGTTATCCACTGTGATGGCTGTCCTTTTGCAAACAATGCTATTGTCTGTGGAAATGCCAACAAAGATGAAGAAAATATTACAGGGATAACTCCTGCCATTGAAACTTTTACAGGAATATGTGTACTTTGACCACCATACATTTTTCTTCCAACTACTCTTTTAGCATATTGTACAGGGATTCTTCTTTCTCCCTCTTGCAATGCTATAACAACACCTATTATAAAAAATGCAAATACTAAAAATAGGATTATCCCTAATATATGAACTGTACCTGCTTTGTATAGAGCTACTGTCTTTGCGATTTCACTAGGAATTCTTGAAATGATACCAATAAATATTATTAGTGATATTCCATTTCCTATTCCTTTGTCAGTAATTTGTTCTCCCAACCACATTAAAAATGCAGTTCCTGCTGTTAGAGTAATAACAACTATTGACACTTGAATAAACCCTCTTGATATTAGAGCTCTGTTGAAAAAGCCAATAGTTATACCTATTGCTTGGATTAAAGCTAATATTACTGTACCATAACGAGTCATCTGAGCAATTTTCTTTCTACCTTCTTCCCCTTCTTTAGCCATTTCTTCTAAACGAGGAATTGCAATAGTAAGCAATTGAATAATAATTGATGATGTTACATAAGGATAAATGTTTAAGGCAAATATACTAAAGTTACTGAATGTTCCTCCACCCATTAAGTCTAGAAATTCTAAAACGCCACCTTTGGACATTTCAAATATTTCCTTAATAGCAGCCTTGTTCATTCCTGGCACAGGTATACTTGAGCCTAATCTAAATATCAAAAGCATAAGTATTGTAAACAAGATCTTCTTTCTAATATCAGGAATTCGCCATGCATTTCTTAATGTTGAAAGCATCTAAATCACCTCAACCTTTCCCCCTGCAGCCTCTATCTTTTCCGCAGCAGTTTTACTGAATTTATGTGCCTTTACAGTAAGCTTTTTATTGATCTCTCCATCACCCAATATTTTGACCCCATCATTTATTCTCTTAATCAAACCTTCACTTAATAACATTTCAGGTGTGATAACGGCATTGTCTTCAAATCTATTTAATTCACTTACATTAATGATAACATATTCTTTTGCAAATATATTAGTAAATCCTCTCTTTGGCATTCTTCTGTATAGAGGCATTTGACCCCCTTCAAATCCTGGTCTAACTCCACCACCTGAACGGGATTTTTGACCTTTTTGTCCTCTACCAGCAGTTTTACCTTGACCGGAACCTGTTCCTCTTCCTAATCTTTTAGTTGATTTACTTCCTCCACCTTTATTAGGTCTTAAGTTCTGTAGTTTCATTGGTACACCTCCTCTTTTCTAATCCAATCTTACTCTATCACTTCAACCATGTGATTTACTTTTTGAATCATACCTCTAATTTGAGGAGTATCTTCTTTTTCTACTACTTGACCAACTTTCCTTAGTCCAAGAGCTTCAACAGTTTTTCTATGTGCTTCAACTTTTCCAATTTTGCTCTTGACTAACTTTATCTTAATTTTAGCCATCTTTTACTCCCCCCTAGCCTATTATTTCATCTACTGACTTTCCTCTTAATTTAGCAACATCTTCTGCTTTCTTAAGATTTTTTAATGCTTCCATTGTAGCATTTACAATATTTCTTGGATTACTTGAACCAAGTGACTTAGTTCTTATATCTCTAATACCAGCCAACTCGCATACCGCACGAACTGGTCCTCCAGCTATAACTCCAGTACCTTCTTGGGATGGTTTTAGTAGAACTCTACCTGCTCCAAATATTCCTAGTATTTCATGTGGTATTGTAGTTCCTACAAGGGGAACTTCAATTATATGCTTCTGTGCGTCTTGTATAGCTTTTCTAATAGCTTCTGGAACTTCTAATGCCTTAGCCATTCCAACACCTACATGGCCATTTTCATCTCCAACAACTACAAGAGCACTAAATCTAAAGTTTCTACCACCTTTAACAACTTTGGCAACACGATTGATACTAACAACTCTCTCTTTTAAGTCTAATTCGCTTGGATCTATATATGAACGTTGCATTTATTCCCCTCCTTTTCTAAAATTTAAGCCCAGCTCCTCTAGCTCCATCAGCTAGTTCTTTAATTCTGCCGTGGTAAATATATCCACCTCTGTCAAAGACTACTTCTTCTATGCCTTTTTCAACAGCTCTCTTACCAACTAATTCTCCTACAGCTTTTGCAGCTTCTTTTGTATCAGTGCTCTTTAGCACATTCTTTAATTCACTATCTAATGTGGAAGCTGCAACCAATGTATGACCTTTAGTATCGTCAATAATTTGGGCATAAATGTGATTTGAGCTTCTAAATACATTTAGTCTTGGTCTTTCAGGAGTACCATATATATTTTGTCTTGCTCTTCCATGCCTTTTTAGCCTTTTTTCGTTTCTATTTATTTTTTTAAGCAACTCTTATCACTCCCTCCTACTTACCAGTCTTACCAACTTTACGTCTTATGATTTCGCCTTGGTATTTAACACCTTTTCCTTTGTATGGTTCTGGCTCTCTTTGTGATCTAATAACTGCTGCATAGTTTCCAACTTTTTGTTTTTCTATACCTTTTACTATAATCTTATTTTGTTGAGGTACTTCTACTTCTATACCTTCTGGATCTTCCATTTCTATAGGATGGGAATATCCCAAGTTTAATATCAACTTTTTCCCTTGTTTTTGTGCACGATATCCAGTTCCCTCAATTTCTAAGGTCTTAGAATATCCTTCAGTTACACCTTCAATCATATTCGCAATTAACGTCCTAGTTAAACCATGTAGTGATTTATGTCTCTTGTTTTCTGTTGGACGGTTTACTGTAATTTCGTTGTCTTCAATTTTTATAATCATAGCTGGGTTTAGTTGTTCTTTTAGTGTTCCCTTTGGTCCCTTAACCTCAACTAAATTATTGTCATTTATTTTAACTTCTACTCCTGTTGGAATAGTAATTGGTTTTAATCCTATCCTTGACATGAGTGCACCTCCTGTTCCTTAAAATTACTTGTTAAATTACCAAACATAGCAAAGAACTTCTCCGCCTACGCCTTCTTTTCTTGCTTCTTTATCAGTCATAACTCCACTTGATGTTGAAAGTATGGCAATTCCAAGTCCTCCAAGTACTTTTGGTATTTCATTACTTTTAACGTATACTTTCAATCCTGGTTTTGAAATTTTCTTTATCCCGCTTATTACTTTTTCATTGTTTTGACCATATTTTAATTGTATTCTTATGATACCTTGCTTGTTGTCATCTATCACATCAAAACTTTTAATAAAACCTTCATCTAAAAGTATTTGAGCTATTTGTTTTTTCATATTTGATGCAGGTACATCCACTGAATCATGCTTAGCATTGTTCCCATTTCTTACTCTTGTAAGCATATCTGCAATTGGGTCAGTCATCATATTTAGCTACCTCCTTTCAACACTTACTTACTACCAGCTAGCTTTTTTAACTCCTGGAATTTGTCCTTTGTATGCTAATTCTCTAAAACATATACGGCATATACCATATTTTCTTAAATAAGCATGAGGCCTTCCACATATTTTACATCTATTGTATTCTCTTGAACTATATTTAGCTTTTCTACTTTGTTTAACAATCATTGACTTCTTAGCCAAAATTTATCCCTCCTTTATTTACTTTTTAAAGGGCATTCCCATAAGCTCTAAAAAGGCTTTTGCTTCTTCATCTGTTTCTGCAGTAGTTACAACTATTATATCCATTCCTCTTATACTTTCAACTTTATCGTATTCAATTTCTGGGAAAATCAATTGTTCTTTAATTCCTAAAGCAAAATTTCCTCTTCCGTCAAAAGCTGTTGGACTTACTCCTCTAAAGTCTCTAACTCTTGGTAATGATATATTCATCAATTTATCTAAAAACTCGTACATTCTTTCTCCTCTAAGAGTAACTTTCACTCCAATTGGCATACCTTCACGTAGTTTAAAGTTAGCAATTGATTTTTTAGACCTAGTAACAACAGGTTTTTGACCTGCTATAAGAGTCATTTCTTCTACAGCACTTTCTAATAACTTTGGATTATCTCTAGCTTCACCGATACCCATATTGATTACAACCTTATCCAATTTTGGTACTTCCATTACGTTTTTATATTGGAATTTTTCCATTAAACCTGGAATAACTTCTTTTGAATATTTTTCTCTTAATCTGGAAGTCATATTCCTTACCTCCTTTCAATAGTAGATTATTTATCTAGTTCTTCTCCACATTTTTTACAAACTCTTGTTTTTTCACCGTTTTCAAGGAACTTATATCCTACTCTTACTCCTTGCTTATCTTTATCACAATAGTACATAACCTTTGAAACATCTATAGGGCTTTCTTGATGTATTATTCCACCTTGTTGAGTTGGTCCTTGAGCCTTTTTATGTTTAGTTGACATATTAATACCTTCAACAATAACTCTATTTTCTCTAGGAAAAACTCTAAGAACTTTTCCTTTTTTGCCTTTATCTTTTCCAGCTATAACTATTACTGTATCTCCACTTTTAATGTTCATAACTACACCTCCTCTTATAGTACTTCAGGTGCTAATGATATAATCTTCATGTAGTTTCCTCTTCTTAACTCTCTTGTAACAGGTCCAAATATACGAGTTCCAGTTGGTTGCCTGTCATCTTTTATTATAACAGCTGCATTTTCATCAAACTTAATGTAGCTTCCATCATTTCTTCTAACACCTTGTTTTGTTCTAACAATAACTGCTTTAACTATTGCTCCTTTTTTAACAACACCGCCTGGTGTTGCACTTTTAACAGAACAAACTACCACATCTCCGATATTAGCATACCTTCTATTAGATCCACCTAAAACTTTTATCACTAATAGTTCTCTTGCTCCTGAGTTATCTGCCACCTTGAGACGGCTTTCTGTTTGAATCATCAGATTACCTCCTTTCCACGTCTAGGGACTATTTTGCTTTTTCTATTACACTAACTAGTCTCCAGTTCTTATCTTTACTTAAAGGTCTAGTTTCCATTATCTTCACTACATCTCCGATTCTACATTCATTGTTTTCATCATGTGCTTTAAACTTTGTAGTCTTCCTAATTTGTTTTCTATATAAAGGATGAGTAACAAAAGTTTCTACTGCCACTACAACGGTTTTATCCATTTTATCACTTACAACACGACCCACTCTTACTTTACGATTTCCTCTTTCCATTTTGGGCTAAACCTCCCTTCCTATCCCTAGTTCTCTTTCTTTCAAAATAGTCTGCACACGAGCAATATCTTTTCTTACAGCTTTAATTCTCATAGGATTATCAAGCTGACCTGTAGCTAATTGGAATCTTAAATTAAACAATTCGCTCTTAAGTTCTATTAACTTACTATCAAGTTCCTTATCTGTAAATTGGCGAATTTCATTAGCCTTCATTAGCTTCACCACCCTTTTCCTCTCCATCTTCACGAGTGACAAATTTAGTCTTAATTGGCAATTTGTATGCTGCCAATCTCATTGCTTCCCTTGCCACATCTTCAGGAACTCCTCCCATTTCAAAAAGGATTCTTCCTGGTTTAACTACTGCAACCCAGTATTCAGGTGAACCTTTACCAGAACCCATACGAGTTTCAGCAGGTTTTTCTGTTACAGGTTTGTCTGGAAACACTTTAATCCAGATGTTTCCGCCTCTTTTAATATATCTTGTCATAGCTCTTCTTGCTGCTTCTATTTGATTTGAAGTAATCCATGCTGGTTCAAGAGCTTGTAGTCCATATTCACCATAAGTTATTTTGTTACCACGAGTTGCTTTACCTTTCATTCTACCTCTATGAACTCTACGATATTTCACTCTCTTAGGCATTAACATAATACTTCCTCCTTCCTACGTTAACTGAATATACTATTTATTTACGACTTCTCCACGGGATTCTCTATCTACCTTTTTAGTAGGAAGAACCTCTCCTTTATATATCCACACTTTAACACCAAGCTTTCCATATGTTGTATCTGCTTCTGCAAAACCATAGTCAATATCTGCTCTTAGTGTTTGTAGAGGTATTGTTCCTTCGCTATATCCTTCTGTTCTAGCCATATCAGCTCCACCTAATCTACCTGAAACTGAAGTTTTAATACCTTTTGCGCCTGTTCTCATTGTTCTTTGTATAGCTTGCTTCATTGCTCTTCTAAAAGAAGTTCTTCTTTCTAGTTGTCCAGCGATATTTTCAGCAACTAATTGAGCATCTAATTCTGCAATTTTTACTTCCTCTACGTTTACAATTACATTTTTCTTTGTAAGTTTTTCAAGGTCTTTTCTTAGTGCTTCAACACCTGAACCACCTTTTCCTATAACCATTCCTGGCTTAGCTGTATAAACAGATATCTTGATTCTATTTGCTGCTCTTTCTATTTCAACTTTAGAAATTCCAGCTATAAATAATTTTTCTTTTATTAGCTCACGAATTTTATAGTCTTCTATTAAATAATCACTAAAATTGTCTTTGTCAGCATACCACTTTGAGTCCCAATCTTTAATGATTCCAACCCTTTGGCCATGTGGGTTAACTTTTTGACCCATTAACTATCCCTCCTTCTTCTATTCTCTCTCCTCTACAACTACGCCTATGTGACTACTTCTCTTAAGTATTGGATAAGCTCTTCCTTGTGATCTAGGTCTCCACCTTTTCATAGTTGGGCCATCATTAGCATAGGCTTCTTTAACATATAGATTATCTCTATCTAAATCAAAATTATTCTCTGCATTTGCAATGGCAGATTTTAGCACTTTTTCAAGTTCTTTAGCACCTTTTTTTGGTGTGAACTTTAGTATTCCAAGGGCTTCATCTACATTTTTGCCTCTGATTTCTCTAGCTATATAGTTTACTTTCAAAGGCGAAATTCGTATATACTTTGCTATCGCTCTAGCTTCCACCTAAATTCCCTCCTTCACCACTATTTTAACGCTGTAGACTTCTCAGTCTTTTCACCGTGTCCTCTGAATGTTCTAGTTGGAACAAATTCTCCTAATTTATGACCGACCATGTCCTCAGTTATATAAATAGGCACATGTTTTCTTCCATCATGAACAGCAATAGTATGACCAATCATCTGAGGAAAAATTGTTGAACGACGTGACCATGTTTTAACTACCTTTTTCTCGTTCTTATCGTTAAGTTCATCAATCTTCTTTAGTAAATGATCATCACAAAATGGTCCTTTCTTTAAAGATCTACCCATGAATTTTCCTCCTTTCTTTAAACATCTAACTATCTGGTTCTTCTTCTTACGATATATTTGTCGGATTTCTTATTCTTCTTTCTTGTCTTATATCCAAGTGTTGGTTTACCCCATGGTGTCAATGGACTTGGCATACCAATAGGAGTTCTACCTTCACCACCACCGTGTGGATGGTCGTTTGGATTCATTACGCTACCTCTAACATGAGGTCTGTTACCCATATGTCTACTTCTACCCGCTTTACCTATAGTCACATTTTCATGTTCAATATTTCCAACTTGACCTATAGTAGCTCTACAGTCAAGTCTTACAAGTCTGAACTCTCCTGAAGGAAGTCTTAATTGTCCATAATCTCCTTCTTTAGCCATAAGTTGAGCTTCTGATCCAGCTGATCTAACAAGTTGTGCTCCCTTACCTGGTTTTAATTCTACATTGTGCACATTTGTACCAACTGGTATATTTCTCAATGGCAATGCATTACCAACTTTAATATCTGCTTCTACTCCAGATTCAATTACATCTCCAACTTTTAATCCACTTGGTGCTAGAATATATCTTTTTTCTCCATCAACATAGTTGATTAATGCGATATTTGCAGTTCTATTTGGATCATATTCAATAGTTGCAACTTTTCCTGGAATACCATCTTTATCTCTTTTAAAATCGATAATTCTATATTTTCTCTTTGCACCGCCACCTCTATGACGAATAGTGATTTTACCATGGGAATTTCTTCCGCCTGTTCTATTTAAACTTACTAATAGTGACTTTTCTGGGTCTTGTTTTGTAACTTCTTCGTTTGCTAGTCCAGTCATTTGTCTGATAGCTGGTGAAGTAGGTTTATATTTTTTAATACCCATTATTATTCCCTCCTTCTTCTAAGTTTTTCTATTCCATACCTTCGAAGAACTCAATTCCTTTGCTATCTTCAGTTAAAGTGATAATAGCTTTTTTCCAATTTGCTCTTCTACCCACATGGACACCCATTCTCTTTTCTTTACCAAGCATATTCATAGTGTTTACTTTGTCAACCTTTACATCAAACACTTCTTCTATAGCTTTTTTAATTTCACTCTTATTAGCTTTTCTATCAACAGCAAAAGTGTACTTTCCATCAGCCATAGCATCCATACTTTCCTCAGTAATTATAGGTCTAATAATTATATCGTGTGGAATACGCATTATGCATACACCTCCTCCACTTTACTTACAGCTCCTTTTGTTATAATGAAGGAATCATAGTTCAATATATCATAAACATTTAATGTGCTAACTAATGTAGCTTTTACATTAGGAATGTTTTTAACTGATTTTATAACATTATCATTCTTTTCATCCATAACAATTAGTGCTTTTTTCCCTGCTTTAATATTAGCTAATATTTTAGCCATTTCCTTAGTCTTTGGTTCAGCTAAGTTCAATTCATCTAATACTATCATTTCATTTTCTACTACTTTTGAGCTAAATGCGCTCTTCATAGCAACTCTTCTTACCTTTTTAGGAACATTGTAACTGTAGTCTCTTGGCTTTGGAGCAAATGATACTCCTCCACCTGTCCAGTGTGGTGCTCTTATACTACCTTGTCTTGCTCTACCGGTTCCTTTTTGTCTCCAAGGCTTTCTTCCTCCACCTCTAACTTCAGCTCTAGTTTTTACACATTGTGTTCCTTGTCTTCTATTTGCAAGATGATTCTTAACCATTTCGTACATAGCGTGTTCATTTATCTCAACACCAAATATACTATCTTTTAATTCCATTTCACCAACTTGCTCACCTAATACATTGTAAACATTAACTTTTGGCATACGGCTTCCTCCTTTCTACCTAAATTATTTAGATACTTTAACACTTTCTTTAATTGTAAGTAGTCCGCCTTTTGGTCCTGGTACAGCACCTTTTATTAATAATAAATTCTTATCAGCATCTACCCTAACAATTTCCAAGTTTTGAACTGTAACTCTTGCATTACCCATTCTACCTGCACCTTTTCTACCTTTAAACACTCTTCCAGGATAAGATGCAGCAGATCTTGCTCCACCAGCTCTGTGGTATTTAGAACCATGAGTACTTGGTCCTCTTCCATATCCATATCTCTTAATAGTTCCTTGAGTTCCTTTACCCTTTGAAACTCCAATCACATCTACCTTATCTCCAGATTCAAACATGTCTGCCTTTAGTTCTTGGCCAACTTCATACTCATCTGGATTTTCAACTCTAAACTCTCTTATATATCTCTTATATTCAACTTGTGCTTTATCAAAATGGCCTTTTAAAGGCTTATTTATTTTTCTTTCTTTAACATCTTCATATCCTATTTGAATTGAATTGTAACCATCTTTATCTATGTTTTTAAGTTGAACAACTTTTAATGGTCCAGCTTCTACTACTGTTACAGGAATAAGTCTTCCATCCTCTTCGAAAATTTGAGTCATACCAATCTTTTTACCTAAAATCTTCTTCATTCTATATTTGCACCTCCTATTGTCTTACAGCGGATTACAATTTGTAATCATACTAAGAAATTATAATTTTATTTCAATGTCAACGCCTGCTGGTAAATTAAGTTTCATTAAAGAATCAACAGTCTTTTGATTTGGATTTGTTATATCAATAAGACGTTTATGAGTTCTTTGTTCAAATTGTTCTCTAGAATCTTTATATTTGTGAACCGCCCTTAAAATAGTAATAACTTCTTTTTCAGTTGGTAGTGGTACAGGACCTGACACAGTAGCTCCTGTTCTCTTAGCAGATTCAACAATTTTTAATGCCGATGAATCTAAAAGCTCGTGATCATAAGCCTTTAATCTGATTCTGATTTTTTGTTTTTGACTTCCTTTGTTTGACATGTAATTCCCTCCTTCTATCCCATGTTATCATTAATACTTGGGACAAGAACTGCCGATACACTTAACCAGGTGTGTTGTATTGTTTTTTTATATCATAGTTAAGCTTGACAATTCTAGTCGCCCGATTTGAAACCGGACATTCTCAGCAAAAATTACCTGAAAATGAGTTTCAGCAACCTCTTGCTTCATCGCAATGTCAGAAATTGCACACTTATTAAGTTTACATTATTTCGACTAAAAACTCAAGGGTTTTTTTGAAATTATTTTATATTTTTAATGAATATTAAAAGAAGGGTTACCCCTTCCTTTAATATTCATTTTCAATTATCTTTATAAACTATTTTATAACCTTAGAAACAACACCTGCTCCAACTGTTCTTCCACCTTCACGAATAGCAAATCTTAATCCTTCTTCCATTGCTATTGGTGTGATTAATTCAATTGTAAATTTAGCATTGTCTCCTGGCATTACCATTTCTGTTCCTTCTTCTAGTTCGATGTTTCCTGTTACGTCTGTTGTTCTAAAGTAGAATTGTGGTCTGTATCCGTTGAAGAATGGTGTATGTCTTCCACCTTCTTCTTTTGTTAGTACATATACTTCTGATTCGAATTTTGTATGTGGTGTGATACTACCTGGTTTTGCTAGTACTTGACCTCTTTCGATTTCTGCTCTTTGTACTCCTCTTAGTAATGCTCCTATATTATCTCCTGCTTGTGCTTCGTCTAGGATCTTTCTGAACATTTCTACTCCTGTTACTACTACTGTTCTTGATTCTTCTGCTAGTCCTACTAGTTCTACGCTATCTCCTGTTTTTAATACTCCTCTTTCTACTCTTCCTGTTGCTACTGTTCCTCTTCCTGTTATACTAAATACGTCTTCTACTGGCATTAAGAATGGTTTGTCTGTTTCTCTTTGTGGTTCTGGGATTTCTGCGTCTACTGCTTCCATTAGTTTTACTATCTTGTCTCCCCATTCGCTATCTGGTTGTTCTATTGCTTTTAGTGCTGATCCTACTACTATTGGTGTGTTGTCTCCATCAAATTCATATTCATTTAATAGTTCTCTTACTTCCATTTCTACTAGTTCGATTAGTTCTGGGTCATCTACCATGTCTTCTTTGTTTAGGAATACTACTATCTTTGGTACTCCTACTTGTCTTGATAGTAAGATATGTTCTCTTGTTTGTGGCATTGGACCGTCTGCTGCTGATACTACTAGTATTGCTCCGTCCATTTGTGCTGCTCCTGTGATCATGTTCTTTACATAGTCAGCGTGACCTGGGCAGTCTACGTGTGCGTAGTGACGGTTTGCTGTTTCGTATTCTACGTGTGATGTGGATATTGTTATTCCTCTTTCTCTTTCTTCTGGTGCCTTGTCTATGTTGTCATAGCTCATAACTTCTCCTGAGCCAAATCTTTGTGTTAATACTGATGTTATTGCTGCTGTTAATGTTGTTTTACCATGGTCTACGTGACCTATTGTTCCTATGTTTACGTGTGGTTTGGTTCTCTCATAATGTGCTTTACCCATTTTGTATTCCTCCTTAATAACAAATTATTTTTTACCTAGTACCTTTTCAGCAATGCTGTTTGGTACAGGTTCGTAATGGTCAAATTGCATTGTATATGTTCCTCTACCTTGTGTATTTGAACGAAGGTCTGTTGCATATCCAAACATTTCACCTAGAGGTACAAATCCTCTTATAACTTGTGCTCCACTTCTAGATTCCATACCTTCAATTCTACCACGTCTTGAGTTTATATCTCCTATTACATCACCCATGTATTCTTCAGGCACTATTACTTCTACTTTCATAACAGGCTCTAAAAGAACAGGTTTTGCTTTTGCCATAGCATCTTTGAAAGCCATAGAACCAGCTATCTTAAATGCCATTTCTGAAGAGTCAACTTCATGGTAAGATCCATCATACAATGTAACCTTTACATCTAATACTGGATATCCACCTAGTATACCGCTATTCATAGCTTCTTGAATACCATTGTCAACTGATGGAATGTATTCTTTTGGAATAGCTCCTCCAACAATTTTATTTACAAATTCATAACCTGCACCTGTTTCATTAGGTTCAATCCTAATTTTAACGTGACCGTATTGTCCACGTCCACCGGATTGTCTAGCATATTTTGTATCTGTTTCTGCCCCAGTTGTAATACCTTCTTTGTATGCTACTTGAGGGCTACCAACATTTGCTTCTACTTTAAACTCTCTAAGAAGTCTATCTACAATTATTTCTAAGTGTAATTCTCCCATACCTGCAATTATAGTTTGACCTGTTTCTTCATCTGTATAAGTTTTGAATGTTGGATCTTCTTCTGCTAATTTTGTTAATGCTATAAGCATTTTTTCTTGACTAGCTTTAGTCTTTGGTTCTATAGCAACATCTATAACTGGTTCTGGGAATTCCATAGATTCAAGCATAACTGGATGTTCTGCATCGCATAGTGTATCTCCAGTTCCAGTATCTTTTAAACCTACTGCTGCTGCTATATCTCCTGCATGCACTTCATCTACCTCTTCCCTCTTGTTAGCATGCATCAAAAGTATTCTTCCTATTCTTTCTTTTTTACCTTTAGTAGCATTGTATACATAACTACCAGATTTTAATGTTCCTGAATACACTCTAAAGAAAGCAAGTTTTCCAACATATGGATCAGCCATAATCTTAAATGCAAGAGCAGAAAAAGGCTCCTCATCAGATGATTTTCTTTCTACCTCTTCATCCGTATTAAGATCTATACCTTTTATTGGTGGTATGTCTAATGGTGAAGGCATGTAGTCTATAATAGCATCTAATAGTGGTTGAACTCCTTTATTTTTGTAAGATGATCCACAAAGCACAGGAGTAATTTCTACATTTATTGTAGCTTTCCTTATAGCTCGCTTAATCTCTTCAATTGAAATATCTTCACCTTCTAGATATTTCATCATTAAATCTTCATCATGTTCTGCTATTGATTCTAGCATTTTTTCTCTATATTCAACAGCTAATTCTTTCATATCTTCAGGTATATCAACTATTTCTACATTAGAACCCAATTCATCATGATAAACCCTAGCATTCATGTTGATAAGGTCAACAACTCCCAAGAAATCATCTTCCTTACCAATTGGCAACTGTACGGGGACTGGGTTAGCTTTTAGTCTTTCTTTTATCATGTCTACTGCTCCGAAAAAATCTGCTCCTAATATATCCATTTTATTGATAAAAGCCATACGAGGTACATTATACTTGTCAGCTTGACGCCATACTGTCTCTGATTGTGGTTCTACCCCGCCTTTGGCACAGAAAAGTGCTACTGCACCATCGAGAACACGAAGAGATCTTTCTACTTCAACAGTGAAATCCACGTGTCCTGGTGTGTCTATGATGTTTACTCTGTGATTTAACCATTGACAAGTTGTAGCAGCTGAGGTAATTGTTATTCCTCTTTCTTGTTCCTGTTCCATCCAATCCATTTGAGCTGAACCCTCATGGGTTTCTCCTATTCTATGAATCTTTCCAGTATAAAAAAGTATTCTTTCTGTAGTAGTTGTTTTTCCAGCATCTATATGAGCCATTATACCTATGTTACGAGTTTTTTCTAAAGAAAAGTCTCTAGGCACAGTACTCCTCCTTTCTGCATATACGTCCCCAAATTAAATTTTTATTTATATTAAAATCTATAATGTGCAAAAGCTTTATTAGCTTCAGCCATTTTATGAGTTTCTTCTCTCTTCTTAACACTTGCACCAGTATTGTTAGCTGCATCTAATATTTCTTTAGCTAGTCTTTCTTCCATTGTCTTTTCTCCTCTAGCTCTAGAATATCTTACAAGCCAACGAAGACCTAATGTTTGTCTTCTTTCTGGTCTAACTTCCATTGGAACTTGGTAAGTAGCTCCACCTATTCTTCTAGCTTTAACTTCTAATACTGGCATTATATTGTTCATTGCTTTGTAGAATACTTCCAATGGTTCTTCTCCAGATTTTTCTCCAACATATTTGAATGCTCCATAAACAATGTTTTGAGCAATTCCTTTTTTCCCATCTAGCATTATTTGATTTATAAGTTTTGTAACTACTACATCATCATATATTGGATCTGGCATTACATATCTTTTTTGAATATGTCCTTTTCTTGGCACTTCGCTTCCCTCCTTAACCATAAATTAGTAAATTCATAGGTACTCGACAAATAATCTTGCCGTAGTGCACAAAAATGCATCTATATCTATATAAATGGAATTTTAGTCCAATGCATTCTCTAGCACAATTTGTACATATTATTTCTTAGGCTTTTTAGCACCATATTTGGATCTAGATTGCATTCTGTTTTCAACACCAGAAGCATCCAATGTTCCTCTAACAATATGGTATCTAACACCAGGTAGGTCCTTAACTCTTCCACCTCTAACTAATACAACACTATGTTCTTGTAGGTTATGTCCAATTCCTGGAATATAAGCTGTAACTTCCATTCCATTTGTAAGTCTAACTCTGGCAACTTTTCTAAGAGCTGAGTTTGGCTTCTTAGGTGTTACAGTTTTAACAGCTGTACATACACCTCTTTTTTGTGGTGAGTTAACTTCTGTTGTTCTCTTCTTTAGTGAGTTGAAATTTACTCCTAAAGCTGGAGATTTAGATTTGTAAACAACTTTTTCCCTACCTTTTCTTATTAACTGGTTGATTGTTGGCATTTAGGCACCTCCTTTTGTTTTATTATTTATTTTAGTATTGCAGCAGTAGCTGCACTTACATCAATACCACAAGAACTACCAAGTTCTTTCATTGTATCTACGTAAACAATATCTATTAATTTTTCTTTACAGATGTTTTCAATATCACTTACTACCTTGTCTTTAGCATCTTTGGCAATATATACTATATCTGCTTCATTATTAATAACAGCTTTTCTTACTTGTTTCATACCTACAACTTTATTATGTGTACACAGTTTTGACAACATAAAGTTTCTTCCTCCTTTTAAACATCTTAAAGATTATGTAGAGCAGTAGCTCTACATAATCTTTATGCCTCAAAGAGTCCACTTCTATTTACACACTCATATATTCTATCATCAGTTAATTTCACTGTCAACAATATTTTTTTCTGTTCCGTTTTCAGTATCCTCTATTTCAGGTAAAACTTCAATGTTTTTGTATCTCTTCATTCCAGTACCAGCTGGTATTAATTTTCCTATTATAACATTTTCTTTAAGACCTAATAAGTGATCTTCTTTACCTTTAATTGCTGCTTCAGTAAGCACTCTTGTAGTCTCTTGGAATGAAGCCGCTGATAAGAAAGAATCTGTTGCAAGTGAAGCTTTAGTTATACCTAGCAAACTTCTTCTTCCAACTGCAGGTTTGCCTCCAGCCTCTTCAACTTCTCTATTTACATCTTCAAACTCAGTTAAACTAACAAGACTGCCAGGTAAAAGATCAGTGTCACCAGAATCTTCTACTTTTACCTTGCTAAGCATCTGTTTAACTATTATCTCAATATGCTTATCGTCAATATCAACACCTTGTAATCTATACACTCTTTGAACTTCTTTTACAAGATAATTTTGAACTCCTGTTACGCCTTTAATCTTCAAAATATCATGTGGATTAACAGATCCCTCTGTTATTTCATCTCCTGCTTCAACAAAATCTCCATTTCTCACTTTAAGTCTTGAACCATATGGGATACTATAATTCTTCGCTTCCCCATCTTTTGATGTAATAACTACTTCTTTCTTCTTTTTAGTTTCATTTATACTTACTTCTCCAGCAATTTCAGCTATAGTTGCTAATCCCTTTGGCTTTCTTGCTTCAAACAACTCTTCAACTCTAGGTAAACCTTGAGTGATATCCGCTCCAGCAACTCCTCCTGTATGGAAAGTACGCATTGTAAGCTGAGTACCAGGTTCACCAATTGATTGAGCCGCAACTATACCTACTGATTCACCAATATTTACTACATCTCCTGTAGCTAAGTTTCTACCATAACATTTAGCACATACTCCATGACGAGTTTTACATCCTAGAACTGATCTTACTTTTACTTCCTCAATTCCTGACATTTCAACTGCTAATGCAGCTTTTTCACTTATAATCTCATCTTTTTTAACTATTACTTCACCAGTTTCTGGATGAACTATGTCTTCAAAAGAAGTTCTACCAGTTATTCTATCTTTTAAATCTTCTATAACTTCTTTTCCATCTTTAAAAGCTCTAGATACTATATATTGATCTGTACAACAATTTTCTTCTCTAACTATAACATCTTGACTAACATCTACAAGTCTTCTTGTCAAATATCCAGAGTCAGCTGTTCTTAGTGCAGTATCAGCAAGACCCTTTCTAGAACCGTGAGTTGAAATAAAGAATTCCAACACACTTAAACCTTCACGGAAATTAGCTTTTATAGGAATTTCCACCGTTTGACCAGAAGCATTAGCCATTAGCCCTCTCATACCTGCAAGCTGTCTAATTTGGTTTTTACTACCTCTAGCTCCTGAGTGAGCCATGATGAACACATTGTTTAATTTATCAAGTCCATTCATCAATGCATCTGTGACTTCTTCTGTAGTTCTATTCCAAACTTCTATAACTTTTTCATATCTTTCTTCATCAGAAATCAATCCTCTTCTATAGGACTTTTCATATTTATCTACTTCTACTTCAGCTTTACTGATTAAATCAGCTTTTTCGTCAGGAACAATTATATCTCCCATACTAATAGTTATAGCCCCTATAGTTGAATAATGATATCCTGTTTCTTTAATATAGTCAAGAACTGCAGCAGTTACAGTATTTCCATGTACTCGGTAACATTTTTCTATTACTTTTCCAAGCATTTTTTTATCTACAAGAGTATCTATTTCTAGTGAGTATTCATCTTTACTTCTATCTACAAAACCTAAATCTTGAGGAATTCCTTGATTGAATATAAATCTTCCTACAGTACTTTCAACAAGTTTTCCTCTTTCATCACCTTCGTGTTTAACTCTAACTTTTACTCTTGCGTGAATTCCAACTTCTTTATTATAATAAGCTAAAAACATTTCTTCAAAATCTTTGAATATTTTTCCTTCACCTTTCTCCCCAGGATTTTCTACAGTTAAATAGTAGCTTCCAAGTACCATGTCCTGAGTAGGTGTAGTGATTGGTTTTCCATCCTTTGGTGCTAGTATATTGTTTACTGAAAGCATAAGAAGTCTTGCTTCAGCTTGAGCTTCTGTAGATAATGGAACGTGAACTGCCATTTGGTCACCATCAAAGTCAGCATTATATGCTGTACAAACTAATGGATGTAGCTTTATAGCCTTACCTTCTACCAATACAGGCTCAAATGCTTGTATTCCTAGTCTATGAAGGGTTGGAGCTCTGTTTAGTAGTACAGGGTGATCTTTAATAACAACTTCTAAGACATCCCATACAACAGGTTTAACTCTCTCAACCATTCTCTTAGCACTTTTTATATTATGAGCATGACCTTCTTCAACAAGTTTCTTCATTACAAATGGTTTAAATAATTCTAATGCCATTTTTTTAGGTAGTCCACATTGATAAAATTTAAGCTCAGGTCCAACAACTATTACAGATCTCCCTGAATAGTCAACTCTCTTTCCAAGTAAGTTTTGTCTAAACCTTCCTTGTTTACCCTTGAGCATATCTGATAATGATTTTAAAGGTCTATTGCCGGGACCTGTTACAGGCCTACCTCTTCTACCATTATCAATAAGTGCATCAACCGCTTCTTGAAGCATTCTCTTTTCGTTACGTACAATTATATCTGGAGCAGACAAATCTAATAGCCTTTTCAATCTATTATTCCTATTGATTACTCTTCTATACAAATCATTTAAGTCAGAAGTAGCAAATCTTCCACCATCTAACTGTACCATCGGTCTTAAGTCTGGTGGTATTACTGGTATTACATCTAATATCATCCACTCCGGTCTATTGCCTGATTTTCTAAATGCTTCTACTACTTCTAATCTTCTTATAACCCTAACTCTTTTTTGTCCAGTAGTTTCTTTAAGCTGCATCCTTAAATCTTTAGATTCTGCTTCCAAATCAATTTTAGACAGTAACTCTTTTATAGCTTCTGCTCCCATTTCAGCTCTAAATCTATTTTCATATTTTTCTTGAGCTTCTCTGTATTCCATTTCTGTTAACAGTTGTTTTTCAGTAAGAGGGGTATCTCCAGGTTCTATTACTATATAAGCTGCAAAATACAATACTTTTTCCAATGACCTAGGTGACATATCAAGTATAAGCCCCATCCTACTAGGTATTCCCTTGAAATACCATATATGAGAAACTGGAGCAGCAAGCTCAATATGCCCCATTCTCTCTCTTCTTACCTTTGACTTAGTGACTTCAACACCACATCTGTCACATACTACTCCTTTGTACCTTACTCTTTTGTATTTACCACAATGACATTCCCAATCCTTTGTTGGTCCGAATATTTTTTCACAAAATAGCCCTTCTTTTTCAGGTTTTAATGTCCTATAGTTTATTGTCTCTGGCTTCTTTACTTCTCCCTTAGACCATTGTCTGATCTTTTCAGGAGAAGCTAACCCAATTTTAATTGAATCAAAATTATTTAATTCAAACAAGGAGCTTTCTCTCCCTTCTTAGTAAAGTTTTCCTTTATAAATAAAATGATTAACTAAAAATCATCATCTTCAATTTCATCTAATTCAAAATCCTCATCGTAATCTTCTTCTTCATCTTCCTCTATATCTTCTTCGTCAAAAGACCTATCATCTACTATTTCTTCGCCTATTAAATCTAAATCTTCTATATCATCATCTGATTCTTTTATCTCTATTTCATTATCTTCTTCTGTTAATACCTTTACATCTAATGCTAAACTCTGTAACTCTTTAATCAATACTTTAAATGACTCAGGAACACCTGGTTCAGGAATATTTTCTCCCTTAACAATAGCCTCATATGTTTTTACACGTCCTACAACATCATCTGATTTAACTGTCAATATTTCTTGAAGTGTGTAGGAAGCACCATATGCTTCAAGAGCCCAAACCTCCATCTCACCAAATCTCTGTCCACCAAATTGTGCTTTACCTCCAAGAGGTTGTTGAGTAACCAGTGAATAAGGTCCTGTACTCCTAGCATGTATCTTATCATCAACCAAGTGATGTAGTTTCAACATATACATATAACCAACAGTTACAGGATTATTGAAATACTCTCCAGACCTTCCGTCTCTTAAACGAATCTTTCCATTCTCTGGGTATCCAGCCTTTGTAAGGGCATCTATTATATCTTGTTCATTGGCACCATCAAATACAGGTGTTGCTACATGCCATCCAAGTTTATTGGCTGCTAAACCTAAATGGACTTCTAAAACTTGCCCTATATTCATACGAGAAGGAACCCCTAATGGATTCAATACTATTTGTACAGGTGTACCATCTGGTAAATAAGGCATATCTTCCTCTGGTAATATTCTAGATACAACACCTTTGTTACCGTGACGACCACACATCTTATCCCCTACATTTATCTTCCTCTTAGTAGCTACATATACTCTCACCATTTCATTAACTCCTGGTGGAAGTTCATCTCCGTTTTCTCTTGTGAATATTTTTACATCTAAAATAATTCCCGTCTCTCCATGAGGAACTCTAAGGGATGTATCTCTTACTTCTCTAGCTTTTTCTCCAAAAATAGCTCTCAAAAGTCTTTCTTCAGCTGTAAGTTCAGTTTCACCCTTAGGTGTAACTTTTCCAACTAGAATATCTCCAGACTTAACTTCAGCTCCAATTCGTACTATACCTCTTTCATCTAGGTCTTTAAGCATGTCATCCCCTACATTAGGAATATCTCTTGTTATCTCTTCTGGACCTAGTTTCGTATCTCTAGCTTCAGATTCATACTCTTCTATGTGAACAGATGTCAATACATCTTCCATTACTAGTTTTTCATTTATTAAAATAGCATCTTCGTAGTTATAACCTTCCCAAGTCATAAAAGCAACCAATAGATTCTTTCCAAGAGCTATTTCACCCAACTCTGTACTAGGACCGTCTGCTATAACTTGACCTTTCATCACTTTTTCATTTTCTTCCACAATTGGTCTTTGATTTATGCAAGTTCCTTGATTAGAACGTTTAAACTTAAGAAGCTTATGTTTTTCTAATTGTCCATTATCATCTCTTTTAATAACTATTTCACTAGAAGATACCTTTGTTACTATCCCAGCATGTCTTGCTAAAACTACTACTCCTGAATCCATAGCTGCCTTATATTCGATTCCTGTTCCTATTATTGGGGATTCAGTTTTCAATAGAGGCACTGCTTGACGTTGCATGTTTGAACCCATTAACGCTCTATTTGCGTCATCATTTTCAAGGAAAGGAATCATAGCTGTACCAACTGACACCAATTGCTTTGGTGATACATCCATATAATCTACTTCTTCAATTGGATATATGTCAATAACTCCATTTTTTCCTCTAGCAACAACTCTATTGTTTATAAATCTTCCTTCTTCATCTAATAATTCATTTGATTGAGCAATTACTAATTCATCTTCTATATCTGCAGTTAGATATTCTATTATGTTAGTAGCTTTCTTATTCTTATTGTCAACTTTCTTATATGGTGCTTCAATAAACCCGTATTCGTTAATTCTTGCATAAGTTGTAAGAGAAGTTATAAGACCTATATTTGGTCCTTCTGGGGTCTCTATAGGACACATTCTACCATAATGAGAATGATGTACGTCTCTTACTTCAAATCCAGCTCTGTCTCTACTTAAACCACCTGGCCCAAGAGCAGACATTCTTCTCTTATGAGTTAATTCTGCAAGAGGATTAGTTTGGTCCATGAATTGAGACAACTGGCTACTGCCAAAAAACTCTTTTATAGATGCAACTACAGGTCTAATATTTATAAGAGCTTGTGGTGTTGCCACATCTATGTCTTGAATAGTCATTCTCTCTCTAACTACTCTCTCCATTCTTGAAAGACCAATTCTAAATTGATTTTGTAGAAGCTCCCCTACTGAACGAAGCCTTCTATTTCCTAAGTGGTCAATATCATCAGTCATACCGATGCCATTAAATAAATTAAACTCATAATTAATACTTGCAACAATATCGTCCTTTATTATATGTTTAGGAGAAAGTTCCCTGATCCTATCTTTCATAGCTTCCTTTAATTCTTCAGGATCTTCATAGTTTTCCATAAGTTCTTTCATCAATGGATAGTAAACTTTTTCCTTTATGCCTAAATCTTCAGTTGTAAATGGTAAATTAAACGCATTAATATCAACAAAATTATTACCTATAACTCTAGCTATACTACCATCCTCTAATATAACATCAACTCTATTAATTCCACTATTTTCAATTTCTATAGCCTTTTCTCTGTCAATTTTTTCTCCACTTTCAACTAGAATTTCTCCAGTTTGGAAATCCACAACATCTTCTGCAGCCTTTTTACCAACAAGCCTATTGTGTAATGCCAATTTTTTATTGAACTTATATCTTCCAACCCTAGCTAAATCATATCTTCTAGAATCAAAAAATAGATTGTTGATAAGGGTACTAGCACTTTCCACAGTTGGTGGTTCTCCAGGTCTTAATCTTTTATATATTTCTATTAAAGCTTCTTCTTCTGTCTTTGTGTTATCTTTCTCTAATGTCTTTAATACTTCTTCAGTTTCACCAACTAACTCAATTATTTCTACATTACTATTATACCCTAATGCTCTCAATAAGGTAGTAACTGGTAGTTTTCTAGTCCTATCTACTCTAACATACACAATGTCATTTGAGTCAGTTTCATACTCAAGCCATGCTCCTCTATTAGGAATGACAGTTCCAGAATACAGCCTTTTACCTACTTTATCAATTTCTTGAGCATAATAAACTCCTGGAGATCTAACTAACTGACTGACTACAACTCTTTCGGCACCATTTATAATAAAGGTACCTTTTTCCGTCATCAATGGAAAATCTCCCATAAACACTTCCTGTTCCTTTACTTCACCGGTTTCTTTGTTTATAAGTCTGACCTTTACTTTAAGTGGTGCTGAAAAGTTTGCATCTCTTTCTCTTGACTCATCCTCATCGTATTTGGGTTCATCTCCAATATAATAATCTACAAACTCGAGAATCAAATTCCCAGTATAGTCTTGTATAGGAGAAATGTCTTCAAATACTTCTCTCAAGCCTTCCTTTAAAAACCAGTTGTATGAACTCTTTTGAACTTCTATTAAATCTGGTAGGTCTAATACTTCATTGATTCTTGAATAACTCATCCTAACACGTTTCCCGTATGTAACAGGATGCACCATGTAAAATTCACCCCTTATTAAAACTAAAATAGCCAAAAGTATGTGGTTACTTTTGGTAATTCCTCGAAAAATAAATCTATTATAGTATTGCCAATAACTAAATTTTTTATTCCTTGTTAGTCAAACTTCGATTCTTATGCATCTTATGATGTTAGCACACTAGTATAAATATGTCAAGAAATAATTTGATTTATGTAAAAAAAAAGGCTCTCTTTTTTTGAAAGCCTTTTTTTAATATACTACTTTAATTCTACTTCTGCGCCAGCTTCTTCTAATTTAGTTTTGATTTGTTCAGCTTCTTCTTTTGGAGCTCCTTCTTTAACTGCCTTTGGAGCACCATCTACTAATTCTTTAGCATCTTTTAGACCTAATCCAGTTATTTCTCTAACAACTTTTATAACTTTGATTTTTTCTTGTCCTGCTGATTTTAGTATAACATCAAAATCTGTTTTTTCTTCTGCTGCTGGTGCTGCTCCACCTGCTGCTGGTGCTGCTGCTACTGCCATTGGTGCTGCTGCACTAACTCCAAATTCTTCTTCTAATTCCTTAACTAATTCTGATAATTCTAAAACAGTAAGATTTTTAACTTCTTCAATTAAATTTTGAACTTTTTCGCTTGCCATTTCAAAAATCCCTCCATACAATTTTTTATTTTTATGCTTCTTGTTGTTTTCTAATTGCATCTAATGCATATACAAGATTTCTAATATTGCCTTGAAGTACATTAACAAATCCTGTTATAGGAGCATTTAATCCTGCTAATGCTTGAGCAACAAGTACTTCTTTTGATGGTAAACTAGCTAATGATTTAACTTCTTCAATATCTATTATCTTACCATCTACAATTCCTGCTTTAATTTCTAATTTCTCATGTTCTTTGGCAAATTCGTGAGTTATCTTAGCTACTTGAACTGGGTCATCAAATCCAAAAGCAACTCCATTTGGTCCAGTTAAATGCTCATTAAAGTCTTCGTAGCCTGCATCCTTAAAAGCAAAACGCATCATTGTATTTTTGTAAACTTTATATTCAACGCCTGCCTCTCTATATTTGCTTCTTAACTCTGTCAATTCTTCAACATTTAATCCTCTATAATCTACTAGTACTACAGCTTGAGCTTCATCAACTTTTCCTTTTATTTCTTCAACTATTCTTTGCTTTTCTTGGATTACTTTTTCTTTCAACTAGTTTCACCTCCTTAGGATGAACACATATAAAAAAGTCCCTCCGTAGACACGAAGAGACTTGTATTTTTATTAATTAATATACAAATTAATTAGCAAATCAAAAGTCTAACCTCGGTAGGAATATTTAAACCACTATAGGTTCCTACTGTCTACGGTAACTTGTTCAATTGTCAGTAATTATTTTAACAAGTAAAAATTACTTTGTCAATATTAATTTTAATATTTATCCATAATTTTTTGTCCATTTATCTTAATTCCAGGACCCATAGTGCTTGCAAGAACAACGTTCTTTAGATATTTTCCCTTTGCTGCTGCTGGTTTTGCTTTAACTATTGCATCCATAATAGTAGCAAAGTTTTCTTTTAATTTTTCAGTCCCAAATGAAGCCTTACCTATAGGTACGTGGATAATACTACTCTTATCTACTCTATATTCAACTTTACCTGCTTTTATTTCCTTTACAGCCTTTTCAATTTCAAAAGTAACTGTTCCAGATTTTGGGTTTGGCATTAAGCCTTTTGGTCCTAATATTCTTCCTAATCTACCAACTACCCCCATCATATCAGGAGTAGCAACTACTACATCAAAATCAAACCAGTTTTCAGATTGAATCTTTTGAACTAGTTCATCTCCGCCTGCATAGTCTGCTCCAGCTTGTTCTGCTTCTTTGATCTTATCACCTTTTGCAAATACTAGAACTTTTCTAGTTTTACCAGTTCCATGTGGCAATACTACTGCGCCTCTAACTTGTTGATCCGCATGTCTTGGATCTACTCCCAATCTTACTGAAAGTTCAATTGTTTCATCAAATTTAGCCTTTGCAGTTTTTTGAACAAGTTCTATTGCTTCTAGTGGATCATATAATTTATGTCTATCAATTAATTTTGCACTATCTTGATATTTCTTACCTCTTTTTGCCATGTTTATACCTCCTCGTGGTTTTATCGGAAAATCCTCCCACTTTATTTCTACTCTTCTACTACAAAGCCCATACTTCTTGCTGTTCCTGCTACCATGCTCATAGCAGCTTCTATACTTGCTGCATTTAAGTCAGGCATTTTAATTTCAGCAATTTCTTTAACTTTGTCTTTTGAAACTTTAGCTACTTTTTTCTTGTTTGGTTCTCCAGAACCTGATTCAACTCCAACTGCCTTCTTTAGTAATACTGATACAGGGGGAGTCTTTGTTATAAATGTAAAAGATCTATCTTGGTAAACAGTAAGAACAACTGGAATAATCATACCAGCTTGATCTGCTGTTCTAGAATTGAACTCTTTTGTAAATTGCATAATATTCACACCATGTGGTCCTAATGCTGTACCTACTGGTGGTGCTGGAGTTGCTTTTCCAGCTGGAATTTGTAGTTTAACTACAGCTATAACTTTCTTTGCCATCTAGTTCCACCTCCTCATTTCCTATGTGGTTTGGCGGGATAAACCCTCCCACTTAAAACATCTATTTAAAAAAAGCAATTTAGCTTTTTTAAACAAATTTAAAGCTTTTCTACTTGATCAAAATCCAGTTCTAGTAAAGTTTCCCTTCCAAACATAGACACATAAACTTTAATCTTTTTCTTTTCTAAATTGATGCTGTCTACAGTACCCATGAAATTTTCAAAAGGTCCTGAAGTAACTTTAACCGCATCTGATTCTTTTAAATCAATACTTGGTACAATTGTTTCCTGTACCCCTAATGCTTTAACTTCTTCATCTGATAGAGGAATCGGTTTTGAGCCTGGTCCTACAAAACCAGTCACTCCTCTGGTATTTCTTACAAGATACCAAGATTCATCATTGACAATCATTTTTATGATTACATATCCAGGAAAAAGCTTTCTTTCCTTTACTTTTTTCTTCCCAGATTTAGTTTCAACATATTCTTCAGTTGGAACTGCAACTTCAAAAATGTCGTCAACCATTCCTCTATTTTCAACCATCTTTTCAATATTTGCTTTTACTTTGTTTTCATGACCGGAATAGGTATGTACAACATACCATTTAGCCTTTTTAGCTCTTTCCTGTCTAGTTTCTTCCTTATCCACCATAGATATGGGGCCCCTTTCTCTCTATATATTGTTGGCCCTTGCCTCCTTCATATTACTTTATAATTAATGACAACAGGCGATGGATACCTAAATCTAATACCCAAACAACTAAACCAACTATAGCTACCATTAAAATTACAACACCTATATAGTTGAGTATTTCTTTTTTTGTGGGCCATATAACTTTTTTTGTCTCAGCTTTAACGCCTTTAAAATATGTTTTAGCCTTTCCTTGCTTTGCGTTAGTTTGAGCAGACATTTAACTCACATCCTTACCTTTTTACTTTACTACTTAGTTTCTTTGTGTAATGTATGAGTCTTACAGAATTTACAATATTTTTTTAGTTCTATTCTTTCTGAATTGTTCTTTTTATTCTTTGATGTTGTATAATTTCTTTGTTTGCATTCTGTACAAGCCATAGTTACTTTATCTCTCAATGAAGCCACCTCCTATGGAAAAATGTATATGTGAACATGTGTTTATTTCGGGTGAAAATACCCATAATTATCTACATTACTTAATATAAACTATCACAAATTAAATATTATGTCAATAAAAAATTAAAAGGAAAAAAACTCTTATTGATGTAAGAGTTTTTATGATTTTCATTATTTGTCATTTGAAAAAAGACTGAGTCAAAAGACTCAGTCTTTTATAAACTATTTTATAACCTTAGAAACAACACCTGCTCCAACTGTTCTTCCGCCTTCACGAATAGCAAATCTTAATCCTTCTTCCATTGCTATTGGTGTGATTAATTCAATTGTAAATTTAGCATTGTCTCCTGGCATTACCATTTCTGTTCCTTCTTCTAGTTCGATGTTTCCTGTTACGTCTGTTGTTCTAAAGTAGAATTGTGGTCTGTATCCGTTGAAGAATGGTGTATGTCTTCCACCTTCTTCTTTTGTTAGTACATATACTTCTGATTCGAATTTTGTATGTGGTGTGATACTACCTGGTTTTGCTAGTACTTGACCTCTTTCGATTTCTGTTCTTTGTACTCCTCTTAATAATGCTCCTATATTATCTCCTGCTTGTGCTTCGTCTAGAATCTTTCTGAACATTTCTACTCCTGTTACTACTACTGTTCTTGATTCTTCTGCTAGTCCTACTAGTTCTACGCTATCTCCTGTTTTTAATACTCCTCTTTCTACTCTTCCTGTTGCTACTGTTCCTCTTCCTGTTATACTAAATACGTCTTCTACTGGCATTAAGAATGGTTTGTCTGTTTCTCTTTGTGGTTCTGGGATTTCTGCGTCTACTGCTTCCATTAGTTTTACTATCTTGTCTCCCCATTCGCTATCTGGTTGTTCTATTGCTTTTAGTGCTGATCCTACTACTATTGGTGTGTTGTCTCCATCAAATTCATATTCATTTAATAGTTCTCTTACTTCCATTTCTACTAGTTCGATTAGTTCTGGGTCATCTACCATGTCTTCTTTGTTTAGGAATACTACTATCTTTGGTACTCCTACTTGTCTTGATAGTAAGATATGTTCTCTTGTTTGTGGCATTGGACCGTCTGCTGCTGATACTACTAGTATTGCTCCGTCCATTTGTGCTGCTCCTGTGATCATGTTCTTTACATAGTCAGCGTGACCTGGGCAGTCTACGTGTGCGTAGTGACGGTTTGCTGTTTCGTATTCTACGTGTGATGTGGATATTGTTATTCCTCTTTCTCTTTCTTCTGGTGCCTTGTCTATGTTGTCATAGCTCATAACTTCTCCTGAGCCAAATCTTTGTGTTAATACTGATGTTATTGCTGCTGTTAATGTTGTTTTACCATGGTCTACGTGACCTATTGTTCCTATATTTACGTGTGGTTTGGTTCTCTCATAATGTGCTTTACCCATTTTATATTCCTCCTTGTTTTGTTCTTTATTCAAGAAAGTAACCCTGCTTTTCTTGCAAATATTAATTCTTTGGAGCCCATGACCGGACTTGAACCGGTGACCTCTTGCTTACCATGCAAGTGCTCTACCTGCTGAGCTACATGGGCACTTATAACCACTGTAAAATATTCTACTATCTTGGAATATTATTGTCAATAGAAAAAACTAATCTTCCTTCAGTTCTAAGTATCTTTCCAATTTTCTCTTTACTCTTTGCAATGCATTGTCAATACTTTTAACATGCCTTTCTAATTCTACAGCTATTTCCTGATATGACTTTCCTTCTAAATAAGCTGTAAGAACTTCCAATTCAAGATCACTAAGTATTTCTCCAATTTTGCACTCCATACTTGTTAACTCTTCCCTACCTATAATAAGCTCTTCAGGATCTGTAATCTTTACTCCAGAGATTACATCTAACAACGTTCTATCTGAATCCTCATCATAAATAGGCTTGTTAAGGGAAACATAAGAGTTTAATGGGATATGTTTTTGTCTTGTAGCAGTTTTAATAGCTGTAATTATCTGTCTAGTTATACATAGTTCTGCAAAGGCTTTAAAAGAAGTGAGCTTGTCCCTATTATAATCTCTAATAGCTTTGTAAAGGCCTATCATTCCCTCTTGAATAATGTCTTCTTTATCAGCTCCAATCAAAAAATATGACCTAGCTTTTACCCTAACAAAATTCTTGTACTTGGTAATAAGGTACTCCAGTGCTATTGGATCACCATTTTTGGCCTCTTCTACAATATCTTCGTCCTCCATGCTTTCAAAATATAAAGCATTTACTTCACTGTATAAACCTAATCCCACCAAGATCCCCTCCAAAGTTTGTTACAAATAGTTAATCTTTTTCAATTCAATTAATTAAATTATAAATGTTTATATTTTAATAGTCAAGGTTATTCCTCACTATTTCTCCATTTTTCAAGTTTTTTAATAGTTTCTTCATCTAATCGTCCAATAATTAAATCATTAATTTGCTTTTTCTTTTTACTCTTATTTTTTATTAGCTTTTTGTAATTCTGTATTTCTACCTCTAATTCTCTAGATGAGATCCTTGTCCCACCCCTGCCCAAGACAACTTGTTGTTCCATCCAATCAGAAGTAGCAACTCTTACTTTTTTAATTCTACCTATGGAATCTAGGGTTCTCTCAATAAAATGATCAGCTGTTTCATTTTCCTTGGTATATACTACGTCTACACCTTTAATCTTTTCCTTTTTCCCGCTATTACTCTTTACCATATGAGCATCAAAAACTATTATTACTATAATGCCTGTATAGTGTTGGTATTCAGCCATTATCTCTATGAGCTCATTTCTCGCTGCTTCCAAACTCAACTCACTTAGTGAACGTAAACTTTCCCAAGTATTAATGATATTATAACCATCAACAAAAAGATATTCCTTTGGCTTCCACCTATTTTTTTCCATATCTCTCTCTTACCGCTTCATATATTAGTATGGAGGCAGCATTTGAAGCATTTAAAGATGAAATATCCCCTAACATAGGAATCTTAACTAGAAAATCACAGTTTTCTTTTACTAATCTAGATATACCTTTGCCTTCACTCCCTATAACCAGTGCCTTAGGTCCACTAAAATCTCTTTCAAAATAATATTCTTCTGCATCCATATCCGCACCATATATCCAAAGGCCATTATCTTTAAGTTCTAATATTGTATTAGTAATATTGTTTACTTTTGCAATATGCATATGCTCTACTGCTCCTGCAGAAGCCTTAACAACAGTCATAGTAACTGAAGCAGATCTTCTTTTCGGTATAATTATACCATGTACTCCAGCACATTCAGCTGTTCTTATTATAGAACCTAGATTATGAGGATCCTCAATTTCATCTAATATCACTATAAAAGGATCTTCATCTGTTTTTTTTGCAATATCTAATATATCTTCTATAGTAGAATATTTAAATGGAGTAACTAGCGCTGCAACTCCTTGATGTGGGAGACCCCCTTCAGAAATAGTGTCTAATCTATTTTTGTCTACATATTGTACGGGGATGCTCTTATCTTTTGCTATACCAAGTATTTTATTTATAGAACCTTTTAACTCTCCCTTTGCTACTAATATTTTTTCAACTTCTCTTTCAGATTTAAGTGCTTCTATTACTGGGTTTCTTCCAACGATATAATCGCTATCCATGTTTTTCACTCCCTAATCCATGATTGATACACATTGCTTTTAGAGTATCCTTCACTTAATATTTTAATACATGTTTTTAAATTTATCTCTTACTTTTATCATTTCTCCACAAGTCATCTTTCCTTCAGGACAAGGCCCTATTAAACAACTTGGCCCACAATTCTTAAACAATGTAGGATATACAGCTTTTACAAGTCTTAACATTTCCGTTGCCAACTCTCTAATTTCCCATTGAGCTCTATTACAACATCTAAGCCTAAAAAAATTGAAAAGACTTCTTGCATTCATAGTAAACACTATCTTCGTCTCACAAGCATTTGGAAATACATATCTAGCATCTTCAATTGCTTTCTTTTCAGCTGTAATTCTAGCACTTTTTTCATCATATCCCTTTTCTATAAGCTCTTCAAAATGATCCTTAAATAGTATATCTGTAATCTCGTTATAATACGTTTGATCTTCTTCCATGGCTTTAACAAACAATTCTCTTGCCTTTTGGTTTGATTCTATATTAGGTGGTATACAATAATCAAATTGATCTAATTTTACATATCTTTGAGATTGTTGTGAATAACTAGCTATTCTATGTCTTACTAGTTGATGAGTAAGCACTCTAGATACACCTTCTACACCAAATGTAAAAGTAATATGTTCAATAGGTGATTCATGCCCTAAATCCATTAACATATTTAAAAAATTGTCAACCTTTTCTTCATCTAAATGTTCTTCTATTCTATCAATGCCTACAGGTGAATAGCAGAGTTTTGCTGCTGATGCAACTAGCTTTTCTCCTTCTGGCGTATATCTTAATAATTTAACTTTTAGCTTGCTACTCAAAAACCTCACTCCTCCTAATTAATGTGAAACAATTTTATCGAACAATTCCATCATTCTTGCTTCTTGTCCTGTTAAATATAAAAAACCTACTAATGTTTCAAAACCAGTAGCATATTTATAATCTATAATATTTGCATTTTTAGGTGATGAATAAGTTTTTGCATTTCTACCTCTTTTTACAATCCCCTTTTCATCCTCTGTCAAATCTTCACTTAAAAAATGTACAATATCTGATTGAGCCTTAGCTTTTACATAATGTGTTGCTTCTTTGTGAAGTTCATGAACAGGTTTGTTACTTTGCAATAAATAAGTTCTTATAAACAGTTCATAAACTGCATCTCCTATATATGCTAACTGCAAGGGTGAAAGCATAGAAGCCTCCCTCGCAGTCATATTATTATTCATATTTTTTATTGGATTAATTTTATTATTCTCCATAAGCTAAATTCTCTTCCATTTCACTCCCTCTTTGGTATCTTCTATTATGATACCTTTTTCCTTTAATTCATCTCTAATCTCATCTGCTAATTTGTAATCTTTATTTGCCCTTGCTTGACTTCTTTTCTCTATCAATTCTAGTATTTCTTCTTCTAGTAATTCTTCTTCTTTTGATAATATTGCTAAAACTCCTGATAGTTCCATCAACATATCATAAGTATATTCTATCAGATTTTTGGATGTTTGTTCATTAAAATTACTATTTGATACTTTAACTATTTCAAAAAGTGAAGCTATAGCATCAGCTGTATTTAAATCATCATCCATACTTTCTTTGAAATTAGCTTTAAATCCATCAATTTGTTCTTTTGTTTTTATTTCTTCATCAATTAATTCTCTATCTTTAGTTTTATCCATTAGATAAAGAAGATTGTTCTTTCCATTATACAATCTTTCTAATCCTCTTTCAGCTTGTGCTATTAGTTCCCTACTGAAGTTTACAGGGTTTCTATAATGAGCTGAAAGTATAAAAAATCTTAAAACTTCTAAATCAAATTCCTTACTTATTTCTCTAACTGTAAAGAAATTAAATTTCGATTTTGACATTTTCTTGTTTTCTACATTGATCATGGCATTGTGAAGCCAATAGTTTGCAAAAGGTTTATTATTAAGAGTTTCACTTTGAGCTATTTCATTTTCATGGTGAGGAAACTGTAAGTCTTCTCCTCCAGCATGAATGTCTATAGTGTCTCCTAAATAAGTTTTTGCCATCACAGAGCATTCAATATGCCAACCTGGTCGACCTTTTCCCCAGGGACTATCCCATGAAGGTTCTCCAGGCTTTTCACTCTTCCAAAGAGCAAAATCCATAGGGTTTTTCTTTTCCTCACTAACTTCTATTCTAGCACCACTCATTAATTCTTCAATATTTTTCTTTGAAAGCTTACCGTAATCTTTTGCCTTAGATATATCAAAATATACATTTCCATTTACATTATAAGCAGCATCTTTCTCTATTAAGCCTTCTATGAATTCTATTATTTGACGAATATTATCAGTTGCCCTAGGATGAATAGTATCTTTTTCGTCTATTAAAAGACCATTTGAATCCACAAAAAATTCTTCAATAAATTTGTCAGCAATCGCTCTAACAGTAGTTCCCTCTTCATTAGCCTTCTTAATCATCTTATCATCTATATCTGTAAAATTAACTAAATATTTTACTTCATATCCACTATATTTTAAATATCTTCTAAAAGTGTCAAATACCACTAGTGGCCTTGCATTTCCTACATGGATATAATTATATACTGTAGGTCCACAAACATACATAGTTACTTTTCCATCTTCATTAGGAACAAAGTCAACCTTCTTTTTAGTTAAAGTATTATACAACTTCATTTTTCACTTCTCCTTCCATTTTATAAATATAGTTTTCTAATATTTGTATCCTTTCCTTTAGGCATTCTATCTCCTGATAAACAGGGTCTGGTAATCTTACTTGATCCAAATCAATTTCATCTCTATCTTTTACACATTTTAGCCTCTTATTATCCTTAACTACTATTCTACCTGGTACTCCCACTACTGTACAGTTTGGCGGTACTTCTTTAAGTACTACAGAACCAGCCCCTATTTTCGAATAATCACCGACTGTAAATGGTCCAAGAACTTTTGCTCCTGAACTAATCACTACATTGTTACCAATAGTAGGATGTCTCTTTCCCTTTTCTTTGCCAGTTCCACCAAGAGTAGCCCCTTGGTATATGGTGACATTATCTCCTATCTCTGTAGTTTCTCCAATTACTACAGCCATACCATGATCTATAAAAATTCCCTTTCCTATTTTTGCACCAGGATGTATCTCGATTCCAGTTAGAAATCTCCCCACATTTGAAATAAATCTAGCTATTAAATATAGTCTTAAACCATAGAAAAAATGAGAGATCCTATAAAAGAAAAGGGCATGTAATCCTGGATAACATAAAACAGCCTCTACCCAACTATTCACAGCAGGGTCTCTATCTCTTATGGCTTTTATATCTTCTTTTATAGTTTCCCACATAATAATCCTCCTTTATAGACAAAGAACAATCTTGTGTCTTATTTTTAAATATAATAAAACCGTCTCCAAAAACAGAGACGGTTTTTCCGCGATTCCACTCTGATTGGGTTCTCCAAATTAAACAAAGAAAGCCCCAACTCAAAAACAATAACGGTGTCAACCGATATGCCATACTATATTTCAGGCAATAGCTCAAAGGTGCACTTCAATCTAATAAGAACTTAAGGTTTCTCTCAGCTAGGTAAAAACCTCTCTCTGTTAGTGTGTCAGATTTACTTTTCCTTTTCATAGCTTATATTTATTAAAATATTATATTACATTCTACATTATATTAACACTTATTTCAAGTATTATTTTATATAGTTGTTTTCTACATATTCTATGCGTTTTAATATATTTTGTTTACCTAAAACATAAATAATATTTACTAATTCAGGTCCATGAAGATTTCCAGTCAATGCTGAACGAACTGGCATATATAAATTTTTCCCCTTGATACCAGTTTTCTTTTGAATCCTCTTCATAAGTCCTTTACAAAATTCTTCATCTAATTCATCTACTTCTTGAAGTTCTTCTCTTATAGCTTGGAATAATGTAGGAACTTGTTCTCCATTTAACACTTCTACTACTTCATCATTTTCAGGTTTAACTTCATCTCCAAAAAACATTTCAACCTTTTCTACCACTTCTTTTGTAGTAGATAGACTTTCTTGAACAGTAGATACCATAGCTACTATCCAATCATATCTTTCTTTTACATCTTCATCTGTTATAAATCCTGCTTCTTTTAGATAAGGTATTGCCAAATCAGTAATATCTTCTGGACTAAAACTTCTTATATAATGTCCATTTACCCAATCTAATTTATCTTTGTCAAATATTCCACCTGTTTTTGCAACTCTATCAAATGAAAATTGTTTAATCATCTCTTCCATAGAAAGAATTTCTTCAGTTCCTTCTGGACTCCATCCCACTAGTGCAAGATAGTTAACCAATCCCTCTGAAAGATAACCGCTAGCTCTAAAGTCTTCTACAGAAACATCTCCCTGACGTTTACTCAATTTTTTCCTATCCTTGTTTAAAACAGTTGGAAGATGAACATAATCTGGCTTTTCCCAACCAAATGCTTCATACAAATAAACATGTTTAGGTGTAGAAGGAAGCCATTCTTCTCCCCTTATTATATGAGTTATATTCATAAGATGGTCATCAACAACTACAGCTAAGTGATAAGTTGGGAATCCATCAGACTTAAGCAATACTTGATCGTCTAAGTCATTAGTATTAATAACTATATCTCCCCTCACAAGGTCATGAAATTTAATATCTCTATCATGAGGTAATTTTAGTCTAACAACATATTCCTCTCCATTGGCAATTCTCTTTTTAGCTTCTTCAATATCTATATTTCTACAAAAACCATCATATCTAGGTATAAGTCCCTTTATTTTTTGTTCTTCTCTTACATTATCAAGTCTTTCTTTTGAACAAAAACAATAATATGCGTATCCCTTTTCAATTAATTCATCAACATATTTTCTATAGATATCAAGTCTTTCAGATTGAATATATGGACCATATTCACCTTTTTGTACCACTTCACCATTTTCAACAAATACACCTTCATCATAGTCTATTCCAGCCCATTCTAATGAATTGATTAGGTTTTCTATAGCACCTTCTACGAATCTAGTCCTATCTGTATCCTCAATCCTCAATATAAACTTTCCATCATTGTGTCTTGCAAATAAGTAATTATATAATGCAGTCCTAAGTCCACCAATATGTAAATATCCAGTTGGACTTGGAGCAAATCTCACTCTTACTTGTTCCAACTATAGCCACCTCCTAATTTATCTACCTGTATATTATATAACATGAATTTGTTTGTATCAACAAAGTAAAAACACTTATTATCCAAATAGTCTACTAAAAAGGTCTTCAAAAAAGCCAATAATCTTATCTAATAGAGATTTTACTTCTTCGCCTTGAGAAACTATTTTGTCAATCTTTCCTGAAATATCTTTAAGCTGAGTTTTAATTTCATTCAAATCTAAATCTAGTTTTGAAATTCTCTTCATAAGTCCAATTATTTCATTTACTTGATCATCGCTTAATTCTACACCTAGTTCATTAGCTGCAGCATTAACAGCCTTCTTAATATTCCTTTTGCCTTTAATATTATTTCCAACTACATTTACCTTTACATTCTCAATTAATTCACTAGCCTTATCCGCACCTATTTCATTGCCTAGTACTGCAGTTTTTGCAATTTCTTCACTAGCTACCTCTTTTTCCTTTTCAGTTATATCCTCACCAGTTAAATCTTCAAAAGCCTTTATTACACCAGTTAGAGCAGCAGTTCCAGAAACATTTACAGGACTTGCTACTATTATTTTTGCATCTTTTATTCCCGCAGTTATTAATGCGTTTTTATACATATCTTCTGTTACCCATGAGATATTATGAGTTACAACACTTATCCCTTCACCTTCATTTAGTTTCTCCACATAAGCACTAGATATAGCTCTAGTCCCCAAAATCTTTTCATCTATATATTTACCTAAGTATTCTCTTTCTTCCTTGTTTGTTACCTCTACTATTTCAACACTTTCATCTGCGCCAAATAAGTTAAGCATATCTTTTTTCTGTGCTTGTGATAGGTTTTGTCCTAAGCAAATTACCTTGTTGTTATTTACTGCTTGATCTGCTAAAGCCATGTTGCTTATAAGTAATAATATAACTAAAACAGTAGAAGTTATCCTCTTAAACATGAATATCCCTCCATTTTTTCTTTTAATAATACCTTATAAGATAGAATATCTTATTATGACAGCTTTTACAAGTAAAAAGTATTTTGATTAAAAGAAGGGTATGGATATCCATACCCTTCTTTTAACTATATACTTAGTCCTTCTTTTTCAAATTCTTCTTTTATTTTACCAACTATTTCTTCTACATCTATTTCCATCTTCTCATCGTCTCTTCGTAGTGAATATTCTACTATATTTTCTGATGCTCTTTTACCTACAGTTATTCTTATAGGTATTCCAATTAAATCTCTATCGTTGAATTTAACCCCAGCTCTTTCGTTTCTATCATCAATCAATACTTCTAATCCTAAGCTTTGAAGCTTATCATATATTTTTTCTCCAAGTTCCATTTGCTCTTCTTTTTTAGTGTTTATTACTGTTATTATTACATGATATGGCGTAACTACTAGTGGCCAAATTATCCCCTTATCGTCATGATATTGTTCTACTACAGCAGCCATACTTCTAGATACTCCAATACCATATGAACCCATAACAAAAGGCTTTTCTTTACCATTTTCATCTAAATAAGTTGCCTTCAAGCTATCACTATATTTTGTGCCTAATTGGAATATATTTCCTACTTCTATTCCTCTGTCCATTTTAAGAGTAGCTCCACATTTAGGACAAATATCTCCTTCTTGAATTAGCAATAAATCGTCTACAACTTCTCCAGTAAAATCTCTACCATAGTTTGCATTAACTATATGATAATCTGTTTCATTTCCTCCAACAACAAAGTTTTTCATCTTAGTAACCCTTGAATCTACTAAAAGCCTTACTCCTTCTTTAAGTCCTATAGGGCCTGAAAATCCTGATTCTGCTCCAGTAATATCTTTAATAGTCTCATCATCTGCCATTTCTAATTCATGTTCTGCAATTCCTAGTATATTGCATAGTTTTGTTTCATTTAATTCCCTATCCCCTGGAATCAGTGCAAATATAGGCTCTCCTTTCGCCTTATATATAAGAGCTTTTGCAGTATCGCATTCTTCTATTTTTAGAAAATCAACTAATTCTTCAATAGTTTTTAAATTTGGAGTATAAACCTTTTCTTTTTCTAGCTCTTCTTCATTTTTTTCTTTTACCTTATATATAACCGTAGCTTTTTCATCTGTAGCAGCATAGTCACAACTATTACAATAAGCTATCTCACCTTCTCCAACTTCTGACATAGCCATGAACTCATGGGATACCTTTCCACCCATAGCTCCTGTATCACCTTGAACTACTTTGTAATTAAGTTTAAGTCTTGTAAACACCTTATCATATGCTTTCCACATATTTTCATAAGCTTTTTTCAATCCTTCTTCATCCATATCATAAGTATAAGCGTCTTTCATTATAAATTCTCTACTTCTTATTAAACCAAATCTAGGCCTTTTCTCATCTCTATACTTAGTCTGTATTTGATATAAGTTTAATGGTAATTGTTTGTATGATCTAACCTCATCTTTGATAAGATTTGTAAAATATTCTTCATGAGTTGGTCCAAGACAAAACTCTCTACTATTTCTATCTTTTAATTTAAACATTTCTGGGCCAAAATTATCCCATCTTCCACTTGCTTCCCATAGTTCCTTAGGTTGAATCGCACTCATTAAAAGTTCTTGAGAGCCAGCTCTGTCCATTTCTTCTCTTACTATTTGTTCAATCTTTCTTATAACTCTATATCCAAGAGGTAAATAAGAATAAACTCCTGAAACTAGCTTCCTCATCATTCCTGCACGAAGTAATAATTGATGGCTAGGTATCTCTGCCTCTGATGGAACTTCCCTTAATGTTGGTAAATACATTTTTGACATCCTCATAGTTTTTTCCTCCTCATATTTTTGAGTTATATTCTTTAATGAGTCAAAGGACCGTCCCCTGACTCATTTAACTCATTAAAAAAACCTTCATCTCAAAATAGAGACGAAGGTTAATTCGCGGTACCACTCTAATAGATTTATAAATATAAATCCACCTTAAAAGCTATAACGTAGCAAACGTTTAGACCTACTTTTTCAGCCTAAAAGCTCAGGGACGGGTTCAATACCAAGGGGGCTAGAAGTTTTCCACCTTATAACTTCCTCTCTGTTGCCATTAATATTTACTATTTCCCTTCAAAGCTAAATATTATTTTTATAATACTAAATAAAATCTATTGTGTCAAATATTTTTTAATTTCTAAAAACTACTTCTTCCTTCTCAAACATCTTTACAGTTATAAATAAAAAGAACAATATATAGATAATACTCCATCCAACAGTAATAATTATATGCTTATAATTATATACAGAAACAACTATTTCTTTTATAATTCCTATGGTGTTTAGTATAGGAATGTGAAAATAATACTCTGGAACTGCCTTGCCATCTACAAACATAGTCAAATATACAGGAACCATTATAATAATAGTTATAGGACTTAAATATGTTTGAGCTTCTTTAAAACTTCTAGCGTAGAAACTAATAGCAAGCTCAATACTTGCAAAAGCAAAAGCTAAAAGAAGACAAACCAAAGATATTATACCTACTCCTACTATAGACATACTGATTCCTTCCCCCATAAAATCTGGATTGATCTTTGTAGCTATTAAAAAGCCTATTAGAGAAGCTAATGTGCCAAGAACTCCAGCTACCACTACAGCAAAATATTTTCCCATGAGAATAGAGCTTCTACTAGCCTTGGTAGTCAACAGAGGTTCTAGCGTTTGCCTTTCTTTTTCTCCTGCCCCCAAATCAGTAGCAGCAGCTATTCCTCCAACTGCTGACCATAATGTAAGCATCAAAGGGAGCATCATAGACATCATCATCGTACCTATTCCGCCTTCTTTAGATACAGATACTGCTTTTATATCAATAGGCTCTAATATACTTATATCTACACCTACATCATTGAGCCTTTTTTCAACTACAGATTGAGTATATATAGAAATTATTTCCGTCATCCTAGATCTAGCCATCTCTGATTTTTGACTGCTTTCATCATAGATTATTTCTATTTCTGGATTGTCTCCACGTTCTAGCTTATCATCAAAACCTTCCTTTATTTTTACTATTGCTTTTATATCTAATTTTTCCAACGCCTTTTTAGGATCATCCTTTTCAATTATTTCTACATCCTTATTATCTTTAAGAAAATCTAAAAATGAACTATCCCCTTCACTAATCACACTAATCTTAACAGGTTCTTTACTTTCCTTTACCATATCTGAACTGCCAAAACCAATTGCAAATGCAATCAATGGAAAAATCAAAATAGGAATAAGTAAGCTCGAAATAATAGTTTTTTTATCTCTAAAGGTATCCTTTAGTTCTTTTATAAAAACTATATTAGTATATTTACTCATATTTTCCACCTACCAATCCCATGAAAATTTCTTCTAAATCATCTTCACCATATTTTTTTCTTAAACCCTCTAATGTAGATTGCTCTACAATATTTCCTTTATGAATTATCCCTACTTCATCACATAATTTCCCAACTTCATCCATTGAATGACTTGAGAATATAATGGTTTTGCCTTGATTTTTAAGCTCTTTTATAAAGTTGTGAACTATACGGGTTGCTGAAACATCAAGTCCTGAAGTAGGCTCATCAAATAGCATGATAGATGGATTGTGAACAATACTCCTTGCTATTGCTACCTTCTGTTTCATTCCCTTAGAAAACTTTCCAGCTCTTCTATCAATGAAATCTTCCATTTCAAGAATTCTAGACAACTCATCTACTCGTTCATTTATTTCTACCTTGTCCATACCATTCAATAGCCCAAAATAAGCAATATTTTCTCTTGCTGTAAGTCTATCATATAATCCAGCTTCTCCACCAAAAAGTATTCCTATTTCTCCTCTAATCTTTTCTGGTTCACTTGCTAAATCATATCCATTTATAACAGCAGTACCAGAAGTTGGTTTTAGCATAGTAGCTAAAATCCTCAGTGTAGTGGTTTTTCCAGCACCATTTTCTCCTAAAAGACCAAATACTTTCCCTTTATCAACTTTAAAAGATATGCTATTTACAGCTACTATCTCTTTAAATTTCTTTGAAAGTTTGATTACTTCTATCATTTTTTGCCCCCTTTTCATTATTTTTACTTCTATTTGTTTGAAAAAAGGTTGTAATAAAAATACAACCTATAAAATTACTTTAATTTATTTAATATGCAAACACATTTTGAAGATATACCTTCTTTTCTTCCTTCAAAGCCAAGTTCCTCTGTAGTAGTAGCTTTTACACTTACATTTTCAATTGAAGTATGAAGTGCATTTGCTATATTTTCTCTCATAGCATCTATATATGGAGCAAATTTGGGTCTTTGTGCAACTATTATACTATCTATATTGCCAATTTCATATCCATTATCAACCATTATTTTATATACTCTATCCATGAGAATCATACTAGAAATATCTTTGTACTCCATATCTGTATCAGGGAAATGTTTTCCAATATCCCCCAAAGCCATGGCGCCAAGTATACTGTCATTAATAGCATGAATAAGAACATCCGCATCAGAATGACCTAATAATCCTTTTTCATAAGGAATTTCTACTCCACCCACTATGAGTTTTCTTCCTTCTACCAATTTGTGAACATCATAACCTATACCTATTCTCATATTAATCACCCTATCTTCCTTGAAATAAAAGTCCTTTATTCCTAAGAAACAATTCTTTATCTTTCACAAAGGATTCTGCAACTATTAAATCCTCCGGTGTTGTTATCTTAATGTTTTCATAACTACCTTCTATCATCTTAACATTAATCCCTAATCTTTCTACTAGCATACCATCATCTGTACCTACAAATCCATCTTCTATAGCCTTTTTATAGGCTTTTAGAAGTGTGTCTTTCCAAAAGCATTGAGGTGTCTGAGCAGCCCATATATAGCTTCTATCAGGGGTGTTTTCCACATTGTCTAATGTATCTACTATTTTGATAGTATCCTTAACAGGAACACCAATAATACAGGCATCATATTTTGTCACTCCTATAATGCCATCTTCTATATTTTTCACTTTTACAAAAGGTCTTGCACCATCATGTGTAAGAACTATATTGCATCTCTCATCTAGTGCCAATAAGCCGTTGTATACAGAATCTTGTCTTTCTTTCCCACCTCTTACGACTTTAGTGACTTTTTTAAAATTGTATCTTTTCACTATTTCTCTTTTACAATAATCAATTTCATCTTCTTTTGCAACTACAATTATTTCATCTATATATTTACATTTTTCAAATTTTTCCAAAGTATGTGCGAGAACTGCTTTATTATTTATTGAAATAAATTGTTTGTTTATACTGCTTCTCATTCTATTGCTCATTCCCGCTGCTGCAACTATGACTGAAACAAAGTCGTTTTCATACATTTTTTTCACCTCAAAGTCATTATAGCATAATGTGAAATAACAGGAAACATCTTTCCACAAATATATTCTCCAAAGGGCAAAAAAATATTAGGGTCTAATTAGACCCTAAACTGCTCTATCAACGGCTGATTTTGGTTTTGCAAATATCATTCTTCCAGCAGAAGTTTGGAGAACACTAGTCACCATAACTCCGATGGTTTCACCTATATGTTTCTTGCCACCTTCTACAACTATCATTGTTCCATCATCTAAATATGCCAATCCTTGACCTATTTCCTTGCCATCTCTTATAACTTGAACCACCATTTCTTCTCCAGGAAGAACTACTGGCTTAATTGCATTGGCAAGTTCATTGATATTTAATACATCTATTCCTTGAACTTCTGCTACCTTATTTAAATTGTAATCATTTGTTATAACATTCCCTTTTATCTTTTGAGCTAATTTTAATAACTTTGAATCTACTTCTGGAACTTCTTCTATTTTGTCATCTACAATGATTACTTCAATATCTAATTCCTTTTGAATCTTATTTAAAATATCCAAACCTCTTCTTCCTCTATTTCTCTTTAGTGAATCTGAAGAGTCGGCAATGTGTTGAAGTTCTTCAAGAACAAATTCTGGTATTATAAGGGGACCTTCAATAAATCCTGTTTTACATATATCAGCTATTCTTCCATCAATTATAACACTGGTATCTAATATCTTAGGACACGCTTTGCAACTTGACTTAAGTTTATCTCTAGTAGAATTTTTCTTGAATACATTTAATGCATTAGTAAAGTCTTCTCTCTTTCTTGTAGGAATCTTAATACCTAGATAACCAAATATCAAATACAAAATAATAGATATAATCGTTCCCAAATATGGTATCTTTAAATTGTAAAATGGCTGACTTGATAAATAAGCTATAATCAATCCAACTATTAGTCCAACTGAACCCATCATAATATCAGAAGCTGGTATATCTTGTATTTCCACTTCTATAAAATGTATGAATTTTTTTCCTCCCTTAATGAACTTTGGAGATAGAACGAAAAATATAATTCCAGAAGCAATAATAATAGTTATAAAAATTAAGAGCCCTAATATTCCTTTGTTTGTTAAATTTATTATGCCGAGAAATTTTAGCCCAGCCATGACACCATATCCAATTAAAATACCAATTAATGTTATAATGAATTTTGCTATCTTATCTGCCATAAATTCACCTCCTCCTTTATCTTTATATATTACCATAATTGAAAAATATATAACATATTTTTATTAAATAATTTAAAAATTAAACTGCAGGGCAATTTATGGCGTCATCAATTAACTTTTCTGTCTCTTCTTGATCAATACCTTTTGAAAGAACAATTTCGCTAACAAGCATTTGTTTAGCGTTATTCAACATCTTTCTTTCGCCAGTTGATAGTCCTTTTTCATTGTCTCTAATCATAAGATTTCTTACAACAGACGCAATTTCATAAATATTCCCACTTTTTATTTTATCCATATTTAATCTATAACGTCTATTCCAATTTTGTGGCATTTTTGTTTGTCTACCCTTTAACACATCAAAAACCTGTTCTATTTCGTCATCTCCAGCTATTTCTCTGATGCCAATTTCCTCAACATTTTTAACAGGAACCATAACTCTCATATCACCAATAGGCATTTTCATAATATAATACTTCGCTTTTTCACCTAATATTTCTTTTTCCTCAATGGCAATAATGATACCAGCACCGTGCATTGGATAGACGATTTTATCTCCAATACTAAACATAGTGACACAACCTCCCAATTTAATCATACTTGTATAATTATTATACAATAAAAGGCAATGATTGTCAAATTTATTATTGTACCATAATATTCATTACATTGTCAACCGAAATTTAAATTCAACTTATTTCTTAAAAAGCCAATTAATAATGAAAAATAATTATTTGACAACAGCTTGTCTCCATCAGTATAATAAAAGTATGAAACAAAATAATTGACTGGGGTGGGAAAGCATGGATAAAGATATTGAAAATATAGATAACGATATATTTTGCGATGATTTCCAAAACATGGTGTCAAAGGTACTCATTAGACATAAGAGTATCCTAGATATAATCACTAAACTTGATGAATATAATGCTCGAATCAATAGAGCAGTAGTTAAATCCGTTACCTCTTGTGGATGTATTTCTATTGATGCCTCTAAACAAGAATATGATAAAGAAACCCTTGAAGAATTAAGATCTTCATTAAAAGACCATATTGAAGGAGAACTATGTGAAATTTGTAAAGAAAAGATTCAAGAAGAAATCGGATCTCATGTATTTTACTTAGCTGCACTTTGTCAAACTCTAGGTATAGATTTTTCAGAAGTTCTTAATAACGAATACAAAAACATGAAGACATTAGGAGTTTATAGTCTTAAGTAGTAAGTAAAAAGGCTAAATTGATTATAATCAATTTAGCCTTTTATATTATATGTCTTTCTAAAAATAACTGCTCTTGAAATCTTCTTAAGCCTTCTTTGATAGTTCTTGCTCTTACTTCACCAATTCCTTCAACTAGATCTAATTCTTGTGTAGAAGCTCTTAATATCTTTTGAAAATTATCAAATGTATTTATTATGTTCTCTAGTACATTTGAAGGAATTCTAGGAATTTTATTTAATATTCGATATCCTTTAGGATAAATATTTGAATCTAGAGTTGCTACTCCACTATCATATCCCATGATATTTGCTATAGTATATAAGTCTAATAAACCTTCTTGGAACAAAGTTCTAATCTCGTCCCTTATCTCTATATAAGATTTATCATCTCTATTTAAATAATCCCTTATAATGTTTAATCCATCATCTAGTACACCACTCATAATCTCATCTTGTTGCATACTAATAAGTCTTCCTTCATTACCTAACTCTATCATATACCTTTCTATTTCATCAGATATCATTATAACCATTTCTATCCTCTGTATAACTTTTACTACATCATAAACAGTAACTAAATCCTCGAACTCTAACGCTGTTAAATTATTCATAGCCTGATTTAACACATTTTTATACTTTTCCAATGTCTGTATGGCTTGATTTGCTTTGTTTAATATTTCATTTGAATCTTTTAAAACATATTTAATATTCCCCTTATACAAAGTTATGATATTCCTTCTTTGAGATATGGCAATTACTAAATTATTTGTTTGTTTTGCAACTCTTTCTGCTGTTCTATGTCTTATACCTGTTTCATCTGAGGAAATTGTTTGGTTTGGAACTAGCTGTGTATTGGCATATAATATCTTTTTCGAATCATTGCTTAATATTATTGCCCCATCCATCTTTGCCAACTCATACAGGTGAGAAGGAGTGAAATCACAGTTGATATTAAAACCACCATCTACTATTTTTAAAACTTCTTCACCATCTCCAATTACAATTAACGCTCCTGTTTTTGCATTGACTATACTTTCAAGCCCTTCTCTCAATGGAGTTCCTGGAGCAACTATCTTAAGAGATTTATATATATCTCTTTTTATGTTCACTTCTACCATTTGAACTAACCTCCCAAAACAATTTCTAATGCCTCTTCTACCTTATTTATCCCAATAACTTCTATACCATCTATACTATTCATATCCTTAAAATTAATCTTTGGTATTATAGCTCTTTTAAATCCTAGTTTGGCAGCTTCATTTATTCTCTTATCAATAAAACTAACTCTTCTAATTTCTCCTGTAAGCCCAACCTCACCCATAACTATAGTCTTAGAATCAATATATAAATCCCTATAGCTAGAAGCTATTGAAGTAATAATTCCCAAATCCATCGCCGGTTCTTTTGTCTGCAGTCCTCCTACCACATTTATATATACATCACAGTTCTGCATACTGTATCCCAGCTTTTTTTCCAATACAGCAATCATTAAAATAGCCCTATTGTAATCTATACCCATAGTTGCTCTTCTTGGCAAACCAAAAGCAGTCTGACTAACTAAAGATTGTACCTCTACTAGCATTGGCCTTGTTCCTTCAATACATGGTACTATCACTGTCCCAGATGTGTTTTGTGGTCTTCCAGAAATCAAAACCTCTGATGGATTTTCTACTTCAACAAGACCTATATCTCTCATTTCAAACATTCCTATTTCATTTGTAGAACCAAATCTATTTTTAACTGCCCTTAAAATCCTATAACTTTGATACATTTCCCCTTCAAAATACAATACAGTATCTACCATATGCTCCAATACCCTAGGCCCTGCAATAGAACCTTCCTTAGTTACATGTCCAACGATAAATGTTGCAATGCTATCACTCTTAGCTATTTTCATCAATGCATGCGTTGCCTCTCTAACTTGACTTACACTTCCTGGGGCAGAAGTAATATCTGAATCATATACTGTTTGAATAGAATCCACAATCAATATGTCTGGAGAAATATCGTTTATCGTATTCTTTATTATATCCAAATTTGTTTCTGCTAAAATAAACAATTCATCAGATTTTAAATTTAATCTATCTGCTCTCATCTTAACCTGTTTTGGTGATTCTTCCCCAGAAACATATAATACTTTTAAACCACTATTAGATAATTCACTAGCTACTTGAATTAGCAATGTAGATTTACCTATCCCAGGATCCCCTCCAACAAGAATTAAAGACCCCTTAACTATACCTCCACCTAAAACTCTATCTAATTCATTTATTTTTGTCATTATTCTGTCTTCTTTATCAATTTTAACATCTATTAGCTTTCCCACTGAAACACTTTTTAAATCTACTTTTACTACATTGTTTTTTTCATATACTTCTTCAACAAAACTGTTCCACTCATTACAAGATGGACATTTACCTAACCATTTAAAGGATTCATAACCACAGTTTTGACATATGAATTTGGTCTTAATCTTAGCCACCCTATCTCCCCCTACTAAAAAATACAATCAATTATATCCTACTACATTTTTATCATCATTAAAAGAGCCTATATCTTAAGATACAGGCTCTTTAGAAAATACTAATTTGTCATCAACAAAATCAATATATATATTGTCCTCTTTAGATACATTTCCCTTCAAAATTTCTTCTGCTAATTGGTCTTCTATCATTTTAGTAATTGTACGTTCTAATGGTCTTGCACCATAAACAGAATCAAATCCACTTTTGCTAATATGTTCTTTAGTTTTTTCACTTACTTTAATATTTAAATCCATTTTATGAAGTCTTTTTTCTAAGTCTTTGATCATTATGCCTACAATATCTGATACATGTTCTTCATTAAGTGGGTGGAACATTATAATCTCATCTATCCTGTTTAAAAACTCTGGTCTAAAAGTTCTCTTGAGTTCATCAGTTATATTCTCTTTAATCTTTTCATATTCGCCTTTTTCTTCTTCCTCAGGTGCAGAAAATCCAAGTACATTTTGTTTTCTTAAAGTTGAAGCCCCTACATTTGAAGTCATTATTATAACTGTATTCTTAAAATCGACTGTTCTTCCCTTTGAATCTGTAAGCCTTCCATCATCTAATATTTGAAGAAGTATATTAAATACGTCTGGATGAGCTTTTTCTATTTCATCAAATAGTATGACTGAATAAGGGTTTCTTCTAACTGCCTCTGTCAGTTGTCCTCCTTCTTCATATCCAATATATCCAGGAGGTGAGCCAACTAACCTTGATACTGTATGCTTTTCCATATATTCAGACATATCTATCCTAATCATTGCCTTTTCATCACCAAAAAGCGCCTCTGCTAATGCCTTAGCTAAATAAGTCTTCCCCACTCCTGTAGGGCCAACAAATATAAATGTTCCCACAGGTTTCTTTGGGTCCTTAAGACCTACTCTAGCCCTTCTAACAGCATTAGAAACAGCTGCAACTGCCTTATCCTGACCAATTACCTTTTCATGTAGTAATTCTTCTAAATTTAGTAGCCTCTCACTTTCTTCTGTAGTCATCTTAGTTACTGGTACACCAGTCCAATCTGAAACAACACTTGCAATTTCATCATAACCCACTTCCATAGAAAAAGTCTTCTTCTCTTGTTCCCAATTTTCTTTGTTTTCTTGTAATTGTTTTTTTAACTTTTGTTCCTTATCTCTTATACTTGCAGCTTTCTCAAAATTTTGTGTGTTTATAGCTTCTTCTTTTTCTTGAGATAATTCCTCCAATTTTTCTTCTATATCTTTTAAATTGTCTGGAACAGTTACAGATTTTAATCTTATCATAGATGCAGCTTCATCTATTAAATCTATGGCCTTATCTGGAAGAAATCTGTCTGTGATATATCTGTTTGATAGCTCTGCTGCAGCTTCTATTGCTTCATCCTTAATCCTAACTCTATGATGTGCCTCATATTTGTCCCTTAATCCAAATAGTATTTTCATTGTATCCTCTACAGTTGGTTCTTCTACCATAATAGGCTGAAGTCTTCTTTCCAACGCTGGGTCCTTTTCAATATACTTTCTATACTCATCTATTGTAGTTGCTCCTACAACTTGAAGTTCCCCCCTTGCAAGAACTGGTTTCAATATATTAGAAGCATCAATTGCTCCTTCAGCTGCACCAGCCCCTACTATGGTATGGATTTCATCAATAAATAGAATAATATTTTCATCTTCCTTTAATTCTTTAAGTACAGCCTTAAATCTTTCTTCAAACTCACCTCTATACTTAGCTCCTGCTAACATACTTGGTAAATCTAATGTTACAACTCTTTTTCCCTTAATTAATTCTGGTATTTCTCCTTTAATAATCTTTTGGGCTAATCCTTCAGCTATAGCAGTTTTACCTACCCCTGGTTCTCCAATGAGAACAGGATTGTTTTTAGTTCGTCTACTTAATACTTGAATTACTCGCTCGATTTCTTTTGCCCTACCTATTACTGGATCTATCTTACCATCCTTAGCAAGTTTATTTAAATCCCTACTATATTTATCAAGGTTTGGTGTTTCCATTGATTCACCCATTTCACTTTGATTAGATTTTGAAAATCCTTCAGTCAGCATTTCTATAATACTTATTTTTAATTTATCTATATCTATACCAAAACTTTCTAAAACGAAAATAGCTACTCCTTCTCCTTCTTCTAGTAAGCCTAATAGAATATGTTCTGTACCAATGTAGTTATGTCCCAATTTTCTAGCTTCTAGAAAACTCAATTCGAACACTCTTTTCGTCCTCGGTGTAAATCCCAAAATTTCAGTTTCATAACTTCCTTGACCAACAGCATTAATCACTTGAGTCCTAGCCAATTCAATATTAACACCCTCTGCTTCTAATGCATTAGCAGCTATTCCTTCACCTTCACTTATTAATCCTAACAATATATGTTCTGTTCCTACATAATTATGTTTTAGTATTTGAGCTTCTTCTTGTGCTAATAGTATGGCCTTTTGAGCTCTTTCTGTAAATCTACCAAACATAGCCATATTATCCCTCCTAATTTAAAGCTTTCCTCTTATTAATTCAGCTCTTTTTATCTGTCTTTCTTTTAAATCCATTTCTCTGTCAAAGTATTTCTGTAAACTTGCTGGTTGAATGAGAATCATAAGATTTGTTATTTCTTTGGCATCTATATTTTTAATTATACCCATTTCTATGCCCATTTTTACATATGAAAGAAGATTCATAGCCTCTTCTGATGACATTATCCTTCCATATTTTAATATCCCTAATGATCTATACAACTTGTCTTCTACTTCGTATTTCTTAGATACAAGCAGATTATTTCTCATTTCTCTTTCTTTATCTATAATCTGTATGACCACATTTTTTAGCTTTTGGATGATTTCTTCTTCTGTTTCTCCCAGAGTAGTTTGATTTGATATTTGAAATATATTGCCTAATGCAGTAGTACCCTCTCCATATAAACCTCTAACAGTTAAACCTATTTGACTAACAGCTCGAAATATATTGTTTGCATAACCTGTATAAACTAAACAAGGCAGATGAATCATTACAGAAGCTCTTAATCCTGTTCCTGTATTAGTAGGACATGAAGTTAGGTAACCAAATTTTTCATCAAATGCAAAATCCAAAGTCTCCTCCAATGAATCATCTATTTCACTACACAAAGTCCAACACTCATCTAATTTTAAACCTGTCATTAGGGTTTGAATTCTCAAATGATCCTCTTCATTTACCATAATAGTTGCTTTCTCATCTTTTCTAAGAAAAAAACTGCTCCTATCCAAATCCTTTATAAGATTTGGACTTATCAGATGTTCTTCAACAAATACATTCCTATCTAATGAAGAAAGTTCTTTGATTTTGTAATAATCATAATTAACATGTTCATCTGTTCTTTCTATTGCCCCTAATACCTTATTATTTATAATTTCACTATCTTCTAAAGTCATTTCTTGAGGAAATTTTATATTTTCTAAATTTCTTGCAATTCTCACACGACTACTTATAACAACATCTCCATCAATTCCTGACTCATCATACCATTTAGTCATTTTACCACCTCTATTTATCTTCCATTTGACTTTGAAGAGCTTTAATTCTATCCCTAACCACAGCTGCTTCTTCAAACTTTTCAGTCTCTACTAATTCATTTAACTCATCTTTCAACTTATTTATTTCCTTCTTTAATCCTATTACTCCACCAGCTCTTTTAGGAATTTTTCCAACATGATTGTCATCACCATGAACTTCTCTAAGTATTGGTATTAATTTTGACTTAAATGACTCATAACAATGAGGACAGCCAAATTTACCAACTTGTTTGAATTTAGAATAACTCATTCCACATACTTCACATCTTAAATCACTGTAATCAACTTTTACAGGACCACCTTGAAGATTGTCTATAAGCCCTGTCAAAAATTTATGAAAAGAAAAAGAAGTATCAAATTCAAACTCCTTATATTTTTTAGAACATTCCTCACACAAATGTAGTTCAGTTACATCTCCATTTAAAATCTTAGTAAAATGCATAGTTGCTTCATTTTTGCCACAATCCTCACATAACATACCTATCCTCCTATTCCTTCAATAATATCAACAACATATTTTTCAATATATCAGCTCTAAGTTCATTTCTATTCCCCGTAACACAAGCTAATGACCTATCTCCTAAAGCTACTTTCATCAAATAGGCTTCTCTTTCTGTTATTATATCTTCTTCTAGAAGGCTATCTATTATACTATATGCTTTATTTTTAGTTATTGAGTTTCCAATAGTATTTACAATCAATTCATTGATAGTCTCTTCAGTATCAAATTCTACCTTCACTATCTTTATATACCCACCACCGCCTCTTCTACTCTCTACATAGTATCCCTTATATGGAGTAAACCTTGTGGTAAGAACATAGTTTATCTGAGAAGGAGCACAGTCAAAATACTCTGCTAACTCATTTCTCTGAATTTCTACAACTCCATCTTCTGTTCCTTGAAATAATTCCATAATAAATTCTTCAATTATATTACTTAGTCCAGACATATTTCCACCTCTGTTCTTTGACTTTGACTTACTTTGCCCTTATAATTATTTTGACTTATTCTTATATCTTTTTCAATACCCGTATTTTGTCAAAAATATTCATTTTCTATGAAATACACTATATTACTTATTAATACTTACATATACTCAATATTAATATGAACATCATACTTATAATTTTCTTTAATAAAATATTAGAGCCCAACATAAATGTTGAGCTCTAGAATATTATTCCTTTTCAGCCTTTGCTTCTTCTATTATCTTTTCACTTATATTAGAAGGAACTTCTTCATATCTTGCAAATTCCATCTTGAAACTTCCTCTTGCTTGAGTCATACTTCTCAAGTCAATGGCATACTTAAACATTTCTGCCATAGGAGCTTCTGCCATTACAAGTTGAGTTCCATCTTCTTGTTGGTCCATGCCTAATATCCTACCCCTACGTTTGTTCATATCCCCCATGATATCTCCCATATAATCATCTGGAATCAATATTTCCACCTTCATTATTGGCTCTAAAAGCACTGGTTTTGCCGCTTCTATACCCTTCTTGAAAGCTAGAGAAGCTGCAATCTTAAATGCCATTTCATTGGAGTCAACTGGATGATAAGAACCATCAAACAATACAGCCTTCAAATTAACTACTGGATACCCAGCAAGTACCCCTTCATCTAAACATTCTCTAAGACCTTTTTCTACTGCTGGAATATATTGTTTTGGAACTGAGCCTCCAAATATCTCTTCATCAAATACAAATTCTTCATCACATGGTTCAAATCTAATATGAACATCTCCATATTGTCCCGCTCCACCAGATTGTTTCTTATGTTTTCCTTGAACGCTTGCAGTTCCTTTGATTGTTTCCCTAAATGCAATCTTAGGGTCTTTCAAATTCACTTCTACCCCGAAAGTATTCTTAAGTTTGTTAACAATTACATCAAGTTGTACATTTCCTTGACCACCAATTAATTGTTGTTTTGTTTCATTGTTTCTCTCAACTACAAATGTTGGATCTTCTTCTACAAGTCTTTGTAGAGAAGTACCAATTTTTTCTTCATCACCTTTTGCCTTTGGTTCTACAGCTGAAAATAGGCAAGGTTCTGGATATTCAATCTTTTCATATTCAATTATATTTGACTTAGTACACAATGTATCATTTGTTTGAGTTATTTGAAGTTTCGCAGTAGCACCAATATCTCCAGCTACAATTTCTGGTACTTCAATTTGATTTTTCCCTCTTAATACAAATAGTCCACCAAGTTTATCTAACTCATCTTTATCAGTATTAAATATTTCAGTATCCTTTGTGATCTTCCCTGACAATACTTTAAATAGCGAAAGTTTTCCAACAAATGGGTCAACTATAGTTTTAAATACAATTGCTGAGAATGGTTCTTTTACATCTACTTTTCTTTCAACTTCTTTTCCATCTATATATCCTTTATTAGCTCCAACTTCACTTGGTGTTGGAACATATTTACCTACCATATCTAATAAAAGGTCTACTCCCATAGCTTTGTCAGCACATCCTACAATTAGTGGAACAAGATCACCATTTTTTATAGCTTTTTTTAGACCTCTTGTTATTTCTTCATCAGTAAAAGCTTCTCCTTCAAAGAACTTTTCCATTAGTTCTTCTTCAGTTTCTGCTACTTTTTCTACTAACATTTCCTTTATTGAAGCAACTTCATCCTTTAATTCCTCTGGAATTTCTATATCTTTAGCATCTTTTCCATTGTACTCTTTCCCGATTTCATCAATTACACTTACTAAACCTTTGAAGTTTTCTGATGAACCAATAGGTAGTGCAAAAGGAACTACTTTATCTCCCAAACCATCTTTTATTTGATCCAATACTTTTTGGAAATTGATATTTTCTTTATCCATTTTATTTAAAAAAATTGCTTTTGGAATATTGTGTTTTTCAGTATACTTCCATGCTTTTTCTGTTCCAACTTCAACTCCTGAAGAAGCATCTATTAGTAAAAGTGCTGCTTCACTAGCTCTTAATGCACCATACATTTCACCAGCAAAGTCAAAATATCCAGGTGCATCTAAAAAATTATATTTCATATTATTCCATTCTACCGGTATCACTGATGATCCAATAGATACCTTCCTTGATATTTCTTCTTTGTCAAAATCTGAAACTGTATTTCCATCGTCAACTTTTCCCTGTCTCTTTGTTACTCCACTTAAGTAAAGTATAGCTTCTGTCAAAGTTGTTTTACCGCTACCACTATGTCCTATGAAGGCTACATTTCTGATTTCATCTGTTTGATATACTTTCATAATTTCTCCCCCTTAGCTAGCGTTTTATTTTTATAACTATTTATATTCCACAAAGGTCTTAAAATTACTCTTAAAACCTTTATTTGACTAAAAGATAATGTTTTTGTGAAAAAAACAATTATTCAGAATAAATTAAATTTAATATCAATATTGATTATATCATGAATTCAGTAATTGTCATAGTGTTTTTTATTGTTGCCCTAAATTATAGACACTGATATACTAGAATATGAGAGTATAATAATTTGAAGGGAGCTGGTTTTTTTGTCTATATCTTATAGAGAGGAAATCAAAGATCTAAAACCTTATAAACCTGGTAAACCTATAGAAGATGTAAAAAGGGAATATGGTTTAGATAGGGTTATCAAATTGGCATCAAATGAAAACCCACTTGGGTGTTCAGAAAAGGCAGTTGAAGCTATAAAAAAATCTCTAGATAATTTGTCACTTTATCCAGATGGAAATACTACAATACTAAAAGAAGCACTAGCTAAAAAGCTTGGCATTGGTGTTGATGAAGTATTGCCAAGTAGTGGTGCAGACGAAATGATAGATCTTATTTCAAGAACATTCGTTTCAAAAGATGATGAAGTAATAATGGCAGATATAACTTTCCCAAGATACATAGCAACTACTAAGATCATGGGAGGTACTCCTGTTATAGTACCCCTTAAAGATTGGACTTATGATTTAGATGGTATGCTTGAAAAAATAACTGACAAAACAAAAGTAATCTGGCTATGTAATCCTAACAATCCAACTGGCACAATAGTTACTAAAGATGAAGTACTAGCTTTTCTAGACAAAGTTCCCGAAAACGTTGTAGTTGTATATGATGAAGCTTATAGAGAATTCGTGACAAGAGATGATTATCCAAAAAACAGTATAGAATTTGTTAAAAAATATCCAAATGTTATCGTTATGAGAACCTTTTCCAAGATATATGGACTAGCTGGTATCAGGGTAGGATATACTATTGCAAATAGTGAAATTATTGAAAACATTAATAAAGTAAGAGGGCCTTTTAATGTGAACTCTCTTGGACAAGTTGCAGCAGTTGCAGCATTAGAAGATGAAGATTTCTTGAAAAAAGCCTATGATGTAAATCTAGAAGGCAAAAATTATATATATGAAGAATTTGATAAAATGGGACTAAAATATCCAGCATCTGAAACAAATCACATATTTGTAGATGTAAAAAAAGATGCAAATGAAGTGTTTGTTGAAATGCAAAAAAGAGGTGTCATCATAAGACCAATGGGTGGTACTTTCATCAGAGTTTCCATAGGTACAATGGAAGAAAATAAAATATTTATTGAAACTCTTAAAGAAGTTTTAAATATTTAAATTAAAGCCAAGGAAAAATTTCCTTGGCTTTATATACATATCTATTGTTTTTTAGAAATACCATTTTAGTGAGAATTTTTCACCACTTATTCTTTCAAACAATTCCTCATATTTGTAAAGACCTGATGGTTCAATAACTTGACTTATGAGGAAATCTCCAAATTCTTTTGGTTTTTCCGCAACTGAATTTACATTGTATTTCTTGTAAAATACCTTTTTAAGCATTTCACAAGTTACATCCCCCATAAAATAATTATGCATATAAATAGGATGAGTAGTATGATGAATTCTATATCCAAATGGAGGCTCTTCACTTAGTGGTGTATCTCCAAATAACTCACTAAAGACTCTATGATATACTTCATATATATCATCTAAGGATTTGATATCATTTTTATATAGTTCTTGATCAAAGAATATGTCTCCTACAAATCTTAAATAATCTAATTTATCATATTCTTGTATTTCTTCAAATTCCTTTTTAACACTATCATCAAAGAAATTCTTAGTAAACATTTCATCATATAAGAATCCACCAAATAAATTAGCTATTCCTTCACTTATGATTCCACTTACACCTTCATTTAATATTACTTCTTCTGGTTTTAATATAAAAGAGTGTATTCCATGACCAGTTTCGTGAAGAAGAACTCCGTATTCATGGTATTTATTTTTTACATTAGCAAGAATTCTTGAATCCTTTCCTGTTTCAATAGGGAAGTTGTAACCCCATTCTGATTTATTTTTTCTTGAGAATATATCATAAGTAATATTGAACTTGTCAATATCTATTCCAAAGTTCAAGAAAAAGTTTCTTAGATAATCATAGTAATTAGACATATCAACAGAAGTATTAAGTGATGGTGCTATTTTGGATTTTACATAAGCTCCATCCCAAGGCATAAGTTCTTCTTCATTGATAAACTTTCTAGCATATTCACTTCTTTTACTATTTAATGTATCAATATATCCACTTAAATCATCTTTCCAATTGTCAAAGATATTAGGAGATAGTTCGTCCATTTTTAACTTATGCTCTACAAAATTATTATCTCCATAGGCTTTTGCATATTCTTTTCTTAAATTGATTAAATCAATAAATCCACCATCTACTAATGGTTTGTTGATTTGATTTCTAGCAAAATATGCTTTTTTTCTCAAATCTCTATCTTCTGACTCAGATAGTATTTGAGCTATCTCTACCCCTGATACTTCCTTGCCATCAATCTTAAATCTAAATGTATTAAGTATCTGTGAAAGATCATTTGTCTTCTTTTGAATTTCTATATTTAATTCATTTAATTCTTTACTTAAATGATATGGTTTAATTGCATTATATGCTATTTCAACTTTTCTCTTATCTTTTGCATCCAAATCTTTATCTAAATACTCACATACAATATCGTAGTTTTTCTTATCTCCTAAAAAGTCATTAACCTTTTTATAAGCTTCTTCTATTCCAAGGTCGTATCCTACAGTGTATTGAACCCAGCTCAATCTACTTAAATCTACACTTAGCTTTTGTAATTCTAAAGCTAGCTTTTCTAACTTTTCCATGCATACTCCCCCTTGTATCTTATTTTAAATTAATTATACCACATTTATTTCGATACTAGAAATAAATATTTCAAAACAGCACAGGAAGCTTTAAGTCCCCTGTGCTGTTTTGTTATTGTACTTTTTCTAATTTGATTCCTGTTTCTTGCCCGTTTAAGTCTTGTTTTTCAAAGGAATCATCATTTACTTTTTCTATGGAAACTGCTAGGGTTTCTTCTTTGATGAAGTCTTCATAAAGTTTAACTGCAGTTTCTATTTCATCATTTCCATCATAGAATATCTTTATATTGTCTAACATTTCATATCCATTGTTCTTTCTCATCTGTTGAATCTTTGATATAAACTCCCTTGCATATCCTTCATTGATTAAATCAGGAGTCAATGTTGTATCTAGAATTACAAATAGATTGTTTTCCATGGCTACATCAAAACCTTCTTTTGAAGAAATAGTCACCATTACAAAATCCTTTTCTATTTCTACATCTTCTCCACCTAAATTCAAAGTAATCTTACCATCTCTTTCTAGTTTTTCAACAGTTTCATGAGGATTTACTTCATTTAGTGCCTTTCCTAGATCTTTGATCTTTGGCCCTAGTACAGGTCCTGCTACTTTAAAGTTTGGCTTCAATGAGTAATTCATGAACTTAGATAAATCCTTTTCAAATACAACTTCTTTTACATTTAACTCTTCTTTTATAAGTGGAACTAAGTCACTTATTATATCTTCATGTTTTCCATCAAGTAGTACTTCACTCAATGGTTGACGAACTTTGATTCTTACCTTTTCCCTTGAAGCTCTTCCAAGACCTACTAAATCTCTAACTAAATCCATTTTATCTTCAAGTTTTTTATCTATTAGTTCTTCGTAAACCCTAGGATAGTTTTCTAGATGAACTGACAATCCACCAGTTAATTTTCTATACATTTCTTCAGACATAAATGGTACAAATGGAGCTGTAACCTTGCATAATCCTACTAATATTTCATAGGTAGTAAGATATACTGCCTTTTTGTCTTCATCTAGTTCTGTAGCCCAAAATCTTCTTCTAGAACGTCTTATATACCAGTTTGACATATCTTCATTGATAAATTCTTGAATTCTTCTTACAGCTCTAGTCAAGTCAAATTCATTCATATCTTCTTCTACATTTTTAAGCAAACTATTGTATTTTGAAAGAATCCATCTATCTAACTCTGGTCTATCACTATATGCTACGCTAAATTCTCTTGGATCGATTTCATCTGTATTTGCATATAGAGTAAAGAAATTATATACATTTCTTACAGTTCTAAAGAACTTACTTTCAACTTCCTTAAGGCCATCTTCATCAAATCTAGTTGGAGTCCAAGGTGGTGATACATAAAGTAAATACCATCTTAAAACATCTGCACCATATTTGTCGAAAAGTGAAAATGGATCTACAGTATTTCCTCTAGACTTTGACATCTTTCTTCCGTCTTTGTCTAGTATAAGGTCATTTACAAGCACTCTCTTATAAGGAGCTTTTCCTGTAACAAATGTTGAAATAGCTAGAAGTGAATAGAACCAACCTCTAGTTTGGTCTATACCTTCAGAAATAAATTCTGCGGGGAACAATTCATCAAAGTTTTCACTGTTTTCAAAAGGATAATGATGTTGAGCAAAAGGCATAGAACCACTGTCAAACCAAACATCCACTACATCCTTCACTCTAGTCATAGTAGCGCCACATTTTTCACATTTTATATGAACATCATCTACATAAGGTCTGTGAAGTTCGATATTTTCATCTATGTCTTCTATAGCTTTTTCTGCTAATTCGCTTCTTGAACCTATACTTGTGGTATGATTACATTCATCACATCTCCAAATATTTAATGGGGTTCCCCAATATCTACTTCTTGAAATTGCCCAATCATTTAGGTTTTCAAGCCAATTTCCAAATCTCTTTTCTCCAACAAATTGTGGATACCATTCTACCTTATTATTATTTTCAATTAACTTTTCTTTTAACTTAGTAATTTCAATATACCAACTTGGTTTTGCATAGTATAGTAATGGAGTATGACATCTCCAGCAATGAGGATAGTTGTGAAGCATTCTTTCCTTCTTAAATAGCTTTCCATTTTCCCTTAACCACTGGATTATATCTGGATCTGCATCCATTACAAATTTACCTTTCCAAGGTGTATCTGTAAACTTACCTTCTTCATTTACTGGTTGAAGTACTGGTAGATCATATCTAACTCCAGTATTGTAGTCATCTTCACCAAATGCTGGTGCAGAGTGAACTATTCCTGTACCATCTTCAGTAGTTACATAATCAGCAAGTGAAATAAAGAATGCCTTTTTGTCAGTCTTTATAAATGGTAAAAGTTGCTCATATTCAACATATTCTAAATCCTTACCCTTCATCTCTTCAAGGATTTCATAATCTTCTCCTAATACCTTTCCAGCAAGAACTTTTCCAACATAGTATATTTCATCATTTTGTCTTACTTTTATATATGTTTCTTCAGGATTTACAGTTAGTGACACATTACTTGGCAATGTCCAAGGTGTAGTAGTCCATGCTAAGAAATATTCATCTGCATCTTTTTTCTTAAACTTAGCAATTACTGTTTCAGTTTTTATTTCTTCGTATCCTTGAGCTACTTCATGGGAAGCTAGCCCCGTTCCACATCTTGAACAGTATGGAAGTATCTTGTGCCCTTCATAGACATAACCTTCTTTGAAAAATTTGTCTAATATCCACCATACAGATTCAATATAATTGTTATCTAATGTAATATAAGGATTGTCTAAATCAATTTCATAAGCCATTCTCTTGGTCATATCTCTCCAAAGGCTCTCATATTTAAATACAGATTCCTTACATTTTTTATTGAATTTTTCCATACCATAAGCTTCAATGTCTTGCTTATTGTTTAGTTTAAGCTGTTTTTCCACCTCTATTTCTACAGGAAGTCCATGAGTATCCCATCCAGCTTTTCTCTTCACACGATACCCTTGCATAGTCTTATACCTACATACAGTATCTTTCAAAGTCCTACCCATAACATGGTGAATTCCAGGTTTTCCATTTGCTGTTGGAGGACCTTCATAGAATACAAAACTATTATCTTTGTCTCTTGTTTCTACACTTTTTTCAAGTAGATTTATCTCATCCCAGTAATTTGAAACATTATTTTCTCTTTCATTTACTGGCAAATTTGATAGTTCCTTAAAAGCCATTTCATATTCATCCTTTCTCTCTAATTTCTTGTTAAATTAAAAAATCCCTAAGTCAAAAACTTAGGGACGAATTTATCGCGGTACCACCCACATTATAAGTATACCTTATCACTTCATTTACATAACGCCATAGGCGAAATATCCTACTTATTTCAGATATTTAGCTCCGAGGTGATCTTCATGAAAAACTTAAATATAATCTCTCACCAATTGATTATTTCTCTGTAAATCAGTTTTTTCATTACTCTCCTCATCAAAGCCTTTAAATATTAAATTTACATTTTGATTAATGATATATCAAAATATACTCATTTGTCAAGTCAAATTAATCTATAATTAAATCAAACAATTCTTCCTTAGAGATACCAGCAAAATAGTATTCTAAATCTACATTTTTCAACACATTTTGTATTTCTTCTCTTTTGTATTTTGTGCCAATAATCTTTTCTTCTACATCTTTTAATTCACCATGACCAAAGAAATCTCCATAAAATTTAATATCTTTAACTATTCCATCACGAATATTTAATTTTACTTCTACTTTTCCACTTGCAAATCTTCTATCCTTTTCTATATTGAAAGAAGGAGATGTTCCAAATACCCATTCCCAAGTGCCATATCTTTCTTCAACCAACTTGTTAATATTTGCATAATCTTCATCACTTAACTCATATACCTTTATCTCTTCGTCTCCACCAAACATACGCTTTAATAATAGTTTTTTGAAATCTTCTACTGTTAAATCTTCTTTTAAATGATCAGTTATTTTTGTTACTCTGCTTCTTACTGACTTAACTCCTTTTGACATAATCTTATCCTTTGATACCTTAAGTGCCTTTCCTAGTACCTCTAAATCAGTATCAAAGAGAATAGCCCCATGATGAAGCACTCTTCCCTTGCTCTTGTATTGAGCATTTCCACAGAACTTCTTTCCATCTATAACAATATCATTTCTTCCAGTAAACTCTGCCTTGATACCTAAATCAGCCAATACATCAATTACTGGTTGAGAAAAAGTTTTAAAATCAAAATTGCTAGAACCACTACTTTTAGAAATAATGGTATAGTTTAAGTTCCCTAAATCATGATATACCGCTCCACCACCTGAAAGACGTCTTACTACATTAATATTATTCTCTTTCACATAATTAACATTTATTTCTTCTATGGTATTTTGATGTTTCCCTACTACTATTGTTGGTTCATTTATCCACAACAAAAATATTTCATCAAATTCATCTAAATAGTTAAATACATATTCTTCTAGAGCTAAATTGAATTGAGGTTTATTACAATTATTTTCTATGTATATCATATCTATAGCCCCCCTTAAATTTTATAAAGTACAACAATTTAAATTATAAAGTATTTACTAAAATAATCAAGTTATTAATAATTTTACAATGTCGCATTTAGTCCAGCTACATAACCTGATGACCAAGCCCATTGTAGATTAAATCCTCCACAATCCCCGTCAATGTCAACAACTTCACCTGCAAAGTACAATCCACTTATCAATTTTGATTCCATAGTCCTACCATCTATTTCTCTTGTATCTATGCCACCTGCAGTCACTTGTGCAAAATCAAAAGATTTGCTCCCAATTATATTAAATCTCCAATCTGTAAGTATTTCAGCTAATGAATCTATTTCTTCATTTGAAATATTGGAAACTATTTTTCCCTTGTCAATCCCTGCTTCCTCTAATATTACTGGAATTAGTCTTTTATTTAATAGTCCAATTAATCCAATTTCTATTGTTTTTTTCGGCATATAAGTAAATCGTATTTTCAAATATTCACTTAGTTCTTCTTTGCTCTTGCCACTTATTATAGACACTTTCAATACAGGTTTTTTGTTTTTATTTAATAATTCCAATGCTCTTCTACTCAATTGAAGTATTGGGGGACCTGATATACCATACTTAGTAAATAGAATATCTCCTGAATCCTCTCCAATATCTTTTCCATTATTCAATAAAGTTGCTGTGCCTACTATCTTTACCCCATCAATTCTCTTAAAAAAATCACCTTGTAACTTAAGTTGAACAAGTCCCGGAAATACAGAAACAACATTATGTCCCAATGATTTTGCTAAATCATATCCATTTCCATCTGAACCAGAAGAAGGCATTGCATTTCCTCCTGTGGCTATAATAACTTTATCCCCCTTGATTCTTTTATTGTCATCTAGAGTAAGTTTAAAGACATTTCTTTCTTTCTCTATTTTTTTTACATATGAGTCACAAAGTATTTCAACTCCTATTTCATCTAACTCATATCTAAGTACATCTAATACACTAGAAGCTTGAAAAGAAAGTGGAAATACTTTTCCCTTATCCTCAACTACATGAGTAATTCCTAACCTTTCAAAAAAATCTATGGTGGTTTCTACATTGAACTGAGAAAGAGGACTGTATACAAATTTCGGATTATTACCATGATAATTTTTCACATCTAAAAATACATTTGTATAATTACATCTTCCATTACCAGTTGCTAGTATCTTCTTTCCTACTCTTGGGTTTCTTTCTAAAATGGTAACTGAAGCCCCTTTTCTTCTAGCTGAAATTGCAGCCATCATTCCTGCTGCACCACCACCTACAACTATTACCTTAACCATAATATTTACTCCTTTTTAAACATTATCAATAATTTTATCATTCCATTTTATTTTATATGTTATTACGAATTTTGTCTATTCAAAAAGCCCTTCTTCATTTGAAGAAAGGCTCTATATTAACTCACTATTTTTCGTTCTTATTTAATACTGCATTTAAAGCTACACCAACTATTGCTGCAAAACTTAATCCTGATATTTTTACAGTTTTAGTTACTGGAATTCCTATGGTTATTCCAAATTTCTTTTCTACAATACTACTTCCAAGGCCAAAAACTAATATTGTAACCATTACTATAATGTTCTTTGTGTTAAATTCTACTTTATTGTTCTTTATAGTCTGAACTCCTACTAGAGATATCATACTAAATAACATAATACTTATTCCACCCATTACTGGAACTGGTATAGTATTTAGAAATGCTCCTACCTTTGATACAAATCCTAATGCTATGGCAAATACAGCTGCTAATCTAAGAATTGATGGATCATAATTTTTAGTTATTGCAAGAACTCCTGTATTTTCACCATAAGTTGTATTTGCAGGTCCTCCTATTAATGATGCTGCTATTGTTGCAAGACCATCTCCTAGAAGGGTTCTATTTAGTCCTGGGTCTTCTATAAAGTTCTTCCCTACTACTTGTCCATTTGTAGTTATATCCCCTATATGTTCCATAAATACAGCTAATACTACAGGAGCTATAATAGCTATTGCTCCAAAATCAAATTTTGGTGCGTTGAATGGAGGCAATGAAATAAACGGACTCTCTTTTACTATACTCATATCTACTATTCCTATTTTATAGGATACTAAATATCCAACTATTACTCCTGTTAAAATCGCAAGTTGCTTGAAAAAACCCTTACCTTTAAAATTAACCAATAATGCAGTTGCCAGAGTTATTGCTGCTACCATAAAGTTATTGCTAGCCATGTCAAATGCTGTTGGTATAAGATTCATACCTATTACAATTATCATTGGTCCTACTACTTGAGATGGTAAGAATTTTTGTATTTTCTCAACACCTATTTTTTTAATTAAAAGAGATACTATAACATATATTAATCCAGCTACAAGCATACCGCCTTGTGCATATGAAAAGTCTCCATTGTATAATTTATTAACAGTTATTACTACTGGAATAAAAGCAAAGGATGAACCTAAGAACACTGGTACTTTACCCTTTGTACATAGGTGAAATATAAGTGTACCCATTCCTGCTGAAAATAATGCTATAGATGGATTTAAGCCTGTTAGCATAGGTACTAAAACTGTTGCACCAAACATAGCTATTAAATGTTGCAGTGCTAGTACTACTTTCCTTGAAGAACTTTTTAAACTAATTTCTTTTTCTAATTTTGAATCACTTCTTAATACATTGTCTGTCATAAAAAAAACCTCCTCATATTATTTTGGGAGATTTAATCTCCTTTTTCAGTCTCACGGGACTGATTTAAAAGGCATACTTTAACTGATTGTGAGATAAAGGCTACAAAAAAAACTTCTTGCTTACAGCAAGAAGTTATATGCATAAAAACTCCTACATTTTCACAATCTTGCCAGTCTCACAGGACTGAGTTAAAGACTTGTGCACCTTTTATCTTTTCAATTATACCACTTTTATTTTGAAATAACAACATGTTTTATAATCGTCTTAGAAATTCTCCTTCTTCTAAATTCACCATCTGTAATCCTTCTTCTATTTGAGCTAAAATAATTTGCTTATCCTTGTTTAACGTACCTCTAAGGGGAACATAATTAGAAGCATGATTACTTCTGAAAATACAATTGTCAATATCTAAACCTTCAACAAATAACTTTGTCTCAGTTAATACTTCTTTTGGAGTCAAAATCTTAAATTTCCCTTTTTCATGGTCACTATAGAGTTGAGTACCTTCTTCTAATAGAAGTGTCAAAAGTCCAACATAATTAGGATTGATTTCATTTATTACCCTAGCTGACTCTATGGCATGTTCCCTAGATAGTTTTCTTCCACCTATACCAGATATAAGGGTAACAGAAAGCTCTATATTTGAATCAATTATTCTCTTTCCAGCCCTTATCATTTCTTCAGAAGTTACACCTTTATTAATACTTTTTAGTATAATATCGCTTCCAGATTCTACTCCTAAATAAACGATACCAAGGCCTAATCCTTTTAACTCCATTAGTTCATCCCTGCTTTTACCAAGTATAGATCTAGGGGAACCATATATTCCAACTCTTTCACATTCGGGAAAAACTGTTTTTATTTCCTTTAAAATCTTTATTAGATCTTTTGTCTTTATAATTAAGGCATCTCCATCAGCTAAAAATATTCTCTTTACTCTTTTATAATATTCTCTCCCAGCTGAAAGATCTTCCAATATTTCTTCTACACTTCTAACCCTAAAATTCTTCTCCTTATACATAGAACAAAAAGTACATCTATTGTGAGAACATCCTATAGTAGCCTGAACTATAAGACTATAAGCTTCACTAGGAGGCCTATACAATGCACCTTCATATCTCATATTTTCACTCCTTTAACCGCATTTAGAAAATCCGCAATTTCTACAAATATTACATCCACCTTCATGCTCCAAAATACTACCACATTCAGGACAAATTGATTCATTATTCATTGAAATATTTTCTATTTTTGAAGACTCTAATTCTTCATCCAAAGTACATGTTAAATCATCTACTGTAGAATTATCTACTTCTACACAAGTATTCATAGCCCTTTCCAAAGCTTTACCAATTGCATCTGGACAAGAAAGAACTTTTATTTCTTTATTAGTAGCTTTTTGTCTTAATGTAGAATGACATCTTATGCCTTTAAGTTGTTCAATTATCTCTTTTACATCCATACCAGACCTCAATGCAATAGATATTAGCCTACTTGTTGCTTCACTTTGACTTGGACATCCTCCAGCTCTACCTAGATTTGTGAATACTTCACATACGCCATTTTCATCAGAATTAACAGTGATATAAAGATTTCCACAACCAATTTTAACTTTTTCAGTAATTCCTCTTGTAATAGCTGGTCTCATTCTTGGTTTTACAAGGGGAAGACTTCCCACCATTACTTCTCTTTTTTCTTCTTTTTTTGCTGTACTCAATACTTGATTTTCCCTACTGCCATCTCTATAAATAGTTACACCTTTACAGCCTAATTTATAAGCTAGCATATATACTTCTTCAACATTTTCTTTTGTAGCATCATTTTTGAAATTAACTGTTTTTGATACTGCATTGTCTACATGTTTCTGAAATGCTGCTTGCATCTTAACATGCCAAAATGGAGATATATCATGGGCAGTAACAAAAACACTTCTTATATCTTCAGGAATTTCTTCTATATGTTGTATGGAACCTTCTCTTGCTATTCTCTCCATCAATTCTTGTGTATAAAATCCTCTTTCTTTGGCAACCTTTTCGAAATAAGGATGTACCTCTAATAATTTATCGTTGTCCATTACATTTCTAATAAATGAAATTGCAAATAACGGTTCAACACCACTACTAGCCCCAGCTATAATACTTATTGTCCCTGTTGGCGCAATTGTAGTAGTCGTAGCATTTCTCATAGGAGTTCCTTTTTCATAGTAAGTACTCAATTCATATGCTGGGAATACCCCTCTTTTCTCTGCCAATTCCATGGATTTTTCTTTAGAAACCTTATCTATAAAACTCATCAATTCATCTGCTAAATCTACAGCTTGTTGTGAATTATAAGGAATGCCAAGATAAAACAATACATCTGCAAAACCCATGACTCCTAATCCTATCTTTCTAGTCTTTTTTGTCATTTCATCAATTTCAGGCAATGGATATTTGTTCATATCTATTACATTGTCAAGAAAATGTACTGAAGTTCTAACTGTTTTATCTAATTTATTATAATCTATTTCATAGCCATTGGGTCCTTCTACTACCATCTTAGCTAAATTAATAGAACCTAAGTTACAGCTTTCATAGGGTAAAAGAGGCTGTTCGCCACATGGGTTAGTACTTTCTATCTCTCCTAACTTTTCAATTGGACTTGCTTCATTTATCCTATCTAAAAAAACAATACCTGGTTCACCAGTATTCCATGCCATTTCTACAATATGCTTAAATACTTTTCTTGCATTTAACTTTCCTACCACCTGTTTAGTATGAGGATCTATAAGCTCATAGTCTTCATCATTGTTTACTGCTTCCATAAATTTTTCTGTAATCCCAACACTTATGTTAAAATTTGTGATCTCAGCTGTGTCACTTTTGCATTCGATAAAATCCATAATATCAGGATGGTCAATCCTTAGTATTCCCATATTGGCACCTCTTCTGGTACCTCCCTGTTTTACAGCCTCTGTAGCTGCATTAAATACCTTCATAAAACTTATTGGTCCAGAAGCAACTCCGCCTGTTGACTTCACTGTTGAACCATTTTGTCTAAGTCTAGAAAAACTAAATCCAGTTCCGCCACCACTTTTATGTATAAGTGCTGCGTTTTTTATTGCATCAAAAATTCCTTCCATAGAATCCTCAATTGGCAACACAAAACAAGCCGACAATTGTCCTAATTCTTTTCCTGCATTCATTAGAGTAGGTGAATTTGGAATGAACTCTAAATTAGCCATCATATCAAAAAAACTTTTTTCTGTATCATTTATATCTGCATTATCATCATATATACTATCTGCTTTTGCTAAAAATTTTGCAACTCTTTCAAACATCTCTTTTGGTGTTTCAATTATTTTTCCACTTTCGTCCTTTGTTAAATACCTTCTCTCAAGCACTTTAAGTGCATTATCTGAAAGATTCATTATAACACCTCCAAACAACTATATTTAGTGTATTCCTAAACTAATAGTACTATTTATTGTATCATTCATAAAAAAAACTGTCAAAGAACTAAAAAGACAGTTTTTGCTACTAATAATAACTTTTCTATGTTTTATTGATTTTTTTATTATTTAAAGCCAAATATCTAAGTTTATTGGTTAAAACCATTTACAATTCATTATATGTGTCAATAACATAAGAAAAAAGCCCTACCTCGACCTACGAGATAGAGCTTTTTATATATGTATGATCTGGCAACTTCCTACTCTCCCAGGGCGTTACCACCCAAGTACCATCGGCGTTTAGAGGCTTAACTTCTGTGTTCGGTATGGGAACAGGTGTGACCCTCTAGCCAACGTCACCAGATATTGATTTTGAAAAATCACAGTAAGAATATAATTGGTCAAGCCCTCGACTTATTAGTATCCCTTAGCTAAAAGTATTGCTACTCTTACACCTAGGACCTATCAACCAAGTAATCTACTTGGAGTCTTACCTTAAAAAGTGGGAAATCTCATCTTGAGGGAGACTTCGTGCTTAGATGCCTTCAGCACTTATTCCTTCCAGACATAGCTACTCAGCTGTGCCTCTGGCGAGACAACTGATGCACCAGCGGTCTGTCCATCCCGGTCCTCTCGTACTAGGGACAGCTCCTCTCAAATTTCCTACGCCCACGACGGATAGGGACCGAACTGTCTCACGACGTTCTGAACCCAGCTCGCGTGCCTCTTTAATGGGCGAACAGCCCAACCCTTGGGACCTACTCCAGCCCCAGGATGAGACGAGCCGACATCGAGGTGCCAAACCTCCCCGTCGATGTGGACTCTTGGGGGAGATAAGCCTGTTATCCCCGGGGTAGCTTTTATCCGTTGAGCGATGGCCCTTCCACTCGGTGCCACCGGATCACTAAGTCCAACTTTCGTTCCTGCTCCACTTGTAGGTGTCGCAGTCAAGCTCCCTTATGCCTTTACACTCTTCGCACGATTTCCGACCGTGCTGAGGGAACCTTTGAGCGCCTCCGTTACTCTTTGGGAGGCGACCGCCCCAGTCAAACTGCCCAACTGACAGTGTCCCAAGACTGGATTCACAGTCTCTGGTTAGAATTTCAGCATTGCAAGAGTGGTATCCAAAGGACGACTCCACCAAAGCTGGCGCTCTGGTTTCTCAGTCTCCCACCTATCCTGTACAGGCAATACCAAAATCCAATGTCAGCCTACAGTAAAGCTCCACGGGGTCTTTCCGTCCTGTCGCGGGTAACTCGCATCTTCACGAGTACTACAATTTCACCGGATCTCTTGTTGAGACAGTGCCCAAGTCGTTACGCCTTTCGTGCGGGTCGGAACTTACCCGACAAGGAATTTCGCTACCTTAGGACCGTTATAGTTACGGCCGCCGTTTACTGGGGCTTAAGTTCGGAGCTTCGCTTTACAGCTAACCCTTCCCCTTAACCTTCCAGCACCGGGCAGGTGTCAGCCCCTATACATCGTCTTTCGACTTAGCAGAGACCTGTGTTTTTGGTAAACAGTCGCTTGGGCCCATTCACTGCGACCAGTCAAAGCTTACGTAGCAAGTACTTCACTTTAACCGGCACCCCTTCTCCCGAAGTTACGGGGCTATTTTGCCGAGTTCCTTAACAAGAGTTCTTCCGAACGTCTTAGGATTTTCTCCTCGCCTACCTGTGTTGGTTTGCGGTACGGGTACCTAATATACTCGATAGAGGCTTTTCTTGGCAGTGTGGAATCAGCTGCTTCACTACTTATTTTTCGCTCCCCATCACTTCTCGGAACTCTCCTACGGATTTGCCTATAGGAGCTTCCTACTAGTTTGGGCGCACACAACCAACGGTGCGCTCAGCTTATCCTCCTGCGTCACCCCATCTCTCAAACGCATATAGGTAGTACAGGAATATCAACCTGTTGTCCATCGCCTACGCCATTTGGCCTGGGCTTAGGTCCCGACTAACCCTGAGCGGACGAGCCTTCCTCAGGAAACCTTAGGCTTTCGACGGGTAAGATTCTCACTTACCTTATCGCTACTCATGCCAGCATTCTCTCTTCTGTACAGTCCACCACTCCTTACGGTGTAGCTTCAGCCCGTACAGAATGCTCCTCTACCGATGCAAATGCATCCCACAGCTTCGGTGACAGGTTTTAGCCCCGGTAATCTTCGGCGCAAGGTCACTCGACCAGTGAGCTATTACGCACTCTTTGAATGAGTGGCTGCTTCTAAGCCAACATCCTGGTTGTCTGTGTAACCTTACATCCTTTCCCACTTAACCTGTACTTAGGGACCTTAGCTGGTGATCTGGGCTGTTTCCCTTTTGACTACGAAACTTATCTCCCGCAGTCTGACTCCCAAGAAACATGACTATGGTATTCGGAGTTTGATAGGTTTTGGTAACACTATGTGCCCCTAGACCATTCAGTGCTCTACCCCCACGTCACTATTCTTGAGGCTAGCCCTAAAGCTATTTCGAGGAGAACCAGCTATCTCCGGGTTCGATTGGAATTTCACCGCTACCCACAGGTCATCCGATAGCTTTTCAACGCTAAACGGTTCGAGCCTCCACGAAATTTTACTTTCGTTTCACTCTGCCCATGGGTAGGTCACCCGGTTTCGGGTCTACGATATGCAACTAAACGCCCTATTTAGACTTGGTTTCCCTACGGCTTCGCTGCTTAACAGCTTAACCTTGCTGCATATCGTAACTCGCTGGCCCGTTCTACAAAAAGTACGCGGTCGCACATATAAAGTGCTTCCACTGCTTGTAAACATAGGGTTTCAGATTCTATTTCACTCCCCTCCCGGGGTTCTTTTCACCTTTCCCTCACGGTACTTCTTCACTATCGGTCACCAGATAGTATTTAGCCTTGGGGGGTGGTCCCCCCTGCTTCCCACAGGATTTCACGTGTCCCATGGTACTCTGGATCATGGCTTTAAGTTATCTTGTTTCGCCTACAGGACTATCACCTTCTATGGTAGACCTTTCCAGGTCCTTCGACTACAAGATTGACTTAAGTTGTGCCAGTCCGCAACCCCAGGTATTCAACTCAGCCTTGCTGAGTTGAAAATTTAAAATGTTAAATTTTAAATTGTGAATTAAAGTGTTATTTACTTGATTGCTTTAACATCTTTTAATTTAAAATTCACAATTCATAATTTACAATTTCCAACTGAACAAAGTTCAGTTGAATACCTGGTTTGGGCTGTTCCCCGTTCGCTCGCCGCTACTTGGAGAATCGATTTTTCTTTCTTTTCCTCAGGATACTTAGATGTTTCAGTTCTCCTGGTGTTCCCTCACCTACCTATGTATTCAGTAGATGATACCTAGAGTTTATCTAGGCAGGTTTCCCCATTCGGAAATCCCCGGATCGAAGCTTGTTTGCAGCTCCCCGAGGCATATCGTCGCTTACCACGTCCTTCATCGGCTTCTGGTGCCAAGGCATTCACCCTATGCTCTTATTAGCTTGACCAGTAAAATTGTATTTATATAACAATTTCTTTCTTACTGTGAAATTTTCAAAGATCAATTTTTGTTGCGTTTGACCTACATCAATTCACTAACGTTCATTGTGTTAGGTCATAAGAACTTAATGGTGGGCCTGGGTGGACTCGAACCACCGACCTCACGCTTATCAGGCGTGCGCTCTAACCACCTGAGCTACAAGCCCTAAACAGTGAAAACAGCTTCGCAGTTTCGCAAATTAAATTTGACGTTCACTGCATTTGACCTACATCAATTCACTAACGTTCATTGTGTTAGGTCATATTCTCCTTAGAAAGGAGGTGATCCAGCCGCACCTTCCGATACGGCTACCTTGTTACGACTTCACCCCAGTCATTGGCCCTACCTTCGACAGCTGCCTCCTTACGGTTAGCTCACTGGCTTCGGGTATTGTCAACTTCCATGGTGTGACGGGCGGTGTGTACAAGACCCGGGAACGCATTCACCGCGACATTCTGATCCGCGATTACTAGCAACTCCGGCTTCATGTAGGCGAATTGCAGCCTACAATCCGAACTGGGATCAACTTTGTGGGATTGGCTACCTCTCGCGAGGTCGCTACCCGTTGTATTGACCATTGTAGCACGTGTGTAGCCCAGGACATAAAGGGCATGATGATTTGACGTCATCCCCACCTTCCTCCGATTTATCATCGGCAGTCCCTCTAGAGTGCACAGCCGAACTGTTTGCAACTAAAAGTAGGGGTTGCGCTCGTTGCGGGACTTAACCCAACATCTCACGACACGAGCTGACGACAACCATGCACCACCTGTCACCTCAGTCCCCGAAGGGAAAGAACTATCTCTAGTTCGGTCCGAGGGATGTCAAGCCCTGGTAAGGTTCTTCGCGTTGCTTCGAATTAAACCACATGCTCCGCTGCTTGTGCGGGTCCCCGTCAATTCCTTTGAGTTTCAGCCTTGCGGCCGTACTCCCCAGGCGGAGTGCTTAATGTGTTAACTGCGGCACCGAGGTTTGACCCCCGACACCTAGCACTCATCGTTTACAGCGTGGACTACCAGGGTATCTAATCCTGTTTGCTCCCCACGCTTTCGTGCCTCAGCGTCAGTTACAGTCCAGAGAGTCGCCTTCGCCACTGGTATTCCTCCTAATATCTACGCATTTCACCGCTACACTAGGAATTCCACTCTCCTCTCCTGTACTCAAGCCCTGCAGTTTCAAATGCTTACCACAGTTAAGCCGTGATCTTTCACATCTGACTTACAAGGCCGCCTACGCACCCTTTACGCCCAATAATTCCGGACAACGCTCGCCCCCTACGTATTACCGCGGCTGCTGGCACGTAGTTAGCCGGGGCTTCCTCCTAAGGTACCGTCATTATCTTCCCTTAGGACAGAGCTTTACGATCCGAAAACCTTCATCGCTCACGCGGCGTCGCTGCATCAGAGTTTCCTCCATTGTGCAATATTCCCCACTGCTGCCTCCCGTAGGAGTCTGGACCGTGTCTCAGTTCCAGTGTGGCCGGTCACCCTCTCAGGCCGGCTACCCATCGTAGCCTTGGTAAGCTTTTACCTTACCAACTAGCTAATGGGACGCGAGGCCATCTTGCACCGCTAAAGCGCTTTAACTTAAAATTCATGCGAATCTTAAGTGTCATAGGGTATTAATCCCGGTTTCCCGAGGCTATCCCCTTGTGCAAGGCAGATTCCTCACGCGTTACTCACCCGTCCGCCGCTAAGTTTATATGATTCCATCCGAAGATTTCCTCATATATCCTTCGCTCGACTTGCATGTGTTAGGCACGCCGCCAGCGTTCGTCCTGAGCCAGGATCAAACTCTCATAAAAAAGTTTTACCTGAACAAATTATTTAAAATTAATAAACTCAAGGATTTGCTGTTCACTGTTTAGTTTTTAAAGTTCATTGTTGACGTTGCCGCCAACTCTTAATACTATATCAGTTTTTTCATCTGATGTCAACAACTTTTTTTATCTTATCACCAAATCTTTTTTTAAGATTTCCTGGTGACAAGTATTAATACTACACTGTTTTTATATAAAAGTCAACACCTTTTTTAAAATTTATATTATTTTTTTCAATTTCTTTAAATCATCCACATATACTTTTCTTAGTTCCCGCCTGTATATAACCGCTGCTGGATGATAAAGAGGATACACATTATAGTCTATTTCATTAATAGATATATTAAATAGAGTTCCATGGACTTCGCTTATTTTGTGTTCTTTTTGAAACAAAGCCTTAAGAGGTGTGTTTCCAAGGGGCACAATAATCTTAGGCTTAATAATATCTATCTCTTCTAATAAATATCCCTTAAATAATTCTATTTCTTTTTTCGTAGGGGTTCTGTTGATTACCCCTTGAGTCTTTAAACTTTTCTTAGTTGGTCTATACTTTACGACATTAGTTATATATACCTCTTCTCTATCAATTTCAAGTATTTCTAAGAATTCATCAAAGTTTTTACCCGCTTGGCCCACAAATGGTTTTTGAAGTTTTACTTCATTTGACCCTGGTGCTTCTCCTATAAGAATTATAGAACTATTTATATTCCCATGCCCTAAAACAATTTTTTGTTCACTATATTCTTCTAATATTTTTCTATTTAATCTATCTATCCTTTGTTGCTTTAACAAATATCTCATCCTCTCTTTTCTACATCTAATATTTCTTCATATTTTGCTCTTAAACTCTTAAGGTCTTCCCAAGAATCTCTTTTTTTACTTTCATCTCTAAGTAGCGCTGCTGGATGATAAGTAGCCATAATATGAAATTTGCCTTTTTTAATCCAAGCTCCTCTTTCTTTTGATATTTTAAAATCTTGACTTATTATATTCCTAGCTGCTACTGCTCCTAAGCAAACTATTATATCAGGATCTATTAACTTTACTTGCCATCTTAAATATTCTATGCAAACTTTGCTCTCGACTTCTAGGGGATTTCTATTGTTTGGTGGCCTACATTTCACTATATTGCCAATATATATATCTTCCCTTTTAAGTTCTATAGAAGATAGCATCTTATCTAAAAGTTGACCTGCTTTTCCAACGAAGGGTCTCCCCATCTGGTCCTCGTAGTATCCTGGCCCTTCTCCTATGAACATTATCCTAGCATGAGGGTTTCCTTCTCCAAATACAGTATTGTTTCTTTCTTTATATAGTTCACACATTTTACATTGAGATACAATGTATTTTAATTGATCTAGAGTATACATCAAATATCCCCCCAGTTTAAATCTATTACATATATTTTATCATAATACTTTTAACACTTGCAATTTAAAAGCCTGACCTTAAGTTTAAGGTCAGGCTTTATTATCTATTCTTCTTTATTTGATTCTTCGTCTTTTTCTACAGGCTTCATTGTTGGGAATAGTATTACGTCTCTAATGCTTGATTGATTTGTCAATAGCATTATCATCCTATCTATACCTATTCCTAATCCTCCTGTTGGAGGTAAGCCTACTTCTAGGGCATTTACAAAGTCAGTATCCATCATATGAGCTTCGTCATCCCCTAGTTCTTTTTGTTTTAACTGATCCACAAATCTTTGTTTTTGATCTATAGGATCATTTAATTCACTAAATGCATTTGCAATTTCCCAAGTGTTTATAAATGCTTCAAATCTATTAGTCTTTCTTGGGTCATCTGGATTTCTCTTAGCTAAAGGTGATACTTCTACTGGGTGACCAATAACAAAAGTTGGTTGTACCAAATGTTCTTCACAAAACTCTTCAAACATTTCACTTATTACATGACCCCTAGTCATACCAGGTTTTAATTCTATCCCTTTTTCTTTAGCAATTTTTAGAGCTTCTTCATCAGTATTTATTTCACTGAAATCTACTCCAGCATATTCTTTTATAGCATCTTCCATATCAAGTCTTCTCCATGGTGGAGTCAAATCAATTTCTTTTCCTTGATAATTGATCTTAGCACTTCCAAGAGTCTTTTCTGCTGCATATGCAACTAATTCTTCTGTTAGTCTCATCATCTCTTCATAGTCTACATAAGCTTGATATAATTCAATGTTTGTAAATTCTGGATTATGTTTGTAGTCCATGCCTTCATTTCTAAACATTCTACCCATTTCATATACTTTGTCAAATCCACCTACAATAAGTCTCTTTAAATATAATTCATTGGCAATCCTTAAGTACATTTCAATGTCTAGTGTATTGTGATGAGTTATAAAAGGTCTTGCATTTGCTCCTCCAGCTATAGGGCTAAGTATAGGTGTATCAACTTCAATGAAACCTCTATTGTCTAAGTATTCCCTTACAGCCTTGATAATCTTAGATCTCAATATAAATGTTTCCTTAACTTCAGGATTAACTATTAAATCCACATATCTTTGTCTATATCTTAAATCTGGATCTTTTAAACCATGGAATTTTTCAGGTAAAATTTGTAGTGATTTACACAATAGAGTAACTTCACTTGCTCTTATAGATACTTCTTGAGTTTTTGTTTTAAATACTTCTCCTCTTACACCTACAATATCTCCAATGTCATAAGTTTTAAATGTTTCATATTCCTCATCACCAAGAGCATCTTTTTTAACAAATAACTGGATTTTTCCTTCACTATCTTGTAAATCTACAAACATTACCTTTCCATGTCCTCTCTTGGACATGATTCTACCGGCAACGGATACATTTTTTTCTTCAAATTCTTCAAAATTATTTACTATATCAGAGCTGTAATGAGAAAAATCATATTTTTCAATAAGAAATGGATTCTTACCCTCATCTATAAGTTTATTTAACTTTTCTCTTCTCAAAATCAGCATTTCATTAAGATTTTCTTCCGTTCCTGACATTAATAGACCTCCTTATCTTGTAATACTAATAACTTCATACTTGATTATTCCATCTGGAACATGTACTTCTACTGTATCTCCACTTTTACTACCTAATAATGCACTTCCTACAGGAGACTCATTTGAAATTTTACCCTCATAAGGATCAGACTCTGCTACCCCTACTATAGTATACTCTATTTCTTCGTCATATTCCAAATCTTTAACTAATACCTTTGAGCCAATACTAACTCTATCTGTAGTTATATCTTCATCATCAATAATCTTAGCATTTCTAAGCATAGTTTCAACTTTAACGATTCTCTCTTCAAGTTGAGCCTGTTCATTTTTCGCTTCATCATATTCTGAATTTTCGCTTATATCTCCAAAAGCCAGCGCTTGTTTAATCCTCTCAGCAACTTCTTTCCTTCTTACTGTTTTTAATTCATCTAACTCGTCTTCAAGTTTTTTCAAACCATCAACAGTTAAAAAAACACTTCTTTCAACCATTTGCCCTCTCCCTTTCAATTATATTTAGGCATTTTACCTTGACCATATAAATACAAAAATGGTTCCCAATACTCTTTATATGGTGACTATTATAGTTTAGCTACTTTTTATTGTCAAGCCCTTTGATAGGTATTCTATACCTAATTTTGTTATCAACTAATTCTTTTATAGAGTAATCTTTATCATGTACTACTACTTTCTCAAAATCATCAACATTATAATCCTTAAAAGCTTCATATTTGTAAGAAGGTATCTCTCCTTTGTCTTCAAATAATTCACTTTCCATTATGAAGTGATCATAAGTAAATAAAAAATCCTTAATTATGACCAAACTACTATTAAACTTCTCTAATGCCTTTGACAAATTCTTTTCCAAACTTAAATCAAATATTATTGTCTTACTTCTTATATTTTTTAAATCTAAAGATACATTATCTTTAAGATTAATAATAATATTATAATTTGTCAATATCCTGTTGATATTCTTACTGAAAAATATTGATAATCCAGTATTATTGTAAACATCTTCTGCTATTTGTTTTATTTCTTCTTCGTCTTCTCCTGTAACGGTTAAAAACCTTACTTCTTTAGATAGATTTAATATTAGCTTATAGGTTTTAGAACTTTCATCACTTATTATAAGTATTTCTTTTTTGGTCAAATCCTCACCAAGAAAATTGTGTATCTCTTTTAGTACATAAGTTAAAAAATATACCCTAGCGTCTTTTCCATCAATTACACTAAGGCCTGTTTCATTTTCTATATAGTTTATATCTTCTACTGTTAATAAATATAAATTATCTAACACCAAGAACTTATCTTCATCTGACTTTATTTTATTAATACTAATTATCCCTTGTATATACTCTTCTTTAGTTAGTTCATTGTAATCAGTAAAAATCCCAACGCCCTTTCCAACTATCACTCCATTATGATCAGTAAAATTTGTTACAAATCTAGGTTTTTTTCTTTTAAACCATTTATCAGGCACATACTTTAAAATACCCTTTTTCATATGTTTTAAATATTTTTTTGGATAAATAACATATAAAAAGTCAAAACATTTCAATCCCCCTCGTTAAAAGGAAACACGGTTCTCTGTTTCCTTTTAGTGAATTATTAGTATAGTATTATATGTGCCATGTAGTATGGGTATTCTATGAAAAACATTAATATTTTATAGCATTTACATAGTCAATTAATAGTTTTTTCATATCATATACTGTTTCTATTGTATTCACTTGATTTTTAATTCGTGCCGAATCCTTAATACCCTTTATATACCATGCAATATGTTTTCTCATTTCTCTTACTGCAATTCTTTCATCCTTGAATTGGCATAATAATTCTAAATGTTCTATAGCCTTTTTTATCTTATCTTCATAACTCGGATAGACTACATCTTTCCCATTTATAAGTTCAATAATGTTTTTAATAAGCCAAGGATTACCTCTTGAACCACGTCCAACCATAATCCCATCACATTTTGTATGCTTTAACATCCTTATTCCATCTTCAGGTGTAAATATATCTCCATTGCCTATTACAGGTATTTTTACATTTGACTTAACTTCACCTATTATGTCCCAATCAGCTTCTCCAGAATAAAACATATCTCTAGTCCTACCGTGAACAGTTATGGCACTAGCGCCCTCCTTCTCAACAATTTTTGCTATATCCACAGCATTAATACTAGAACTATCCCAACCTTTACGAATTTTCACTGTAATTGGCTTTTTTGAAACTTTAACTACTTCATGTACTATCTTGCCGACTAAGGATGGATCCTTTAATAGAGCACTTCCATCTCCATTCTTTACTATTTTAGGAGCTGGACAGCCCATATTTATATCAATAATATCTATATCCTCTCGATTATTAAGCTTCTCTTCAACAATCTTAGCCATAATACATGGGTCAGAACCAAAGATCTGCATAGCTATTGGTCTTTCTCTTCTATCGATTAGGGTGAGTTCCTCTGTTTTTTTGTCATTATAAAATAGTCCTTTGCTACTAATCATTTCAGTATATAAAAGTCCAACTCCCATTTCTTTGCATATGATTCTAAAAGATACATCAGTTACACCTGCCATGGGAGCTAAAAATACATTGTTCTTAAGTTTTATTTCTCCAATCTTCACCAAATCACCCCTTATCTAGAAATAAGTAGCCTTAAGGCTACTTATTTCTTTCATATATTATTCTCAATCCTTCTAATGTCAATAATTTGTCTATCCTATTAATATGCTCACTTTCACTAGCTATTAAGCTTGCAAATCCTCCTGTAGCTACTACTTTATCAACTACACCTTCGTCTTTTAATTCATATTTCATTCTTCCAATAATATTGTCTACTAGTCCCACATATCCATACACAAGACCAGATTGAATACTATTAACTGTATTTTTACAAATAACCTTTTCAGGTTTGACTAATTCTACTTTTGGTAGCTTGGCAGTTCTTAAAAATAACGCTTCACTAGAAATTCTAATTCCTGGTGCAATAGCACCTCCTAAATAGTCACCTTCTTTAGATATTGCGCAGAATGTAATAGCTGTCCCAAAATCTACAATAATGATTGGACCACCATATTTTTCGTAAGCGGAAACTGCATTAACTATTCTATCTGCTCCAACTTCTTTTGGATTGTCATATCTAATATTCATACCTGTCTTAATTCCCGGACCTACTATAAGGGGATTACAATCAAAATATTTCTTACTCATAGCTTCTAAAGTGTACATAAGTGTTGGTACTACAGAAGAAATAATGACATCTTTCACATTTTTAGGGCATAGTCCATGATATTTAAAAATCTGTTCTAAAAGTAGTCCATATTCATCAGAGGTCTTATCTTTATCTGTAGCTATTCTCCAATCATTGATTAACTCTTTGCCATCATATACACCTAGAACAATGTTTGTATTTCCAACATCTATTACTAACAACATTATATTCACCACCTAATATTAAACGCTCTTTTTTAGAGATGCAACAACACTGGTTACAATTATCATGGCTATTATTATCTCTGGGATTCCATTTGTTATACCTATTCCTAAAATTACCTTTCCTGCAGTTGCAGGATCTAAACCTAGTTTTAATGCATACTCTTCACCATATATAAAATACATACCTGATAGTACACCAACGGTATTTGTAAGAGTTCCAGTTGCTGCTGATACTACAAGTTCTACTGCATTTCCTTTTAGTTTCTTATGAGAATAGTATCCCACAAATATAGTTAGAATTATAAGCAATATATTAAATAACTTTATCCACATGCTAATATCACTATTAAGGCTTTTAACACTAGCTTGAACTAAATAAACTAATGTAGCTACCCATATAGTATATAAAGTCATTCTTGAAGCCTTTTGACCCATTTTTTTAAACAATATATATACATAATAAGAGACTATACCTATGAGAACTCTAGGTAATACCGATATTAATGGATTGTAAAGCATAAATGATACGGGTGTTGGATTCATAAATGCTTGTAAAATACTAAATAGCCCAAATATTAATCCTACTAATCCTCCAACAACAGGCCCTTCCATTATAGCTCCAATAATGACAGGAATGTGCATAATAGTAGCCTTAGTAGGTCCTACTGGTATAAACCCAAGAGGAGTAAGCCCTAGGGCAACAGAAATACCACCTAGAACTCCCACTACGGCCATTTTCTTCACGTCAAAGTTTTTCTTTTTCATTTTTATACCTCCGTTCTAGTTCTTTTTTAGATACCAGACGATGCTTAATATTATTTGAAGGAATAGTCCAGCTCCATTATGGATGCTAGCCTTACATTCTTCCTAAATCATTTTAATTTGTTTTTTGTTTTTTTTCAATAGTTATTAAGAATTGTTAATAATTAAACAATGAATTATGTAAAAAAGTGGAGGAATTCCTCCACTTTTTTTATCCAAAGAACATCAATAATAATCCTGCTGCTACTGCAGAACCTATTACACCAGCAACATTTGGTCCCATAGCATGCATAAGTAAGAAGTTTCTTGGGTTTTCTTCTTGTCCAACTTTTTGAACTACCCTTGCTGCCATAGGTACTGCTGAAACTCCCGCTGCACCTATAAGCGGATTTATCTTGCCCTTAGTTGCTTTACACATTATCTTTCCGAATACTAATCCTGCTGCAGTTCCTAGTGAGAATGCAATAAGTCCTAATATTATTATTTTTATAGTTGAAGGTGAAAGGAATGTCTCTGCATTTGCTGTTGCTCCAACTGTAGTACCAAGGAATATGGTTATTATATTAATTAGTTCATTTTGTACTGTCTTTGAAAGTCTCTCAACTACTCCTGATTCTCTAAGCAAGTTCCCCATCATAAGCATTCCAATTAGTGGTGCTGCTGAAGGAAGAAGTAATACAACAAATACTGTTACTATTATTGGGAATATGATTTTTTCTTTCTTTGAAACCGGTCTCAATTGTCCCATAACAATTTGTCTTTCTTCTTTTGTAGTAAGAGCCCTCATAATTGGTGGTTGTATAATAGGAACTAAAGCCATATAAGAATAAGCTGCTACTGCTATTGGTCCAAGCAACTCTGGTGCCAACTTACTTGTCAAATATAGTGCTGTAGGTCCATCTGCACCACCGATTATTCCTATACTTGCCGCTTGTGGTCCTGTAAATCCTAATGCAATAGCTCCAATAAAAGTAAAGAAAATTCCAAATTGAGCTGCTGCACCTAATAGTATACTTCTAGGATTTGCAATAAGTGGTCCAAAATCTGTCATTGCACCTACTCCCATGAAGATAAGTGGTGGATATATCCCAAGTTTAACCCCTTGGTATAGGTAATACAATAGTCCTCCAACCTGTTTAGTCTGTGGAACTAGTGCCCCCGTAGCATCTTCAACTACTTCTACTATTGGTGGATCCATAAGTCCACCTAGTGGCAAATTAGCTAAAAGCATTCCAAAGGCTATTGGTACTAAAAGGAGAGGTTCATATTCTTTTTTTATGGCTAAATAAAGAAGTATAAAAGAGATAATAATCATTATCACTTCTTTATATGTCATTGCAGCAAATCCAGTGCTTTGCAAGAACTCTGTTAGTATTTCAAGTAACATTTAGTTTACCTTCCTTTCTTTAGTGTTATTCAATTGACACTAATTTATCGCCTGTATTTACAGAAGCGCCTTTATTAGTAAGTATAGCTGCCACCTTTCCATCTCTAGGAGCTACTATTTCGTTTTCCATCTTCATAGCTTCTAATATTACTAATATTTGTCCTGCTTTTACTTGATCTCCTTCTTTTACATCTATACTAAGTATTGTTCCTGGCATTGGAGCTTCTACAGTTTCTGCACCTTCAGGAACATTTACTGGTTTCTTTTCCTCTTTTGGTGCTGCTTTAGGTGCTGGTGCTGCTGCTGGTTTTGGTTGTGGTTTTGGTTGACTAACTACCCTTTCTTCTGATACTCCATTTGATATTTCTTCTACTTCTACCTCATATTGCTTTCCATTTACAGTTATAAGATAATTTTTCATCCTTAGACCTCCTATAATCTATTAGATATTTGTTCTTGTCTTCCAATTCTTGACCATACAGGTCCACCTTGTGGAATTCGTTTTATACTTTTTATATTTAAATCCGAAACATTTACACCCATACTAGCTGCAATAGCTGCTGCAATTACTGCAACTAATTCCTCGTCATCATCTTCTTCATCCTTTGAAATTTCAACTATTTCTTCTTTTGCTACTTTAACTGGAGCTTTATTTTCATTAACCTTTACTCCTTTATCTTTAGTAGCAACAGCTCTTAGTGCATCGATTATATAAGAAATAATCAGTAGTGACAAAAAAACAATTGCCATACTAAAAACCGTAACTATTAAACTTTGTCCAAATGTAACGCTATCTCCTAACAATCATATCACCTCTTTATAGGGGTATATTTCCATGCTTTTTAGCAGGTCTATTTTCCCTTTTACTTTCAAGCATTTCAAAAGCACTTACAAGTCTTTGTCTTGTAGTACTTGGTACTATAACATCATCTACAAATCCACGAGAAGCTGCAATATATGGATTAGCTACAGTTCCTCTATATTCATTTATCTTTTCTTCTCTCATAGCTATAGGATCGTCTGCATCTTTTATATCATGTTTAAATATTATATTAGCCGCTCCATCTGGGCCCATAACTGCTATTTCTGCACTTGGCCATGCAAATACTTGGTCTGCTCCTAAATCTTTACTGCACATAGCAAGATAAGCACCACCATATGCTTTTCTAACTATAAGTGTTACCTTTGGTACAGTAGCTTCACTATATGCATAAAGCATCTTTGCGCCATGTCTTATTATTCCGCCATATTCTTGCTCTGTTCCTGGTAAGAATCCTGGAACATCAACTAAGTTTAGTATTGGTATATTATAGGCATCGCAAGTTCTTATGAATCTACCAGCTTTATCAGAAGCATTTATATCAAGACAACCCGCTAAGAACTTAGGTTGATTAGCAATAACTCCAACAGATTTGCCATTTAATCTAATAAAACCAGTAATCATATTTTGTGCATAATAAGGTTGTACTTCAAAGAAATCTCCGTCATCTGCTATACTAATTATTATATCTTTCATGTCATAAGGCTTGTTTGGATTGTCTGGAACTATTTCGTTTAATTTGTCTTCCATTCTATTTAAATCATCATCTGTAGGCACATGAGGTGGTTCTTCTAAGTTGTTTGATGGTAAAAAGCTTAATAATTTCTTTATTCTTTCAATACAAGCTTCTTCAGTACTATCTACAAAGTGAGCTACACCGCTTGTCCTATTATGAGTCATAGCTCCACCTAATTCTTCTTGACTTACTTCTTCACCTGTAACAGTTTTTATAACTTGAGGACCAGTGATGAACATCATACTAGTCTTTTCAACCATAAAAATAAAATCAGTAAGTGCTGGAGAATATACTGCTCCTCCTGCGCTAGGTCCCATTATTACAGATATTTGTGGTATAACACCAGAAGCTAATGTGTTTCTATAGAATATCTTTCCATATCCTGAAAGTGCATCTACACCTTCTTGGATTCTAGCTCCACCTGAATCGTTGATTCCAACTAGTGGTGCACCCATTTTAACTGCCATATCTTGAACTTTGCAAATCTTGTTGGCATGCATTTCTCCAAGGGAACCACCTAATACTGTAAAATCTTGCGCATAGGCAAAAGTAAGTCTACCATTTACAGTACCATAACCTGTTACAACTCCATCAGTTGGTGCTTCTACCTTTTCCATACCAAAATTAGTACATCTGTGTGTTACAAAAGCATCGATTTCTACAAAACTTCCTTCATCAAAAAGTAAATTTAGTCTTTCTCTTGCTGTGTTTTTACCTGATTTGTGTTGCTTGTCAATTCTCTTTTCCCCTCCACCAAGTTTTAGTTCTTCCTTGGCTTTGAGAAGATTCTCAAGTTTATCTTTCATTTTTACCCTCCTTTGGTCATTAGTCCCTTTCACAGAGTTCAACTAAAACTCCATAAGTGCTCTTTGGATGTAGGAAAGCAATTTTTGCCCCACCTGCTCCATAGCGAGGTTTTTCATCAATCATTCTAATCCCCTTAGCTTTCATTTCTTCTATAGCTTTTTCAATGTCATCAACTCTGTAAGCTATATGTTGGATGCCCTCTCCCTTCTTTTCTATGTATCTAGAGATAGGTCCTTCTTCATCTGTAGATTCTAATAGCTCTATTTCTGTGTCTCCTATTGGAAGAAATGCTACTTTAACTTTTTGTTCCTCTACAACTTCAGTTCCTCCACATTCTAAACCTAGTACTCCTTCATAAAACTTTAAGGTTTCATCTAAGTTTTTTACTGCTACCCCTATGTGGTCAACTTTTTTAACCATTACACTACCTCCTTCATCTTTTTATTAATTCTATTATTGAATCTTTTGCAGTATATGGGTCAATTTTTCTTGTAACTACTTTATTGGACAATTCATCTAGAATGTCTTCCTCTTCAGCCTTAGCGATGATCATATCAAATAAATCCTCTTCTACAAGTTTGATTAGCTCTAATCTTGTATTTCTATTTCTTCTCTCTTCAAGTTTTTTAGTATCTTCTAAATACTTTCTGTGATCTATAAGTTTATCAATTAACTCATTGATTCCCTTGTTTTTCCCTGCAGATACCTGTAAAACAGGAGGTCTATAGTCGGATTTTTCGTTTAAATCTAAGTTCATTTCTATTTCAAGTGCTGTCTTGTCTGCACCATCTAAATCAGATTTATTTATCGCAAATACATCAGCAATTTCCATTATCCCAGCTTTTATAGCTTGAATATCATCACCTAAATTTGGTACCATGACCATGAGTACTGTATCAGCCATTTTAACAATATCTATTTCAGATTGACCAACCCCTACAGTTTCTATAAATATATAGTCAACCCCATAAATATCTAGTATTTTCACTGCTCCTTGAGTTGCTTTGGAAAGGCCACCTAAGTAGCCTCTAGTTCCCATACTTCTAATAAACACATCTTTATCCAATGCTAGATCACTCATTCTTATTCTATCCCCTAGTATAGCCCCACCTGTAAATGGGCTAGTAGGGTCAATAGCAATAATTCCTACCTTCTTACCTCTTTTTCTCAATTCCTTTGTCAATCTATCAGTAAGAGTACTTTTACCACTGCCAGGAGGTCCCGTTATTCCGATAACATAAGCATTCCCTGTATGTTTGTATAGTTCCTTTATTATTCTAAATCCTTCTTCTTCATTGTTTTCAACCATTGTTATAAGTCTAGCACAGGCCCTCTTATCTCCATTTAATAACCTTTCTTCTAAATTCAAATTAAGCACCACCTGTTATCTTTTTAAATGGTTCTCTATATACTCCACAATATCCTTAGTAGATGTTCCTGGTGTAAATATAGCTTCTACCCCAGCTTCTTTAAGTCCATCAATATCTTCTTCTGGAATTACTCCTCCGCCTATAATCAACATATCGTCTACCCCTTGTTCTCTAAGTAGATTTACTACCTTTGGGAACAAGTGATTGTGAGCTCCTGAAAGAATACTCATAGCTACTACGTCTACGTCTTCTTGCACAGCTGCGGCAACAATTTGTTCTGGTGTTTGCCTTAGGCCTGTGTATATAACTTCCATTCCAGCATCTCTTAGTGCTCTAGCTACTACTTTAGCTCCTCTATCATGTCCATCTAATCCAGGTTTTGCCACCAAAACTCTAATAGGCTTATCCATTTTTTTGCCTCCTTTTAAATATTAAATTATAATATTACTGATTGTTCATATTCGCCAAATACTTCTCTTAAAACTCCACAAATTTCCCCTAGTGTTGCATAAGTTTTAACTGCATCTATTATATAAGGCATTAGATTCTCTTCAGTTTCTGCTACTTTTCTTAATGTATTTAGAGTTTCTTCAACCTTTTCATTATCCCTTTCATTTCTTAACACAGCAAGTTTTTCTCTTTGAAGTAATTCCATTTCAGGATCTACTCTCAATATATCCTTCTTTTGGTCTTCTTCAATTTGGAATTTGTTTACACCAACTACGATCTGTTCTTGACTTTCTATAGCCATTTGATAATTGTACGCACTATTTTGAATTTCTTTTTGAATATATCCTTTATCAATCGCCTTTGGTGCGCCACCTAATTCATCTATTCTTTCAATATACTTCATAGCTTCTTCTTCAATTTTATTTGTTAAGCTTTCTATATAGTAAGAGCCTGCTAATGGATCTATTGTATCAGCAGCTCCACTTTCATGAGCCACTATTTGTTGAGTTCTTAAAGCTATTCTTACAGATTCTTCAGTTGGCAATGCTAATGCTTCATCTCTAGAATTTGTATGTAGAGATTGAGTTCCTCCAAGAACTGCTGCAAGAGTCTGAATAGTAACTCTAATTATATTATTATCTGGTTGTTGAGCAGTAAGTGTTGAACCTGCAGTTTGTGTATGGAATTTAAGCATCATTGATTTTTCTTTCTTTGCTTTAAATCTTTCTTTCATTATTCTAGCCCATAGTCTTCTAGCCGCTCTAAACTTAGCCACTTCTTCTAATAAATTATTGTGTGCGTTAAAGAAGAAGGATAGTCTAGGAGCAAAATCATCTACATCTAATCCAGCTTTAAGTGCTGCTTCAACATATGCAATTCCATCTGCAAGAGTGAAAGCAACTTCTTGAACTGCTGTAGAACCTGCTTCTCTTATGTGATAACCACTAATACTTATAGTATTCCACTTTGGCACTTCTTTAGAGCAATATTCAAAAATGTTTGTTATAAGTCTCATGGATGGTTCTGGTGGGAAAATATAAGTTCCCCTTGCAATATATTCTTTCAAAATATCATTTTGAATTGTTCCTCTTAATTTGTCTTTTGATACACCTTGCTTTTCAGCTACAGCTATATACATTGCCAATAGTACACTAGCAGGTGCATTGATAGTCATAGATGTACTAACCTTATCCAACGGAATGCCATCAAATAATATTTCCATATCTTTTAGTGAATCAATTGCAACTCCAACCTTTCCTACTTCACCTTCGCTTAATGAATGATCGGAATCATATCCTATTTGTGTAGGTAAATCAAAAGCTACACTAAGTCCTGTTTGACCTTGATCTAATAAGTATTTGTATCTCTTATTTGATTCTTCAGCTGTTGCAAAACCAGCATATTGTCTCATAGTCCAAAGTCTACCTCTATACATTGTAGGCTGAACTCCTCTTGTAAAAGGATATGCGCCAGGAAAACCTAGTTTTTCTTGATAATCCAATTCTTCAACATCTGCTGGCGTATACAATCTTTCAGTTACCATCTCTGAACTATTTGTGAATCTTTCTTTTCTCTCTGGGAATCTATCTAAGACCTTTTGGACTTTTCCATCTTCCCATTGTTTCTTTGATTCTTTTACTGTTGCCACCTTCTTTTCATCAAACATACTTTAACCTCCTCAATTTAAAGTATAAAAAGAAATCCTTTTCCCTATGTCTTAATTTTTATCCCTATAGTCTATTATATTATACAATCTACGTTTTTTTGCAACATTTATTTCAAAAAATTATTAAAATGAAGTAAATATTTCATTTTTAATTATAACACCTCTACACAAAATCTTCAATTTTTTTAACGAAAAAAAGCAGTTAACTTTAGTTAACTGCCTCTATACACTCATAAATACTTCTTCAAATTCTTTTGAATCAAGAGTTTCTCTTTCAAGTAACGCTTGTGCAACTGCATGAAGTTTATTCATATTATCTTTTAAAATTTGTTCTGCTCTTTGGTAAGCCTTGTCTATCATACTTCTCATTTCTTTATCAATTGATGCTGCAACTTGTTCACTGTAATTCCTTGCTCTGCCAAAGTCCCTTCCTATAAATACTTCTTCATCATCTGTTCCATATGTCATAGGTCCAAGTTTATCACTCATACCATAGTGAGTAACCATCTTTCTAGCAAGCTTTGTAGCTCTTTCAATATCATTTTGGGCCCCTGTAGATATATCTTCTAACACTAATGCCTCTGCTACTCTGCCGCCTAATAGACTAACCAATTCATCTTCCATTTCATTTTTCGTCATAAATGACCTATCTTCTTCTGGCAAATATGCTGTAAATCCACCTGCCATACCCCTTGGTATTATTGTTACCATGTGAACTGGGTCAGCATTTGGAAGAAGTCTTGAGGTTATTGCATGACCTGCTTCATGATAAGCAGTAAGTTTTCTTTCTTCTTCGCTAACAACTTTACTCTTCTTTTCTGGTCCTGCCAATACCTTGATAGAAGCTTCTTCAATGATATTCATTGGAATTTCTTTTAGATTATTTCTAGCTGTCAATAGTGCAGCTTCATTAACTAAATTTTCAAGATCAGCTGGAGTAAATCCAGGTGTTCTCTTTGCTACAATTTCTAAATCCACATCTTCCGCCAATGGTTTGTTTCTTGTATGGATTTTTAATATTTGTTCTCTTTCCCTTACATCAGGAACTCCTACATATACTTGTCTGTCAAATCTACCAGGTCTTAATATAGCAGGGTCTAATATATCTGGCCTATTTGTAGCTGCCATAACTATTATACCTTCATTTGTTCCAAACCCATCCATCTCAACTAACAATTGATTTAGAGTTTGTTCTCTTTCATCATGACCTCCGCCAAGACCTGCGCCTCTTTTTCTACCAACTGCATCGATCTCATCTATAAAAACTATACATGGTGCATTTTTCTTAGCCTGTTCGAATAAATCTCTTACACGGCTAGCACCTACTCCAACAAACATTTCAACAAAATCAGAACCACTTATGCTGAAAAATGGTACACCAGCTTCTCCCGCAACAGCTTTACTTAAATAGGTTTTTCCTGTTCCAGGAGGGCCTACAAGAAGTACACCTTTTGGTATTCTTGCACCTAATTCAATATATTTTCTAGGGCTTTTTAAGAAATCTACTATCTCTTTAAGCTCTTCTTTTTCTTCTTTTAAACCTGCAACATCTGCAAATGTAATTTTCTCACCATCATCATCTTTATGCATTCTAGCTTTACTCTTCCCAAAGGACATTACCCTATTACCTCCACCTTGGGATTGTTGCATAAAGGTAAACCATATTATTACAAATACTAATATCACAAAAATAGTTGGAAGTACATTTAGTATCCAAGGAGTACCCGCTTCTTCTTCTCCCTTATAGGACTTAATCTTGCCCTCTACCACTTGTGGATCTGCATATCTTTTATAAGTGTCTACAAGCTCCAAAGGTAAAATAGTTGTAAACTGAGTGCCATTCTTTAACTTACCTTGTATAGTTATTCCCCCAGCAGTACTAGTACTCTTTATACTTTCAACTTCTTCTTTTTGTAAATGTCCAATTAGCTCTGTAGAGTCTATTTCAACAATTGGTTCTACATCTTTTCCAATCATCTCAACAACCAAAATTATTATAATGAGTATAAGTAAATAAAAACTTACACCCCTGAAAAATTTTTTCAAACTAAGTCCTCCCTTCTAGTGCTGGACATACTTATATATTCTAAAATTATAACACATATAATTTAAAAAAACAATAATACACATATTTACTTCTTTTAACATCTATTATTTTCTCAACGATGACACAAAGGGAAGATTTCTATATTTCTCTGCATAATCTATACCATAGCCAACAATAAACTCATCTGGAACTACAAATCCAATGTAATCTACGGGCACATCTACTTTTCGTCTTTCTGGCTTGTCAAGAAGTGTACATATCTTAACACTTTTTGCTCCCCTCTTTTTCAAATTATCAGTTATATAGCTTAGAGTAAGCCCAGTATCAATTATATCTTCAACAATTAATATATCCTTACCCTTAACATCAGCATCTAAATCTTTTACTATTTTCACCACTCCTGATGACTCTGTTGAATTTCCATAACTTGATACAGCTAAGAATTCCATTGTTATTGGTAAATCTATACGTCTAGCTAAATCTGACATAAAAATAGCAGCCCCTTTAAGTATACAAACCAACATCAAATCCTTACCCTCATAATCCTTTGTTATTTGTTCTCCTAACTCTCTTACTCTCTTTTGTAGTTCTTCTTCAGAGACAAGAACTTCTTTAGTAATATCCTCCATTATTCTCCTCCTCAAATTTGATTGTTTTTTATATATTTTACTACCAAGACATTTTTTGTCTCAGGGGTAATTTTATAATATTCACTAGTTCTCATTCCTATAATCCATATAATATTCTTCTCATCTACCAATATAGGAATAGTATCTCTATCTGGAATTGGAACTTTTTCATCAATAAAATAATCTTTAAGCTTTTTGGTTCCCTTCATCCCAAAAGGAACAAACACATCCCCTGGCAATCTATTTCTAATTGTTAGAATGCCTACTATTCTATCATAATCAAAATATTTAATAAACCCATCTTTAAAATTAAACTTAACTTCTTCAACCGGTAAAACTTTTGATTCAACAGCAAAACCCAGCTCCTTAAAATATGTATATTCTCCAATAGAAATACTCTTATTATACGAAACTTTCTCTTTTCCTTTATCTACTTCTATTATTAAATCATCATAGCTTGTCTTAGCTTTTATACAGTTGATTAAATCAATACTCTTACCAGTTTCTCCTTTAGATAATTCTACCACATCTCTAATATGAGTTTCTGTTATTCCCTTAAGATTACCTGACAATTTCTCAATGCAATGTCTTATTATTCTAAACTTAATTGCTTCATGTTCTAATAAAAATTTACCCCTACATAAAATTATACTATTTCCATCCTCAAATTTCACCATCTGTTTGTATTTTTGATGAGAAAGTTCTTTAAGAAAACTACTATCCCTTTGAGAAGTCGCAGAAATCCTCCAAAGTGTATCTACTATATTGGGATTGAAATTCGACTCTATGTAGGGAATTAACTCTAATCTTATTTTATTTCTACTGTAAATAGGTTCTAAGTTCGTCCTATCTAATCTAGTTTTTATATTATTTGACTTTATATATTCTTCAATTTCACTTCTAGAAATACCTAAAATCGGTCTAATAATATCATCATTTTTGTATTCCATGCCTCTTAGCCCATCAATTCCTGTGCCTCTCATAAATCTCATCAAAAGCGTTTCAGCTTGATCATCTTTGTTGTGAGCTACTGCAATCTTTCCCCCACCCAACGATGATATTATTTCTCTAAAAAACTTATATCTGAGTATTCTTCCAGCATCTTCAGATGAAATTTTGTGTTCTCTTGCATATCCATCCATATCAATTCTTTTAGAATAATAAGGAATGTCATTTTTCAAAGCCTCATTTTTTACAAACTCTTCATCTTCATCTGCTTCCATTCCTCTAACACCATGATTTACATGGGCAACATAAATAGAAAAAGGTATTTCTTTACGAATTTCCATAAGAACATATAAAAGTGCCATAGAATCAGGCCCTCCTGATACACCTATTAGCACCTTTTCATGAGGATTAATCAATTCATATCTTTTTATACACTCCATAGCCTTACTCTTCATATCTCTACCACCTATTTAAACTTTTGTATACTCTCTACATATAATACCCTTTTGCTCTAAAAAAACCAAACTTTTATTCCAAATATTATTGAAAACATGCAAAAAATAATGCTCCCAATAAAAAAGTAGTCTATCTTATGAATTTCTATATGGGTGTTTTTAGAATTCCAAGATAGTTTCATTAAATCAGATTTATATTTCCTTAACGATACATATGTACCACTTAATCCGCTTTTTAAAATACTTTTTATGTTTTTATTTAATCTTGATGCTTCAATTTTAGTAATTATCTCTTTTAATTCAAATATAATAGGGCTATATTCTCTATTGAATATTAAAGACACTATAATCATACATGTAGTAAATATTATTTGTTCTATGTAATTATTGTTTTTAGAATTTCTCCAAGAAATTAAATTGTAACATGGTGTATATTCTATCATAGATTTATTTTTTTCTACAACCCCACCAAAGTCAATAAAATAAATACAATCGTCATTAACTAATAAAATATTCTCTAATTTCATATCAGTATATTTAAATCCTAGCTTGTATACATCTTCTAAAAAATTGGCTATTTTCAATCCTACATCAAAAATAATTTTTAGAGACAACTTATTCTTCTTGGCATATTCTTTTAAGTTGTCTCCTCTAATATAGTCCATTACAATAAAATGATAAATTCTACCTTCTATTTCCCAATCATCATAATCGTAAACTTTAGGAATAGAAGGTAGGCTCTTAAGCTTATCCATTATATAATATTCTCTAGTAATAGAAGAAGTGTTTTTAGATATTTTTATAGCCTTTATAGCTCCAATGCTGTCTCTAACCTTAAATATCTTACCAAAAGCACCCTCACCTATTTTTTCTAATAAAGTATAACTTTTTTTATTCCATTTACCCTTTATCACAACCATATTGCTCACCTAAATAATATAATCTGAAAGAACCCCTTCTTCTCTCTCTTGTACATTTTCATTGAGAAGCATATGTATACCTCCTTCTAAAGCAGGTCCTGTTGGAGTCACTCCCCCTATAGATATAGACTCCATATGCTCCTCTAAATATGCAATATCAGATGTGAAATTGGCAAGAACTTTATAAAAGGCCTCATCCCCTGGATAAGTTATAACTCCTACTTCTGATTTCCCCTTTCTTTCCTTCAAAAATCTTAACAACTCTAATACACTCATTTTTGAAGCCTTTATCTTATTTTTCATACTACCACTAGTATCTAATATTAAAAGGCATTTAATGGGTATCTCATCTTCTAAATTTTCCATCATCCTAATTATCTTACCTCTAGTTTTTGGAGATACTTCCTTTGTGTCCTTGTCTATTATACATTTAAGTTCTTTGTTTACCAATTCTTCAATACTTCTTTGAACAGATGCTACTGTCACCATGCTTAGTGCATTAGAGAGATTCTCCAAGTTTGTTATCTGACAGATGCCTCCTCCACTTGAAGCAATCTCTTCTACTTCTACTAAGGGCATTTCTTTTAGACTATTCTTTACAATTCCTATGGTGTTAACTCTTATTCCCTTTTCATATGCCTTCTTTGCTGCCTCAATAGGACTTATCCCTAAATTAGATTCACCATCAGTAATAAGTACTATTTGTTTTAAATTCATAATATCACTCCATTCTCTTTTTATGGATTATTAACAATTGTCATAACTTTATTCATTATATGATTGTTTACATTTATCGGTTAATCGTTTTAAGAGAATGGCTGAATTTCAGCTTATAATTTTTGCTACTTTTTTGCCTTCCATACCTTAGTTACCAAAACTGTCATATCGTCTTTAATCCCGTCCTTAGAAACCTTCTTTGCTTCTTTTAAAATCATATTGGCAATAGTTTGAGGATTCAAGCTGTCTATCTTCTCTATTATATCTATTATCCATTTTTCCTTATTACACACTTCTTCATTGGATTCCAAAACCCCATCAGAAATCATAATTACAAAGTCCCCATCATCTAAATCTTCTTCATATATTTCTATATCCAAATCCTTTAACATGCCTACTGGTAGTGAATGAGAACTTATAACCTCAACTTTATCTTGTTTCTTAATAAATGTAGGAGCAGCTCCTGTTTTTATAGCTTCAAGTTTCCCCGTATATAAATCAATATTGCCAATATCCAATGTGGTAAATATTTCATCCCCTGATTTCAACATCAAAATCGAATTGATTGTCTTTAATCCAAGTTCTATATCAAAGCCTGCTTCTAAGAACTTTTCTAATAAGGATATAGCTATTGTACTTTCAAAACTTGCCTTTTTCCCTACTCCCATACCATCACTAAGTGCTGCAAAGTACTTGTTATTCTCTTCTCCAAAAGTAAAAGAATCCCCTGATACATTATTATCTGACTCATTGCTTTTTGCAATCTTTGTAATAGCACTAAATCTATTAGCCTTTACTAATTTATATCTGGTCACCTCTTTTGGTCTAATATTGTTTACTATGAACTGACCACTCAATGGTATACCTATAACTTCTGATACTATTTCTCTAACATTTTCTAGAGAGTTTTCGTTTTTAAAATGCTTATTTACCTCAATATATATTTCAAAATCATCATCAAACTCAGCAACAGTTACTCCCGCTGCATCTACTCCCGCTACCCGCAGTTGAGAGTAAACACTTTCCTCCACTTCCGAATTAAATGTAATCTCTTTGTTTATATCATTCATAATCTCTTCCATTATTTTAGATATGCCCATAAGTTGCTCTGATACGAGTTTTCTATTTTCTGTGAGTTTTCTCTCCCACATATAATTAATCCTATACCTCTCAAAAACACTATTAGTTTTTTCAATTACCTCTTCTGTTTTGATGCAAGTGTTAGTAAAAAGTTCTGGAAGACTGTCCTCATGAATCTCTCCCGTCATCTCCAGTGAAGCTAGCAAATTGAAAAAGGAATAATACGTAGTATACAAATCTTCTTTCCAACAAAATTTTCTCATTGAACATTTATTGCAAGTCTCCTTTGCAACTTGATCTATCAAATGAGTTACATTGTCTGTACATACATCTTCATTTTCCACTGCCTTTATAAATATATTCCCTAATTCATTGAATATTTCTGATACATCCATTAGTTTTCTAGTTGTCAAATCTGATATTCTATCACTACTGTATGTGTCATTTTTATCTACTGCCAAGCTTTTTAATGAATCATTAAAAACATTTTCTAGAAAGTACCTTGATAATACAAAGAATAACAAAAGACCAATAGATAGTTCCTTATAATTTAAAAAGCTTGTACTAAACCCATTTATATAGAAACTTAAAATACAATTTCCAAGAATAAATCCTAATATTGAACCGATTTTTCCTAAATCCTTAAAAACACCAGATAAAAGACCTGAAAATCCAAATATAGCTAGAATAAAAGGCATATCAACTTGAGCTATATAAGAAATCATTCCCACAATAACACCTATACCAGCACCTAATGGTGCTCCAAAATAATATCCAAAAGTTAATACAGTAAAAATACTTATAATATTTTTAAAAGATATTGAAGAAAAACCTATATCTCCTAATCCTGCTATGGCAAGAGATAGGGTTATAAAAACACATATTATTTCTTCACTAGTATACTTTAATTTGTAGTTTTGTTCTATTTTTGGAATGCTATATGAAAAAATATAAGATAAGGTAAATACAACTAATCCTTCAAAAGTAATCATTACAATATCATAAATAAATACATCCTTAAATACAAACAAATCTACCAAACTAACTCCTAAAAAAACTATCGAAGATAAAATTGAAGTCTTTAATTTAGTCATCTTTTTGTTTTTACTTAATTGAGTATTGAGTACATAGATAATTCCTGCAGTAAATAGATAATTATATCCACTTAACCCATGAAAGCTAATTATACCTAATAGAACTGATATTAATGATATAAAAGAAAAACTAGTTCCAATGCTGGCTGATAGAAAAGAAATTCCAAAAGGTGTTAATCCTTTTATTATTCCTGCTCTAGATATAAAGAAGCCTAATATGCCAATTAGAATATAATACCTCTTAAAGACCATCTTCTGTACAGTTTTTTTCTCCTTTAATGAGATCACCGCTGTTCTACTATCCAACATAAAATCACCCCTACTATTATTTTCATTTTCATAATAGCAGAAAACATATGCAATAATTGTCAATACTAGTTGCCTAATTATAAGAATATTTAGACAAAATCTCATATCATCTTTTAAAATATTCCTTTTTTTGGTTAATCTAAAATACTTAATGTTAACCTTGTATTCAAGTAATCTCAACAGCTTTAAGTTAAAGTGACAAAATTATACATATGATGTGAAATTATGTACTTTTAAGTTATGTAATATATATCAAAAACGAAAAAAAACCGGAATCATCCGGTTTTTAAAAACTCATACTACTTTTACCACGAGGTCTAGCTCCAGAACCTTTCTTAGTTTCTCGGCTCTTCAACTGATCTTGTCTTTCATTACTTTCTTTCAAAAACATTGAAAGTTTATCTTCAAAAGACATATTCTTTTGCTTATTGTCTGTTTTATCCCAATCTATTTCAATTGGCATGTTGGACTTTGGTTTAGCTTGTCTAATGGAAAGACTAATCTTCCCATCCTTACTCTTAGATAAAATCTTTACTTTAACTTTTTGTTCTTTTTTTAAATAATCACTTACTTTTTCTACATAATCATCTGATATTTCAGAAATATGGACCAATCCATTCTTTCCTTCTGGTAGTTGAACAAAAGCACCAAAGTTCGTTATTCCGGTAACAGTGCCTTCAACTACTTCACCAACAACTACGGGCATAAATAAATAATTCCTCCTTAAAATATATTGTATTTACTCATAAGTATATATTAGAATACATGATATGTCAATCTGGTCAGTTGCTATTCTTCATCAAAAATGGGTCTTTGTTCTTGTTTTTATCCACATAGATTATTTCCCTTGGTTTAACCATTTTAAGTTCTTCTCTTGCTACTTTTTCAATGAATTCCAATGAATCACTACTTTTAATTTTACTGTCTAATTCTTTTATTTCCATTTGAAGAACTTCAATTTCCTCTTCATTTTTTGCCTTTTCAGCTTCGAGTTCCTTCATCATACTCCTTTGAGATATTAAGGTACTTACTATATATATGGCAAACATGAAAATCAATACATGTCTAAACCTTATTCTTCCCTTATTTTTTACCTTTCCCTTAGCCATAATTACCACCTCATAAATGATATTCTACACAATATTAAAAAATCCTTTATTTTTTAGTAGAAATTAACTTTAAATTTTTTTTCATATTTTTAATACCCTGTTTACAAGCTTGTTTAACTTTTTTATTCTTATTAATAAATGGCCTTAATATTGTTTTTAAAAAGCTAAAAGGTAAAAGTAAAATTTTGTAGAGTCTTTCTAATATAATAAATATAAATTTTAATATTTTTATACATAGTGGATAAATTATCTTACTTAATATTTTGATATACAAAAAAACTCCTAAACATAGACCGACAAATAAGTATCCTCTTAATTCTCCAAAGCTGCTCTTTATTAAAATATAAAAAGTTATTGCCACTACCATTATCCAAAATAATAAATCTCCAATAAAAGTCTTTAACTTATTAGGTTTAATAAAATATCTAAAAGCTTTATATATATCAAATAATAAACCTATAATAAGTCCACCATAAAAAAGAGTTAAAAATATATAAAGTTGCACTTTAATAGAATTGTCCATATCTCATCTCCAAAATCACTTAAACATTTTCCCTAATAAATTTCCTTTAGAACCAAATTCCTTATTGCTGTAAACTATTCCATTTATAACTCCATCTATTTTTACATTTCCATCTTCTAAATTTAATTTGTTGATATTAAGACCTTCTCCTTTTATAGTAATACCCCCCTTTATGGTGTTTAGTAAAATAATATTGTCATTAAAACTTTCTACCTGCTCAACCCCTGTTATAGTTAGTTTTTTTCTATCTTCTAAATATATGTTTTGATTTTTAAATTTTATATTATTATCACCCACATTTATTCCCCCCTACATACATACTATTAAATAATATGTATAAAAAGGTGTGTTTATTACATATAACTGTACAAAAATAATAAATAGGACAGAGTATCCACTGTCCTATTTATCTATAATACTTTATATAATTCCTGAGCCTTATCCTTTGGTACATTATCCATCACAGCAGCTACTTCTACCTTCATGGAACCATTCCCGAAATTTAACTCTATTATATCCCCTACTTTTATTTCATCTCCTGGTTTTGCTACTTTGTCATTTAGTTGTACTCTTCCTTGTTCACATGCTTCTTTAGCTACTGTTCTTCTCTTAATTATCCTTGAATTCTTTAAATACTTATCTATTCTCACACAGATCCCTCTTTCTTTTAACCAACTCTTGTGCCATTTGGAACTGGTTTTTCTGGTTGAGCTAGTACTGGTATTATTCCATCTTGATAACCTATATCAAATAGCATTCCTTCAGAAACTTCACCTGCCATTTTCTTTGGTGCTAAGTTTACTAAAAATAATGCTTGTTGTCCTACTATTTCAGTTGGATCTTCCCTTTCACCTTTCATGCCTACTAAAATTGTTCTTGAAAATTCTTCAAAATTAACAGTTAGTTTTAATAGTTTATTTGACTTTTCTACATCTTCTACTGATTCAATAGTTCCCACTCTTATATCAATTTGATCTAGAACATCTAAGGTAATATTAGGTTTAACTTCAGCTGTCACAATTACCCCTCCTATAATATATTGTATTTGAAAAAAACCAGGTCACTGGACCTGATTTTTTTATAACCAATTTTACTTATTTACTGATTCTTTTAATGCTTTTCCTGCTTTAAATACTGGTGCTTTTGAAGCTGGAATTTGTATAACTTCTTCAGGATTTCTTGGGTTTCTTCCTTCTCTAGCTTTTCTTTCTCTTACTTCAAATGTTCCAAAACCTACAAGTTGAACTTTTTCTCCACTTGCTAATGCTTCTTCAACAGCTTTCATAAATGCATTTAATGCACTTTCTGTGTCTTTCTTAGTTAAATTAGCCTTTTCTGCCATACTAGCAATTAATTCTGCTTTGTTCATAATTAATTCCTCCTCACAAATTGTTTAAATCAATACATATAGCATATTCTATGTTTTTTCTTAAAATCCTTCTTTTTTAGTCATTTATAGTGTTATTTATTTTTATGTATCTTAGCTTCATCCCATAGTGCGTCCATTTCTTCTAAACTCATTTCTTTTAAATCTACTTTTAACTCTTTACTTCTTTCTTCCATATAAGCAAATCTGTCTATAAACTTATTAATGGTCCTGTTTAATGCCACCTCTGGATTAATATTTAAGAACCTGCAAACATTTACGATGGCAAACAATAAATCTCCCAGTTCTTCTTCTATTTTTCCAAAATCACCACCTTTAAATAAATTCAACGCTTCTAACACTTCATTCCACTCTTCAACTACTTTTTCCATAGCTCCATCTATACTGTCCCAATCAAATCCTATATCAGCAGCTCTACATTGGACTTTAAAACTCCTCATAAGAGAAGGTAGTTTTGGTATATCTTTTAGTCTATCTGTGTAACCATCAATGTTACGGCCCTTAAATTTTATTTCATTCCAATTATATACTACTTCATCGGATTTTTCTACTTTTTTTTGCTTAAAAACATGAGGATGCCTTAAAATTAATTTATTGCATATATTTGAAGTCACATCCCATATATTAAAATAACCTTCTTCTCTAGCTATTTGACTATGGAATACCACTTGAAGAAGTAAGTCTCCTAATTCCTCAGATAAATTGTCTATGTCATCTTTGTCTATAGCATTTACAACTTCATATGCCTCTTCAATTACACATTCCCTAATAGACTGATGAGTCTGTTGTATATCCCAAGGGCAACCCTCATCACCTCTAAGCCACTCCATAATGCTTACAAGATCATTCATATCATAAATTTTTTTACTTATTTTGTCCACTCTAGGAATATATATACTTGTCAAGTAGTTAATATCCTCAAGTCTATCTAATTCATACAATGGAATATTGTAAATCTTCTCTTCTCCTTTGACACCAGCACTATTTATAACATATATTCCATACTCATCCCCATATATTTCCGATAGTGCTAATTTTACAAAAGAAGCAATTCTACTATTGTAAACTTGGGTAATTATGTTCCCACTATTTATGTCCACATATTCGCCTTTTATATTTAAACCATCTATTATTTTTAACCCATTAACCGGATCATGACCTACAGCTAATAGTATAGGGTCAATAAAACTCATTCCAGGTATTATTTCTATCTCTATATTTATATCTTTACCCTTATTAATTAGTATATCAACAGTTTTTTCTGCAACTAAAGGGTTTCCCGGTACAAAATAGTTTACAACTTTGTGTTTTCTAACTTTTTCTATTAAATCACTAACTATAAAATCATATACCTTTTGAAAATTTTCTCCATCTTCATATACATTATCATAAGTATCATATGGAATACCTTTCTCATTTAAATAGGAAATAGTAGGATGTATCTTTGTCCTTAGTACATTTAAATCCCCACTATTTAACCTTTCTATGGCACCAAGAGTCAATGAATTTGTATCGCCAGGACCTAATCCCACAATATATATTTTCTCCATAGCAGTTTCTCCTTTGTACAATAAAATTATTAAGCCTCAATACAATTATATCAATATATTAACACATTTAGCAAAGTTCTATGAGTTTTATATTTTTAACAATTTAATTTTTACTAGTTTATTGGCGATTTTCTCTCCTTTTGGTAACATCTTGAAATCTTCATATTTAAGAGAACCTGTTCTCAGTAGCAATACAAAATAAACTACAACTCCCATTAAAATAGCTACAATTGTAGCCAATCTATCTCCTACAAGGGAATTAAGTAATACATGACATAACTTTGCAACTACAGCCATACCTAAAGCTGAAATAAATGGTTTCACAAATACTTCGCCTGTATTGAATTTAATCATGGTATATTTCCTCACACTTATAATATCCAACACAGCAGCAATTAAATATGCAACTACAGTACTAATAGCTGCACCCTTTACATTGATGCTAGGTATACTTGTAAGAGTATAAGTAAGTATAGTTTTAACAACAGCACCTACAAACAAATTCCTTACAGGAACAATAGGTCTACCTAAACCTTGAAGTATTGCTGTAAGAGATTGTACCAATGTTAAAAACACAACTCCTAAAGCCAATATTTGAAGAATTTCACCTGTACTATTTAAAGACTCTATAGTGTTTTTAAAATACAACAATCTAATAATAGGTTTAGCTAGTACAAAAAGCCCAAATGCACTTGGAAGACCAATTAACAATGTCATTCTTACCCCTGAAGACACTATGTTTTTAATCTCTCCATATTTCTTCCTAGTATGTGCCTCTGAAATAGCTGGCACTAAACTTATGGCTAGAGCCATTGAAAAAACTTGAGGTAAATTAATTAATGTTTGGGCAAAACCTTTTAGTTGTCCATATAAATCATTTGCTTCAAATTCACTAAGCCCTATTGCTTGCAATCTTCTCATAACTAATGCAGCATCTATTGTATCCATAATAGGTGCTATAGAAGCACCAATAGTTATTGGAATTGCTATTATCAATAGTGATTTGATAATCTTACCAGTAGTTTCTTCTTTATAGTTTGAACTTTGGTTAATTTCATTTTTGATTTCACTCTTTTGAGATAAATAAATTATAATCATGGCAACTGTTCCTGCAACAGCCCCTATAGATCCTCCAAATGAAGCTCCGCCAGCTGCTATAGGGATACCTTTATCCAATAAATAATAACTGAGAAATAAACCTACAATCACTCTAAAACTCTGTTCTGAAACCTGTGATATAGCAGTTGGTGTCATAGATTGTCTCCCTTGAAAATACCCCCTAAAAGCTGACATAATTGGTACGAACATTAAAGCTGGGACTAAAGCAATAAGTGCATAATATGCATTTTTATTTCCCAATGATTCAACAATGTTTTCAGCATTTATAAAAACAAATACACTAGTAAGTACGCCACAAATTACAAGTCCTGATAATGCAACTTTAAAAACTCTATGTGCCCCTCTATAATCTTCTAGAGCTCTTTTTTCAGATACTAGTTTTGCCACTGCTACTGGAAATCCTGATGTAGATATTGTTAGTAACAATACATAAAGCGGATATGCAGTCTGATAATACCCCATTCCTTCAGTCATAATAATATTACTTATAGGAATCCTATAAAAAGCTCCTAGTACTTTAACAATTATACCTGCGATTCCTAATATAGCTGCACCTTTTAAAAAATTCTCCTTAGTCATATTTAACCTCCTAAAACTCCTCATTTACTATTAGTAATAAACTACATTATATCAAAGATATATTTCAGAAGGAACATCTTTATTACAGAAATAATTAAGCCTACCTAAATAGGTAGGCCCTTTTAGCTTTCCATTTGCTTTGATAAAAAGTTTGCAGCTGTTTCAGCTAATTTTAATTCAATTTCTCCCATGCTAGTACCTGGTTCTTTTGATATGAATATAACAGAACCAATTGGATCACCTTGCATTACAATAGGAACTATTATTTGTGCAACATACTTATCTACATTTTCATCTTCAAAAAATAATCTTACAGGTTTATTATTTGCTGTAGTATTGTATACTGTTCTGTTTTCCATCATTTTTTCTAGATCTTGACTCACTCTGTTGTCTAAGTATTCTTTTCTAGAGCCACCAGATACAGCTATAATAGTATCTCTATCAGTTATAACTACCATATGATTAATAGTTTCATACAATGCTTCACAATATTCAGTTGCAAATTCATTTAACTCTCCTATAGGAGAATATTTCTTAAGGATAACTTCGCCTTCTCTATCGGTAAATATTTCTAGTGGATCTCCTTCTCTTATTCTCAAAGTTCTTCTGATTTCTTTAGGAATAACTACTCTACCTAAATCATCTATTCTTCTAACTATTCCTGTAGCTTTCATTTTTTCCCTCCTTATGTATTTAGTTTCTATTGTGTATTTATTATTTTACTTAAAAGAGTATTTTATACATCAGTGGTAAAGTTAACTTAATGTAATACATTAAGTTAACTTTAAATTAAAAGACCCTATAGCATGCTATAAGGTCTTTTATATATTTTACTTTTCAGTTTTTGATTCTTCTTGCTTTTCCTCTTGTTTCTCTTCTTTTTCCATATAAGTTTTTACTTTTGCTTCTTCCCTCAATTTCTTAATGTTTTCTTGATATTTAGTATTTTTTAGATTTTCCATTACTTCATCTTTTAAATCTTCAAAGTTTTCCAATCTTTCTTCTACTTTGATTATATGATAACCATAATCACTTTGAACAATATCACTTATCTTTCCAGGTTCCAATGAAAATGCAGCTTCTTCAAATTGTGGTACCATATCACCTTTTCTAAAATATCCTAAATCTCCACCATTAACAGCTGAACCTGAATCAATGGATTCTTTGCCAGCCAATGCATGAAAATCCTCTCCATTTTTAATCTTTTCTAATATACTCTTAGCTTGTTCTTCTGTTTCAACTAATATATGGCTAGCTTTAACTTTTATATAACTATCTTTATTTTCTTCAAAATGTTTTTTTGCTTCTTTTTCATCAATTTTTAATCCTTCGATGTACTTAGTTCTATATTTATCAATAATCATTTCTGTTTTGATTCCTTCTTTAAAATACTCTTCAGTCAAATTATTTTCACTTAAGAATGTCTTATATTTCTCATCGCTACCAAGTACTTCTTTATAACTTTTTATTTGATTATTTAATTCATCATCTGTAACAGTAATTTCTTCTTTTTTCGCATTTTCTAATATTATCTTTTCCATAATAATTTTTTCTAGCACTTGTTCTTTGATAGCTTCTTCGAATGTTTTGCCATTTCCTGCATCTTTACTCATGATGTCTTCCCCAAACTGTTTTTTATATACATTCTTATACATATCAAAATCCTTATCAAACTCTGTTTTAGAGATATTTTCCCCATTTACTTTTGCTACAGCATCTTTTGGAGCTTTCTCACAAGCAGCAAGAGTGAATGTAGCTAAAACTACTAGTGCTAAAATTAATAAGACTTTTTTGTTAAATTTAATCAATAGAAACATCCTTTCTCATTTTAATATTCATTATAAATATATTATATATCATATTGTCAACTAAGAGAACCTCTAATTTTTTCAACTAACTCCTTTAGCCCTGTTAACAAGTCTTTTCCTGGCCTAAATCTAAAAGATGGTTTATTTGACAAATCAAAGTATATTCTTCTTCCATACTCCTTTGAAAGTTCGTGAATAAGGCTAGCAGTAATATTATTAGACGAACTCAATTCCAGTTTGATACCATCTTTAATTTGTGTAATAGATATTATACCTAAGCGACTAGAAACATATTTTATATAGGAAATTTTCATTAAATTATCAACCTGAACTGGTATATCTCCAAATCTATCTATAAGTTCTTCTACTAAATCATCATAATCCTCTACAGTTTCAATACTAGCAATTTTCTTATATATTTCTATCTTTATTTCTCCTTCTTTAATATATCTATCTGGAATAAATCCATCTACATTTAACTCTATAGTAGTATCTACAAGTTCCTGATGATCTTCACCCTTAAACCTTCTTATTGTTTCATTTAAAAACTTCACATATAAATCATAACCTATAGCTTCAATATGTCCATGTTGTTCTAATCCTAGGAGATTTCCAGCCCCTCTAATTTCTAAATCCCTCATAGCGATTTTAAATCCAGAACCAAATTCTGTAAACTCCTTTATAGCCTTTAACCTTTTTTCTGCTACCTCAGACAACACCTTGTTTCTTTCATACATTAGATAAGCATAGGCCAATCTATTACTCCTTCCAACTCTTCCCCTTAACTGATATAGCTGAGATAAGCCCATCTTATCTGCATTATTTACGATTATAGTATTTACATTTGGGATATCTAATCCTGTTTCAATAATAGTAGTACAAACTAAAACATCATAGTCTCCTTCTAAAAAGTCTAACATTATACTTTCTAACTGTCTTTCACCCATCTGTCCATGGGCTACTGCTACTCTAGCTTCAGGTACAAGTTTCTTTATGATAGAAGCCATTTTATCTATAGTCTCAACCCTATTGTATACAAAGTAAACTTGACCATTTCTAACTATTTCTTTTATTATTGCTTCTCTGATTAATTGTTCATTGTACTCTACAACATAAGTCTGAATAGGATATCTTTCTTCTGGTGGCATGTCAATAACACTCATATCCCTAATACCTATTAAAGACATGTGTAGTGTTCTTGGAATAGGTGTAGCTGTAAGAGTCAATACATCAACATTTTCTTTTAACTGTTTTAGTGATTCCTTATGCTTAACACCAAATCGTTGTTCTTCGTCTACAATCAAAAGTCCTAAATCATTAAATATAACATCTTTTGATAGTAGTCTATGGGTCCCCACTATGATATCTAAATTGCCTTTTCTTAGATCCGCTAAGTCTTTTTTCTGCTGAGCTTGAGTCCTAAACCTACTAAGCATTCCAACTTTTACAGGAAAGTCACCAAATCTTTCTATGATAGTATTATAATGTTGTTGTGCTAATATTGTTGTAGGTACTAAAAAAGCCACTTGTTTATTATCCATAATAGCTTTAAATGCAGCTCTAATAGCAACTTCAGTTTTCCCATAACCTACATCACCACATAGAAGTCTATCCATTGGTTTTTGCTTTTCCATATCTCCTTTTATTTCCTCAATGCATCTTAACTGGGCTTCTGTTTCTTCATATGGAAATACATCTTCAAATTGAGCCTGCCAAGGTGTATCTTTGCTAAATGCATATCCAGTGGAAACTTCCCTCTTAGCATATAGTTCTAGCAATTCCTTTGCCATATCTTCAATAGCCTTTTTAGCCTTAGCCTTAGTCTTAGTCCACTCTGAACTACTTAACTTATTTACCTTAGGTTTGTTAGAATCAGAACCAATATATCTTTGGATTAAATTCATTTGGTCAATAGGAACATAAAGTTTATCTTTTCCTTGATACTTAATAGTCATGTAGTCCTTTTTAATTCCTTGTATATCTAATTGCTCAATTCCTAAATATTGACCAATACCATGATTTTCATGTACAACATAATCTCCAATTTTTAAATCTGAAAAACTAACTATTTTTTCCCTATCCTTTTTTGTAGGTTTTCTTGTTTTTCTTTTAATAGTTCCATATACTTCTTTGTCACTAATTAGTGCAAATTTAATATTAGGATACTCAAATCCCCTATGAATAGAGCCTTCTGTTATAAATATTTGACTTGTCTTAATTTCTCTATTTGAATCTTCTACATAAACACACTCTATACCTTTTTCCCTTAAAACTGTCTCTAATCTCTTTCCTCTATCTAAAGTTCCTGAAAATATTATAGTCTTATATCCTCTATACTTATAATGATTTAATTCCTCAACTAAAAAATCTATCTTATTGTGAAAAGACTGCATACTCTTAGAAGTAATGCCTATTATAGATTGTGGTCTAAAAACATCATCGCTTTTAAGAAGTGCTGAGGTAGTAATACATATTTGTTTTTTAATAGCTTTCTTAATCATTTCAAAATCAAAGAAGATATCTTGATGCTTTGGTAGCAGTTCTCCACTTTCATAAACATCTGCAAACTTAAAGTTAAATTCATTTTTCTTTTCATTTGTACTCATTTCTACTCTACTAGGTTCATCTATCAATACTATGCTTTCTTCAGATAGATAATCTACCAAACATCCTAGTTGATTATTAGGAATATACGGAACTATCATATCTACATTAGAAACGCTTAATCCTTCTCTTACAGTTTCAATATATTTTTTGAATTTTTCTTCTAATTTATCTCCAACAATTTGATTGTTTTTAAATTTAGAAATCACATCTTCTAAATCATTTTCCATATTAGTTGCTACTTCATCCTTATAGATATCTAGCATAAGTATTTCTTTCGTTGGAGTAATATATACTTTAGCTACATTTTCGATTGACCTTTGCCCTATTAGGTCAAATGTTCTAATAGAGTCTACCTCATCATCAAATAATTCTATTCTAAAAGGATTTTTGCTGTAAGGTGGGAAAAAGTCTATTATTCCTCCTCTTACACTAAACTGCCCTACCCCTTCTATTGTAGTTACCCGTTCATATCCTTTAGTTACAAAACTATTTAATAATTCATAAAGGTCTACAGTATCTCCATAGTTTATTTCCTCTGTATATTTATGAAATAAACTATTACTCAATATTTTACTAAGTAAAGCCTCAATATGTGTAACAACAACTATTTTTTCTCCCCTACTCAATCTAGTAAGCACATTTAATCTCTTATGTACAGTTTCATAGCTAAAGGCCTCAATATCATAAAAAACAACTTCCCTAGAAGGAAAAAATTCTACATTGTCATTTTCGAATTTTTTTAAATCTTCAAAAATCTTTTTTGCCTTAACTTCATCACTAGCTATAACTAGTACTTGCCTATCTATCTCTTGTCTAACTCCATATACTATATGCCCAATATTTTCGATTCCAATTCCGTGGATACTTATGGGGCTTATATTCGATTTTATTTCTTCAACTAACTTTTTATAGGAGGTCATGTTTTTTAATGGATCTATAAACATGTTTTGAGTCATTTAATCATCTCCTTGTGAAAATACCTTAAGCCCAGGTTTTATTCCTGGGCTTGTTTGCTCTTTGCATTAAAAATATTCATAGCAGTGTTTACATTGTCCTTAATAATAGTTTCAACAGCCTCACAAGTTTTTTCTAAGGCCACTTCTATAACTTTTCTATCATCACCATTAAACCTACCTAATACAAAATCTGCTAAATCATGATTTTGATTTACAGGCTTTCCTATTCCAACCTTAACTCTAGGAAAATTATCTCTTTGTAGATGATATATAATAGATTTTAAACCATTATGAGTTCCAGCACTTCCCTTACTTTTAATCCTTATAGTTCCAAATTCAATATCTATGTCATCTACTATTACTATAATGTTTTCAATAGGTATTTTATAATAATTATATAAATCTAATACACTGATTCCACTATTATTCATATAAGTTTGAGGCTTTACTAAAAAAACTTTTTCATTACCTATTCGGCCTTCACCATATACACTTTTAAACTTAATCTTATTAATAGGTATATTGTTTCTCTGGGCTAGTAATTCCACTGCATCAAATCCAATATTGTGTCTAGTATTAGCATATTCTTTACCAGGATTTCCTAGTCCTATTACTGCATACAAGTTATCAACTCCTTAATCAGTCAAACAACTTACTAACTGATTCATTCTTGTATATTCTTAAAATAGCTTCTGCAAACAATTCTGCTACACTTACAACTTTTATTTTATCAATTTTCTTTTCTTCAGATAGAGGAATAGTATCTGTAACAACAAACTCTTCTATTTCTGAATTTGCAATTCTCTCAACAGCTGGGCCAGAAAGAATTGGGTGAGTACAACAAGCATAAACTTTTTTTGCTCCAAAATTCTTTAATACACTTGCTGCTTTAGCAATAGTTCCAGCAGTATCAATGATATCATCTATTATAACCACATTTTTGCCTTCAATATCACCTATTACATTCATCACTTCAGAAACGTTTGCTTTTGGTCTTCTCTTTTCAATTATAGCAATTGGTAAATCTAATAAATTAGCAAAATTTCTAGCTCTAGTCACTCCACCTAAATCTGGAGAAACTACAACAGTTTCTTCATCAACTATATCTTTAAAATAATCAGCAAGAATTGGTACTCCAGTCAAATGATCTACAGGAATATCAAAATAACCTTGAATTTGTCCTGCGTGTAAGTCCATAGTTAAAACTCTATCTGCTCCAGCTCTAGTCAAAAGGTCTGCAACCAACTTAGCTGTTATAGGTTCTCTTGCTTTAGTCTTTCTATCTTGTCTAGCATATCCATAGTAAGGTATAACTGCATTGATTCTTCCTGCTGAAGCTCTCTTAAGTCCATCCATCAATATTAATGTTTCCATAAGATTGTCATTTACAGGTGGACAAGTTGGTTGAATTAAAAATACATCATATCCCCTTACTGTCTCATCAATATTTACTGTTATTTCTCCATCACTAAATGTACCAACTTCACACTTACCAAGTTGTACACCTAATTTCTCACAAATTTTCTCTGCTAATTCTCTATTGGCATTTCCTGTAAACAATTTCATACCGCTTCCGCTTAAGTTCATTTTAAACTCCTCCCGTTATTTATTTTTGTCTAAAATACCTTTGTCAAAAACCCAGCCTTCTTTATTTACTTGCCTAGCTCTTGCAATAGATAAATTACCTCTGCCAACTTCGTCTGTTATAGTTGAACCAGCAGCAATATATCCATATTCCTTAACTACTACAGGTGCAACTAAGTTAGAATTACTTCCAACAAAAGCATTATCTTTTACTACCGATTTTTGTTTTATTTTACCGTTGTAGTTGACAAATACTACACCACAGCCAATATTTACATTTCTACCAACCTCTGCATCACCTATGTAAGAAAGATGACTAGCTTTAGAATTGTCTCCAATAGTAGAGTTTTTGACTTCTACAAAATCGCCAATTTTTACATTTTTACCTATATGACTATTTGGTCTTAAATAAGCATATGGGCCAATTTTACTCTCATCATCCACACTACTATCAATTATAGTGGAACTTAATATTTCTACATTATTGCCAATTTTGCTATTTACTATTTTTGCATTTTGACCAATACAACAATCTTCTCCTACCTCACTATTCCCTTCAATCACTACTCCTGGATAAACAACGGTATCTCGTCCAATCACTACACCATCTTCTATATAAGTGTTTTCAGGATCGATTAGGGTTACACCATTTAGCATATGACTTTGATTAATCCTATTTCTCATTATCTTTTCTGCCTCTTGTAATTGTACCCTTGAATTAATTCCATAGATTTCTTCTTGATTTGCTATCTTGTATACTCCAACTTTTAGTTTTTCATTTTTTAATACTTGTACCGCATCTGTTATATAGTATTCACCTTGAGCATTGTCATTATCAATTTTATCTAAGGCAAATTTTAAGTACTTTCCTTTAAAACAATACATTCCTGAATTAACTTCTTTTATTTTCAGTTCCTCACTAGTTGCATCTTTATGCTCTACTATAGAAACAATATCTCCAGCCTCATCACGTACTATCCTTCCATATCCAGTAGGATCTTCTAAATCAGCTGAAAGCACTGTACAGACATTGTCTAAAGAGTTATGATACTCAATCAATTTATTTAGTGTATCCCCTGTAATTAAAGGAGTATCTCCATATAAAATTATAACACAACTATCATCAGCAATGTACTCTTTTCCCTGCATAACTGCAAAGCCAGTACCATATGGGACATCTTCCCCTATAGGCTGAGTGACAAATGTAACATCGTCATCTCTTATGCTATCAATTACTTTGTCTGAACCATGGCCTACTACTACAACACTTTTTCCCATATTAGCCTCTCTACTTGCATCAATGACATACTTTAATAAAGGCTTTCCACATACCTTGTGCAATACTTTAGGATACTTAGACTTCATCCTAGTACCTTCTCCTGCCGCAAGTATAATAGATATATTCATATAAACACCTCTATCCTTGGAATTTATTCTTCCAATAATATTCTATACAATTTAAAATATAAGTCCATACCTGTTTATGCTTTTTTTTATTTTTTGAAAAATTAAACGAGAAAAAAGGACCTTCTAAGGTCCTTTCTATCTTACTCTTCGCTTATATTTTTTTCATATTCCATAAATATTGCATCTTGTATTTTACTTCTAGTCTCTGAATTAATTGGGTGTGCAATATCCCTAAACTCTCCATCTGCCATCTTTCTGCTAGGCATAGCTACAAAAAGTCCATTTTGTCCATCTATAATTTTAATATCATGTACTACAAATTCGTTATCAAAAGTAACAGAAACTATAGCTTTCATCTTACCCTCATTAGTTACCTTTCTAATTCTTACATCAGTTACTTGCATTATCCTTCACCACCTTCCAAAGAAGTCATTTTAGGAAATTATTAAATATTCACTATATTCTATAAATTTTACGAAAATCCTTCTTTTTGAAGATAATTTTTTATTTTATTTGAATTGTCTTAATAATTCAAAATTAGAAGACATTGAAATTTCTCCATCTACCTCATCCACCTTTTCAAGTTTCAATAGAGCCTTGTAACCTTTAATCAATTTTTCTTCAGGTTCCAAAGTAGTTATCAATACACCTATACCCTTAACCTGTGCATTAAACTCACCCATCATTTCTTTTATACCCTTAATTGTTCCACCAGCTCTCATGAAATCATCAACTATTAACACATTTGCACCTTCCTTTAAAGCCCTCTTAGAAAGGGACATAGTTTGTATAGTCTTTGTAGAGCCAGATATATAATTTATATTTACTGCAGTCCCCTCAGTAATTCTCATGTTTTTTCTAATTATAACCAATGGAACCCCTAAAAATTCTGCCGTCATTAAACCTATAGGTATACCCTTGGTTTCAATAGTCACCACATAATCAATATCTCTATCTATGAACTCATCCGCCAATATCATACCAATCTTTTTTACAATTTGAGGATTGTTAAGTAAATCCATCATATAAATAAAACCACCAGGTATAAGTCTTTCCTTCTTAGACAATTCACTACATAAATAATCCAAAAACTTTTTAGTTTCCTCTTTATTATTACCAGGTATAAACCTTACTCCTCCATTAGCACCAGGAATAGTTTCTATTACCCCTATATCAAGTTTTTTTACTAATTCCTTCATGATACCTATATCTCCACTAATACTAGGTTTTTTTACATTAAATAATTTTGAAAAATAATTATAAGTTAATATTTCATTGGGCCTATTTGTAAATATATACATAAGCCCTGCAATTCTTTCATTTCTCTTAAATTTTCCCATGTATATCACCACAATCAGATTTTTTTATTATTTCAGTATATTATTTTAGTATATTCTTTTTTCTGGCTTATTTCAATAGAAATCAACTTCCGCTTTTTAATTTTATACCTTTATGATATAATCTAACAGTGACAAATGAATGATATTAGAATAATATAATAATAACCAATTTTATTGGCAATAATAAAATATATAAGGGAAGATATTTTTCCCACAAATTGAAATTTAAGTCATATATTATTTCAGGAGGTATTCATATATGTTTTCATTTAACATAATAGAACATGATTTTTCCCATATTCACTTCATTGGTATAGGTGGGATTAGCATGAGTGGTTTAGCAGAAATACTAATAGATGAAGGTTATACTGTATCTGGTTCTGATATGAACTCTTCCCTTATTATTAATAAGTTAGAATCTCAAAAGGCTAAAATTCATATCGGTCATAGTGCTGAAAACATTAATGGTTCAGATTTAGTAGTATATACAGATGCTATATCAAAAGATAATGTAGAATTGTTAGAAGCAAAAAAATTGGGAATCGAAACTGTTGATAGAGGAACTTTTTTAGGTAAGTTGATGAAAAATTATAATAAGTCTATTGCTGTATCTGGAACCCATGGAAAAACTACTACAACTAGTATGTTAGCTACAGTACTTAATAAATCAAATTTAGACCCTACAATACTATTAGGTGGGGAACTTGACGCAATAGGTGGAAATGTAAAAATAGGCAGTAAAAATTTAGTCCTTACAGAAGCCTGTGAATACAAAGGAAATATACTAAAATATCAACCTACTATGGCTATAATACTAAATATGGAAGAGGATCATTTAGATTATTTCAAAAATATAGATCATATAGTAGAAACTTTTGCACAATATGCTAGCGGAATAAAAGAAGACGGTTACTTAGTAATAAACATTGACGATGAAAATTCACAAAGAGTTATAAATGCATCTAAATGCAATCTAATCACCTTTGGTATAAATAGCGATGCAGACTATAGTGCAGAAAATATATCCTTTACTGAAGAAGGCTTTCCAAAATTTGTTCTCAATGTAAAAGGCAAAGAAAAATATTTAGTTACATTGAATGTAATGGGAATACACAATATCTACAATGCTTTGGCAACTTTTGCTGCAGCTCATACATATGGTGTAGATATTGAAACCATTATTGACTCTATAAAAGATTATGTTGGAACTCACAGAAGATTAGAAACTAAGGGCTTTATAAATGGTGTAAAAATAGTAGATGATTATGCCCATCATCCTACAGAGATTAAAGTAAGCTTAGACGCCTTAAAAAACACATCCAAAAATAAGCTTTGGTGCGTTTTTCAACCACATACTTATTCTAGAACAAAATCATTATTAGATAAGTTTTCTCAATCTTTTTATGATGCTGATAAAGTAATTTTAACAGATATATATGCCGCAAGAGAAGCAGATACAGGACTTATTCATTCAACTAACTTGGTTGATTCATTGGTAAAAAAAGGAGTAGATGCAATTTATATAGAATCCTTCGAAGACATTAAAAACTATTTATTAGCAAATGTAGAAGAAGGAGATATAGTTGTAACAATGGGTGCTGGAAATGTGTATAAAATTGGAGAAATGATTTTAGAAGATAATAGACAAAGAGCAATCTAAAAAAAGCCTTCTACTCTGTAGAAGGCTTTTTTACTACTCCGTAAATACTTTCCATCAATTTTTTTATTTCAATTTCATCATAAATATAGTATGATAAATTCTTTCCATTTATCTTCTTAAATGTAGCTATTCCCGGAAGAGTGCTAAAGTTAATATTTTTCTCATCAATTCCAAGTGCATTTTTACCAAATGTGAATGCTTCTGTTATAGCAATATCAGTTTTTACATTGTCTAAACTGGTTTTTATTACAACTGGTAATTTTATACTTAAAGATTTTTTTAAAAAAGATTTCAAAAATTCTTGTTGAGCTTTTACTCTGCCCAAATCCCCATTTTTATATCCACCACTACCTCCATTTTGCTTTCTATACCTTAAAAAATCAATAGACTTATCTCCATTCAATGTTTGCTTTCCCTTAGGAATATCAATGTATAAGGGAGGTTTTGAACTAGGGTCTGTATACTTCATGTGAAAAGGCACTGTAACATCTACTCCGCCTACAGAATCTACAATCTTTTTCACACCATCATAATCCACCATTACATAATAGTGAACTGGAACTCCTCCCAAAACATGGGTTACAGCCTTTTTAACTCCATTTATTCCATGAGATGCATATACTGCATTTATCTTTCTCATTTCTGCTGCTTCATAGCCTTTTCTATAGAGATAAGTATCCCTAGGAACACTTATCAAGTCTACTTGCTTTTTCACTGGCTCAAAAGAAACAAATATCATAGTATCAGAGCGAATATCCTCCATTCCCAAAACAACAAAGTTAACTCTTTTGCTTTTGTTTATTGCACTTTCCAATGTATATATGGGTTCTTCTTCAGTTACCTTCTCTTTTGCTTTTTCTTCATCTTTTATCTGTACTTGTGAGTAGTTCTTTATTTCACTTCCTCCATAATTTTTTAGATACATATATGAACCAAGAAAAAAGGCAATAATAAAGCACATAAAAGAGATTATAAATACTTTAAAGAAATTTTTCATCAATAAGCGATTTTCATCTCCTTTCTTCCAATGTATAATATTATTTTGCACTATTTATGTTTTTTTAGTCAAAAAAAAAGGGACAGTTCACTGTCCCTTTTATCATGCTATCCTATTATTTTGTATAATCGTAGAATCCTTTTCCTGTCTTTCTACCTAATTGTCCACCTCTAACCATCTTTCTTAGTAGTGGGTGAGCTCTATATTTTGAATCACCAAATTCATTATATAATACATCCATGATAGCCAAACATACATCAAGACCTACTAAATCACCTAAAGCTAAAGGCCCTATTGGGTGGTTTGCACCAAGTTTCATTGCTTCGTCAATGTCTTCAGCCTTTGCAACTCCATCTCCTAAAATACCAACAGCTTCATTGATCATTGGGATAAGTATTCTGTTAACTACAAATCCTGGAGCTTCTTCAACTTCAACTGGAGTCTTGCCAAGTTTTTCAGCTAATTCAAATATAGTATTTCTAGTTTCTTCACTAGTTGCAATTCCCTTTATAACTTCAACTAATTTCATTACTGGAACTGGATTGAAGAAATGCATTCCAATAACCTTTTCAGGTCTATTAGTTGAACTTGCTATTTCTGTTATTGATAATGATGAAGTATTGCTTGCAAGTATTGCTTCTGGTTTACAAATATCATCTAATTTCTTAAATGTTTCTCTCTTAACTTTCATATCTTCTGCAATAGCTTCAATAACTAAATCACAATCTTTTAAATCTTCATATTTTGTAGTAATTTCAATTCTTGAAAGAACTTTTTCTTTATCTGCTTCTGTAATCTTTTCTTTTTTAACCATTCTACCTAAGTTTTTATCAACTGATTTAAGACTTCCTCTTGGATTAGCTTCGTCAATGTTTCTAACCCACATAACAACATCATACTCGTTTTGTGCTAACACCTGAATTATACCAGATGCCATAGTTCCTCTACCTAATACGCCTATCTTTTTCATAAAAACACCTCCAAGTATTATCTTAATTTATAGTTTGGTGTGCGTTTTTCTAAAAACGCTCCCATACCTTCTTTTTGATCTAGAGTTGCAAAACAAAGTCCAAACAAATCTCTTTCTATAGCCATTCCAGTTTCAATATCTGTTTCTATTCCTCTATTTATAGATGCTTTAGCAAATCTTACAGCCAATTGTCCCTTGGACAATATCTTATTTGCTAATTTTAAAGCTTCATCCATAAGTTCATCCTTTGATACTACCTTATTAACCAAACCAATTCTATATGCTTCATTTGCATCAATCATATCTGCAGTATATATTAATTCTTTAGCTTTTCCTAATCCAACTAGTCTTGAAAGTCTTTGCGTACCTGCAAATCCAGGTATTATTCCTAAGCCTACTTCTGGTTGTCCAAATTTCGCCTTCTCTGAAGCTATTCTAATATCACAGCACATAGATAATTCACATCCACCACCTAGTGCAAATCCATTTACAGCTGCTATTACAGGTTTCTCCATTAGTTCAATCTTTCTAAATGTAGATAATCCTAATTTTGCAAATTCTCTTGCACAAGCGGAATCCATATCCTTCATTTCACTAATATCTGCACCAGCTACAAATGCTCGTCCTTCTCCTGTAATCATTAGTATATGTATATCTTCATCATTCTCTATCATATCTACAGCTTCATTTAACTCTTTAAGCACTTCAGTGTTTAGAGCGTTCAAAGCATCTGGCCTATTAATTGAAAGTATTCCTACATTTCCTTCTCTTCTGAAAATTAAGTTATTAAACTCCATTTTCCCCCTCCTAAACTTAGGTATTTTATTACTATCACAATTTAATTTTATCAAATAAAAATGAATAGTGCAATGCTATCTTTGATAATTGATTAACAATCTGTTGGCAATAAATAATGTAAATACCCAAAATCACAGTATTTCTTCCTTTTACTCCATTATACTATTATTCTTTATACTCTAAAGCTTATATAAGCTCAATAAAAAAGCTTAAATTCTAATTACTCCAATTTATAATAAGGTCTAAACCCTTTGTTTTACATAAACTTCGTTAAAAGATTGTCACCATTTTCCAAACAGTGGAAATGCAGAAATTTATAGCTAGAGTTTAAAACTCTAGCTTTTAATCTTAACACCTAGGCTTACCTAAAAGTCTAAACATATTTTTTTTATATTTCTCAACTCCAGGCTGGTCAAAAGGGTTTACCCCAAATAAGTATCCACTGATAGCACAACTTTTCTCAAAGAAATATATAAGCTTTCCTAAATAATATTCATTTAGTTCTGGAATATTTACAATAATATTGGGAACTCCCCCATCAATATGAGCTAAAACAGTTCCTTCAAGAGCTTTCTTGTTTACAAAATCTATACTCTTTCCAGCAAGATAATTAAGTCCATCTAAATTTTCCTTTTCACTTTTAATAATCATATCTTTTCTTGGTCTATCTATTTTTAAAACTGTTTCAAATATATTTCTCTTACCATCTTGAATTAATTGTCCCATAGAGTGAAGATCTGTCGTAAAGCTCACTGATGATGGATATATTCCCTTTCCATCCTTTCCTTCACTTTCACCAAATAGTTGTTTCCACCACTCTTGAAAATAAAACAATCTTGGTTCATAACTTACTAATATTTCAATGTCTTTTCCTCTTCTGTATAAAATGTTTCTAAGTATAGCATATTGATAAGCACTGTTTTCATAAATATTTAAATTCTTGTATTCTTCCATGCCTTCTTTAGCTCCACTTAAAATTTTGTCAATATCTATCCCTGCAACTGCAATAGGAAGAAGCCCTACAGAAGTAAAAACAGAATATCTACCGCCTATATCATCAGGCACTGTAAAGCTTTCATATCCTTTATTTGTAGCCAATTCTTTTAGTGCACCTTTATGTGCATCTGTAGTTACATATATTCTTTTTTTAGCTTCTTCACTTCCATACAGTTCCTCTATATATTCTTTGAAGATTCTAAAGGCAATAGCAGGTTCTGTAGTAGTTCCTGATTTAGATATAACATTTATGCAAATATCTTTTCCCTTTATTACTTCTAATAGCTCCATAATATAGGTACTACTAACATTGTTTCCTACAAAATATATCTCTGGGCCATTTCTTTTTTCAGAAGTAAGTCTATTATAAAAACTATGAGTTAAAGTTTCTATGCAAGCCCTTGCACCTAGATAAGAACCCCCTATTCCTATGACAACAAACACTTCTGAGCTTTTTCTTATCCTCTTAGCTGCACATTTTACTCTATTGTATTCATCTACATCTATGTTTACAGGATAATCAACCCAACCAGTATACTCACTTCCTGGACCTTTTTTACTATGTAATAAGTCATGAGCAGTAGATATATATTTACCTAAGTTTTCAATCTCATATTCACTAATAAAACTATTAGAATAATCCAAATAAATATTCTCCATTCCTAACCTCCTCAATCCTACATTCACATATTTATGATACCACAATTAAATAATAAAATCCTAGAATCTAAATTCTAGGATTTTTATATATCTATTCTAAAACTTCCATTAAGACCACAGCATAATCATCCTCATGATCTCCCCATCTAAATTGCTTTACTTCTCTATTTACAGCTCTTAGTATATCATGCCCACTTTTTTTTATCACTCGAATGACACCTTCTAGTCCAAATTGTTCCTTTTTTAGATTTTCCATCTCAGTAATACCATCTGTATATAAAAGTACTTTATCTCCTTTTTCTAATTGTACTACATCTTCTACATAGTGAATTTCATCAAATATATAAGAAATAGGAAAACCCCTCAATTTCATCAATTTAATTTTATCATCATTAAAAAGAACAGGTATGCAATTATGCCCACCATTTGAATATTTAAATTCGTTGGTTTCAATATTCAAAACACCATAAAACATCGTAAAATAATTTTCACTTTCTAATCCTAAATCTACAAACCTCTTGTGTAGTTCAGTAAGTGTATCTGCAGGACTCATGAAATCATCCTTTATAGCTCTCATAGTTTGTCTAACAAACATGGTCATCATAGATGCTGTTATACCATGGCCAGCTACATCACTTATATAAATACCTATATGTTTATCATCGATATAATAAATGTCAAACATATCACCACTTAACATATCACAAGGTCTATAGAGATAATCAACTTTAAGATTTTTATATACTCCTTTTTGAGGCAGTATTTTTTCTTGGAGAGTTCTAGCAAACATCAAATCTGTACTCATTTTTTTGTTTTTGTCTTTTAACTCTCTTTCTAACTTCTTTTCTCTAGTTATATCCCTAAACACTTCAACAGCAGCATAGATATTCCCATCGGAGTCAAATATAGGAGAACTCTTCACTGAAAAGTACTTGTCCCCAACTCTTTCTTCCTTTTGAACAATCTCAGCTGTTTCAATACTTCTTTGAGTGATACAGTAGGAACAAGGAGCAAACTTTCCTAATGGTTCATAACATTTCTTGCCTTTAAGATCATCTCCTAAGCTCTCTCTCATGGTTTTATTAGTATAGATAACTGTGCCTTTCTTGTCCACAACTCTAACCCAGTCAGCCATTCCCTCTAATACATGGTAGTTGAGAATACTCTTATCTTTGTACTCTTTAATTTTTTCTTCTATAAATCTAATTTTTTCTTTTTCCAACATTGGCATCACCCAATTTTATTATAATTTACACCTATTTTCATCATATCACAGTAAGCGTATGAAAATAAAGAGCAATTTATATATTTTGCAAAAAAGCACTCATTCCTACATGTAGAATGAATGCTTCCTCTGTTACTACTTAATAGTGGAATTATAGATCACATTTAAAAATTCCGGATTAAAAATATCTTTCTTCACAAAAGATCCTTTTTCATAATCAAAAGTATAATCCGATAATTTTAAAACTGCTGAACCTGTTTGCAAAGTCATAATATGATATTCATCTTTAGAGGTAAATACCCAAAACTCTAACATACCTAGTTGAACATAATCATCAAAGAGAACATACTCATTGTCTTCATCATTTATTAATAAAAACCACTTCTGTCCATCATCCCACATCATTTCTCCATTTTCATCTCTTTGAGCTGTTGTAAACATGCTAATCGTCTCTATTTTCCCATCTCCATTAAAATCTATATTTTCTCTATCTAATAATGTCAACTGAGAAATATCTAACTTGTCTGATGAAGGGAAAATAGCAGTAAACTTTTCTCTAACCTCTTCTTCCGTCTCTTCTTCTTCCTCAGGTTCTTCTTTTACAATACTTTCATATATAGTTTTAAATGTGTCATTTTTTTCTATTTCCTTCAATACTAAAGAACTATTGTCCTTCACAGTATATGTCATAAAATAATAATCATCTTTTTCAATAGCCTTCCACTGTGACTCATTCTCAACTTTCATTACCAATTTTTCGATTTCATTTTCATTTTCTCCAAAAGTTTCAACGGTGATGAAATGACTACTACCTGTTTTGTTTTTCTCTATAACTAATCCAGATATTATCTTGAGCTGATTTCTATTTTCACCTACATTTTTAAGAACATAAAAAGCTCCTAAAATAACTAAAATAATAACAATAATTGTAACATTTCTAGATTTCTTGCTCATTTTCTCACCATCCTTTTTCATAATACTATCATTTAATGTATTCAATGGCAACATATTTATATAAATATATTACTTACTTTTATAACTGACATGTGAACACTATGTCAGTTATTCATACATTATGTGATTTTTTAGATTTTTTAATCTGATTTAATTAATTTGCTATTCCAATTATTTCATTTTTAGTATACAATATTGTTACGATAGTTATATTTGTAGAATATTGATTTTTGTTATTATTTAAAAATAATAATATATAAAGGGGGATTTACATGGAGAAAAAAAATAAAAAGGCTCTTAATTTTAAATCAAAACTTATTTTAATGAACATAGGAGTTTTAATATTAAGTACAATTGTTTCTAGCTTATTATATGACCTCATTGGAAAGTTTGTTGACATAAATCCTAAATTTGCTATGTTCTTTTCAACTTTAATCAATATAGGAGTTATTGTACTTTTAATCTACTTATTAATTTCAAAGATTTTAATGAGGGATATTGATAAAATAATAAAAGATGTTGAGAAAATTGCAAAAGGTGACTTCTCACAATTAAAAATTAAAAATGAAAATGGTGAATTAGGTAAAATAAATACATCTTTAAACAAAATTACTTCTAATTTTAAAAGTGTTCTCGATGAAATGAAATCTGACTCAGAACTATTAGCTGAAAGTGCTAGTTCTCTATCTGATGTAATAGAAGAAACTACAGAATCTGTAGAAAATATAGCTTCTAATATAAACGACATCGCTAAAGGTTCTGAAAACACTTCTTCAAATATAACTGAATTAAGTGAAGCCATATCAAATCTAACAGAGCTTTCACAAAAAACTGAAGAAAATACTCAATATGCCACAGATCTTTCAAAAGAAATGGCAACTTCAGCACAAAATGGAAGTAGGGATATGGATAAGATAATTGATAAAGTGACTTTAATTGATAAATCAACTAAAAACACAGCTGAAATCATAGATAATTTAAATAATAAGATAAAAGATATAAATAATATCGTAGTAATAATAAATGAAATATCAGAGCAAACCAATCTGTTAGCCTTAAACGCTGCAATAGAAGCTGCTAGGGCAGGAGATGCTGGTAGAGGATTTGCTGTAGTTGCTGAAGAGATAAGAAAATTAGCTGATGAAACCCATACTAATTCTGAAGAAATATCTAAAATAACTAATTCAGTAATAGGAAGTAGTAACGAAGCTGTAAACAGCATCGAAAAAGTTAGCAATGTTGTAGATGAAAGTGTTGGAGTAGCTAAAACAACTAAAACTTCCTTTGAAGAGCTATTAAAGAAAATATTTGAAACAGACTCACTTATAGATGATATTGCAAATGCTTCTAAAGAAATAAGGGACAATAGTCAATATGTATTGGATAGAGCTTCAGAAGTTTCAGCTATTTCACAAGAAACCACAGCAGCATCTGAAAGTAGTGCTGCTGCAGTAGAAAGAAATCTTGCTTCTATGGAAGAAATCACTTCTTCTATTGAAAGTTTGTCTAAAATTGCAGAGGATCTAAATACTATGGTGGAGAACTTTAAGTTTTAATCTCCACCTTTTTTTCTATCTTCTAACACTAATCTTCTCTTGGAGGTCTAGGTCCATAGTATTGATAATAATCTACCTTAATTCTTCCATTAAAAAGCTTTCTTTTTTTGTCAGCTTTTTTCCCATATAGATACTCAAAACTCTCATTGGAAGTAATAATATAAATAGACCAAGTATCTAATTGTCTAAATTTCTTTCCCATATCTACATATAATTTTTCGACTTCTTTTACTTCTCCAATCCTTTCACCATAAGGTGGATTAGATATTATTACACCATATTCTTCATTGGCTCTAAATTTAAGTACATCTCCTACTCTAAATTCTATACAATCATCTACTCCCGCATTAAAAGCATTTTCTTTTGCTATTTCAATTGCTTCACTATCAATATCAGAAGCATAAATCCTAAGTTCCCTATCCTGAATAATTGCTTTTCTAGCATTTATTCTTTCTTCTTTCCAATATTCTTTTTTAACCCTAGGCCACTCCTCTGAGGCGAAGGATCTCTGTATTCCAGGTGCAATGTTTTTTCCTATCATTGCTGCCTCAATTGGAATAGTTCCTGAACCACAAAATGGATCCGCTAATATCCTTTCATGATTCCAAAAACTTAAATTTACAAGGGCTGCTGCAAGAGTCTCCTTTATAGGTGCTTCAACACTGATTTCCCTATATCCACGTTTATGTAGACCTTCACCACTGGTATCTATAGTCAAAGTAGCTATATCCTTAAGTAAGGATACTTGTATTGTAAATTTGGCCCCTGTTTCTTGAAACCATTCTGTATTGTATTTAGTCTTCAATTTTTCAACAACAGCCTTTTTTACTATAGCTTGACAATCAGGCACACTCATTAGCTGAGAATCTACTGCCTTGCCAGTTACCGTAAACTCTCCATCTAATGTGATCCATTCTTCCCAGGGAAGAGCCTTTGTCTTTTCAAATAATTCTTCAAATGTTGTAGCTTTAAATTCTCCCATTTTTAATAATACTCTATCAGCACTTCTAAGCCAAAGATTAGTTCTAGGAATATCTCTTTCTTCTCCTTTAAAGGTAATCTTTCCATTTTCAACTACTAAATCATTATAATTTAAATTTTGTAATTCTCTTTTTACCACCGCTTCTAAACCAAAAGTGGTTGTGGCAATTAGTTCTATTTCACTCATATAATCTCTCCTTTAATTATCGATTCTATTATATTATATCTAATTTTTTAATAAATTACTTTATAAATGTGTATTATTAATTATGGTTGGGTATATACTCTTACAAGTGTGAAAGAACATATAAGGAGGTTTTTAATATGAAAAGTTTAGGTTCATTGATTCAAAGTGGAGACTGGAAAGGTGAAAAACACGTACCAACAATTCATCTACCTGAAAAAATAAAAAAAGGTGAAGAAATAGAAATTAAAACAATGATTGGAGAAGAAATTCCTCATCCAAATACATTTGAACATCATATTTCTTGGATTAAAGTATTCTACATTCCAGAAGGTGGCAAATTTCCAATAGAAATTGGAAATTATAACTTTACTGCTCATGGTGAAGGTGAAATATACTGCGAACCCTGTATTGTTACAAAAGTTAAACTTAATAAATCAGGAACAATTCATGCTTTAAGTTACTGTAATATCCATGGTCTTTGGGAATACAGCACTGATGTAGTAGTAGAGGACTAATAGTCCTCTATTTTTTCCCCTTGACAAGTAAATTTCTTTGTATTAACATATATGATAAATTACATAGTATAAAACTATGAAGGATTTAGTAGCCTACTATGGTTAAAGGACAGAGAATAGACTGTTAGTGAGAAGTCTATAACTTATAGTCAGGTGAATTACACTCTGGAGTTTCAATAGGAAACTATTGCGGCCATCACACGTTATGTGATTAGAGACATATTTTGTGAATTAAGGTGGTACCACGGGTTCTTCTCGTCCTTAGATGGATAAGAAGAGCCCTTTATTATTTTTAAGGAGGTTTTTTAATTGGGTAATGTACTTGAATTGTTAAAAGAAAGAGGATATATAGATCAAGTTACTTATGAAGATGAACTTAACGAATTATTGACAACTGAACCTGTTACTTTTTATATTGGCTTTGATGCTACTGCAGATAGTCTACACATTGGTCACTTTGTTCAAATAATGGTTATGAAACATATGCAACAAGCTGGGCATAGACCTATAGCTTTGCTTGGTGGTGGAACCACTATGATTGGAGACCCTAGCGGAAAAACTGATATGAGAAAAATGCTTACTAGAGAAGATATAGATCACAACGCTAGTAGATTTAAAGAACAATTATCTAATTTTATTGACTTTAGTGATGATAAGGCAATTGTAGTAAATAACGCTGATTGGCTATTAAATCTTAACTTTGTAGAATTCTTAAGAGAAATAGGTATACATTTTTCTGTAAACAGAATGCTTACAGCTGAATGTTACAAAAATAGACTAGAAAAAGGTCTTACTTATTTTGAATTTAGTTATATGCTTATGCAATCCTATGATTTCTTAAAACTTTACAGAGACTATGGATGTAAACTAGAAATCGGTGGAAGTGATCAATGGTCAAATATATTAGGTGGATATGAACTAGTTAGAAGAATTGAAAAAGATAAAGTTTATGCTATAACATTTAATTTACTTACAAATGCAGAAGGCAAAAAAATGGGTAAAACTGAATCTGGAACTATTTGGCTTGATGAGGAAAAAACACCACCATATGAACTATATCAATACTTTAGAAATATAGATGATAGAGATGTAGAAAAATGTCTTGCAATGCTAACCCTATTACCTATGGATGAAGTTAAAAGACTATCTTCATTAGAAGGAGCTGAAATAAACAAAGCAAAAGAAGTTTTAGCTTATGAAATAACTAAAATAGTTCATGGAAGTGAAAAAGCAGATAGTGCACAAAAAGCTGCAAGAGCCCTTTTCGAGGGTGGAAGTGAAGCAGGTTCTATTCCAACAACTGAGATAGCTCGTTCTAAATTTGAAGAAGGAATAGGTCTATTAGATTTACTAACACAAGTAGGACTAACTAAATCTAACAGCGAAGGAAGAAGACTAATAAAACAAGGTGGACTATACATCGAAGAAGAAACTGTATCTGATCCTAATACAGTTATAAAGCCAGATAAATTTGTTGATGATAAGCTAATGATAAGAAAAGGTAAAAAAGTATATCATCAAATTAAATTAGTTTAAAATATATTAAATCATTAAAGAAGCTAAGCAAAATTACTAGCTTCTTTTTTTCTTCCTATATATGCATATGATGCCACATATTAAGGGTTTATCTCAATTGTCATTAATGTTATACTTTTAAAAAATCAAAGAAAGGGGGACGGATCAGTAACATTAAAGTATTACACTCAAAATCTAAGGAGGTAAGAAATAGTGAAAAAAAATATAAGAAAGAATATTACATCAATAATAATAGCATTAATGATTTTCTCCACAATGAGTTTTGCATATGGTGAAAGTTATACAATTGTAAGGTATTATTATCCTTACAGCACGAGAACTACCACTAATAATTACTATAATAACTATAGCCAAAATAATATTAGTAAATATTTATTTACTTATAATACTAACACTAACTACTATAGATATAGTACACCAACAACTACAACAACTACTAACACATCAACAAACAATAATACAAATACTTACACTCCTCCAACTACTAATAATACAAGTAGCAAAGATACTACCACTGTAACTACTACTCCTAGCCAAAATACACAATTCACTGCAAATGCTATGGAATTAGAAGTTATAAGATTAGTAAATGAAGAGAGGAAAAAAGAAGGACTAGCTCCTTTTACACATAGCCCAGAACTTTCAAAAGTAGCAAGAGCTAAATCACAAGATATGGCTGACAAAAATTACTTTAGCCATACATCACCTACTTATGGTGATCCATTTGCTATGATGAAGAGTTTTGGAATAAAATATAGAACTGCAGGAGAAAATATCGCTAAAGGTTATTATAGTGCAGAATCAGTGGTTAAAGGTTGGATGAACTCATCAGGCCATAGAGCAAATATATTAAACCCTAGTTTTAATAAAATAGGCGTTGGATATGTAAATGCAAATGGTACAACATATTGGACTCAACAGTTTACTGATTAAGTATTTACTTTTTCAATAAAATAAAGCATCCTAGACTTTTGTCTAGGATGTTTTTTATCTATTATTTATTCTTTTTGAAAAGGCCTTTTAACCAAGCAATAAATCCATTTTTTTCTTTAGACTCAGTTTCAACTTCTAGAGATTCTTTTTCTTCTTTACCTTTTACCTCTTCAGTCTTCATTACAAATTTAACACTGCCATCCATATTGTCACTTATTCCTGTAAAACTACTATAATCCTTTGAAAGATCTACTAACTTATCTTTTGTTTCCATAACGGAATCAATGTCTAAATCACTTTCATTGACTTTATTTTTCATTTCCATTATTCCTTCATTGTGGAATTTTTTCATATTTTCATCAAATTCACTTGTTCCATCTGCTAATTTCTTTGACCCCTCTTTAAGTTCTACAGAACCTTGTGATAATTGTTCAGTACCTTGTGATAGTTCTAAACTACCATTGTATAATTCACCAGCACCAGCATTTAATTGTCCTAGTCCATTTGTTAGCTTTTCTGAACCCTCTGAAAGTGCTTTTGAACCTTCTACAAATTGAGCTGTACCTTCATTTGCTTTACTTGAACCTTCTTTTAACTCAGCTGCACCTGCTGAAAGTCCTTGACTACCTTCTACCAATTTGTTTGAAGCTTCTGCAATACTACTTGTTCCTTCTGATAATTGTCCTATTCCACCTGCTACATCTTTTTGCCCTTGATTGATTTTGCCTAAATTTAAGCTCAATTGATTTGAAGCTTCTTCTGCTTCTTTTAGTCCTTCTTCTACTTGAGTCAATCCTACAATCAATTGATTACTTGATTCAACCAATCCTTCCAATGCTGCTCTTTGTTTTGCCAATCCTTCAGCCATTTTTTCAGCTATTCCAGATGCTCCTGGCACTTTCCCAAGTCCCTTTACAGCTCCATCTAGTCCATCTAATCCTTTAAGTAATAGTTCAACTACTTTAAGTTCTTTTTCTTTTCCCTTTTTTATTTCTTCAATAGCTTTAGTACTTTTACTTATTCCCTGTGTTAATTTTTCTTGTCCTACTACTATTTGTTCAGTACTTGATACAATATTGTTCATGCCTTCACTCATTTGTCCAGTCTTTTCTGGAATTGTTGATATGCCCTCTGATACTTGTACTGCACCTTTTGAAAACTCTTCAGCACTAGAACTAAACTTTTCAATTCCTTCTCCCAAACTTCCATATCCTTCTCCTAATTGAAGTGCACTTTGGGATAATTTATTTACTCCATTGTTTATTTCTTTACTTCCCTCATAAGAAGCACTTACTCCATCTTTCAAGCTTTTAGCTCCTTCACTTAGTGAATGTGCTCCCGTATTAACTTTATTTATACCTGTTGCAAATTGTTCTATTCCATCACTTAAACTCAATTGTCCTTCTAATAGTTTGCCTGTAGCTTCACTTAGCTTTTCACTAGCTTCAACAATCTTGTCTATTCCATCTAATAATTCATCAAAATCTCCTGCACTTTCAAAATCATCAACTTCTGGAAGGGAAGATGTTGCTGTAACTACTATAGAACTCATTTCAAAATCTTCTACATCGGCAGTAACAGATAAATATTCTGGAATATCAATAATATTTTTACTTAAATCCAAACTTTCCTTAAGTCCAGGTAATGATATATAAGTTACTACCTGATTATTTCCATCAGAAACTACTTTGCCACTATTTGTCTTAACATTTTTAAACTTATCTATAGGTAAATTCATAACCACAATACTGCTAAAAGGTGTATATACATTTTTCTCTTTGCCATTTTCTAATTTTATAGTATGGCTTTCTTTATTTTTAACTGAAACATCTATTTTAATTTCCCCAGATTCCCCTATTATACTTTTAGGTTCTACTTTTTTTCCATCTAAATAGTAACTAATATTTACTTCTAGTGGTAACTCTTTATCAGTAGTACCTTGATAGAAAATATCACTATTGTCTGTTTCCCAAACTATAGAATCTCCATTCTTCTCAGGTACTTCATCACCTTTTACATTCACCACATCCTTTAGAAAAGTCTTGTCTGTAACTTTTCCTAAAGATTTATCAGAATGCAGCCTAATACTAGATGTCTTCTCTATTGGATTGCCTTCTGAATCTAAATTTACATAAACAGTCTCATCTTTAATCACTTTTCCTTCTGCATATGCAAAAGAAAAACTTGACATAAGCATAACTAAAACTATTGCTAAACTTGTGGTTCTTAAAATTTTACTATTTGTTTTCATATATAACCCTTCCTTCTTTTATTTTGTCAACAATACTTGTATTCCAATGTCTAGATGTTGCTTTTATAAATCCTTCACATGCTATCAAAATACCTGGTAGTATAAATAATATTACACCTGTACTTATCAATGCACCTCTTGCTATCATTGCACTAATGGAACTTATAATTTGTATCTTTGATATAGCCGCTACTCCAATAGTTGCTCCAAAGAATGTAAATCCACTAGTAACAATTGATCTAGCTGATTCCTTAACTGAAATATGCATGGCTTCAAACTTGTCATGTCCATTTCTTATCTCTTCCCTAAATCTAGTAGTGAGAAGAATTGCATAGTCAACAGTTGCACCTAATTGTATAGAACCTATTATTATTGTTGATATAAATGGTATAGAATTTCCAGCATAGAAAGGTATAGACATATTTATAAATATTGCTAATTGAATAACTGCTATCAACAACAATGGAATTGAGAAAGATGTAAATACTATACCCACTATTACAAATATTGCTAATATAGATATTAAGTTTACTTTCTTAAAGTCTGTATCTGTAATCTTTATTAAGTCTTTTGTCAAAACTCCTTCTCCTGTAATCAATGCTTTTTCGTCATATCCCTTAACAATCTTTTCTAACGCATCTATTTGTGCATTTTCTTCATCTGTAGCTGCCTTAAATCTTGAATTAATAAGTACTAATTTGTATCCTCCCTTTTGGAATTGATCTTTGATTTCTTGTGGTATAAAATTCTCTGGTATTGCAGGTCCTAAAAACTTTTCATAGCTTATAACTCTTTCAATTCCATCAAGTTTCTCTATTTTATCAACCATTTCTTTCATTTCGTGGTTTGGCGTACTATCTGAAACTAATATCATATGAGTAGTCATCATATTGTAATCATTTTTTAGCTTTCTAAAAGCTATTACTGAATCAATATCATCTGGCAATGACTCATCTATATTGTAATAAACTTCGTTGTGACTTTGACCATAAAATGCTGGTATGAATAATAGTATTCCTATAACAATAAATGCTTTATAATGTTTTGTAACTAAATTTGCTAAGCCATTAAATTCAGGTAATACTGTCTTATGACTAAATCTGTGAATCAACTTATCAAATACTAGCATTAATGCAGGCAATATTGTTATTACAGAAAGTAATCCAAGCAATACACCTTTTGCCATTACAATTCCTATATCTCTTCCTATAGTCAATTCCATAGCACATATTGCAAGGAATCCAGCCACTGTAGTTAGTGAACTACCAAAGATTGAAGCTGCTGTTTTTTGTATTGCATTTGCCATAGCTTGATTTTTGTCATCATTCTTTTCACTCTCTTCATTAAATCTATGGAGAAGGAATATTGAATAGTCCATTGTTACTCCTAACTGTAATACTGCTGCTAGTGACTCAGTTACATAAGAAATCTCTCCAAAGAAAACATTTGTTCCAAAGTTATATAATATTGCAAATCCCATACTAAAAAGTATTATAAAAGGAATAATTGTAGATTCTAGTGTAAGTATTAATACTAAGATTGCAAATACTATAGCCATCAATACATAAACTGGAGTTTGTCTATCAGCAATATCTATAGTATCCCTCATAGCAGAAGCTGTTCCAGCTAAAAAGCATTGTTTATTTAATAAACTTCTTATACTAACTACTGCATCCTGAGTTATATCTGAAGATATTTCATTGCTAAAGTGAATCATCATCAAAGTGGAATCTTCCCTGTAAAATGCATCCTTTAACTCATTTGGAAGTATTTCTTTTGGTATTCCAAAGTCCACAAAATCATTTATCCAAACTATCTTCTCAACACCTTCAACTGCTGCAATTTTGTCTTTTAATTTTGCAACATCTTTGTCTTGCATATTTTCAATGATTAAAAAGCTGGTTCCAGAGTTTTTATATACATCACTTAATATTTGTTGACCTTTTACTGAATCTAATTTCTCTGGCAAATAAGTCAATATATCATAATTAATTCTTGTTTTTGCCATTCCATACAGTGATGGCAAAATGAGAAGTGCTGCTACAATTAAAACTAGCACTCGGTTTTTTGCTACAAAATAGCCAAATTTATTCATCTAATCATCTCCTATATCAATTTCTTAATTGTCTCAAATAATAATGGTTTCATTTCATCGATACTGGCAGGTTCATTTAATATTATAGAACTGTAGCAAACTGATCCTGTCAATTCTAAAATGATAAAAAGTAATTTCTCTGTCTCACCCTCCTCTAATCCCAAATCTTTAAGTCCCTCATCAAACATTGTGCGTATTTCATTTATTTCTTTATAGTCTTTTCTTGCCTTCTTAAAAACTCCCCAAGAAAGATTTTTATAAATTAACTTCAAAAGCAGTTTATTATTCTTTAAATACTCTATAATATAATCTATAAAGAAAAGCACTCGTTCTTCAAAATCAATAAATTCTTTTGTATTAGTCTCTCTTATAGCTTCACTTAACACTTGACTACTTTTATCTAAAATTATCTTATCTAATATGTCATACTTATCTTTAAAGTATAAGTAAAAAGTTCCCTTGGCTACTCCCGCTTTTTTTACAATATCGCTAATAGCTGTGTCGTGAATTCCCTTAGTAGTAAATAGTTCATAAGCTGCTAAGTAAAGAGAGTTTTCCTTTTGCTTCTTGTTTTTCTCTACCTTTGATACCACTAATTCATCTCCTCTCTAAAAAGTGACCATCGGTCAACAATTTTTATTATATTACTATTATGACCATTGGTCAACTTTTTTAAACAATTATTTAGTTAACTTTTTGTAATAAATAAAAAAGGCCTTAGATTTATCTAAGGTCTTTCACTTATTTTTTATTAATGAGTTTTATTAAAAAAATTAAAATCACAATTGATAAAATAACAAAATATAAAACTATGTTAATAGTAGTTAAATACCTTGCTGGCAATGTTTGAAATAACTTAATAGTACCAAATGTTATAAATACAGTTGCAGAAGCTATTTTTACAGCTATCTCAGGTATCTTTTTACATATTTTACACCCTACAAATATTCCTATTCCACTTACAGCCACCATTCCTAATGTTGTTCCCAAAAGTATAAAAAATGGAAACTCCCCTTCAGTAGATAGTGTCATAGCTGTAAGTTGAGTTTTATCTCCTAATTCTCCAATAAAAAATGCTAATGCTACAGTAAATATAGGACCAAAGTTTTTCTTTTTTTTACTTTCTTCTTTGTCCTCTTCATCAACTAATGCCAATACTCCAAATGCTACAAATAATAGTCCAGCAATTATTTGTATAAGATTTAGGGGGATTATTTTTGATATGTATCTTCCCAATACTATAGCTATACCATGATTTAAAAACACCCCTAATGCTACTCCAATTAGCACTTCAATAGCACTAAATTGAGTTGCAAAAGTCATAGCTAAAATTTGAGTTTTATCACCCATTTCAGCAGCAAATATGAGAAGAAAGCTTCTCAATAGTTCATTTAACAATTCTTTTCCTCCTTTTTGTATTATTAAACAAAAAAGACTTTTAGTTTAATAGTATTATATCCTATTAAACTAAAAGTCTCGCTCCTCTTTTTAAACAAGAGTAAATAGGACCAGGTATTTCTACCAGTATGTTGACCCTATTTGCATAGTTGCAGCTACTCCCTTTTAGAATTATATTCTTTTATCATATTGATTATACTATATATATCATTTATTTACAAGAGTTATGCTTTCTCATCCTTTCACTGTTAATAGCCATAATCTTTTTGTTTATATAATCATATTAAATATATCTTCTAGCTTATTTCAACTTATCTAAATTTTTAAGGACATCATAAACTCTTTTATCATTTCTATAATCTCCATGAGTATCATTGTTAATTATCTGAATTGTATAGGTATTATGACTATTTTTATTTTGTTTATAGAACAATTCAGACCAGTCTATTGTTGGTACTGAAGGTGCTATTGCAGATGAAGCAAATGACCATGATACTCCCATATAAATTCTTTCTCCATTTACTACTACAATGAAAGGTTTATGAGATAATGATAAATGATTTTTTCTTAATTCATCTATATATTTATTAGACTTTATCAATAATTTGTGTTCAGTCCAATCATACGAAACTAAATCTTTATCAGTAAATATTGCCTCATCTTCTAACAATAAAGTATCCAAAAAACAATTCTGAATATCAGTTATTTCATTTAATACTTTATAAATTGCAAACTCATTAGAATTATTTTCTATCAATGCACTATTTAATTGTTTCCCTTTAATATTTGAGATGCTCAGAAAAATAATTAGTAGAAATACAAATACAATACTAACGAATGCAAATACCTTTTTCATAGCAAACAGATCTCCTTTATTAACCTAGTTTTTACATATACAATTATATCAGTTATTTAATTAAAATTTAATTTACTAGTTTTTCTGTACACTTTCAACTAATTTACGCAATCCATTAAATCTACTTTTATTATTTTCTATCCATTCTTTATCTAATAAATCTAAATCTTCTAACATTATCTCGTTATTTAACCACTTATTATCTTTTACTAAATAATTAATTTTTAAAGGAACTGCTAAAGTTTTAATTGAGAAAATAGTAAAAAATATTACTATTGTTGAAATAACAATTAAAAATTTTTTCAAATATAATCATCCTCCCCATGATTTATTTTTTATACATACTTCTCATTCTTCCATATTCACCATATGGATAGAACGGATCCAAATCATCATTTCGTATTAATTCTAATTTACCCCATTTAGAAATAATATTATCTACTGCTGTTCTTTTCGCAATATGGCAAACCTTACTTCGATCATCTGGATAATCATACGTTATTAAGTCAGGATATGAACCTTGATATACTTCATATCCAAAATAGCCTAAATATTCAGTCATTTGATCATCCGTTGGATTAGCTCCCCCCCATGGCCAATCCCAAGTAGGAGGATGACCTCCAGGTTCATCCAAAGCATATCCTAAACAATTATAACTAAAATCCCATGGGCCAACGACATACCAATTACATCCATCTTTAGTTACCCAATCATAATAACTTTTTTCTCTATACAGCCCTTCAACAGTACTTCCAAAATTAAAACTCGTTAAGATAATCACAAAAACTAAAATACTAATAATACTTTTTTTCATAACTCTCACCTCATCTAATTAAGAATATTAATAAATAATAGTTTCATTTATTTTTTTCTGTACTAATATAAATCATATATAACACCTCCTTATCAACCTTGGCATTGTTAAAACGGTAACCTAATTTTAAACTCTGACCTGTTTTTTATAATTTTATAAAAGTAACTTGTCCATCTAGTTTTTAATGTAATTAATTCATCTAAGTGTTCATAATTACTCTTATTAAAAAATACTATTTGATATATTTTATCCATTATATTAATAATATGCCATATAACTTGCACTGTCAAATTTTTCAAACAATGATATTCATGGTTTTACTGTTAAATATGTCGAATTAAGTGAAATAATAAATCTTATAAAATCATTATCATTAAATACACATTTGAAAACACCTAACAACATACATTGTTTTTTACTTTAGATATGCAAAGCATAAAATTACATCCGTTTTTCAATAAAAAACTATGCTACTTCATTATTTAGCATAGTTTTTACACTTTAATATTTAAAACTACTTTCTCATCCTTTCACTGTTTATAGCCATAATCTTATTGTTTATATAATCATAGCCATTTGGCGAGTGTGGTATTAGACAATTAGTGCAATCCTTAATACCTTGGTTGTTAATATAATTTCCACCACAATCTTCTAAGAAATATAATGGACAATAACAAAACATACAATTAAAATCCTCTTCATTTTTTACCTTATGACATGGGAAATATTTACAGGCAGTATTTCTATAAAACCTATATGAGTTTTCCATCAAAATTCTCCTCTCTTATTATATTTTCAATGACATCTAAGTCATCAATACCCTCACACATTTCTCTTCCAATGACAATAGCTGTTATACCTAATTCTACACAAGCTCTAATTTTTTCTTCAGTTCCTCCACCCTTACCGCTATCTTTCATGACTACATAATTTGACTTATATTCACTAAACATTGCTTTATTTAATTTATAAGAAAAAGGACCTAATACTGCAACAATATCTTTCATTTTAACATTATTTTTTTTACATTCCTCTATACTATCTAGAGCAGGAAGAACTCTATAAATATATCTATTTTCTCCTCTAATCTTTTCAAAATCTACTATGTTTTTAGACCCTGTGGTAAAAAACACAGTTCCTTTAATATTCTTTAAATACTCTATACACTCTTCTAAACTATCTAAATATACTGCATCTGATGATATTTTTGACTTCGCCCTTTCATATCTAATATATCTTATATTTTTTATTTTGGATACTTCTTTTGCATTTGCACTTACAATTTTGGCATAAGGATGAGTCAAATCAACTATAAGACTAATTTTATGTTCTTCAACAAAATGAAGCATCTCAACCTTGTTCATTCTCCCAACTATCATTCTATCAGATTTTATAAATTCTCTACTTCCTTCAGTAGCACTAGTTACTACAAAATCATCTATATCATCTAGTCTAGTTACAAGTTTCCTTGCCTCACTAGTTCCACCTATTATCCATATCAAAGGTCATACCCCCTAGGAGTTATCATCTTGCCTTCCTTTGTGTATGTTTTACTATTTCCAACTATCAAAACGCAACACATATCTATAACATCATAGTCTATTTTTTCTAATGTAGTAATATGTTTTTCCATACCATCTCTGCCTGAATTCTTTACTATACCAACAGGGGTGTTTGGAGATTTGTACTTTAGCATGATACTTATAGCTTTTTTAAGATGATCTACTCTAGTTTTGCTCTTTGGATTGTATATAGTTATCACAAAATCACCTTCTGAAGCACATTCTATTCTCTTTTCTATTACTTCCCAAGGCGTCATAAGATCACTTAAACTTATTGAACAATAATCATGCATAATAGGAGATCCTAATTCACTAGCTGCTGAAAATGATGCTGTCACACCTGGCACTATTTCTACTTCTATATCATCTGCCATTTCAAGTATAGGGCCAGCCATACCATATAGCCCAGCATCCCCAGTACTAACTATAGCTGTATTTTTGCCTTCCCTAACCTTGTTTACAGCAAATTTACATCTTTCTATTTCCCCTCTCATTCCTGTAGAATACAATTCCTTACCATCTTTCAAATCACCTAAATATTCTATATAGGGAGTATATCCTACTATCACATCACAACATCTCAACACTTCTACAGCCTTTAAAGTCATATTCTCCATACCACCTGGCCCTATTCCTACTACATATAATTTCGCCATCTCTATACCTCCTTTGATACTGCTATTGTTATTCCATTGCATTTAGTCTTTTCAACAACAATTTTTCCTCCAGCAAGATATGCACAAGGACCACTTACTGAAGATACACCAACTGTTTTCTTGACAAAACTACTTCCTTCAAACATATCTTCAATCTTTTGTATCTCTTCTACCGTATAAATATTCATTGGACATTTGAAATATCTTGAGGCTTCTATGATACCTAATTCATCTTTTTTTATCTCTATAGTATTTATGGACTTTATGGATTTTTCCGATAGATTATTATCCTTTAAGGTACTAATTATAGCTTCAATGATCCTTTCTTCACTTATACCTTTCTTACATCCTACACCAATGTTTAAATTCTTTGGTCTTAAGATAGTGTAAGATATATCTATTGGTACATTTTCATTAGAAGTTACGCATATTATCCCACACAATTCCTTACTGTTTATTTCTTTTAAATTATTAATATGAATCAGATTATCATAATTGATTTTTTCTTCCATTTCAGAATAAAAACCAATCCTTTCCCCATTTACCATCATGGTAGTTAGTTTTTTTATGGTCTCTATATTTTCCATTTTATAATTCATCCTCATGGCAAACATATCTACAGATTCTATCCCTCTTCCATCAGATGCAGTAGTAATGATAGCTTCAGCCCCCAAAACATTTGCTACCCACTTACACAACTTATTTCCTCCACCTATGTGACCAGAAAGCAAAGATATGGAATACCTGCCTAAATCATCAACAACCACAACAGCTGGATCTACAATTTTACTAACTATATATGGACTAATCATTCGTACAGCTATTCCAGTAGCAGAAATAAATACTATTCCATCATATTCTCTAACAATATCTTTCAATACGTTTTTTATGCCGTCTTCAACTTTTGAATTTTGAAAGTGATCCACTACTATATCTGAATTACTATCTCTATGTTCTACCAAGAACTCACCTATTTCACTACCTCTGTTAGTAAAGGATATGCAAGCTACTTTCATTTTGAAGCCTTTCTGTATTCATGGGAAAACTTAGGATCGTAGAGCTTTGATCTCTCATATTTACCATATATAAAATCTCCAACAAGTATTTGAGCTGTTTTGTTAATACCTTCAGCTTTTACTCTTTCTGCTATATCTTCAAGGGTTCCTATGATAGTCTTTTCATCTTCCCAAGTAGCCTTATATACAACAGCAATAGGTACATCACTTCTCCCATAGCCTTTCTTTAACTTTTCTACCACATTATCAATTTGTTGAATAGAAAGGAATATAGCCATAGAAGCACCATAAGAAGCTAACTTCTCCAAATCTTCGCTTTCTGGAACACTTGTCCTTCCTTCAATCCTAGTTAATATTACTGTTTGACTTACCCCTGGAAGAGTAAACTCCCTCTTTATAGCGGAACATGCAGCAGTAAAAGAACTAACTCCCGGAACCACTTCATAGGAAATACCCTTATCATCTAAAATATCCATCTGCTCTCTTATAGCACCATAAATAGTTGGGTCTCCTGTATGAAGTCTTACAACCTTTTGAGCTTTTCTTTCCCCACTCTCCATTACTTCTATCACTTCTTCCAATGTCATAGATGCACTATTTTTTATTTCACATTCATCTTTGCAAAATTTAAGATGTTCATTTGAAACCAAACTCCCTGCATATATGACAATATCAGCTTCTTCTAACAATCTTCTTCCTTTTACAGTTATTAAATCCACATCTCCTGGTCCAGCTCCTACGAAACTAATCATTTTTTAGCCTCCTTCCAATAATAAAAGACATATAATCCTTATCAGCTAGTATCTCTTCTCTATCTACTAAAACTAATTCTTCAGGTAAAGTACATCTTTTGATATAAGAATATGAAAATTTGTTTTTTTCTAATATGTTTAAAATGTCCTCTTTATTCTTTGAAGTCTTAAGTACACAAATAGAATCGCAACATTTTAAAATATCTTCATCAACCATCTCATCACATAGTAGAAATCTGTCTCCTTTTTCTGTCAGTGCAGTTTTACAAACTGCTGCTCCTGCTGTAAAAGAAGTAATCCCTGGTACTATTTCCACTTCAACCCCTATTTTTTCTATCTCTTCCATAAGATAAATAAATGTACTATAAACCATTGGATCTCCAATAGTTAAAAATACTCCACATCCATTCTCTAAAATTTCTTCTTCTATTGTCTTAGCTGCACTACTATAATCCTTTCCCTTAACTTGTCCCATTGGAAAGTCTACAAAAACCACTTTTTTATCTAATATAAAAGGCTTTACAGTATCTAATGCCATCTTTTTTCCCTTATTATTAGGAGCAAAAATTACATCAGCCTCATTTATCACCCTTACAGCTTTCAAAGTCAGATGCTCTACATCTCCTGGTCCAGTTCCTACACCATATAGTTTTTTCATCATTTCACACCCTTCACTATAAAAATAGGATTGTTTCCCTTCATTAGACCTAGTTTATCCACTACGGCTGTTTGAATAAGTCTAGTTTCTATATTTTTATAATTAAAATGATTTAATAATTTTATAAATTCATTTGTATTTTTTAATGTAACAAAGTTTCCACATACTATACCATTGTCTTCAAGATTATCTTCAAGATAATCAAATATATCTACTAATTTGCCACCACTGCCCCCTACAAAACATTTATTAAATTTCATCATAGGTAAACAATCCGGTGCACAGCCTTCTATTATATCTATAGAAACACCAAATTTAGAAGCATTTTTTTCTATAAGCTCTACACCTTCTCTTTTCATTTCTATAGCATGTACCTCTCCCTCATGTAAAGCTGCTTCTACTGATATGGAACCTGTTCCAGCCCCAATATCCAAGAATATATCTCCCTTTTCTATTGCTAACAATGCAATAGTTAAAGTCCTTACTTCAAATTTGGTCATGGGAATATTTCCCCTTATAAATTCCTCATCTTTAACCCACTTCATTTTCTACCACCACCACAGCTAGAGAAGAATAATCTTCTACTTCTTCCCCTACGCTTATTTTAATAATTTTTTCATCTTCATAAGATAGATTATATCCTATGTACATATTTCCTCTTACTCCAACTTCATGTAGACCTTTTGATAGAACACTAGGAGTATTTTCACTATCAGTAAGCATTATTGTCAATTTCGACTCTAATACCTCTTCTAGATTACCTGTTCTACCATGGAAAGACATAAACTTCCCACCATGCCAACTCTTTTTAAGTTTTCCCATCATATATTGAAAAGAAGATATTCCGGGTAAAACTTCATCTACATTTATGTTTTTTACTTTTAAATATTCTACTATCCCATAAAAGCAAGGATCCCCTGATGCTAAAATTAAAAGATCACTATTTTTCAAAGAATATTTATATACTTCTTCTACTCTTTTAACTATTATAAAATCATTTCTTATATCCTTTAGTGTTTCCCCTACTCTGCCAAAGGCTAGTACACATTTAGCTTTTTCTATCTCTTCTCTTACCTCTACAGTCAAATATTTTGGATTTCCAGGACCTATTCCAGCTACTGTAATCAAATAAATGCACCTCTTTCCATAGAGTATATAATCACCTTTACCGGATAATCTTCATCTTTTAAATACCTTCTAATCCTATCTTCTGAGCCTCTTTCCATATCATAGACTACTTCACTAAATCCCTCATCTATACATATGTTTAAGGCCTCCTCAGCTGTCAATGCACTACCTACTTTGTTAAGTAAACTCATAGGAGCGTTTCTTAAAGCCAAATAATATATAAAGGCTTCTAGTCTAGCATCGCAAACACTACTATGGGTATTGAACACCCCAATAGACAGCTTTGCAAACTTTCCAATATGCCCAATAAGAGTTATAGATTTTATTCCACTATTGTATACATAATGTATGCTATCACCAATATAATTGGAGATTTTCACCTTTCCTTCTTTATAACCTAGTGAATCAGCAATCTTTTCTCCATAATTTCCTGGAACCAAAACAATATTTTCCATACCATATCTTTCTTTAACAGCGTCCACTTCAAGATATATGGTTTTAATAAGGGCTTCCTCAGACATTGGATAGACTATTCCCTTAGTTCCAATAATAGATATACCTCCCTCAATCCCTATGTTTTTATTATAAGTCTTTTTACCTATTTCACTTCCCATGGGAGCATATATTATTACATCTACTCCAGAGTTTGAAACCTCTTTTACTGCCTTTTCAATCATTTGCCTTGGAACAGGATTTATAGCCGCTTCTCCGATTTCACCAAATAATCCTTTTCTATTTATTCTTCCTATGCCCTCTCCACCATCAATACATACTTTGCCATCATTTCTCTTTCTAACCTTAGCATATATTTCCATGCCATCTGTTACATCTGGGTCATCTCCACCATCCTTGATAATGCAACAACTCGCCCAATCATCTTCTATACTATGGTTTTTAACCTCTAATTTCAGTCTAATACCTGCAGGAGTATCTATTTCTACAAAATTTAGTTTTTCTCCAAATTCCAGCATAGTAACTGCTGCCTTAGCTGCTCCAGTAGCACAACTTCCAGTTGTATAGCCACATCTAAGCTTTTTACCATCCTTGATTACATACATTTCATCAAGGTTCATCTTCCTACCACCATATATAAAAGAGCATTTACAATAGAAGCTGCCACATTGCTACCACCTTTTGTTCCAACAGTTGTTATGGAAGGAATATCGTATTTTCTCAATTCCTCTTTAGACTCAGCAGCACCTACAAAACCAACTGGCACACCTATTACAAACTTTGGATTCACCTTTCCCTCATCTATCAATTCTAAAAGCCTAAAAATAGCTGTTGGTGCATTTCCAATTATGAACATATCTATTCCCTTAGAAACAGCCAAATCCACAGCACACGCAGACCTTGTAGTGCCAAGCTTTTTAGAAAGTTCCACAGTCTCTTTATCATCTATGAAATACTCTAAATTGCATTTAGTCTTTGACAATGCAATTTTATTTATCCCAGAATAAGCCATCTTAGTATCTGTAAATATTGTTCCGCCTATCTTTATACTCTCTTTTGCAATATTTAAAAAATCATTTTTAACCACTACTATCTTTCTATAGTCAAAATCCCCAGTAGTATGAATCATTCTCTTTACAACAATCTTTTCTTCATCTGAAAAATTAGTATCACTCATTACTTCTTCAATAATATCCATACTTTTGTTTTCTATTTCCATAGGTTTTTTTATATACATACTATCTCTCCTTTTGGGCTCTATCTAATAGATGATTAAAAGCCTTCATATTTCCTAAAAAATTAATATGAGGATATCCTGCTAGAACATTTTTATATTCATATCCACACTCCCATTTTCTCTTGCTCATTGGCTTTGAAATACTATATACTCCTTCTCCCTCAATTTCCATTATAGATTTGTGAAATTCATTGCCTGGCAATATATCTCCCTTTTCTCCTAGAAGGCAATTTTTTTTAAGTTCCATATTTAAATATCCAAATCTCTGTAGCCTATCCGTCATAGTACTACTTCCTTTAAATACTCCACACATCTCATAACCTTCTATATATTCCATCAAATACATAAATCCTCCGCCTTCAGCATAAATACATCCACCATTATCAGCAAAATCCTTTATTGAGTGTTTCATACTTACATTCGCTGAAAGTTCTTGTAAATGTAGCTCTGGATATCCTCCCCCTAAATACAACAAATCACATTCTGGCAAGTTCTCATCTCTAATAGGTGAAAAATATACAACATCACATACATTTTCAAATAATCTCAAATCCTCACCATAATAAAAAGAAAAAGCACTATCGTAGGCTATAGCTACTCTTAAATCCCTTTTATTTGGATAGATATATTTAGATACATTTACATCACTCATAAGCTTAACAATTCCATCTAAATCCACATTCTTTTCAACTAATATTGAAACTCTATCTATTATTTCATCTATATTTTCTATCTCATCTGATTGTATTAGTCCTAAATGTCTACTATCTATTTTAAGAGATTCATCCTTTTCAACATAGCCAAGTACTTTTATTCCTACATATTCTTCAATTTTTTCTTTCAACAAATGATACATAGAAAAGCTAACTTTGTTTAGTATTATTCCCTTTATCATAGAACCTTCAAACTCAACCATTCCCTTTATTTTAGGAATAATAGAAAACATCTCACCCTCAGGGGTATATACGAGAATTGTGTTAATATTTAGTACTTTTGAAATATCATAAGATGAGTTTAAAAAGGTATTGTGTATTCCATCAAAATATCCCATGGCCCCTTCTACTACTCCGTATTCTCCTTCTGCCATGGATATAGAATTTTTAATTCCATCTGTTCCCATCATATGAATGTCCAAGTTTCCAGCTCTCGTACCTGCAGCCTTTTCTAAAAACTTTGTATCAATATAATCTGGTCCAGTCTTATACCCACATACATTTAAACCTCTTTTTTTAAATGCTCTTATAATTCCTAAAGTAACAAAAGTCTTTCCACTATTACTTGAAGGAGCTGTAATCATAATAGTTTTCATCAATATTCACCCAATTCTTTAAAAGATTTTATAAGTTTCATGTTTTTCTCTCTATCCTTAATAGCTACTCTTATATACTCACCATCTAATCCTTCAAAACTAGAACATTTTCTTATCACAATTCCTCTTTTTAGAAAATAATTGAAAACATATTCTTCATTCCATTTTAAAAGTTTAATGAGTATGTAATTTGACTGAGTACTATATGGTGCTATTCCTTCTAAATTAAATAGCTCACTAAGTAAATATTTTCGTTCCTCATGAATATAAGCTTTACTCTTTTCAATGTAATCCTTACATTGAAAAATATATCCTCCAGCACAATCAGCCAATGCATTAACACTCCATGGCAATTCTATATTTCTATACCTTTCCACTATATCTAGCGAAGTACAGCCATATCCTAGTCTAATTCCTGGAAGAGCAAAAAATTTAGTTGCAGCTCTAATGATTCCTACATTTTTAAAATTATATTTTTTAAAAATTTCTATGCTATCATAATCTTCAGGACAAAATTCAAAAAAAGCTTCGTCTAAAAGTAAAAATCCATCTTTTTCTCTTATGATTTTATATATGCTAAGTAATACATCTTCTTCAATTCTCATTCCTGTAGGATTGTTGGGATTTCCTAATATCAGTAAATCTCCTCTTTTAATATTGTCTTTTAAACTCTGTAAATCTACTTTAAAATCATCTGTATATTTAAGTTTTAATACTTCTTTTTTGTGTACTTTACTTCGCAATTCATATTCTGAAAAAGAAGGAATAAAAACCAATACTCTATCAAATAATTGTATAAAATTATCTATTATTTCCACAGCACCGTTTCCCACAACTACATTTTTATCTTCACAATTTAAATAATTAGCAACACTTCTCTTAAGATTCCTATACTTAATATCTGGATAAGCTTTTAATTTTTCAAAAGAGTTTTCAAGGATTTCTCCTAATCCTTCAGGAGGTCCCAATGGATTTATATTACTAGAAAAATCTATTAAATTGCCCTTATAAAAATCTCTATATGAAATCAAATCTCCACCATGTTTCATCTACTCACCTACTTTCAAACTACAATAAATAAAATTAACCAAATAGCAATAAATAATATTTCCGTTCTATACATAATATCAATAGTTTTTTTAATATCTTCTCTTTCTATAGTTCTTTTTTTATCTCCAATAGTTGGCTTTTCAACTAATTTTCCAAAGTAGTAGCTACTACCTCCCAACTGAATATTTAATAGTCCTGCCACTGCTCCTTCTGGATAGGCACTATTAGGACTCTTATGATTTTTTCTATCTCGTATCATTATTTTAAAACCATTTTTTACATCATACTTAAATATTGATGAAATACACATTAAAACTCCTGTGATCCTTGCAGGTATATAATTAAAAATATCGTCATTTATTGCGGGGAAAAAACCTAAATCAATGTACTTATCATTTTTGTATCCAAGCATGGAATCCATAGTGTTAACTATCTTGTACATCATTCCTCCAGGAGAACCAAATAGCAAAATATAAAATAGTGGAGCAATAACTCCATCAGAGGTATTCTCTGCAACAGTTTCAACATCTGCACTTACTATTTCACCTTCATTTAGCTTTGTTGTATCTCTTCCCACTATATAAGATAATTTCACCCTAGCATCCTCTATACCATTGGAAAAAGCATGATATACCTTCATAGCCTCTTTATGAAGGCATCTAGCTGCTATACATGTATACATTAGATAAGTATTTACAATATGATAAGCCACATCATATTGCTTTAGCCATTTAAGTAATACAAAGGGAATAGAAAAGGATATAAACATATTGAAAACAACTATTATAAATCCACCAAATTTTAGTCCCTTTCTACTTTTAAAAACCTTTCTTACTAATTTATCTTCCTGTGAAATAATATTGCCCATTAACTTCACAGGATGAGGAAAGCTATAGGGGTCCCCAATTAAAAAATCTAATACCACTGCCAAAAGTAAATCTACCATATTATTCACCTACATTTATGTCTAATAATGAATAAATATATTCCATATCCATATTTTCTCTAACTACCTTTGCTAATTTCTTGATTTGTTCTATCTTTTCCATTTCATCTTGAGCACTACTATTACATTTCTTTTCATAATCAGTTAAACTATCTTCGTCTTCTAATTCTATATGAACATATGGGATAGTTCCAACTACGGGAATATCAAGTAATTCTTCTATCATGTCTATTCCTGATTGTAAAAGAGATATATCTCCTCTAAATTTATTTATCACTAAACCTTTAATTCTCTTTCTTTCTTCTTCCTCTAAAAGCATTACTGTTCCATAAAGGGATGCAAACACCCCTCCCCTATCAATATCTGCTATTAAAAGCACAGGAGAGTTTGCCATTTCAGCCATTCCCATATTCACAATATCATTTTCTTTTAGATTGATTTCAGCAGGACTACCAGCTCCTTCTATGACTACTACATCATATTCACTTTCCACTTCCTCAAATGTTTCTAATATCATGGGTCTTAAACTTGTTTTAAATTTAAAATACTCTACTGCATCCATATTTTCAGATAATTTCCCTTTTAAATAAACTAAACTAGACCTATCACCAGTAGGCTTTAATAAAATTGGGTTCATCCTAGGATCTGGCTTTAGTCCTGCAGCTGTAGCTTGTAATGCTTGTGCTGTACTTATTTCTAATCCATCTTCAGTAATATAAGATTTAGATGACATATTTTGAGCTTTAAATGGAAATACACTTAAATTATCTTCTACAAAAATTCTACATAGAGCTGTACAAAGCATACTCTTACCTGCAGAAGAAGTAGTTCCCTGTACCATAATACTACTCATGACTTCACCTCCAAATTTAAAAAAAGAACTTCTCTCGAAGTTCTCTTGTCATAAAAGTTCATATTTTTCATTTGTGAACCAATCAACAAGCACTGTCTTTCCCTCCGAAAGATGGCTTTTGTTCAGGCAGGTTTCCTGACTCATGGCTCAATCCTCCTTCCTCCTTCCCAGCAATAGCCAGTGGATATGGAATTCGTCACCATTCACAGTAGCGGGGGCTGTAGTGGGTTTTAACCACTTTCCCTTTTAACCCATAGGGCACCTAAACTCTTATTCTATTTTCTATTCCATGATATCATTTTTTTAGATTTTATGTCAAATAGAAAATAGTGAGTCAGGGGACCGTCCCTTGACTCACTAACTCAAAATAAAATATCTGCAATATTTAATATTGTCTCATCTTTGTTTAATACAGAAAGAAAATCTACCTTATTTACTAACTTAGTTAAAAAACCATTTTCCCTTTTTAGTTCATCACATTCATGTTTTTCTAATACTAAATTTAAAAATTCATCGAAACTATATATTTTAAATCTTTCCACCTCATATTTTTCTGCTAAATGTTCAAGAAATCTAATAGCAATATCTTCATAGTCATTCCCCTTATTAGTACCAACTAATGTACTTATTTTAGGTATTATATATTCAAATATTGCCCTCTTATAAGGTACGCCTTCTATTCCTAAAGTTTTTCCAACTTGAAGAATCTTTTCTTCTCCAAAACTTAAGAACTTATTTATGAAATAATCTTCATCCCTTTTCCCTTCGATATAATACTTATATCCCTTCAAACCTCTAAGTGCTTTCAATCCATCATAGTAGCCAAGTTCCATATCCCTTATAGCAGTTTGACTTTCAAATTCTAAGGTCTTACCCAAATCATCTACAGGGGAAATATATATTACATTTAATCCCTTATCATCTATCTTTTTTAATCTACCTGGCCCATGAGTTCTAACAGCAATTATATCTTTATAACCTTTGTGAGAAAGTAAATTTATAGGTAGATTGTTATAAAGTCCACCGTCTATAAATTTCTTACCATCAATTTTTTCACTCTTAAAAGCAGGAAAGTTTGCACTTGCTATTATATAGTCAATTAATTTTCCCTCTGGAATATCTTCTATATATAATTCCAAAGGCTTTAAGTCTGTAAGAGAAACTGTTACTATTGCAAAATCCTTTCTAGATTCTCTAACCTTTTCTTCATCTATTACTTCATTTAATAATTCTCTTAGTGGAGTTATATCTAATCCCTTATCATCTAATACAGATTTTACTTTTCCAGCTAAATTTTTAATGTCTTCTTTTCCTAACTTACCTTTTTTTATCTTTTCAATTTCTTCATCACTAGCAGCTATAACTCTTGAATATGTCATATTTGACCAAAGTTCAACTGCCTTTTCGTATCCACCTTGGACTAACATAGCCCCATTCAATGCTCCAACGGATGTACCAGCAATCCCACCAATTTCAATGCCCATCTCCATTATAGCCTTATATGCTCCGATATGATATGCTCCTTTTGCTCCTCCACCTTCTAATACGAGACCATACATATAATTACCCCCAATATTATTTGAGTTATATACTAATTTATCTCCATAAAACCTTTACCATTTACCTTACTCCCAAAAGGTTTAGACAATTTATTTATATTATTAATAGCTTCTGCTTTTTCCTTTCCTTCTAAAGGTATTGGCCTTCCATTTATAATCTTACATGGTATTACATTTATACTCTGAATCTCTTTGTCTACTATGGTTACTTGACTAATCATAGTATTAGTGCCTGCTTTGCTTGCTGAATTAAATATAAAATTGCCTAGACTATAGAATATCGGCTTTCCATTGTACACTTCTATTCCCTGCAATACATGAGGATGGTGTCCCATTACTATATCAGCTCCACAATCTATGGCTTTCTTAGCCACATTGATTTCCTGTTTTCTAGGAGTAGTTATCCTCTCTACTCCCCAATGAATAGATAGAATAACAATATCAGCTTCCTTTTTCATCTCAGCTATTTTCTTTGTCATTTCGCCTACATAATAATCATAACCACTTACAAGTCCTGATCTTTCGCTAGTTGCGTACCATTTCATATCAGGAATAACCCTTGAAAAAGATAGTATTCCAATTTTAACTCCCTTTTCTTCGATTATAACTCCCTCTATTGCTTCCTTCTTATTTTTACCAGCACCAGTATATTTAATATTGTATTTATCTAAGCATTTCAATGTATCCATTAGTCCACTATAACCATAATCCAAAATATGATTGTTTGCCAAAGTAACAACATCAACACCTGATTCAGCCATTCCCTTTATTGAATTAGGATTGGATCTAAAGTTGAATTGTTTGTTAGGCCACTTTTTCCCTCTAGTAGTCACACTAGTTTCTAGGTTTAAAATAGTTAAATCATCTTCATTAAAATAACAATTCACTTTATCAAAAGGATAGTTGATGCCATATTTACTAATATGTTTTTTTAAAGCTCCATCAAAGCAAGTATCTCCAGCTAATGAAATAACTACTTTTTCATTTTCCTCTTTGGCTTCATCAGCAATACATATATTTGAAAAAACAATTATAAAAACTAATAATAAAATAATAAACTTCCTCACAATTTTTCCTCCTTAGCATATTGTATACAATTATATAATACACTAAAGAATTATGAAATATAAGGATTATTTAAGTATATTTTCTAAAACACCTAAAAAGTTCTCTCCTAATACTTTTTTGATTGTTGTTTCACTATATCCTCTTTTAATAAGTTCATTTGTTACAATTGTTGCTTTGCTACAGTCTTCTAAACCTTTCAATTTTGGTGATCCCAAATAACCATTAAAATCAAATCCTAAACCCACATGATCTTCTCCTGCTACATCTAATAAATATTCCATATGATTCATGTAAGTATCTATTGAAACTTCTCCTTTTTCCTTGTCACCAGTAAAATAAGTATTAACCCCTATAACACCACCAGTATCTGCAATAGCCTTTATTTGATCATCACTTAAATTTCTCACATGATTATATAGTGCCTTAGCATTTGAATGAGAGGCGATAACAGGAGTTTTGGCGATTTTCATTATATCCCAAAATCCTTCCTCATTTAAGTGAGACACATCTATTATAATACCTAAATTTTCCATCTCAACTATTAGTTCTTTTCCAAGTTTACTTAATCCCCCTGTCTCCCAACTACCCGATGCAAAATAGTTTCTCCAATTCCATGTAAGTATAGCACTTCTAAGACCAAGCTCATAAAATGTTCTAAGTAATACTATTTCATTGCTTATAGGCTCCATACCTTCCATAGAAAGAACTACCCCAATTTTGTTTTCCTTTAATGCTTTATGTAAATCCTCTTTATTGTAAATAAGTATAGCTTCATCATTATTATCTAATTGTTTTTTTAATTCTGATACCTCGATTAATGCTTCCTTCAAGGACCCTTCAGGATGTAAATTTTCAAACAAATTTACAACTACTATATTTACCCCTCCCTCTTTTAAAAGAGGCATATGATAGGCGTTAAATATTTCTTCATCTTTATTTCCTTCCATCTTGTTTTTTAAAATATGAAGTGGTATATCTGAATGTGCATCTACTACTATAGAACTATTGTGCAAATCTAAATAATCCATTACTATCCCTCCAAAATTTTATGGTTACTTATATACTAACTCATTTCAGACACTATTTGAAGTTGAAATTACAATCTTCACTGAAATCGAAAAAACTCTTCAATAGAAGAGTTTTAATCTGCAAGTTCTGAAGTACAATGAGGACATCTCATAGCTTCTAGTGGAATTTCACTTAAGCAATACTGACATTTCTTTGTAGTTACAGGCTTAGGTTCATCTTTCTTCCTAAATCGATTAATCTGCCTAATCACTATGAAAAGTGAAAAAGATATAATTAAAAATTCAATAACAGTATTAATAAAAACACCATAATTTAAAGTTGCAGCTCCAGCATCCTTTGCTGCTTGAAGTGAAGAATAGCTTGTCCCATCAAGACTTATGAAAAAGTTGCTAAAATCTACTTTCCCAATGAGTCCACCTATAATAGGCATAATCACATCATTAACTAGAGATGATACTATTTTCCCAAAAGCTCCACCTATGATTACACCTATAGCTAAGTCTACAACACTTCCTTTCATAGCAAACTCTTTAAACTCCTTAAACATTTTCCAACCTCCAATTGTACAATTTTATATATGATATTTAATACCCATAATTCTTAAACAAAAACACTCAATTCTCAATATTAGCATATTCTAATATTGAAATTTATAACTTAATACATATATAATAGAATAAAACATAAGATTGATAAAGGAGATTTGAAAAATGGAAAGAAGAGATAAAATAAATTATTACTTAGATATAGCTGAAGTAGTAGCTGAAAGAGGGACATGCTTAAGAAGAAACTTTGGTGCTATTATAGTTCAAAATGACGAAATAATTTCTACAGGTTATACGGGAGCTCCAAGAGGAAGAGAGAACTGTTGTGACTTAAACTATTGTAAAAGAGAACAGTTAAACATCCCAAGAGGAACTCGCTACGAACTCTGTAGATCCGTACATGCTGAAGCCAATTGTATAATAAGTGCTTCTAGAAAAACTATGATTGGCGCTACACTTTATTTAGTATGCAAAGATGCCAAAACTGGAAAGCTAGTTGAAAATACAAATTCCTGCGCAATGTGCAAAAGGCTTATTATAAACGCAGGAATTGAAAAAGTAATTATAAGAGATACTGTAGATGATTACAGAATAGTATCCGTAAGTGAATGGATAGAAAATGATGATTCCCTAAATGATGATATGGGATATTAATCCACATTTCCATTTAATGCTTCTTTTGCAAGGGTATCTACTTCTTCATTGTATTTATCACCTGAATGAGCTTTAACTTTTACAAACACAACTTTTAGTTTGTCTTTAATGGAATTATAATACTTCACATATCTTTTAGTGCCAACTTTGTTGGCCTTCCACTCTCCAGTGGCCCATTTTTCTATACCCATATAATCATAATACAAGTAGAGTATATCTACATTGTTTTTTAGAGCAATGTCCATAGCAGCCATTGCTCCTTCTATTTCTCCCGCTACATTTCTCATCTCTATAAGTTCACCATCATTTCCCCTACTAGAACTAGTTATCTTATTAGATTCAGTAAACATTATAGCCCCATAAGAATAATACCCTTTATTTTTATCAAAACTACCATCTACATAAGCTATCATTTCATTATCTTTTAAATCAGATATATCTTTGTCTTCCTTAAATTCTTGATTCCCATTGACAAAATCTAAAGCCTCTTTTAAAGTCAAAAAACTTTTGTATTCTGCCCCTGAAAAACCCTTCACTTGTTTCTCGCATTCACTCCAAGATTCATAAACCCCTATATTTCTTCCCTTTTTAACCCCATAATACTTCTTTTTCAAAAAATCACCTCGTTAAAACATTTCCTCTTGTTTTTGTCTAAGTTTATATAGTAATGTACTCTTGTCTAACTCTATCATATCGTAAGTAATAAATTCACCTTTTTTAACATCTCTTTTTAGCACAGTTCTATCGTTAATTAGTCCTATTGGAACTAATTTTTCTCTTTTGGCTATTTCATATCTTTCTAAGCTTCCATACACTGTATATCCACCTATGCTATCTAGTCTTTCACCAGCTTTTAAATCCTTCTTAGCTACAGTTATTGTATCAGCTACCATTCCACAATTTGGTGCTATTGTAGCTTCATTGTTTACACATGCATTATAAATAGTTAATGGTGTTTCTAAACTTGTTAGATGATATGGCCTATATAGAACATAATTAGGTCCTGAACCCATATTTAAATACTCTAATTGATTGTGTACCTCTTCTAGATTTGTTGTAAATATTGCATATACCCCTGGAGCAATTCCCCTTACATAGTCAACTGTATAGTAACTATTTAGAACTCCTCCCTCTTCTTTTAATCTTAAGTGATTTTTCAAGTCATCTATATTACTTTCTATGCCATGACATCCTCTAATATCTGGCACAAATCCAGTAGCATTACAAACACAATTAAGCTCTATCATAGTATTTGTTCCATCAATGAATCCTGCTAACATATTGGGCTTTAACTCTTTTCTCATTGCTTCTTCATATACAGTATCTGGATTTACAGATAGATTTATAGGGTTATTCTTTCCTTTTCCTAATGCTAAAACTTCAAAACCCAATCCTATTGCAAAATCATACAGTTCTATCACTGCCCCAGGCTCATCTCCTGCAGTGCCTGTATATACTACTCCTGCATCTAAAGCATATTTATGTAATATAGGCCCTACTACGCAATCAGCTTCTACATTTAGCATGATGATATGCTTATTGTTTCCTATTGCATCTACTGCAATCTTAGCTCCTGTTTCTGGAACCCCTGTAGCATCTACTACTGCTTGTATTCCATTAACCTTTGCTGCAACATCCATGTATTCAGCTGCAACGTATTTTCCTCTTTCAATTGCAGTATTTATTTTGTCTATAGAATTTGTTACTACTATATCTTCTTTTCCTATTCCTGCAGATATAAGTGAATTTATTGCCTTTTCAACATTTCTATTTACTACTAGAGATGGAATCATTCCCTTTATTCTAGTCATCTGATTGACTAATCCTTTGCCCATCTTTCCAGCACCAATTATTGCTACCTTTATTGGTTTACCCTGATTTGATAACTCCTGTAACTTTTTATTCATTATTAACATAATCTCATCCTTTCAATTTGGTATTACTCCAAATCACTAAACATCTTTTTGTGTAATATCTATCTTCATGTTAAATATTCAAACTTAAAATTTACATATTCTATTATACTAGAAATGTAAAAATATAAAAGAATTTTATTTAAATCTCAAAAACAACAAAACTGTGGACAATATTTTTTTCAATATAATTTTATCCACAGTTTAACCACAATCAGTTTAAATATTAACTAATCTTATTTACTTAAAAGTTCTTTAAGTTTTTCTTCTATATAATCTACTAAAGGTAGTTCCCCGATAGTTACCTTATCTTCTTCATATAGATCTGCTTTTATTTTAAAGAAGTTTACAATCAGTTTGTTTTCAACAATACTATACTCTTCTTCTAATCCCGGAACAAATATTACTTCTAATTCTTCATGTTTTGTATCACCATAATTTTCATTTAATTTTTCTACAAGGCTACTTAAATTTAATTTCTTTACTGGTAAAACCATCATTTCAGTAAATCCTAAATCCTCTAACATCCACATGTTAAAATTCCAAAATCTTCTTTCCTTTTTGCTTTCACTATTTAACATTTCTCTGTTTGAAATAGCACTTAAAACTCTTCTTACAGAATCACTATTGAACTCATCGTCATATACATACTTCATATCTTCTTCATCAGATAATTCAATTATGTACGTTTCTCCAACCTTTCCCTTTTCACTAGTGACTTGCCAATAATAGTACATCATTTCAATAATATTGTACCTTACACCTATTCTTTTTATCATGGTAACACTCCCTTTTAATTAGAATCAAGTAAATTTAATTATATCACATTTTTTTAAATCTAATGCCACCATTAAAAAACTCAATTTTTTCTTCCTTCAAAAGTCTTCCTACTGCTCTTTTAAATGCACTCTTACTCATATTCAATTCTTCACGTATTCTCTTAGGGGAACTATCATCGTTAAGATTAAGCTCTCCACGGTTTTTCTTCATCTTGTTTAGTATAATCTCTGCATCCTTATCTATTTGCTTATAAGACTTACTTCTTAAGCTTAAATACAGCCTACCATCTTCCCTTACCTTTGTAATTCGAATATCAACTTGATCTCCCGGTCTAAATACTCCATATATTTCATTCTTAGGTATTAGTCCATCATACAAATTGTCTACCGCTACAAAAGCACCCATATCAGGGTTCATGCTGTAAATAGTACCAACAGTTTTGTCATTTTCTTTATATGGAGAATTTGTAGAAAGGAGATTTTTAATTTGCATAGTCGCACAAGGTCTATTGCTTTTATCAATATACACTCCTACTAAATATGTTCTACCCTTTTCAACTCGTACAGCCTGTTCTTTGAAAGGTAGGAACAGATCCTTATCTACTCCCCAGTCTAAAAACGCACCTATCTTTGATGTAGATACAACTCTAAGTAAACCTATTTCTCCAACAGTCAACTTAGGCTTAACTTTTGTAGCAACTAATTTATCATTTGAATCTACATATACAAATACCTCAAGCCTATCTTTTACCTTTGTTCCATTTGGCACTTCTTTTTTCCCTAAAAATGCACTTTCTCTACTATTACCATCACTTAAATAAACCCCTTTAGGACTTATCTTTACAACTTCTAACTTTTGAATCTTTCCAACTTCTATCATCTTGCACCACCTTTTATATTTACCTTTATATAGTATTCTATCACAATTTCATCTATTTATTTTATTAAGTTTGTCTAAAAAAAGAAAAAGCCGTACATTATTTATGTACAGCCTTGTTTTTATTAATCTCTATATATTCCTTCAATGCATTAGAAAGTTGGTCAGGACATGAAGTTGGTTTACCACCACAAGTAATCCCTGAAAGTTTTTCAATCACTTCTTCAATATCCATTCCCTCAGCTAATTTCGAAACACCTTGTGTATTTCCATCACAACCACCTAAAAAGCTAATATTTTTTACCTTTCCATCAACTACATCAAAGGTAATTCTCCTAGAACAAACACCTTTTGGAATATACTCATACATCTCTTGAATTCTCCTTTCCTATCTAATAGCGAAATACATATATTACAAAATTTAATTTAGAAATTGTATTTAACTTCGTATTTGCCTTTCAACTCTTCTGTTTTATTTAAATATTTTTCTTGTTGTTTTAACAACAATACTTGTGCTGAAACCTTTTCTCTTGCTTCTTCTAATGTGCTTGTTTTCTTTTCCTTATGATCTTGTACCTTGATTATATGATATCCAAACTGTGTTTTTACAGGTTCACTAACTACTCCAACTTCAAGTTCAAATGCTGCCTCTTCAAATTCTTTTACCATTTTTCCCTTAGTGAATTCTCCTAAGTCACCGCCCATACCTTTAGAAGGACATATAGAATACTTTTGAGCCGCTTCTTCAAATTCTAATCCATCTTTTATCTCATTGATGATCTCTAGCGCCTTTTCTTCATCTTTAACTAATATATGACTAGCTCTAACACTTTCAGGAGTATTGAAGTATTCTTTATATTTATTGTAATAATCTTCTATTTCTTCATCTGTTGCCTTTACATCTGATAATAATTTTGAAACAGCATATTGTTTCAATATATTAGCTTTTATTATTTCTAATTCACTTTTGAATATTTCATCATTATCAAGGCCTTTTTCAATAGCTTCAAGATAAAGTAATTCCCTACTTACCAATTCTTCTACTACTTTTTCCATACCTTCTTTTGATTGAAATTGCATTGCAACCTGTGGATTTAATTGACCTAAAAACCCCTGTACATCCTCTTGTGTTATTTCCTTTCCATTCACTACTGCTAATACTTGGTTTTCATTCATCTTCTTATTCTCCTTTGTTTGATTATTTTTCCTCTGTCTTCGCTATTAGAAAGTAACATATAGTTTTTTTATTGTCAATAGAAGCTACTGTGATTACTAATTGTTTTCTCTTTTGTTTCCAAACAACTCATCTTTAGTAAACATGGCTATCTTATATACATGGTCTGCAATTCTTTCAAGATGACTTATTATATCAATATATATTACACCTGAATCTATACTACAAGTCCCTTCATTAAGCCTTTTTATATGATTCTTTTGAAACTCATTACACAAGTAATCCATTTTATTTTCAAGTTCACACATTTTTTCAATAGATTTTTGATTTTTATTCTCAACAGCAATAATTACATTGTCAAACATTTCTATCAAGATACCCTCTATTTCCTTTAATTCATTAACAGCAGTATCAGTAAACTCAAGGTCCTTTTCCATTTTTATTTTACATAAATCAGTTATGTCTATAACCCTATCCCCAATTCTTTCTATATTGTTTATACTGCTTATCATAGCAGGAACCATAATAGATTGACTTTCTGTAAGTTCCTTTTTTGAAATTTCAACAATGTACCTGGTAACATCTTTCTGCATCTTGTCTATCATAACCTCATTGTCACCAATTAATGCTATTTTCTTACTATCGCCTGTATATACCAAATCCATTACATCAATAAACATAGCTTTTACTATCTTAGCGCCTCTTATTATCTCTGAACGTGAAGCTTGTAACCCTGCTACAGGAGTATCAATAAGCAGTTTATCTAATACTTTCTTGTCTGTATGATTTTCACCCTTTGGCCTTATTACTTTATTAAGAAACTCAACATAGTATTTTGTTAAAGGTAAAAATATTATAGCATTTATTGAATTAAATAGTGTATGAGAATTAGCAATATAAGCACTTATATCAGCTTTAGGTTGAAAATACAATGTTACCCCAGAAACTATTTTTAAAAAAATAGGTAGAGTTAATCCTGTTAGTATAACTCCAAATAAATTATAAAAGGTGTGAGCCCATGCAGTTCTTCTGGCATTAATATTACCTGTCATACTTGCAAGCTGTGCTGTAAGACAAGTCCCTATATTGTCTCCTAACATAATACATACTGCAGATCTTAAATCTAGTAAACCTGCTTGAGCCAGTACCATTACAAGTCCAATGGTAGCAGCACTACTATGAACCATAGCTGTAACACAAGCCCCTAAAAGTACACCTAAAATAGGAATTGAAGCATAGTGTGTGAAAAAGTACTTCAATGATTCACTTTCTTTCATATAAGGAACTCCACCATTTAATATCTTAAGACCTAAAAACATCATTCCAAATCCCATCATTGCTCGGCCGACATTTTTTAATGTTTTATTTTTAGAAAACTGACTTATAGCAAAACCTATTCCCAACACTGGAAGTGCAATATCAGTTAATTTAAACTTAAAACTAAATGCCATAAGTTGAGCTGTTATTGTAGTTCCTATATTAGCACCATAGATTATTCCTAAAGCTTGCGTAAGGTTCATAAGGCCTGCATTGACAAATCCAACAGTTAATACTGTAATAGCAGTACTGCTTTGTACAATTGCTGTTAAAAAAACTCCTACTAAAAAAGCACTCCAGATCTTCCCAGTTAATACTGATAGAATTTTTTTCATCATATTACCTGAAGCCTTTTCTAGACCATCCCCCATCATATTTACGCCATACATTAGTAAAGCTGTCCCACCAATAATACCAAAGATTAATTCTTTCATATAATTCCTCCATTGCAATGTAGTAATATGTAGAATTTTAGCACATTAAAATTATATAACTAATTGGGAATAAAGTAAATGAAACTTCTCTTAAAGTGGATAAATAAAAAAATTTGTGCTAAACTATTTATTATAAAATTATAGAAATCTTTAAAGCAGAGGTGCACTATGGAAAATAAAATACGAGTAGGAATAGTTGGATATGGTAATTTGGGAAAAGGTGTAGAATCAGCTCTAAAACTTAATGATGATTTTGTCCTCAAAGGTATATTTACTAGAAGAGATACCTCCCTTGTAGATGCCAATTCAAAAGTTATCCATATTTCTAAAATACTAGACTATAAAGATGAGATTGACGTTTTAATCCTTTGCGGCGGTTCAGCTAATGACCTACCAGAACAATGCCCGATCCTTGTAAATGATTTTAATACTGTAGATGCTTATGATAATCATGGTAAAATACCTGAATACTTTAAAAAAGTAGATGAGGTAGCAAAAAAATCCAACAAGATAAGTTTAATTTCTATAGGATGGGATCCAGGACTATTTTCTCTTAATAGAATGCTAGCTCAAGCTCTACTTCCAAATGGAGAAAGCTATACTTTCTGGGGAAAAGGTATAAGTCAAGGTCATTCTGATGCTATTCGAAAAGTTAAAGGCGTAAAAGCTGCAGTTCAATATACAGTGCCTTCAGAAGAAGCAATTAAAAAAGTTAGAGCAGGTGAAAATCCAAATCTTGAGGCCAGTGAAAAACATAAAAGGGTTTGCTATGTAGTACCTTATGATTTTAATGATGTAGAAAGAATTGAAAGGGAAATAAAATCTATACCAGATTATTTTCTGGGTTATGATACTACAGTTCATTTCATCACTGAAGAAGAATTACAAAAAAATCACTCAAATATGCCTCATGGAGGTTTTGTAATACGCACTGGTGAAACTGGGAATAATCATAAACAAAAAATCGAATTCAATCTATCTTTAGATAGTAATCCTGAATTTACTTCTTCTGTACTGATTGCTTTTGCTCGTGCAGTTTATAAGATGTCACGAGAAGGCAAAAGTGGTGCCTTTTCAATATTTGATGTTCCACTAGCTTATATTTCTCCTATGAGTGGAGAAGAATTGAGAAAGAATTTTTTGTAATAATGAGTTATAATATATCCCTAGTCCCCGAATATTCAGATAGGCTAGGGATTATTATTTATAAAATAGCAAATAATAATATCACTTGACTATATAAGAAGGTGATTGAAATAGAAATACTTGAAAAAGCTTATTACCATTTTCTGAGTACAATTCTAGGAATTGCAAATCCCATTAAAAAATCAATAATTAAAACCCAATGTAAAGTTCACAAGGCTATTAATTTGGATGCCTTAATAATTCTTAAAAATGACATATATACAGATGAGTATAATTTTTTTTACAACTTTATACTAGATATAAATGAAGGGGCTGTATGGGCAGATCAAGATTTTAAAAGCTCAAATCATCTTTATAATCCCTATAAAAAAAGGGGATTGTACGTAAGAAAAAATGCAATGGATTTAGCAGTAGAGTATTATTACAAAGCTCTAAGCCTATGGAGAAATGAAGAATTTAGTGAATCACTATTCTATCTAGGTGCTACACTCCACATTATTCAAGATATGACCATCCCTCAACATGCAAATATACGCCTTTTAGATAATCATCATCAATATGAATCCTATGTGAAACGTACATATGACTATATAAGGGATTTTCAAGTGAAAAAAGGAACTTACTTACTTGATACTGTTGAAGATTATATAAGATTTAATGCTAGAGTTGCCATCAAAATATACAACAATTTTAAAACAATATCAAATGATGAAAAAAGATTTTATCACATAACTAAATGTGCTCTCCCCTTAGCAAAGAGAACAACTGCTGGAGCAATGGTAATGTTTTATGATGATATAAAAAAAGGCTTCTATTGAAATACTATTAAGAAGCCTTTTTTCTCTATTAAGATGCTCTAGAATAAATTGGTGTATTTGGATTGTTAGGATTGTCAAAATCAGTTGATATATATTCATAAATATATTCTTCTACTTTAATCCCCATATTTCTCAATCCTTCATTTCCAAACATTACATTGTATTCTAGTATATAAAGATTGTTACCTACTACTGCTATATCAAATCCAGCATGATTTATATCCAATGTAGTTGCAACTCTTTCAACTAATTCTATAGCTTCTTGAGGAATATTTGTATAATCATAACTAGCACCTTTTGCAATATTGTTATGAAATTCTCCCTCTTTTGCTATTCTCCAATATGCACCTATTACTTTGTTACCTACATATACTATTCTCAAGTCTCTGTCTATAGGAAGTTTTTCTTGAATATACAAAACACTATTGTTATCAATATAATTTTTCAATTCTTGTCTATTTTTAATAAGAAAAACTCCTCTTCCCATAGAATTTTTTATTTCCTTTGCTACTAATGGATAACCAAATTCCTCTTCAATTGTTTCTATATTTACATCATTTCTACTTAGTACTTGAGTATAAGGTACATTATTAGGAAAAGTAGCCCATAATGCTCTAGTAGTTTCAATCTTGTTATGTCCTAATTGGTAAGTGCTGATATTGGGAAATATCTTCTTTTTAAGTCCATAAACTAATGAATTCACTTGCCAATATTCTGGAAACAATATATAATCTGCTCCTTTAACCTTATCTATTTCTTTAAATATATTTTCTGGCTTTATATAAGTTACATTTGGTATACCTATTGTTCTAAAAGGATCAAAGGTAATTAACATAGTTTTTCACCACCTCATAAATATATCAAAATAATTTTACTACATATAAAAAGTATTTTTCAATACTTTTTTTGTAATAATTAAATATATTTATAAGGCAATAAGTTAGTAAGTTAGTGCCGGGGGCAGATATTTATTTATTAAATTCCTACTTTATCAAGTTCTTGTAAATTATATAGTTTTATTATTTTCATCAATTTCAATGGATATTGTGAATCTGTTGCATAGCCACATCTCTTTAATGCCCATGCCCCTTGAGTATAATCATACATTACTTCTCTAAAAGGAGCATATCTTTCCTTGTTAAGTAAAAAATCCTTATGGTCTTTCCAACTTTCTCCAACATTATTGTATGCTCTAAACTTATCATCAACACGATAAAGCTTACCATTATATTCTTCACTTGTATTAGATATAACTGAACCTGCTGATCCCTTTCCCTTTATTCCAAAGAGGTTTAAAGAAAGCTGTCCACTATATTTATCTACAGGAACATATTGTCCCCAACCTGTTTCAAGTATAGCTTGAGCTGTTTGTAGTGCAGCTGACATTCCTGTTTTTTCATAAGAATTCTTAGCTAGTCCCGAAGCCAGTCCCATAAATTTATCTTTCTCGATAATAGGTTTTGAAGTATATATTTTCCCTAAATATATTCTAATTGGAATCTCTTCACTTTCAATCTTTTTACCATTATATCTTCCTATAGCCTTAAGACTCCAACTTCCTTCATCCTTTTTAGTTGGTGTATAATTGCAATCAGCTGAAGAAATCTTATTTGAAGCAATAATCTTTTTCTCTCCTGTTTTTGCTCTTGTAAGTATATAATCTACACTATCTAATTTTACATTGCTTGCTATCTTTAACTGAACAGCTTTTGTTAACACTTGTTTTGGTCCTACTCCTTCTAATAGAAGTTTTGGAGTTCCTACTATATTTACATTTATCCCTTCACTTTCATGAATTCTTCCTTTAGTATCCTTGACTCTAACTAAAAGAATTTTTGAACCTGAATACTCAGTTCCTGGAAACCAATTATAACTTCCATATGGAAGTTTCTTCAAGCTTTCTTCCCTACCTGTATTTAAATCTTTTAAAACATATTCGGTTTCATTTACATGAAAGTTTCTAAAAGTTGATAATGTAATTGGTTTATCTATGGTTTGTCCATTAGACACTCCAGTTAGTGACAATCTACGAGGAATTTCAACCTCAGTAGTTATTGTTTCACTATTGTAATCCTTACCAAAACTATCATAAGCAGTTACCTTAAAAGAATATCTTCCACTTTCATGAACCATTGGAGACCACTTATACACTCCTTGTGGATCTGATTCATTAGTTATTGTTTTCTTCCCTGTATTTAAATTAGTAATTTCATATTTTACATAGGATGCAACAAAATTTGCATCTGCTCCAAGGGAAACTGTATCATTTACCAATACATCTTGTTGAACTCCAGTTAAGGATACTTTAGGATCAACATGAACATTTACCAAAATAGCATCTCCTGCTATGAAACTTCCTTTATTATCATAAATAGCTGCTACGAGAACTCTTTCTCCACTTTCTTCTAAATTCGGTAACCAATTATATTTTCCAGTTAAATTACTTCCTCTTGCTACAACAAAACCCTTAGCTGTTTTTGGATCCAATAGTAGATATTTTATCTCTTTAGCATTTTTTATATTATTATCTGGTAATGAAATTTGTAACTGAGTTTTTCCTTCTATAACTTGTCCTGATTCAATAGATGTAATTTTTACATTATAAAATGGTTCAATATCTACTTTTGCATTAGAATTAATACTAACTATTCTACTATTTGCATCCCAATTAACGCCAACTCCTAATACATACTTAAGTAAACTAAGAGACACAAAAGGATGACCGTTTATAATCTTGGGAGGTATATCTACTAAACCACAGCTTTTTTCTTTCCCTTGATATTGAACCAAATAGCTATCAATTTTTAAGATTATTGTATTATCGGCTTTTTTAATTGTAACAATCTTATCTTTGCCATTCCAATCAACTTTTGCTCCCAATTCTTCAGCAATAAATTGAATAGGTACTAGAGTTCTACCATTTTGAATTATAGGTGTTGCCAATGAGGTAACATCTTTCCCATCTAATACTAATCTGATTTGATTAGTGGCAAAGACCCCTGTACTAAATACTAGCATTACCATTACAATAAGTAGGCTCAAGCTAATTATGCTTCTTTTTTTCATTTTTCTCGCCTCTCTTTAACTAAAATATTGGATTGTTCTTAACTTAATTATACCACAATCAATAATGCAAAAGTAGTTTCCCTTTTATTTGTAAATATTCTGCATAAGGGGTGTTAATATGCCCATTATTCCTCCAAGGAGTGCACCTAGCCAAGTTATCGCCTTCAACTCTTTGTTTGCTATTTCAACTATGATCTTTTCTGCAAATGCTACATCAAAACTGTTTATTTGGTTTTCAACAACTTTTGAAATATTTAACAGATCTATAATATATGGCAATTTATTTTTTACAAATCCATTAAAAATATTGTTTGCAAAATTTCCAATGCTTGCAATTGTTGTTTCATCAATATCTTTAAGTATATAGGATATAGGTTTGTTTAAAGATTTTTCAACAATATCTTGTACAATTATAAATACCTTGTCATATAGTAACTGTGAATTTAAAATCGTTTCCATTTTATTTGATATTAATTTTAATAAATTTTCTTTCACAGATGGTTCTGATTCTTTTAATTTTTCCTCTAATATGGAGGTTAACTCTTTCTGAGTTTCTTTATTTGAAATATAGTTAAATACAATTTCTGAAATCTGTGATGCATCTTTGGAACTAATATTTGATGAGATACCAGAAGCAATATCCGATATTTTAGTTTCCAATAATTTATCTATTGAAGTTTTAATAATCAATATTACTCCATTTATAGTTTCTGGATTGTCAATATTATTTTCTATTGAACTAAGTACCTTTTCTGAAATTTGTTCAGAACCCATGAACATAGTTATTAGCTTACTTACATTTTGAGAAATAATCTTAGTAATCAATTCTTTAAGCCTTATCTTAATATCTGGATTTTCAAACATATCATGTAATACATTTTCAATCTTTTCATCATGCTCATCAATATATATCTTAATAGCCTCTACTACATCCTCTGGAACTATTTCACCCAAAGTTCTTTCATCATGTATCAAGCTATTTATTTTATCATCTACAGCATTATTAAATAATGTTTTTATTTCTTCTGAAGTAGATAACTCATATAAATATGATTCTGCTTTTTCCTTTATAATTTCATAAAAATCATCATTATATTTAAGAAAAACTTTATTTTCAATTAAATCCATTATTCCATCTTTAAATTTCTCGCTCTTTAATTGATAACAAATAAAAACTGTAACTCTTTCAACTATTATATTTAATAATTTATCATAGTTTTCATTACCAATACTCATTATCAAAGTTTTTATAGACTTATCACTTTCCTTTAGCCTATCTATATTGTGTTCAACCCATGCATTTACCTGATCATTCATTTTATCATTGCATAAAGATTCAGTAACTATTTCAGGCGACAAAAGATGCACAGCTATTGTTTGTCCTACACTCTTTGCAATTCTACCTTTTTCCTTTGGAATAAGTCCTGGCGTAAACGGTACATGAATACCCCAAATTTTTATCTCTTCGTAAGGTCTAAATAGCATTTTTATAGCAAACCAGTTAGTAATATATCCTATAATAGCTCCAACTATAATTGGTATTATAAATTTCATTTTTTTCCACCTCTTATACTATAAATCTTTCCCTAATGTTTAATATATAATTATTTAATCATTATAACATATCTTAACTCATCATTATAAAAAAAGACTTATATCAAAGCATTAAAAGCTATTAAGAAATAATGGGATGGTTCAACCATCCCATTATGCCTATTTCCTCTTATATATCCCATTATTTCTTTCCATAAGATCAAAGCCTATTAAATCTCTTCTTATTGTACAAAAATCATCGTGAAAATCTGCAATTATTAGATTAACTTCTTTTTCCGTATACTCCCTATCCTTTTCAAAACTCTCTACTATTTTTTCTAAGATAATTTGTCTTTTCTTTTTTTGTACTGGTATTTCAATTAACTTATCATATTTGAAAAATGAGTTTAAAACCTTTTCTCTATACTTTTCTTCCCTTTGATTTAATATTTCTTCTTCTTTTCTATTATCAGTTATTAAATCTTTAAGATTCATTGAAAGCATTTCTTCATTTAAACTATATACAGTATAATATTGTTCCTTCCTACAAGATACAATATTAGCATCTAATAGTTTTTTAAGGTGAAAAGATATAGTTGAAGTTGATAATTTTAATCTTTCAGCCAATAATTCTACATACATAGGCTCTATCATCAAACTATTTATTATTTTTAGCCTTGAATTATCAGATAGACATTTGAAAATCTCTATTGCACTCAATTACATCACTCCTTATTTGTCCATTTTACTGTAATAATCCTTAAATTTACTTTTCAAACTTTCTGCTTCTTCAATTTTTATTTCTTCAATTATTGCTTCTTTTTGTTTGTCAAATTTTAATGCTTTCTCTTTATTTATATACCATGGTTTTGTTATTTTATCAAAGAAGCTTAAGTACTTATCTTTTAAAATTTTAGGATCATCACTATTACTAATAGTAAACATCTTAGAAAATATCTCAATAACATTTAGCCTTATTTTTTCTAAATTTGCTTCATCAAGTCGTTCCTCTTTTTTAAGATTTTCTATTTTTACTTTTGATTCATTACTCTTTTCCTTAAGAAAAATCAAATAATTATCCTTTAGCCATTTAATATCTTCCATTTTTATCCCTCCCACGATTTATATCCTTATTCTACAACATTTAATATTTTATTTCAATATGTATATAATCATATTTTAATATTTATTTCTATATTTGCAAAAATGGATTGTTTTTTGATAAGGTTTGTGTTAAGGTTTATATTGATGTACATCGAATTAAATTTATTTAGGAGGAATGAAAATGGATTTTATAAGTCTTATACCAAATATTTGTGAAGGATTTCCTTTTGAAAAAGGGGATTCTGTTTTATTAAACTTTTGGGGTGATAATGGAGATTTAGAGATATTAGACTTGATTTCAGAACAATTAAGTAAAAAAGGTGCTATTCCTTTTAAACTTCATTGTTCAAAATTCTATTATGAAAAAGTAATTCTAAATTTAATTGATAATGATCAGGAAATTCCTCAAGAGTACTTTGAGTATCTATCCTCTTTTAAATCTGTAATAGACATTTTTATGTATACACCCAGTTTACCTAATAGTATTTCTGAAGAAAACATTCCTAAGTTTAAAAAACATTTAACTGAGTTATTTAATGCTTTAACTGATGATAAAAAATATTATATACAGCTAACCGTCCCTACAGAGATAAATGCTTTAAGGGCTGGCTTAGAATATGATATTTATAATTCTAAAATATGTAATGCACTGTCTGTAGACTTTCCTAAATTAAAAGCGGACTGCAAAAAAAAGGTTGAAAGTCTAAAGGATAAGAATAGTGTAGAAATATTTACTGGTAATAAATATTCTTTGAAATTAGACATTGGTGGTAGAAAATGGTTTGTAGATGATGGATGTGGTGATTTCCCACCAGGAGAAGTTTCTATTGCACCTATAGAAGAAAACAGCAATGGAAATTTATTAGTTTCAATAATCAACTTTAAGGGACAAATATATAAGGATGTACTTATGACTTTTAAAAATGGTAAGCTTGTAAAATGTTCTATTAAAGAATTAGATGAATTTTTCAATTCACTACCAGAAAACTTCAAGGTTTTATGTGAATTAGGAATTGGTCTTAACCCTAAAGTTAAAGAATTAATTGGTTTTACACTTATTGATGAAAAAGCTCTAGGAACTTATCATATAGGATTAGGAATGAATCATCTATCTGGTGGAAAAAATAATTGTCCATTCCATATGGATTTTGTTTTCTATTGTGATAGTATTATTTTTAAATAAGTAATATATAAAAAATGATTAAGACAAGAATATTAAACTCCTTCCTAAATCTATAGGAAGGAGTTTTTTACCTGTTACTATCTTGAAAGTTTATCTATTATCTTTATTATCTCATCAACTTTCTGTTTCTTATCTGTACTATCTTCAGAATCAAAAGCTTCTGTTACACAATGCTTTAGGTGAGCATCCAAAACATCTTTATTGATGTTTTTTAAAATACCAATAGATGCCATTAGCTGATTAGAAATATCGATACAATAACGATCATCCTCTACCATTTTGATAAGCCCTTCAATCTGTCCTCTTACTGTCTTTAGTTTTTTTAATGTCAATTCTCTATCTGCTTTCATATTTACACCTACTCTATAATAGAAGTTACTTCATAACCTGCTTCTTCTACTGCTTTTTTCAATACTTCATTAGACACTTCTTTTACTAAAGATACCTTAGCAGACTTATTCTCTAAATTTACCTCTACACTAACTCCATCTATACTATTTAAAGCCTTTTCTACATGCATTTTACAATGATTGCACATCATACCTTCGATTTTCAAAGTCTTTTCCATCTTTTTATCATCACCTTTACTATTATTTTTTTGAACTACTGTTACCTTTGTCACTGATACATTTTGTGTTTCGTTTTTATGAGCATTTTCTATTTTAGCTATAGTAGGTTTAAATTTACGCAATCTTAGTGCATTTGTTACTACAAAAAAAGAACTCATACTCATAGCTAATGCCCCAATCATAGGTGTCAGTTTTAACCCAAAATGAGGATATAAAATTCCTGCTGCTAAAGGTATTCCTAAACTATTATAAAAAAATGCCCAAAAAAGATTTTCTTTGATATTTTTAATAGTTGCCTTAGATAACTCCATAGCTCCTACTGCATCCATCAAATCACTTTTAATTAAAACTATATCTGCTGATTCCATAGCTACATCTGTACCTGCCCCTATAGCTATTCCCACATCAGCTCTTGCAAGAGCTGGTGCATCATTGATGCCATCTCCAATCATAGCAACTTTTTGACCATTTTGTTGAAGTTCCTGTATTTTTTGATCCTTTTCCTGTGGTAGTACTTCCGCTATTACTTTATCAATTCCCAATCGTGAACGTATAGCTTCTGCTGTGTTTTTATTGTCTCCTGTAAGCATTACTACTTTTACGCCCATTTCTTTAAATCGTTCAACTGCATGACGACTAGTAGACTTTGGAACATCTGCAACTACAATAACCCCTAGTAATGTATTTCCTTTTGCAAAGTAAAGTGGAGTTTTACCTTCTTTAGAAAAACCATCAGACAATGCTCTTACAACTTCTGTACTAACACCTTTTTCATTCATAAACTTTTCATTTCCTGCTGAATAAAAAACTCCATCTAAATATGCTTCTACTCCACGTCCTGTTGTAGCTTTAAAGTTATTTGCTTCTTTTATTGAAATATTTTTTCCCTTTGCATAATTTAATATTGCATCTGCTAAAGGATGTTCTGAGTTTTTCTCAAGTGCCTGTGCAATTTCTAAAAATTCTTCTTCGGAATTTACAGACCCAAGTACAATATCAGTTACACGAGGCTTTCCTTCTGTCAAGGTTCCAGTTTTGTCCATAACGATGGTATTTACATTATGAAGTATCTCTAATGCTTCAGCAGATTTTATAAGTATACCATTCTCTGCCCCTCTACCTGTACCAACCATTATTGCAACAGGGGTCGCTAAACCCAAAGCACAAGGGCAAGAAACAACTAAAACTGCTATTCCAATGGATAAAGCAAACTCAAAATTATATCCTGCAAGTAGCCATCCTATGGTAGCAATTAATGCAATACTCATTACCATTGGAACAAATATAGCACTAATTTTGTCTGCTAACTTTGCAATAGGTGCTTTAGTGGCATTTGCATCTTCAACTAATGCTATTATCTTTGCAAGTGTAGTATCTTCTCCTACCTGTGTTGCTCTAAATTTGAAAGCTCCTGACTTATTAATCGTTGCTGCACTCACACGGTCTCCTACCTGTTTTTCTACAGGTATACTTTCACCAGTTAATGCAGACTCATCTATAGAAGAGCTTCCTTCTATTATCACACCATCTACAGGAAGTGAAACACCCGGCTTTATGATTACAATATCTCCCATCTCAACTAATTCTACAGGAATTTCTTCTTCTATACCATTTCTTTCAACTATAGCAGTCTTTGGTGCTAAATCCATTAATCTTCTAATAGCTTCTGAAGTTTTCCCTTTAGAACGTGCCTCCAAAGATTTTCCTACTGTAATAAGAGTAAGAATCATAGCTGATGATTCAAAATATAAATCATGATAATATTTATGAACTAATTCCAAATCTCCAATACCCAATCCATAACTCATTCTAAAAATGGCAAATACACCATAAAATAAAGCCGCTCCAGATCCTATTGCTATCAATGAATCCATGTTGGGATGTCCCTTAAATAGTGTTTTAAATCCCACTATAAAAAACTTACGATTGACAAAAATAATTGGTAATGCAAATAAAAATTGAATAAAGGCAAAAGAAACTGCATTTTCTATTCCAGATAAAAAGGATGGTAAAGGCCAATTAAACATATGACCCATTGATACATACATCAAAGGTATCATAAATAAAATAGAAACCTTTAAACGCAGATTCATACCTTCAATTTCTTTAGCCATTGGATTTTCAGACAGCTCTACTTTAAAATTTTGTTTTTTCCCTTCCTCTGTCTTTAAAGATGCTCCATATCCAGCATCTATTACTGCATTTATTATATCAACATCTGAAATTTGACTTTCATCGTATTTGACACGCATACTATTAGTCAGCAAATTTACAGTTACAGATTCTACTCCTTGAACTTTTTTCACACTACGTTCTACTGCTGCTGAACACGCCGCACAAGTCATACCAGTTACATCATATTTCTTATCTTTTTTCATCATTGACACCTCCTTCACCACCCCCACCGGGGTGTATGTGATTAAATTATATAACTTTTTATTCTTTATGTCAATAATCTAAATCAGAGCAATTATTCCTAACATTTAAAATAAAAAGGATTACTACTGTTCGTAAGACTTGCTCCACTAATTTCATTAGAATAATTAGCCATACTTTTCAATTTATACTTGTATTTCTACTTAACATATGTTAAATTATAATGGTCTTTTAATATATTTAGTGTTTCCTTGGCACCCACTACAAAAACAAGGGAGTGATAAAATGATAAGATACAATAAGATTTTAGATAAAAATCCAAGAGAAATTGTACTTTTAAAATCACGTCCCTGCAAATGGGGACGTTGTTTTTTTTGTGATTATATTCAAGATAATTTGGAGGATGATAGTAGCATAAATGAATTTAATAAAAACATCCTAAATAATGTTACTGGAGAGTTTAAAAAACTTGAGGTAATAAATTCAGCATCTGTATTTGAATTGCCAAAAGAAACCCTCAAATATATAAAAGATATTGTGTCTTTAAAAGGAATAGAAAAACTATATTTTGAAAGTCACTATATTTATAGGCATAGGCTTGATGAAATAAGAGATTATTTTAAAGGCATAGACATAGTCTTTAAGTGCGGCATTGAAACCTTTGATGATAATTTTAGAAATAATTATCTCAATAAAAATGTACACTTCAAAGACTATGAGGAAGTAGCTAAATACTTTAAATCAATTTGTTTATTGGTAGGGATTAAAGGGCAAACTAAAGAAATGATTGCAAAAGATATGGAAATTCTACAGGAGTATTTTGAACATGGTTGCATCAATATATATGTAGAAAACTCTACTCCTGTTAAACAAGATAAAGAATTGATTTCTTGGTTTAAAGAAAATTATTCATATCTACAGGAAAGTGATAATATTGAAATTTTATGGAATAATACTGATTTTGGAGTAGGAGGAGATGCTGATGAAAACAAATAAACTTGTAAAGGGTGGAATTGTAATAGCATTGTATGTAGTGTTAACCTATGCCTTTTCTTCACTAGCTTATGGTCCACTACAATTTAGATTATCTGAAATAATGACATTGCTGGCCTTTATTGACCCTTTTTATGTTTTACCTCTTACACTTGCTTGTGCTATATCTAATATAGGAAGTCCTTTTGGAATAATAGACGTAATATTTGGGGCATTAGCTAGTTTTTTAGCATTATATTCTATGTCAAAAACAAAGAATATATTTGTAGCTAGTCTTTGGCCAGCTGTATTTAGTATTATTATAGGTTTAGAAATATTATTTCTATCAAAAGAACCAATTAATTTCTTTCTAGTAACTGGACAAATAATGCTTTCTCAATTTATAGTAGTATCTATAATAGGAGTACCTATATTCAAATTTATTCAAAAAAATGATTATATGATGAATATATTAAAGAATGATTAAGAAATAATGGGATGGCTTGAGCCATCCCATTATTTTTTATTATTTTATATTTAAAATACTTTTTTGTGGGTATAACTATATATAGATAAAACCTATAGCTTATGAGATTATTATAATATTTATCAATAGGAGTGATTGTATGGACAATGAGATTAAAGTAAGCTGTACTAGACCTAATATAAAAAAGCATTCAGAAAATGAAGCTGTAAAGATATCTGAAACAATTAAAAAGGAGGAAGATTATAAGATGATAAAAGTTGGTAAACCAGCACCAAAATTTACTGCATCAGCTTTCCATAATGGTAAATTTACAAATGTTAGTTTAGAAGATTATAAGGGAAAATGGGTACTTTTATGTTTCTATCCAGGAGATTTCACTTTTGTCTGAGCTACTGAAGTATCAGCAGTTGCTGAAAAATATCCTGAATTACAAGATTTAGACGTACAAGTTCTTTCAATAAGTGTAGACTCCACATTCGTTCATAAAATGTGGAACGATCATGAATTATCTAAAATGATCAATAAGGATATTCCATTCCCAATGCTATCTGACCAAGATGGAAGTATTGGAAAAATGTATGGAATTTATGATGAAGACAGTGGAGTTGAAACAAGAGGAAGATTTATTATCGACCCAGATGGCATAGTTCAAGCTTTTGAAGTTCTTACACCACCAGTTGGTAGAAATGTAGAAGAAACTATAAGACAAATAAAAGCTTTCCAATTAGTAAGGGAAACAAAAGGCAAAGAAGTTACTCCTTCAGGTTGGAAACCAGGAAAAACCACTTTAAAACCAGGAGCATATCTTGTAGGTAATGTTTGGAAAGAATGGAAGGTTAGTGAGGCTTTTGACGACTAATAACACATATATAATACAAAAGGCAGAGTTTAATATCTCTGCCTTTTGTATTATATAGAAAAATTCTAGAAACTTTCATCTGTAGCAAGTTTATTTAGTGTATCACCTGCAATACGGTATACTGTCCAATCACTCATTGGACAAGCACCCATTGAAATATAAAAATCAATACTTGATTTATTCCAATCAAGGCACCACCATTCCAAACGTCCGCACCCACGGTCAACAGCAATTTTTGCCAATTCTTTTAAAAATGCTTTTCCAAATCCTTTACCACGTGTCTCTGGTTTAACATATAAATCTTCAAGATAAATACCAGCTCTACCTAAAAACGTAGAAAAATTGTGAAAAAATAGTGCAAACCCAATTGGTTCTCCATCTAATTCCCCAATCAAAACTTCTGCTTTTTCCTTTTCAAATAACCATTCATGTAAAATCTCTTCTGTTGCAACAACTTCATTAAGCATTTTTTCATAATCTGCAAGTTCCTTGATAAACTGTAGAATCAATGGTACATCTTTTTCCACTGCAAAACGAATCTCAAAATTATCAGCGCTTGTATTTTTACAATCCATAATATTTCTCCCTTCTAGTTATCTATCATTTATACAAATTATAGCATAATGCTGAGGAAATTGATTAATATCCCAAACTCTTATTTGTATTAATTGTTTATATGAAAATCAAAACCCATTTTCTTTACAATATTTAATATTCCCTGTCTTTTAGGATTAGCATTATTGAACTTTGCAACCACCTGATTGCTAAAGCTATCAACTCTTTTATTGGCATCCCTAAGATCGTAATAGGTACGCATTTCTTCATCGTAATCCTTCAATTCTTCTAAATAATTATCAAAAATAGTATATTTATTCTCAAAAACTCTATATTTCATATCCATTCTTGGCTTAAGCTGTGGATTTTGATTTGGATATCCAATACCAAGTCCTACAACTGGAAAAGTCAACTGAGGTAATTGCAAAATTTCACAAATCTTTTCAGAATCATTAAGTATACTACCTAAGTAAACTGTACCTAAGTGGATAGCTTCAGCTGCATTTACAATATTTTGACATGTAATACAAGCGTCCGTAAAAGCTGAGAAAAAATTATCCATATCTTTTGCACTCTCTTCAACAGAATTTTTTTCTTTGGCAATATGAGAATTTCTATATAAATCAACTATAAAAATTAAAAGTTCCGGTGCTCTTGCAACATACTCCTGTTTGCAAACTTTGGATATTTCTTTTTTAATCTCATTATCCGTAATGCAAATAATTGATGAGGCTTGCATACCATTTGAAGTAGCTGTTCTTCTAGCGACTTCCATCAATTTTTCAAAAACCTCTTCTGGTATACTTTCATCAGTAAACTCTCGAATAGTTCTATGTGAAAGTTGCTGTTGAATCATTTCATTTTTTTCTATCATTTTTCATTCCTCCCCATAAGATATATTTATATATACCCATTCATATAACAAAGTGTTCCTGATTTTCAAAACTTATATAATCTCATTTAGATTCCAGCGTATATTTTTGCTCAAACCCTTTATTCCTTATACTTCCATAAACAAATCCTACTATTGCTCCAACAGCTGCTGGAATAATCCAACCTAATCCCTTTGTATAAAATGGTAGAATATTAAGAATATTAATCTTTAGTCCAAATTGTCCTAATGCATCTAGGATGCTGACAGAGGAAGTACATACCATAGCAAATAAATACACATAAGAATTTCCCCTGAAAAAATCATTTAAAAATGAAAGTACCATTAGAACAATTGCCATTGGATATATAGCCGTCAATACTGGAACAGAAAATTTGAGTATTTGTGTCAAACCTACATTTGCAAATATCATACTTGATACTGATAATATTGTAATAAAAATTCTATATGAAATCTTAGGAATTAACTTTGTAAAATATTGACTACAAGAAGTTAAGAGTCCTACTGATGTTGTTAAACAAGCTAAGGAAAATATTATTCCTAATAATACTGCTCCCTTTTGTCCAAATAAATAAAATACCACATTTGTAAGGGTTTGAGCCCCATTTTCAGTTACTCCAAATCTAGTCTGTGAAACAGCTCCTAAATATGCAAGCATTACATATATAATTGACAATAACAAACCCGATATTGCTCCTGCCTTTATTGTATTTGACACAAGTCTTTTTTCTTCTGTTACTCCCATTTCTTTTAAAGCAATAGAAATTACAATGCCAAAATTAAGGGCTGCAATAGCATCCATTGTCATATATCCCTCTAAAAATCCTTTAAGTAAAGGATTTTTAGCATAATCCCCAATGGGTGCTGCAAATTCACCTATTGGTTTAAACAAACTAAATACAAATATGCTTACTATTAAAACCAATAATGTAGGTGTTAAAACTTTTCCAAATCTATCTACAAGTTTTGATGGTGACATACATAACCAATAGGCTATTCCAAAATAAACTATGGTATATATTAATAATGGCAAACTACTTGCATTTACCGTGTTTGATAAGAATGGTGAGATTCCCATTTCAAATGCTAAGCTTGCTGCTCTTGGTATACCTAAAAAAGGCCCTATTGATAAATAAATTAAAACCGTAAAGGCAAAGGCAAACCTTGGATGTACACGACTTGCCAGTATATGAAGTCCTCCAGATTTAGCAACTACAGCAATTGCAAGTATTGGAAGACCAACAGCTGAAATTAAAAACCCTGCCATTGATGCCAACATATTTGTTCCTGATAATTGTCCTAAAAGAGGTGGAAATATTAAATTTCCTGCACCAAAAAACATTGAAAATATCATTAAACTCACGAATAATAACTTTCTACTTTCCATTTTCCCCATTTTGAAAACCTCCAATTCATTTTTGTAATATTATGAATATAGTTTATAATACCAATATCACTTTCCATATTCTTCCCCCTTTGTTGTTTATTTTAAATAAAAAAACCCGTCCCCAAAAAGGGACGAGTTATTCTCGCGTTACCACCCTAGTTCTATAAATTAATATACAAAAATTAATTTATAACACTCATCAACGTACATAATAATACGTGTTCCTTTTAACGGTGGACTACCTGCATTACTTACTAATCTATATTTCAGCTCTGCTTCTCGGAGATGATTTTCAACTAATCTTTGTACATTGGCTTTCACCATAACGCCAACTCTCTATAGAACAATAAATTAGTTTACTCTTTCTCTTCATAGAATTTATATATGAATTTTTTGTTATTATATATCATATATTTGCCAATGTCAATATAGTAGATACATTTTCTTGAGATTTAAGTGATTAATCTGTGATATGCCCTATTATATCACTTTTGATTATGTCTCAATATCATAAATTAATGTACAATATACTAAACTACAATTATAATTAGTTTAGACTAAATTTTGAGGAATGTCTAAATGATACTACATTTCTTCAAAATACAACAGGTGATAAAATGCGTTTAATTGATTATATTAAGAAAAGAGAAAACAGATTAGTTTTTCCATGGATGAATACCATAGCTTTGCGGCTTACTGATTATGAATTGTATGAAGTTTATGAATCTGTCGAAAAGCAAATAGAAGTTACAAAATAATGGATAATGTTTTTAATGCAGATTTTGTTTATCCTTTGGATGATGGGGCTATATTTGAAGATACCCTTGAAATGCTATCTATAAAAAATGGTTATGACTCTCCTTTAAAAAATCCAATAACAGATATTGAATCATTGTCAAATCTAATAATGCCATGTCCTTATAAAGATGGTAGAATGCCAACGAATATTAAAGCTTATGAACTTATTTCACAAAAATTTGACAAGCCATTGGCAGTATCAGTACCAGGACCTTTTACTATTGCTGCTGAACTTGCTGGTGTAACACATATAGCAAGAAGCATAATAAGAAATCCTGGTTTTGTCAATGGACTCGTTGATTTTACTACAAGGATGGTGTCAAATTATTCCAAAGCAATAACCAAGCATGGAGTCAGATTGATTTGTATTTCTGAACCTACCGGGATTATCCTTTCTCCTAAAAAGTTTGAAGAACTTATTAGCTCTAATCTAAGAAAAGTGTTTGTAAATTTAGATACAGATGCGTGGAAAGTATTACATGTCTGCGGAGATAGTACTCACCTCCTTCAACAACACCAATTATTATTTTTCCTTTGCTTTTTTCCATAACTGTATTTGTAGGTCTCAATATTTCTAAAGCAGCATACATAGTATCTGCACATACTACAACTTCAAGAACAAAATATTCATAGTTATCAAAAAGTTTACCTACTTTTCCCATTCCTTTTGAAAGTCCTTCCAAAATAACGGTTTCTGGATTCATTCCTACAGCAATAGCTTCCTTTGCCAAACTAACTGCAGTTTCTTGTTCCATATTCACATTTATAAGAGTAACAATCCCATACTCATTATAACAATTTTAAATACTATAAAGCCTTACGATAACTACCCCATCATTTAATACATAATAATTTTAACTACATTTATCTTTTCTATACTTCCATGAACTTTTGTAAATAAGTACATCCTTGTTAATTAAATCAAGAAATAAATTCTTCTATTATAGATATTACTTTATCATCTTGTATCCTGACCCAAAATGGAATCTTACGAATGATATTATCGTTACCCTATGGTTTTTTATTATAACAAATACATTTTTCCTTCCTTTCTCAATTCATAAGTCAGTAATACCTTTAAATTTCACAAGTCCCAGATGTAGCCACAGCATTTTCACCATCCACAGTCACTACAACTCTAGTTCGATATTTAACACCTGAAGTTCCTCTATAACTTTTAGATAAAAACACATTGCCTGTTCCTTTTAAACTCCACGATGTTACACTTGTCCATCTTCCAGAGCTATATTTTTCTAAGTACATTGTTCCGCTAATTGAACTAGAAGAGCTTTTAGCTTTTATATATACCTCTGGATAAAGGGTAGTGCCTTCTGCTGAAATACTTGGTGAAATACCACTAATATTATCCCACATTGGAGTGATTATCTGATAGTCCATATTTTCTAGCGTTTGTTCTTGTTTTTCCATAGCGTAGGTAGCATTTGGCATACCACCTCCCGCTAACAATGCAATGGCTAATGTTGTTACCCCAATTCTTTTAAGTTTCATAAAAAATCCTCCTTAGCTATTATTTAGGTTCTTACCTATATAACGCATAAGGAGGAAAAAGGGACATGTTTTTTTAAATTATTTTGAAATACTTTCAGCAACCTTTAGAATCTCATCCTTATCCAAGTTTCCTAATATATGGCATTCAACACCATCTTGATACCATATTAGATAAGTTATTTCATTAGTTTGCCAAATATATGCTTGAGATCCTTTAAAAATAATTTCTTCTATTTCAACCCCTTCTGTATCATAGTATGATTTGTTTTCACCTGATGAAGTAAATAATTTCATATCAAACTCTTCATTACTATCTGCTAAATAATTATAAATCAGCATATTATGACCCTTATGAATATCTACCAATTTGAATCCAGTTGGAATATAATTAATTTTAAGTGATGTTAGGTCTATCGAATTATTATCTTCATCTATATTTATAAATATGCTAAATTTTTCAAACACTTCAATAGCCCAATCAAACACCTTTTTACGTGCTTCTGCGTTAACCGCCAAAACAGCAGAGAAACTTAGGATACATACCAATATAAAAATAGCTACCTTTTTGGTTATTAACATAAATATGTTATTAGGATTCTGTATTAATCTTAATATCTTTAAGTTTCCGTCTGAAGCTCTTAGAATAGTTAGGTTTGTGTAATGCTAGGGTATTATCATAGTCTTTTGTATCTTCTATAAGAGCTATTTCACAAGCTTTTTTCATAGAGTTATCATTAATCCATGAATCTTTAAGTCCTATAAAAGCAGATAGCATTTTTTGTATATAACGTAATTTACCTATAACATTTTCTATCTCAAGTATCTTTTCTGTTTTAGAAGGAGGATTATTAAAACAATATCGAAAAAAAAGAATATTACGATACTCCAATGGTAATAAACCTATTTTTATAGCTAATTGATCAACCTGCTCATCAGTTAATGATTGATACTTAATACTATTCATATTTAATTTAGTGATTGTTTCTAATTCATTCTGAAAAGATAATTGACATACCTCTTTCATAATATTGTTAGCTATTTCGGACACTCATATCACCCTCTTCATAATATAGGCGTAATTTTTTTAAAATGCGTTGGCCACGTTTCTTTGCAGCTTCTTCAGTAATTCCTAAAAGCTCTGAAATATCTTTAAACCTCATTTCATTGACAAAGCGCAGATGAACAAAAAATTTTTCATCATCTGAGAGTCTATCAATACAGGAAAGTAATTGTTCTTTATTTACTGTTTCTAAATATTCTTCTTCAATATGATAATCTCCTTCGTTGTAATCAAAATAGTCTACATTCTCTACATATATAATTTTCTTACGTTTTCTTATAATATTCATTGTTTCATTCTTCAATATTATAACGCAGTAGGGTTCTATTTGGGGACATGGCAAAGCAGATATTTTTTCTATATTGTCAATAATCTTTAAAAATGTTTGTGATACAGCGTCTTCTGCATCAAATTTATTCTTTAATATATTAAAAGAAATATTATACATTTTGACATTCATTTTTGAAAAAATCCTATTAATAAAATCTACTTCGTCATCTGTCATCGCACCAAATAGTATAATTATCAAAATCTTCACCCCCATGAGCATTAAGTAGTAAATCAATTATAACATGGATTTACCTAAATAATAACAATTTTATTTGCTAACAAATATTGAATTATTTTAGATTTTAGGATATCATCTCTCTAATTATCCAATGTCATCTATATTTTACCCTATTTTTAAGGGTCAAAAAACGGTGTTTTTTCATCGATTTTTGACCCAATTTTTGTCCTTCAACCACTATATGTTGTGGTCAAGCACTACTTTTTCCCCTTATCACCACAATACGTCATCAGAATTGTACTCTCAGTCGTAGAATGTACCCAATCAGCCTTCGCTATCGCTCGCCTTCTTGGACATTCCTGACATGAGGCGTACATCTGCTTCTTCAGTCGCTTCACTCCCTCACAAGCAGTGTTACGACTTCAACGTGCCTTGAGAGGTCAATAATGATGCTGTATGAGGATATTAACCCCTTGGTGAAAACTAAAATCTATATCTTAACTGTGATCTATTATCCAATTTAATAAATCTTCATCATCTATTGATCCATCTGCAAGACCTAATCCTAAGGTAATCAATTCTTCATCTTCACAAGTAACTTCAACCCCATTTATTTCTAAGAATGTTATCATCACTAAAATTCCAATCCTTTTGTTCCCATCTATAAAAGGATGGTTCTTTACTAAAAAGTAACCTAACTTTGCTGCCTTTACTTTTATTGTACTATAAATATACTCACCATCAAAAGTTTGAAATGGAGCATTTAATGCAGAATCTAATAATCCTTCATCCCTAATTCCATCACTACCACCAGTTTGACTTATTAACATACTATGAATTTTTATTACTTGTTTTTTACTTAACCTTTTCATTTTGCCAATTCCTCAAAGGCTTTCATATGTCTAGATAAAATATTTTTAGCTATATCTTCTACTTCTATATCATCAATTATCTCTTCTTTTTCCAATTGACTATACTCTATTAGTACATAGCGTGGTTTATTATTCTTTAGTATTACCGCTGCCCCATTTTCGTCTACCATTCTTGCTATTTTTGAAAAGTTTTGATTAGCTTCTGATATTGAAACTAAGTTATTTATATTAATATTCATAAAATCATCTCCTATCTATTAATATTATACACTGTTATTTAGGATAAATTCAACCTAAATAAATCATTCTAAAGAATAATTATTTATCTTCCCAAAACATTCTTTTACTAAATATTTGTATCTACATCTATCCACATTAGCTATCAGATTAGAACCAATGTATCTACATTTATTCCAACCCTTGTTAGTATTAATATCATTGTACTTACAATCTTTCACACCCCCTTGGCAGTTAAAATAATTATTGATGACTATACCACTTCTCCTTGGTTGGAAATTTGGAACCACAACCATTAGTTGCTCTATTCCTTCCAAGGATGTTCCATACATAAATAATTTTGACATTGTTCTCAACCCTTTCTTTTCTGTTTTTAGGCATAAAAAAAGGCTAAGTTTTGTTGGCCTCTCATTGACCTATACTTCGCCTTTTTATTTTCTATATTAATTTTTATTTATATATAATAAATACACCAAGATTTTTACATATTAATGCCTTTATAGTTCAACTTATCATGGGTTATCAATCTATTCTTTATTTCCTTAATAACCCCAAGCCCTATACATTCTATTAACAACTCGCATATTTCTATATAAACTTAAAGATAGCCAATTGACATAGTCATAAAAGTCTTTATACATATTAAAAGAAATAGATGTTAATTCTCCAACTGCATCTCCTGCCAAGCTTGAAAACACTGGAGATAATACAATAGATACTCCTCCACTTGCATAAGCTAAAATACCTGTAATGGTTGCTTTTATAATTGTTCTACTTACATTTATATCGTAATTTTCAAGACCTAAATCATTATTTAAACGGATTATGTAATCCTCCGCTGTTTCTGATTGATTGAACAAATCAAATATAGATGGAATTATATCTTTTAATGTATCTACATCGTCAATTACTGGTATTAAATCATTATACAAATCTTTACTTATATTTTCCTGTTCCTTTAATGCATTAAATATCCCTTGATAGTTAGTATTGTTACTATAAATTGAAATCACACCAGAAACCACTCTTTTTAAATTTCTAGATGTATTAATAGCAGATCCCTTAGACATATAGGTATCATACGTTGTTCTATCATCATTAGTAATCCAAGCACTAAAGTATCCATCATGAGAATTATAATCGACAGGAGTGACTACTGAAGGATCACTTACATCTATATAGTGAGATAAATACATGTATACTGTCTCTGTCTCCAAATCTTTTGCATTACTATCAATCTTTTTATTTTCATTAGCTATATATGAAGCATATCCTATTCTATTGCCTAAAAGATTTGCATTTTCTCTATGGTCACTGCTTTCAGAGGACAAAGACTCTAAAATAGATGTTTCGTATTCACTAGGTTCAATATCTAATGAGTTTATATAGCCCTCTAATTCATTGTAAAATAAAGTATCCTTTTCAAAAAGATTTAAGAAATCATTAAAAGTTATCCCAAGAGGCTCAAGAACACTATTAATATAGGCTATGTCTGATATAAAGTCAGACATAAATTCTCTGTCTATATTAGTAATATTATAATTAGATGCAAATATGGTTGAAGAATAAGACACTAATATAGTTATTACTAAAAAAATACTAACTAACCACTTGTGTTTTTTCAAAACAACCAGCTCCTTTTTATAGTTTATTAACCTAAGGCAATATGCTATAAATTTAATCATCTCTTACCCAAAGCTATATTTATCAAACAATTCAAACTAGGTCTAGTGTAATGTACTATTATTATGGGAATTTATTCTATTAAGTAGATAATAATCCGCATCAGTAATGTTATATATAGGATGTAACCCATAGTATATTCCAATGATAAGACACTGTATAAAATATCGTATATCAATTACGATACCTATTTTATCTATAACAAAAGATTCAAGTTTGGAGGACGGCCAATATATAAAGCCTGATAAAAACATCTTCTTTAAAAAAGTTAAATAAAAAAGATACGTTAAAATGAATATCAAGGATATTATAATTACATGTGTACTCTTTTTAATACTACTCTTATTAATTAAACCAATAGGTTTATTAAGTTTTTTACCTTCCATATAAGGTTTACCTGAAGGTATGCTTGGTTTGCCTAAAAGTATAATATAAAAAGCTAATGCAAAAACTATAGTCCATCGAGCTGTATTTTGGTAAGGATCAATACGATTAGGATATGTTATAAAAGTATCCAACCACCATCCAAAAATAAAATGACCAGAAATTAATACTATTAATAAAAACCTCCTTGATAATTTAATTATTTTTATTGCTCTTTTTCTTTCTTTAAACTCAAGCATCTTATTATAAATAAATAAGGATCTTTCATATTCATCTATAGGAAGTTCCCTTTCTAAAAGTGATTCACAATTAGGGCAAATATATTCGTCATCATAACAATAAAAATTACATTTCTTACAATTCATAGTTGTTCTCCTTTATTAACTTAATATAAATACCCCTAAAATAATTCTAGACCACTCCAGCACTATTTTTAAAATATTTAATTAAAAAATAAATTAATAACTATTTTTATTCTTGTCCCCTTCTATGAGCTATAATCAGCCTTAAGTTTATCCTTTGATAATTTACCTATGTATAATCCATTAGCCTCTTTTGCTACTTTCTTATACTTTAGGTTTGCACTTTGGAAATTTCTTTCTTTTTCATCAATACAAGCTAAAACATAAAGAATTTCTAGTTCAAATCTCTTACTCATCTTATCTTTTGGATAGGAAGAAAATAATCTTCTACTAGCTTCATAATCACCTTCATAGAAATATTTATTAGCATCTAAAATAGCCCTTAGATGTTCAGCTCTCTTATTTTTTAATGGATATTTACTTGCTTCTTTATACATCTCCCTAGCCTTATCACAATCATCTAAATTATAATAAACTATCATAAGGGAAGTATAATAACCAACTAGGGAATTATTTGTTTTTGGTAGTTGCTTAGGATCTACTTTATCTAAAAACTCCATAGTTTTATTATATTCTCCAAGACTCATATAAGCAAAGGCTAAGTCCATATTTAATAAGCTATTTAACTCTTTATTTTTTCCAGCATATCTATAGGCCTTATGAGTCTCTTCTATAAACTTTTCTGGATCCAATTTTTCTTCTAGAATGGAGTATCTTTTTCTCTGTTTAATATTCATATATAAAATATATCCTAGAGTAACTAGACCTATAGTTATAATTCCACCCTTTAAAAAAGACATCTTAAAAATATAATTTGTAATAAATGTAAATATTAGTGTTACAACTATAAGGATATATTTATTTACCATCATATTTTCTTCACCCTCTTTCTTATATTTTTGTTCTCTTATTAAACCATATGTAAGTTTTAAAGCTTTTTATCCTCCTTCTATTTATATTATCAACTTCTTTACTTTTTATAGCAATAAGAAAAACCCTTGACGCCCCAAGTATTATTTTATCAAATAATTTTAAGAAACTTAGTTCATTTTAAAAATATCACTCTATCCATTCATCTAATACTTGTCCATCTATTGAAAATTCCATATAATAATGGTTTAATAATTTATCTTTTAAATATACATCCAATCTTACTATAAATGTATCTGGATAGCCATCTTGATACATAAAATATGATTCAATATAAGCCATATTCTCCAATTTATAGTTTAATTCATCAATACATATATCTCTCATTTTTTCCTCATATTCATCTTTGTAATCAATCCTCCAGTTTTCATAATATCTTTTTAATCCATCTATTAAAAACTTTTTTAAATCAGATTGCTTTTCTATCCATTTTTGAAATTTTGTAATTATAATGCTTTTAATATCCGGACCTTTCTGTAAGTTTCCTAAAAGGTATTCCTTAGAATATGATAGTATTTCTTGACATGTTTCATCATCTAAATTTATTAAACAATATATTACTATTATTCTAAAATCATCTAAGTCTTTTACTAGTTTAAAGTTAACCAATTGTATTTCTGTGTTTTTATAATTATTTAAAGAATATTTTTTTATAGTCTCCTCTTCCCTTAAAAATCTACTAAATTCTTCTTCTGTATAATTATCTAAGTTGTTAATTTTAATTAAATTTGATAATTCTCCTATATACATAATTTAACCCCTTGTATTTTTATATCTATAATCCTAAATCCTTCAGTTCTAATAGATTCCAATAACTCTTCATAAGAATTATACAAGGCATAGTTTTGTTCTCTTACATTTATAAATTCACATTTATCGTCACTTCTACTTAAAGTATATTCCTTACAATTAAAAGTGAATCCAATTTCCAATCCAGTTTCTATATCTTTCATAAAATCTTCTAATTTATAGGTTTTATTCAATATTATATTTCCTTTCATTAATACAAAATACAATACATTTTTAATAAGGCACCTTCAACGGATCTTCTCCTTCTTGATTAAAGAACTTGTAATAAAGACTTACCAGCCTTCCTTCTAAAAATACTTTGCTTTTTAAATCATTATCGTTTATAAATAATAAATTATTATTATTTATAAAATCAAACATCTTTTTATAAATCAAATCATGTTCTTTTAAATAAGGTACATCAGATACTAAAAAGCCTTTATCTATGCCATCTTCTTTTTTAAGATATTTCCAAAAATGAAAAGTTATTAATGGCTTTTGATTAGATATAAGTATTTCTAAAAAATATAAATCACTTGATTCTAACAGTAAATTAATTTCTCTAGAAAATAAACTTTCATTTATTTCACTTAGAGTAACAAGATATGTTAAACAAGTTGAGGAATTTAAATCTGTTAAATCATCAACATAATGTCTTCCAAAACATTTTAATAATTTTGTCTTCCAATATAAAGATTCCTTTAAACTTTCATCTGAATAATGTGTTTTTTCTATTTTGTCTAGTATATTAGACATTAATTATCACCTCTTTTAATGAATAGGGTAGCCATGTATTGTACCTTTACTATCACCATGAACCTTAACTCTTGTTTCACCATTAGGTCCAACTTTTCTTCCAAAATCATAAGTTTTAACTGAATTATCACCCTTTACAAAACGACCCTTTTCCCATGCCTCTTGTGTCTCCTTAACACCATTTCTGCCCTCTGGTCATTGAGATTTGCGTCTATCATTATTATTATGACCTGGTACATGTTTACCCTGTTTCCCAGCATCTACCGGTGGAGAATTTTTATGATTCTTGTCAGTAACTTTTCCTTGATTCGGAAGCTTGTCTTTTGGACCAACAACTTTTGCTTTTGAAAACACTATTCTTTCAATTGCATTAATAATAGTATCGAATAATTTACTTCCTGCTTCAACTACTTGGTTCCCTAATTTTATTAAAGTTGGCGTTACTATTATTGTTCCTATTAATGGTATTACCCATTGTCCTATTGCCCAAGCAGGTATCGCTATAGCTGCAGATACCGTATAATTATTATCCAAATTACTTGAGTAATCTACGCTTATATCTGGTACCTTATAAATTTTATCAACATTATTCTGGATATATTCTATTAATTCTTCTTCAGTGATTTTTTCTCCTGATATTGTGTGGTAATACTTTGTACCTTCATTAAAATTATTTGTAAAAGATTGTGCATAAGTAACATTATATGATAAAATCATGCTTAAAACTAGAACTAAACTCATTAATCTCATAAAACTTTTTTTCATAATTTATCTCTCCTTTTTATTTTTAAAATATTATATAGCTATATTTAAATTTTATACTCTCATATTAAACACCCCTTTCCCATACATGGTAGTTAATATTTCTGTTCACTGCTTGTAATGGTCCTTATTTCTTTATCTCCATTATGTATAGCAGTTACTTTTGTCACGACTCTATATTTATAACCCTTTGATACCTTTGTAGTCTCATATATTCTTATACGATGGGAATTGTCTGAATCAGAGAAGGATTTAACCTTTGTCCACTTCCCATTTTTGTATTGCTGTAATTCGGCATTTACACTTACTTTATTTGTAATCCCTTTATAGCCATCAATTGATGCTGTTACTGTGGCATTACCTTTTGAATCTATAATTAGATTTGTAGATGCTCTTGCTGTATATTTCATATATGGGACTATTATAGATATATTGCCAATTGGTTCTATTGGTGATGAAACATGTCCTCTTGCAAAGCTAGGTATTGCTATTTGTAATAATATTACTGTTGATAATCCAATTTTAATTAGTTTTTTCTTAATCATAAAAAGACCCCTTTCATTTGTTCTTACTATATCAACGAATGAAAAGAGTCTTTTGTGACACTAGATTTAAAATTATTTTTTTATTTATTATTTATTATGCTTTCAACCAGTATATTCTACATTAAACTTAATATCACAGTTATTTTTGTAATAATAAATGCAGTAAATTTTTTTCTCATAAAAATCTTACTTATGTGTTTTAGTTTCACACCTATATACCACATAAAGAGGATAAAAGGGACAAGTTTTATAAATCTAGTATTATTTATTCTTCATTAGGATAAAGAACTTCTTCCCATTCTCCTAGTCTCTGTAAAGTTTCATATACTTTATTGCAAGAGGGATATACTGTACAAATATACTCATGAGAAACAGTTCCTAAAAACAATTTATTTCCAATAAAAAAACTTAAATCTTCTGGTAAATCCTGAAAATTACCAAGCTTTCCATTTACTCTTTCTAATAAAAATATATTATCAAAAGTTTCCTCAATTATTTTTTACTTCTTCGTCAGAATTATATATATAGTTTTCTCATTTTTCTTCTAACATAATAGCAGTGCCAATGAGTTGTTTTTATTGTTTTATTAAAAACGGTTAAACTCTCTTTAGAAACTTAGCATGTTTTGTAAATTTTTTATATTTATCAAATGAATTATGTGAACATAGATTTTCTAACTAATAATTGTATAGTTACCCTATCACATATTTAGGGAACGGCAGAACTTTAGTTTCTTTTTAGGTTCAAGTCATAATACTTAGGTAGTTTTTGCTATAAATTTTATAAATCCAAACTAGGAATCACTACTTCTTCATCAATCTCTTGAAATTCATATTCCCTAAGCTTCATATCATCCATAGATTTTGTTTTTATCATTGCAAGATAATCCATATGTGATAAAGTAGCCATTAATAACTTACATTCCTTATCGAAAAAACATAGATCTTCTGGAAGATGTAACAAGTTATCCTCCTGGTCTCTAAAGACTACATTTAAAGTATTCTTAAGTAAAATATTCTTTGTAGTTTCATTGAATTCATAAACTAATACCCTATAAAAATACTGGTCTTTAAATCTATCAGATACTTCTGGACGCATAAACCAATTTTTAGGTGAAAATTCTTTTATCTTATAAGGTTCTAGATCTTCTAAAAATCTTTGATACTCTATCTCATCTGAGTATATCCATTCTTTAAAGCGTGGATTGTTCCCATCTGGATCACAAGTTATACTACCTTGTTTACTTACTGTAAAATATTTAATATGTGTTAAATATTTCAACACATATGATAGTGAGACTAAATTTCCCTTCTTTGTTAAATACAACATAAAATACTTCCCCTTTCTAATAGATAAACCAACAATGTGCATTACGATAATTTCTAGCATGATAGTGATTCCAATAACCTGAACCAGAACCATGTGAGTTATGATAAATAGCTCCACCAAGAGAATCACATAATCCACGTGCTCTTGAATCAGATATTGCAAAAACACCAGCAGTTCTACTATTAATTTTTATTATCTCAAGTGCAGTGTTTCTATCTATATCAACAGGTGCAACCCAAACTTCATTCCTATACAAAACTGCCGGATAGTATAAGTCTTTTCTTTTTTTCATATCGTTAACAGCTTCTTCTGCTCTAGTATTACAGTTATATCTTTTTTTCCCAATTCTTATTGTTCTACCGGAAACTGATACATTTGTACTTGAATTAACCTTATCCAAAACCTTAGCTTTTAAATCAGATAAAGCCTGTCTTATTGAACGCGAAGCTGTTGAAAAAGTTCTGGTGAAAAGTCTTTCTATTCTACTCCACTTTGGTCCTATTTCATCCCAATTAGCAGCTAGATATGCAACTGTAATTGTTCCTGTTATTAATAATAATATGTCACCTGCTGGTAATGGTCCATCTGCGATAGCAGCTGCTAAACTGGCTGCTACTGATTTAAATAACATAGTTGCTGTTCTAGATAATTCTAATGCTTCAATTCCCACATTAAATTCTTTTAATGCTATGGAAACTGATTGTGCTTGCATTTTTAAATTATTGGAGGGAATACTAGAATTATTGATATCGTGATAACTATTTTTATCGTTTAAATTGTAATTAATTATATAATTTCTATCTATATTATCTCTATAAAATTCTTGTTCTTCAATACTTGACTGTATCATTTCAATAAATAAAGTTTTTTCGTATTCATTCATATTTAAAATTACTTCTTTTAATAATTCAATATCATCATATTCTTCTGAATATGCATTTAAAACAATTTGATCTGCAAATACACCATTACCCAATGATAATAACATAATTATTGCCATAATTAAACTAACTATTTTTTTCATAATACAATCTCTCCTTTATTTTATCTTTTAAATCTTCGTGTAGTCATAAATAAAATTTAACCCCTCATATTAACTACCACCTTTTTAATACTTGGTAGTTAATATTTCTGCTCACTGCTTGTAATGGTCTTTGTTTCTTTATCTCCATTGTGTATAGCAGTTACTTTTGTCACAACTCTATATTTATAACCCTTAGATACTTTTGTAGTTTCATATATTCTTATACGATGTGAATTATTAGAATCAGAAAAAGAAGTAACCTTTATCCATCTTCTATTTTTATACTGCTGCAATTCAGCATTTATACTAACTTTATCTGTAACCCCTTTATAGCCATCAATTGAGGCTGTTATTGTAGCATTGCCCTTTGAATCAATGACTAAATTTGTAGAAGCTCTTGCTGTATATTTCATATATGGGACTATTACAGGTATATTCCCCACTGGTTCTATTGGTGGTAAAACATGTTTTTCAGCAACAGTTGGCGTTGAGATTTGCAATAACATTACACTTAATAATCCAATTCTAATTAGTTTTTTCTTAATCATAAAAAGACCCCTTTCATTTGTTCTTACTATATAAACGAATGAAAAGAGTCTTTTGTGACACCTAATTTAAAATTATTTTTTTATTTATTATTTATTATGCTTTCAACCATCTTTAATAGCTCATTTTTATCATATTCTGAAATGATGGCATAAATATAATTACTATCATTCCAATAAATTTGATTAATGTTTTTATTAGTAAAATAAATAATTTTCTGCTCTCCTATTAAAAGTTCTTCTATATCTATCCCTTCTGTATCAGTTATAATTGAATTTGCTGTAATTTTAGCTTGCTCAAACATTATTTCAATACCATTATCATTCTGCCAATAGATAAATTGTTCATAAGAGTTAATTTCATGCTCTATAATTTTAAAATTATCTGGAATATAAGTTGGATTTACTGGTATTAATTTTCCATCATCTATATTTTGTTTTTCCTTAAAAATTATTGATGTGAATTCTTCCCATACTTCTATGACTACTTCAAAAAATCTAACCCTATATGCTTCTACACTCATTGTTGTAGCAAAAGCTATAGATATAAATATTAAAAATATAATTGCAACTTTTCTACTATAGTTTACAAATGTTTTTATAAAAGGAGATCTTCTTTCTTCTCTTATAAGTTTATTCATCTTTTTTTGAAATCTCTTTGAGAAGTTATGAGATAATGCTTCTTCCTTAGGCAAACTATCAATCATTATATTTTCTGCACTTTTTATATATTTATATAGGAAATCATCATCCATTACATATTTATTCATAAGACTTCTCACTCCCTTCAGATAAGCTCTCTGTTAACTTATTCCTGCCTCTTACTAATCTTTGCCTTACATTTTCTTCTGATATTCTCAAAATCTCTGAAATTTCTTTATTGGTATATCCTTGAGAATATTTTAGTCTTAACACAATTGAATAATTTATGGGAAGTTTTAGGATAGCTTCTTCTATTTCATTCAATATAAATATACTCTTATTTTTTACATCTTCTATATAAATTCCAACTTCATCAAAGGATATACTATTTTCACGTTTTCGTTTTCTATAAAAATCAATTGCTATATGTTCTACTATTATAACGATGAAAGCTTTGGTTTTGTGACAGTCAATTTTATCTATTTTAGATAAGTTATCAATAATTCTTAAAAATGCTTGGTGAACAACATCTTCTGATAAATATTCATCTCTAAGTATCCTATTAGCAACATAAAACATTGTTTGTCTGTATGTAATATAAAGTTGTTCGAATTTGCTTTTATCTTCTTCTGATTCAATTATGGATAAATAAATTATCATAAGATTCACCCCACATTTTTAACCCTAGCTTTTCTACTTTTACTTTTTATCTTATCACCTAAATTATTCAATGTCATCTGTCAAACGCCCTATTTTTAAGGGTCAAAAAACGGTGTTTTTTAGCCGATTTTTGACCCAAAACTCATCCCCTAACCACTATATGTTGTGGTTAATCTCTGTTTTTCCCCTTATCACCACAATACATCATCAGAATTATACACTCCACATGCCCAGTTTTAGGAAACATATCCATACATTTTACTTTCTTAATCTTATATCCCCTATTTAAAAACTCCTTCAAATCTCTCGCCAAGGTTACTGGATTGCAGGATACGTATACGAATACTTCTGGAGAAAAGTCTATTATCTTTTCAATTGCCTTAGGATTAATTCCATCTCTAGGTGGATCTAATATAATCAAATCTGGTTTCTCAGATAAATTATCTACTTCTTTTAGCACATCTCCAGCTATAAATTCTACATTTGTAAGCCCATTTAAACTTGCATTTTCTTTGGCCTTTAAAACAGCTTCTTCTACTATCTCTATTCCTATAACCTTCTTGGCTACAGGAGCCATTATTTGAGATATAGTACCTGTTCCAGAATACAAATCAAATACTACCTTATTGTCAATATCTCCTGCAAATTCCCTCACTATAGAATAAAGCTTCTCCGCGCCAAAGGTATTGGTTTGGAAAAAAGAAAATGGTGATATTTTAAACTTAAGCCCTAGCATTTCTTCTATGATATAATCCCTACCATAAACAATTTCAGTACTATCTACATTTATAGCATCTGCCAGCCCATCATTAATAGTATGAATAAATCCAACTATTTCACCATTAAGATTAAGATTGTTAAGCCTTTCTACAAGCTCATTAAACTCCACCTCTCCTTGAGAACTAGTAACAATATTTAAAAGTATTTCTCCTGTAGAAAGTGCCTTCCTAATGACAAAATGTCTTAAGATACCTTTATGAATCTTCTTATTATAATAAGGTACAGCTTTTTCCATAAAATAATCCATCACTTCTTTTCTTATTACAGTAAAATCCCTATCAACAATATTACAAGTATCCATATCTAATATTTCATAAAATCTGCCCTTCTTGTGAAGGCCTAATTTCAATGGTCCATCTTTAACTTCATTTCCAAAGGTATACTCCATTTTATTTCTATATTCATACTCCTTAGGGCTACTCTCAATTCCTAAAAAGTTAATATCATCAAATCCTTCTCTTTCAAACAACTCTTTCACTTGTTTTTCCTTCATTTTTAATTCTGTATCATATGAAAGAGTCTGATAAGAACATCCTCCACATTCATTATAATGGGGACATTTCCCTTCTATTTCTAAAGGTGATCTTTCTATGATCTCTAAAATGCTTCCAGAAAGATAATCTTTTCTTCTTTTATTTATATGAATTCTAACCTTTTGTCCTACTATTCCACCCTTTACTTTTGTCTTTTTACCATCTACTACTCCATAAGCTCTATTTGGAAAACGTACGTCTAATATTTCCATTTCAATAGGTTCTTTCAATTTTTTAGCCATAAATTTCAACTCCTTAAATATATTATTACAATAAAAAAGAAAAAAATAAGGGGAAAACTAGTTCCCCTTTTTCGTACTTGTAAATGCCCACCAAAATTCTGAATCCTTATTCATTATATCATCTATATCTGTATATGGTATATTAAATCTTGAAAAACCTTCAGCATAACCAGATACTTCATAAGGATAAAAATACAATTGAATATAATCTTTAAACAATATGAAATTTTGATCTTCTCTTATACCTTCAAACTCATCAACAAAATATACGCCTTGACCTTCATTTTGTTTTTTAACCATTTGTTCTTTAACTATTTTGCTAAGTTTGTCTACATAATTACTATTTGCCTTAAACAAATCACTCAATTCATAAAATTCTCCAGTGTTTAAATTTATATTATATGTTTCTTCAGTAGGCATACCATGAGCAGCACCTTGCATAAAATAGTAAGCACTTTTTTGCACTACCAATAAATCATGACTTCTCTTTATCCCGTATTCAATACTAAGAGTTGTTTCCGCCTCAGACTTTTCTAATCCTTCCATAGATTCAGTTACAAACAATCTATATAATTCTTCATTTAAATGCTTTTCTAGCTTTTTATTATCTGTATTTTTAATTTCTGGATAATAAATTGTAACTCCTAATTTAGGTGAATATTTTTTCTCATTTACAACTCCTTCACCCATTAATTTATATGATCTATCTTCTTCCCAAACTACTTTTCCCTTACTATCATAATAACTTAGTCTTCCATCAACATTAGCTTTAACCAAATTATTGAAACATGTCAATTCTCCCATACCTTCTAATTGTGGAAGCTTTGAAACCTTATTTCCCTTTAAATCTAGTAAAAATGTATTTTTACCATTACTTACAGAAATGTATTTGTTTTTTACCTCTCCAATACTATAAAAATCAAAATCTGTTAACTGCTTACCTTCTACATTAACAATGGCTTTCTTTACAAATGTATCGCTTTCATCAATTGGATCCTTTGAAACTGCAAACAATCCTTCACCTAAATATCTTATACTTGTATATTTAGGTTTTACAATAAATTTACCTTTATTATCAATAACTCCCCATTTATCTTCTTTTTCATATGTTTTAGAATCATAAACTATAGCCATATCATCTTCATAGTTATAAGCATTTGCAAATTTAGGTTTAACTAAAACCTCTCCATTACTATCTAAGTATCCATATAAATGGTCTTCATTGGTAAAAATAAAGGTTTCGTTGTTATCATCTGGTGATACAGATGCATAATTAAGTTCCTTTATTACTTTTCCTTTTTTATCAATTAAAGCATACTTATTTTCACTGACCATAACCAATGCCTTTCCATTGTTAAAATCATAGGCAATACTGTACTCTGGTCTAATAAGTACTTTACCATTCTTATCTATATATCCCATCTTCATTTCATCATCTTCAGTTACCTTAGCAGCAGCTATATACTCATCACTTGATTGTCCCAAAAATACATAATCATCTGTTGTGTATAATATTTTCCCATTTATATCTACTATAGTATATATATTACCTTGTAAAGCACTTACTACTCCATCTCTTACTTCGCTTATAGCCTCATACATTATAGGTACTATCAATTCTCCATCTTCATTTATCAATCCTACTTTACCTTCTTGATATACTTTAGCAACTCCATTTTCATCAAATTCTCCCACTTGATTGTATTGACCTTTTATCTTAAAATCTCCCTTTTCATCTATAAAACCCCATACAGTCTTGTTTCCTTCCTTTTCATAAGCTGGGAAAAGTCCCACTTCCTTACCTACTTCTACATTTCTTTTGCCACAAGAACTTAAAGTAAGCACTAAAATAATTAGTGATATAAGTAATAAATATTTTTTCTTCATACTGCACCTCTTTTCATGATATTATACAGTATAATTATATACTTGATAGTGCAGTATATCAAGTTATAGAAAATCAATACCTACCATAATATGTGTGGTCATTTCCTAGATAGTGTATGTCTGCAAAAATCCTTACCATATTATCATTTTTATCATACTGTATTTGAACATCTGCTGGTATACCATCATCGTCTTTCTTTTCTAAATACTCACTAATAATTTCAGAAGCTATCTCATTATTGTATTCATCATAAAACTTGTTGTATTCTTCACTAGAAATCTCTAAAACCACACTGCTAAGCCCATCATTATTCACAAATCTCTTTTCTAAAATACTATTTAGCATAATATTCCTCCTTGATTTATTGTTTTATATTATCTTCTCAATAAAAGAATTTTTTATGTCGTTTTTAATATTGTCAATATGATTTAACATTGCTAAATGAAACTATAAATGCTATTATGTAGTAATATGATATAATATATGAGATTTAAAAATAATAATTTTAGATCAATTTTACTTTCGTAACAGGAGGGAATTTATTAATGAAATTACTAATTGTTGACGACTCAAAATTTTCCCAAATAATTACATCAAAGCTAATAAAGAGCTTTATTAAAGATATAGAAATCTCTTTTGCAAATGACGGTGAAAAAGGATTTGCTAAATACAAAGAAATAAATCCAGATTACGTGATTGTAGATTTACTTATGCCTAATATAAATGGGAAAGAACTAATAAAACTAATAAAAGAATACGACAATAACTCAAAGATATTTGTTGTTTCAGCAGATGTACAAAGAAATGTAAAAGAAGAAGTAGAGTCATATGGAATAATAGAATTTATAAATAAGCCCTTAAATGAAGAAAAAGCAAAAATTATAAGTAATATTATTAAAGGTGATATAAATGAGTGAAAAAGATTTAAAGTATGACATATTAAAAGAAATCTTCAATATTGGTGTTGGTAAGGCTGCAGACATGCTTTCAGAAATAGTAGAAAAAAAAATAATATTAAATGTCCCCAATATTGAAATTTTAAACTCTAAAAATAAAGAACTAGATTTCGATAATCATTTTTCTAAAGGACTAAACGGAACATTAATGGTGTCTTCTATCTCCTTCGAGGAAAAAATAACTGGAGAAGCAAATTTGATCTTTCCTGCAGAAAAGATGAGAACATTTATCAATCTCTGTATGAAAGAAGATGATGATAACTCTGCCGAAGATATGAATTTTACAGATATTGATTTTGATATCATAAAGGAAATAGGAAATATCATCTTAAACTCTATCATGGGTGAAATAGGAAACTTTTTAAATGTAAACTTAGAATATACCCTGCCTAAAGTTAGCATTTTTGATTATCTAGAGTTTAAAACCGATCTTAAAAATAATAATGATTTTTACATACTAATGCTTTATATAACTTTTATTTTAGATGATACTCCAATAGAAGGAGCTGTAATAATAAATTTAACTTTAAATTCATTAAATGAATTAATGAAAATAATTGAAAAAATGGAAGATGATTTGTATGGATAAATTAGTATTTGACATATTAAATTATGTTAACGAAGGTATTGTAATACTGAACGAAAATTCAGAAATACTATTTTGGAATAATTATATGGAATATATAACAGATACTAAAGCAAATGAAGTTATCAATTCTAAAATATTTGATGCAATTCCAGGATTAAACAAAGTTTATTTCAAAAAAGCTTTTAATTCAGCAATGGAAAAGGATTTCAAATTTTTCTTTTCTTCTGAAATGCATAAGAACTTAATTTCTAATGATTTTGAACTTAACTTTAGAATAAATAAATTCAAAAGTTCTAATTCACAGTACTTGATTATTGAGTTCATGGATGTCACCAGTCAATTCATTAGAATAGAACAATTAAAAGAATATGCAAATGAATTATACTTATTAAATAAAAAATTAAAACAAAAAGAAAAAGAAATTGAAAGATTAGCTTATTATGATACACTTACTAATTTAGCAAATAGAACACTTTTTTATAACCTAGCTGAAAAACTATTAGCTAATGCTAAAAGAAGAAATACTATATTGGGATTAATGTTTATTGACATTGATAAATTCAAATATATAAATGATACATATGGTCATAGAATAGGAGATAAGATTTTAATTGAAGTAGCAAAAATACTTAAAAAGTGTACAAGAGAAAATGATGTTGTAGCAAGACTGGGTGGAGATGAATTCTTAGTATTGCTTCCTGATTTAAGAGATTACAGCAACTACAGAACTATTGCTAAAAGAATTGCAAATGCAAATAGCAAAGTAAAGGTTGATGACGATATTGAGTTAAATATAGCTTTAAGTATAGGGGTAAGTTTTTATCCTCAAGATGGAAATACTATTGATGACTTAATATCAAAATCAGATAAAGCAATGTATAATGTAAAAAATATTGGCGGAAATAAATGTGTACATTATATAAATGGATAAATTTTAATAAGGGAAGGGATTACGGCTTAATAAGTCTATCCCTTCCCTTACTTACTATGGTCTTATATACGCAAAACCTTCTTCTTGTTTTTTTATCAATTCAATCATACTATTAGGTATAACTTCTACAAAGTCCAATATCTCATCCTCTTTTATTTCATGAGCTTTAAGAGCATTAGCACAAGCTTCAAACACAACACCCTTAGCATTTTGCTTAGTCATCACATGAGCTAGTTCAAAATCTTTAGTGTATCCATCCACTGCTTCAGCATTTGCAACAACTACAATCTCTACATCCTCTTTAGCATCTCTCAAAAGATTTCTTACATTAATAAGAGATAAACTCCATTTTTCCATTTCAACTACATGAAATACTGCCTTCATTTCATTCCCTCCTTTAAAACCGTTAATTTGATTATAACATAAAAAGGTGGCATGGAAAGTTTAGTGAATTTTTTCTTCTATACTTCCTTCTACTTCAATATAAACCTTTCTTAATTCTTCTAACTGTTTATCTGTTGCATCCCAGTATCCTCTTTGATTTGCTTCTAGTAGTCTTTCCATCATGCTCAAATAAGCCCATCTATTGTTTTCCTTAAGCTTTTCTCTCAATTCCTCATCTGATACATAAGTTGACTGAAGGCTATCAAATACCCAATTGTCCACTTTGTTTGTTGTAGCTGAAAGGCCTATTATGTTTTCAAATCTATCATATATTTCCTGAACCCCGTGGTATTTGTGTTCAAGCATGGCATCTATCCACTTTGGATTTAACAGCCTAGTCCTAACACCTCTCTCTATGGACTTATCTACAGTTTCTGTTTCAATAGACTCTCCAGTAGTATCACTAATATATATTTCAGCTTTTTTCCCTTTTACCATTTCTATAGATTTTGCCAATCCTCCAAAGAACTCATAGTAATGGTCTAAATCAGTGACCTCATATTCGTGATTACTCCTAGTTTGAGATACAATATCTACCGTCTTAAGATTGTCTTCTAATAGTCCTTCTACTTTCTTCCCACTATGATTCAAACTATATACATATTTTAAACTATCGATAAACTTATCCCCAAGTTGTTCTTCACTAGTCCAGTTTTTAGTTTCTATAATAGTTGTAATACCTGTTCCATAATCTCCTTCTTTAGGCCCAAATATTCTTGATACAGCCAACTCTCCTGCCTCATCAGGAGAATATCCTTTATCTAATAAATTTTTATAAATCTTTTTTGTATTTGCCTTAAAATAGTTCATATCATCAGGTTCATCTAGTAAATATACATCCTTAAAAATCTTATTCATAAACTGTATCATATTATAGAACATATCCCTAAAGAATCCACACATATTAATAGTGATATCTATTCTAGGTCTACCCAATTCTTCCAATGGTATTATCTCATATTCAGGGTCAAAACCTCTATTCCTAACAATCCTCACCCCTAAATAATGAAATATCTGCCCCAATGTTTCTCCTTGAGTTCTTGAAGTTTCAAGTCCCCATAGTACCATAGCCACTGTTTTAGGATATTCGCCACTAGATTTCATATATTCCTTTATAGTATTGTCTGCGATTTTGGCACCTCTTTCACAGGCAACTTCACTAGGTACAAGCCTAGGATCAAATTGATAAAGATTATATCCAGTAGGCAATACCTCAGGACTTCTTATAGTATCACCAGCCAATTTTGCTGGTAAATATTCTCCATTTAATACTTTTAGTAGCCCCTTTATTTCATAACATTCCTTTGAAGAATTGTAACATTTCCTGCCAAATTCTAAAGAATCCGAATATCTATCTTCACAAATTCCTTCCATTACATACTTTTCTATGATTTCAGTAGATTTTTCATCTAATTCTGCCAACTTTTCAGTATCATTTCTATCAAGCAATTCTTCATAATCTAGTCCTTCATTTTCTGCTACCAATCTTCTTATAGCCTTTATATTTCCCCTATCATATCTCAATAAAAATCTCATATAATCACAGGCTTCACTATCAGTATACCCCTGTCCAAATATGTGCAATCCTCTAGGAATAAGAGATCTTTTAATCCTATAAAGTTCTCTTTCTAACATATCTAAATCTTCTCCATCAAAATTAAGCTCACTAGCTTTTTCTTTGATCTTTTCCTTCAAATCATCACATCTAATTGGGTCTACTCTCTCTGCTTCTTTTAATTCACTAATTAAAGTCTCAAGTACAATCATTTCACCGTATAGTTCAGCTTCTGTATATGGTGGAGACTGATATCCAACTAATACTGCATGAGATCTTCTCTTAGCAATGACTGATTCTGCAGGATTTCCACAATAATATAAATAAGCATGAGGAATATCATAAACTAACATATCAGAAAAACAATCCTTAGACATACCACATTCTTTTCCCTTTAAAAATTCCAATGTTCCATGAGTACCTACATGTACCACTGCATCAGCTTTAAACTCTTCCTTTAGCCATTTATAAAAAGCTATATACTGGTGATGAGGTAATAATGTCTTGTCATGATAACATTTCTCAGGATTTTCATGAACACCTCTAGATGGTTGAAGTCCCACAAATACATTTCCAAATTCTTTTCCTGGAATCAAAAACTTCTTATCTTCAGTCATTACCTCTCCTGGTACTTCTCCCCATTGGCTTATCATCTCATCATACCAATCCTTATCCTTCAAATCTATACTGTACTTATCCTTTTCATAAGTTATCATGTGTTCACTTTGTTTTCCAACTATCCACTTTCCAGAGTTTACGATTTTACCTTGAGTAAAGTATTCCATCAATTCTTCACTAGTTTTAGCATCTACATTATATCCTTCATCTTTCAATGCAGACATTATCTTCTCTATAGATACAAAGGTATCAAGAAATGCACCACCAAATATATTATCTTCTCCTGGAGGATAATTGTAGCATATTATAGCAACCTTTTTATCCTTATTTGGCTTTTTCCTCAAGTTTATCCAATTGTTTATCCTTGAAATAACCTTTGTAACTCTATCCTCTATAATATCAATTTCTCCTATTTCTAAATCCAATTCTTCATCCCTATCATTAACCCTTATAGCTCCAATTGGAATAGACTCTATAGAACCATCAAGTTCTGGCAACATAACAGAAACTAAAAACTCTGGGGGAGATATACCTGCAACTGATTCTTCCCATTCTCTAAGTTCCCTCTTTGCCATCAAGTAAGGATGTAGTTGTGGAACATTTATCTTCTTTAACAATTCAACTGCCTTATCAGCATCTCCACCCATAGGTCCTGCCCCTAGTCTAAAAGACATTACATTTACTATCAAATCTATATTTGGGCTTTCAGGACTTAATAATATTTTTTCCAAAACATCTACATTCTTGGGAGTAACTGAATTAAATGCAACAGGCAAAACATTCACATATTCACTTAACTTTTCACAAAACTTACCCACACATCCACAACTCCTATGAGGATAATTATCGCTACGGTACAAAACTGCAACCATAGCTTTATCTTTATCAAAACCAAAATCATCAGCATATTCTGCCCAATCCCTATAAATCTTCAAAGTAAGTGGATCACAAATAGAAATAGGTTCATTTTCTTTTGGATCCCTTGGTTTTGGGAGATTATTTACCTTTCCATATTCTCTAAGGATTAAATAAAACAAATCCTCTATGCCTTCTCCAGCTAGTGTCCAATACTTAGATATAAGGACAAAGTTCCTCATATCTCTAGGTTTGCCAAATGGTACAAACTTTCCCATCTTTTCAGCCATATCCATCATTTTCATAATGGCCTCTACATTAATATCTTTTCTATTTTTCTTTGAACCCATTTTCATATCCTTAGCACTTAAAGAACCTAGCTTTAAATATGGGCCAATTTCCTTTCCTTGTCCTCCAATATTCACTATATCTCCACTACACTTTTTACATCCTGCTACAGTAGCAACTACTACATCCTCTTTAGCTCCCATAAGGTCAGTAAGTACAAAATCCGCTTCTCCAATATGTTTTTCTATTTCAGGAAGTTTTTCCTTTCTATATCCTCTTCCCACATAAAAAAGTTTTAAATCCAATATATTTCCGTATTCTTCTTTAAGTTTTTTGTAAAATCTTGACATATCAACAGCAACAGGATTTGATACAGTAACAACTACTAATTTCATATAAACACCTCTTTTACATAAACTTGGATTTAGTTATATTTAGAAAAGCAAAGATTGTTTTTAATCTTTGCTTTTCTATCTATTAGTTAAATACTTCTGGATATAGCATTTTTGCTAAACCCTCATACGCCTCACCATATCTATCATTTTTACAGCTTTTATTGAACTCCAAGCTGAATTAGATTCTACATCCTTTTTCAATCTCTGTTCAAGCTTATCTACTTTTCCCATAGCTTGAACAAATATAAAATCTGGATCTTCTTCTATTATTTTTTCCATACTAAAAACCTTGTCTTTTTCACTTAAAACATTCCTTATCATAAATTGTTTTACTTTACTTCTCTATAGCTCATAGCTATACCCCACAAATAAAACACTACTGAATAAATCAAAAGTACTAATATTGATTTATGGTCAAACTGCCCTTTCAACACAATATCCCTTAGGGATTGGGATGTATGTGAAAGGGGCAATACTCCAATTACACCTTTCACAAGAGGAGGTAAGTTCTTCAATGAAAAGAAAGTACCACATAAAAATGACATAGGAGTCATAACATAAGTAGTAAACCTACTCATATCGTAGTGACTTTCAATTGAAAGAGCAGCACCATATCCAAAAGCTGCAAACAAAAAACTATTTAAAAAACATATTAAAACAAAATAAAAATCAATATGTATCTTTATTCCAAACAAATATGATATCAATAATATAAGGCCAGATGCATACATCCCTCTAAAGGTGCCAGCCAGAATATGTCCTAAAGCTAGCAACTTCATATTCACCGGGGAAGTCAAATAATATTCAAAACTTTTTTCATATAATTTAGAAATATTAATCCTAACAGATATAGCATTAAAACTTGTATTCATAGTTGTAAGAGCAATAATTCCTGGTATTATAAAATGCATATAAGTTGCACCTTCTATAACTATATCCTTACCTAATCCCCATCCAAATGCAATTAAATACAAAAGTGGAGTCATAATAGCTGAACTTGTAATCTTAAAAAATCTTCTTTTAAAAAATATAAACTCTCTCCACAACACAGTAAAAACTTCCATATTATACTACCTTCCTATTCGTAAAGTTATAGAAAACATCTTCCAAAGTTGTTTTTCTAATAGTACATGAAATACTCTCAACATTTGAAATATACTTTTCTGCTTCTTCCTTCTCCTTAAAATATGCATAATTAGTCTTCATTTCATTGTCAAAATATTCAACAGTGTAAATACCTAAATCTTCTTTAAACCTATCAGGAGTATCCTTTTTGAATATTTTTCCCTCATTTATCAAGCAAACTTGATTGCAAAGATAATCTGCTTCTTCAATATAATGAGTCGTAAGAAGTATGGTCTTACCTAATGTCTTCATATATTTCAATATATCCCATATCTTCCTTCTACCATTTAAATCAATCCCCACAGTAGGCTCGTCAAGAAAAACAACATCTGGATCGTTAATTAAAGCCTTAGCTATCATAAGTCTTCTCTGCATTCCTCCAGAAAGATTCATAGCCTTTTTATCTCTATGTTCTTCTAACTCCATAGCAACAAGAAGTTCATCTATTAAATCTTTATAGTCCTTTATTTTGAATAGTTTAGCAGCAAAAACTAGATTCTCATATGCTGTTAGTTCTTTGTCTAAATTGGTATATTGGGGAACAACCCCTAATCTCTTTTTTATTTGCATATTATCCCTAGACATAACTTGTCCATCTATTCTCAATACCCCTGTTGTAGGTTTTAATAATCCTGTAAGCATATTGATAAGGGTACTTTTACCTGCTCCATTGGGTCCAAGAAGGCCTAAAAATTCTCCCTCTTTAATCGTTAAGCTCACATTTCCTACAGCAGTAAAATCCCCAAACTTTTTAGTCACACCATCTATTTCAATCAAACAAATCACATCCATCCTTTATTAATTAACATCTCCTCACCTTTTCGGGTATAAAATAAAGACCTACCACACTAACTGCACTTCCTGCAAGTAAAGATGAAAGAATAATAAACATAAATCTAGTCCTCTCAACATTAAGACCAAGGCCAGTAGCCACTTCATCTCCCAACATCAAAATATTTAATTTGCTTGGTAAAAGCATTACCAACACAATTCCAACTGCAGCATATGGAAACAATATCTCTTCTGGCAGAATTGCTTAAATCATATCCTTCAAATGAGAAACAAATATTTCTTGTACAGCTTCATTTTCCCCTAAACCATTAAGATAAGTTTCTACTTCAAATCCTTCACTTAAAAGAATACTCTTCCAAGAATCTTCCTCATCTCCAGCCATATCATTAGTTGCATGATCCCCTGCCACGAGCATAAATGGTTTCAAAACAATCTTTTTAATATTCTTTTCTTTCAAAATAGGAACTATATCCATAATAGTTTTACTTCCTTCCACTGTAGCAATATAAGCATTTTCAATATTCTTTTCTCTTAACTTTTCTTCAAGTATAGAATAAGACTCATCACTCACATGGTCAGTTCCATGACCCATAAATATCACTGCTTCATCATCACTAATTTTCCCAATATTAAGTGCTTCCACTACTCTTTCATAATCCCTATCATCAGACAATAATGGTTTCCCAACTTTAATATCTATACTGCTATTCTCTTTAAAGTCAGCAATTTGTTTTTGCATCTTCTCATATTCATGCCCAGGTATTATATGAAGAGATTGTACATATATCTCGTCAAATTCATCTTCCTTCAACTTGTCCAAAGCTTCAGCTACATTATCAATAACAAGCTTGTCTCTTTTTTTAAGAATATTTATAACCATCTGAGATGTAAAAGCCCTCCTCACATCGCAGTCTTTAAATTCATCTCTAATCCTATTCTCTACACTTTCAATACATTTCTTCCTAGTATCCTCATAAGTAGTTCCAAAGCTAACAACAAGAATTCCCTTTTTCATCTTATCCCTCCGTAGTTTGATTTTAAAAATAAAAAAGCCCTAACCTTCAGGTTAGGGTATTTTTTGACATAAATACACAATAAAAACAAGTAACGACTTCCCTCCGAAGGTTTACTAAAAAAGCAATAGGCAGGTCTCCTGACTTGTGTTTCATCCTACTCTCAACGCCTTCCCAGTTAAGCCAGTGGCAACAAGTTGATTTCATCACACTTACAGTAGCGGGGGCTGTATCGGATTTTAACCGATTTCCCTTTTAATCAAATGAACCTCATACTTTTTCATTATTCGATTTTATCCATTTATATATTATCATATAAGATTTTTTTGTTCAATTAATTTTTGTGTTTTTTTTGACAATGGTAGAAAACCTACATTTAATTCCCTATATATCAAATAAATATTTTATTTCCTCTTCACTTAATTTTGATACCAAAGTTTCTCCTTCTGTTATTACCTTGTCTATCATTTCTTTTTTTGATTCTTGAAGTTTAAATATCTTTTCCTCAATAGTCCCCTTGGTTATAAGTTTAATCACTTGAACTGTATTCTTCTGACCAATTCTATAAGCTCTATCTGTAGCTTGATCTTCAACAGCAGGATTCCACCAAGGGTCAAAATGAATAACCATATCTGCTCCTGTTAAATTAAGACCAGTACCTCCAGCTTTTAGCGAAATTAAAAACACATCTCCCTTTCCTCCATTGAAGTCTTTTACTAACTTACCTCTTTCCTTAACATCAGTAGAACCATCTAAATACATATATTCAATATGATTTTTTGCCAACACATCTTTTATAAGGTGTAACATACTAGTAAATTGAGAAAACAACAATATCCTATGTCCACTTTCAATAGCATCAACTAATATCTCTTCTAGTGAATCAAGTTTCCCACTACTAGCACTATAATTTTCAATAAACATTCCCGGATGACAACAAATTTGTCTTAATCTTGTAAGACCTGCTAGTATCTTTATTTGACTTCTATTAAAACCACTAACATTTATTTCTTCTTCAATTTCTCCTTTTATAGCTTGTAAATAAGCAAGGTAAATTTTTCTTTGCTCTACCGTCATATCTACTACAATTTGTTGTTCTATCTTATCTGGAAGTTCTTTTAGTACATCTTTTTTAAGCCTTCTCAAAATAAATGGCCTTATATGATTGTTTAAATCCCTAAGTGCACTTCCATCTTTGTCTCTTACAATAGGCTTTTCGTACTTTTCAATAAATTTCCCATGGGAAAGTAAATATCCAGGCATAAGATAATCAAATATAGACCAAAGTTCTGTAAGAGAATTCTCCATTGGTGTTCCTGTTAGAGCAAAATAATTCTTCGCCTTTATTCTCTTTACTGTTCTGGCATTTAATGACTTAGGATTCTTAATATGTTGAGCCTCATCTAATACAACATATCTAAAAGAAAAATCCTTGTAAAGTTCTAAATCCTTTCTAATAAGTGGATAAGAGGTAACAACAACATCATAATTCTCCATATCCTTAACCATTTGAGTTCTTTCACTTTTGCTACCTGACACTACCAATACTTTAAGTTTGGGTGCAAACTTTTCTATTTCAGATTCCCAATTGTATATTACTGAACTAGGTGCTACAACCAATGAAGGCCTTGAGCCATTTTCTTCAACTTCAGATAATAAAAATGTAATAACTTCAAGAGTCTTTCCTAATCCCATATCATCAGCTAAAATTCCACCAAATCCATAATTAGATAGTACCTTTAACCACTTAAAACCAAATCTTTGGTAATCTCTAAGAACTCCTTCTAGCCCTACTGGAATTTCAAAATCCATATCTTCAGGTTCATTTATATCATTTATTAATTTCTTAAAGCTTAAATTCTTTTTAATAAAATTAATCTGTCTATCCTTTAAATAATTATCTAAATAAGCTGCCCTAAACTTAGGTATTGAAACACTTCCATTTGCTAATTCATCATTACTTACATTTAGATAATCCAAAATCTCCCCCATATACTCTAATTCACTATTATCAAGAGGTAAAAATGAGCCATCTTTTAATCTAAAATATCGTTTCTTTTCTTTTATGGCATTAAATATATCTCCCAGCTCATTCATATCTATATCATCTGTTTCAAAATCGAAATCCAACATATCTGTTTCTTCATTAAGCTGAATTCCTCCACTAATATATGAGGACTTTCTAAATGTCATATCCTTAAAACTTTCCGAATAATAAATATTGCATAAACTCTGTAATTCAGGTATAGTTTCAAAGACAAAATCATATATCTTTTCTTCTTCATCCATATAAATTTCACCATCTATAACTTTAAAAGCACTTTCCTCTAATTCTTTAAGAATTGCCCTTTCCTTTTGTACATCCCGAAGAAGTATTTTATCTTTTCTAGTTAAATTGCTATCATCAGAACTAAAAGGATTAATATTTATATCATCATATATGAAACTAAGCTTTCCAGTAATCGTATTGTCTTTTCTATCTAGGTATATTTCACCTATAAATTCAGGACTATATATTGCCTCATTAATAGAATCAGATAACTTCAATTCTGCTATATCTTTCACCTTTGGGAGCACTTCTGAAATAAAAGATTCCCTATGCTTCAAAGGTACTTTCAATACTCCTCCATTACTTCTTATTACTTCATTATATAGTGGTATTATTTTTTTCCTTTGTTCATCAGAAATCTTATAAATCATACCATTATTAAAAAAGTACATTCCATTCGAAATAATAGGAACCATTTGTGATTCATAGTCTATTTTGAATAGTAAATCATTATCGTCCTCACTAATATTTATAGATAGTGGCAAATCACTTTCAATTATCTCTACATTATTATAAGTTTCACCCTTAATAGTAGCATTAAAACTTCTACCCTTAATAAGTTCAAAAAACTTTTGAAGACTTTTGGGTGTAAATAATATCCTCTTATCTTTAAATATACTTTCGCCATAATTATTATATCCACTGTAATTTGCCTGATAGTTTTCATATAGTAACTTCAAAAAGCTAATGATTTCCCTATCTTCTTCTTTGAAAACGTGTATACTTGGATTAAAAGTGAAATACTTCCCAAATACAATCTCTTCCCCATCTTCTAAGCTTTCAAAAAACTTTCTAATGCTCTTCACTACATACAGCTTATCTTCACCCATTCTCAAATTTAAAAATGAGGATTTTGACATCCCATCAAAGCTATTGTAATCGAACTCATAATTATATTCTATATTAACTGGAATCTTATCCTTTTCATCTTCATAACTAAAAAAATTAATCAAGTTTAAAACAGCTTTTTCGTCTTTCCTTTGCAGAATAGTATTATGAATTTGAGAGTTTTTTAAATAGAAAAGAAATGCTATGACATGCTTACAGTCTCCTGAATATTTTTGAAAGGCTGGGCAACTACATTGTGTATGAATAAGATTTCCATATTCATCAAATCCTACTTCCACTTTGTAATATTCAGATCCCTTAACCAATCCCAACATATATCCTGTATTTTCATCTTGTACAGCACGGATTACTTTTCCATTATTATAATATTGTTCCCCTCTGAAAAAAGTTGCATAATTATCTGCCCTTTGCAATAAAAACTTATCATTTATATTAAACATAATACACCCCAATAATAACTTTTCTATGATTATTGTCAAATGTTATAAACATTATAATTATATCATAAAAAATGTTCTTCAGACGCATTTTCTACATTTCCATTGCAGACTGATCATGTTAAGATCCAACATAATTTCCAAAACAGTACTGAATATATTGGCTTCTATTTCTATCAAAAATAAAACCTTGTTTTTCAAGTTCCCCCAATATATACCTATCAACTCCATAAGCACTTTTAAGTTCATCAATAAGTTCCCTACTCATTTTAACACTATATCCCTTCATCACTATTAAATATTCATCATCATTAATATTCTCTAATTTTACTTCTTCTTCAAATTCTCTACTTATAGCTGTAACAACTACCTTGATAAAATATTCAGCATTCATATTTTTTGCCATATAGCCTCTTATAAAACCAGTGGTATTCATGTAATCATCTCCTATAAAATAATTATGAAATAAAAAAATCTTCTGATCCTAAGATAAGAAGATTTGAAATCACTATGTTTTCACCTCCTTATCGAAATTTTAGCTGAACCACCTTACATATTGCAGGTTGGTATAGGGTCACAGAGCTAAATCTCTACCCTAACTCTTGATATTTTGGTGTTAATTTGTATAGTTTTATTATATCACAATAGTTTAATAAATGCTAAGTTTTTCTAAAAGCGAAATATCAACTTTCATAAGTACATGTAATAGCAAAGGTGGCAAACAAAACGTCCCTATGCTACCAATTGATAATTGCTTTTTAAATTAAGTTTTAGAATCATTCATAACTTCTAAAAATCTCTTATGACTATATTTATTTCTAACTTCTCTGAAATACTCCATATCCATATATTCGCTCATTACCCTTGATTCAAATGTGACTTTGGTTACTAAATCTTCCATATATACTACTTTCCCATATTTTATAACTTGAAATTTCAATACTTCATCTACATTATTTAAAATAACTAAATCTATGTCTTCTCGATTAAATATTCCAACTAGTTCATCTAATATATCTAATTTAACAAATCCGTCTACTTTCCTATCAAAATACATAGCTATATCCAAATCACTATCCACTCTATTTTCTCCTTTAGCATAAGAGCCAAATATATAGATAAGTTTTATTTCAAAATCACGAACTAATTTATCAATATGCTTGTTTAAAACTTTTTCTACTTCACTAATATTTCTTTGCATGCGTAACTCATCCTTGTTATTTATAGTTTTCTTTTAACCATTTATCTACATAATCCATATATTTAATAAAATCGCCTAATTCATTCTTTAATATATATATGATCATATCTTCATCTATCTTGGTATAGTCATGTACAAGTATATTTCTAAAGCCTACCATTTTAGATAGTTTTTTTGAAAACTTTTCAGAGATAACACCTATCTGTGATAAAGTAATCATTGTTTCTCTATAAGTAGATGGCTTATCATTGTCCGTAACAGAAATCAAAATATTACCAATATCAATAACACATTCAATACATATTTGTATACCTCTCTCAATTCCCCAATACCTAATCATATCTTCTTTTAGATTGTCTTTATTAACATCAAAAGAAACTTGCTTTAGAAAAATTAAATTGCTCTCTAATTCTTTTAATTTTCTACGTATAACATCATAAACATCCTTAGTCATATATAAGCCTCCATATGTTTTACTCACTACTTATAGTTTACCATTATATTAAACATAATACACCCCAATAGTAACTTTTCTATGATTATTGTCAAATGTTACGAACATTATAATTATACCATAAAAAATGAATGGGAAATTTAATTTGAATTGATAAATGAAAAGAATAAATACGTTAAAGAAAACAAACCGTTATCTTTTTATCTTATACCTCCACAGTTTGTTTCCCAAAATTTATAAAACTCTTCTTCTTTTCTAAAAAGCGGAATATCTAAATTCTTGTGGAGCTTTACAAGCCAAGGTTCTTCAAGGCCAGCCCCTTCTAAAATAGACTCTTGTACAAAGACTTCAGTAACAGTTCCTTCCCCTATTACCTTCCCACTTTTCAGTACATAAACATAATCACATATCTCATATATTAAATTCATATCATGACTAGATATTGCAATATTCTTCTCCCTGCTGATATCCTCAATAATATTAACTATCTCCCTAGTCATAATAGGATCAAGTCCACTTGTAGGTTCATCAAATAACAATGTACTACTATCCATAACCAATACCCCAGCTATAGCAATTCTCTTTTTTTGACCATAGCTCAAAAAATGAACAGGTTTCTCCTTTAAATCATAAGCCCCTACTCTTTTAAGAGTATTTACAACCCTGTTAGATATTTCATCTTCATCATAGCCTAGATTTCTAAGAGCAAAAGCTACATCATCACAAACATTTGAATAAAAAATCTGCTTATCAGGATCTTGAAATACAATATTTACTTGCTTCCTATACTCTCTTAGAAACTTTTTGTTGTACTCAATAGGACTATCCTTATACAAAATTGCTCCACTCTTAGGTTTTAATATCCCTATCATATTTAAAAATAGAGTAGACTTTCCAGAACCATTTGAACCTATGATTCCAACAACCTTTCCCTTACTTAAGTCAATATTCACATTCTTCAAAGCAATCGTACCATCTTCATAGGCATATGTTAAATCTTTAGTTTTTAGCATCCCATCACCCTATTTTAAATTCTCCATCATATAATTTTGTCTCCAAGGAAATAACCATATCCTCATACTTTTGTAAAACCCTAACAAACAAACACTTAATCAGTAAACCCAATGATCTATAAGAATTTTTCATACCACAATAACCAAATTTCATCTCCTGAATATTATATATTTCCATCATCTCTTCAAGGAATATGAATATTGACCTATATATTAAAATAATCAACTCAACCACATTCCCTGGAACCCTTAACTTTTTAAATACTACAATCAACTGATTTATAGGAATAGTTAGCGCAATAAAAAAAGTAGAAGAAATACTAGCAAATACCCTTGCAATAATAATGATAACCTCATTTAATGACTCACTTTTTATTCCTATAAAGCTTTTTCCTATTCTAATTGACCATATAAAAACATCTAAACTAGATTTGCTAATCAATATAGTCAATATACTTATTATCAAAAATACACTTGGTATCAAATACAGTTTCAAATAATTTTTAATAGGTATTTTAGCAACTACTGTTGTCGATAAAAACATAATTAAAAAAATTATAATATTAAGATAAAAATTATTAAGTCCTACAGCAAGAATAAGGGCACCTATGGCAAATATAAACTTTGCCATAGGATTTACATTTACTATTTTATTTGTATAAGCATACTTATCTATTACCAGCAACTTTTTTCTTCCCCTTCATCATTCCCAATATATAGCCAAAGGCCCCAGCTCCAATTGCAACTTGAAGAGAAAACAACAAACTTTCAATCTCACCACTTGGTGGTTCCCAAAGACTTTCAAACCATGGTTCATAGTCAGGATCTATTTCAGCAATAACATCTTCAGCTTGATCATCAGCTCCACCAAACTCTGATCCACCCATGAATATAAGAGGCACTAAAACAATAACTATAGCAATTAATATTAACCATAAATTCTTCTTACTTGATGATTTCACTTCCAAGCACCCCTTCCCTGTTATATTCAATAAGCAAATTGTACACAATAGCTGTCAATATTCCCTCTACAATAGCTAGTGGAATTTGTGTCACTGCAAACACACTTAAAAATTTCCCCATAGATCCCATAAAACCCGCAACAGAATCAGGAAATGCCAATGAAAGTTGTATTGATGTAATTACATAAGTAGCCAAATCCCCCAATGCTGCAGCTACAAATACTGCAAATGATGTATTTGCATTTCTCTTTTTCAAAAATTTAAACAATCCATAAGAAACCAATGGACCTACAACTGCCATTGAAAAAGTATTTGCTCCTAATGTAGTTAACCCACCATGTGCAAGTAATAGTGCTTGAAATAATAGAACAATAATGCCCACAACAGTCATGGTAGTTGGCCCAAATAAAATTGCTCCTAAGCCCACTCCAGTAGGATGAGAACAGCTTCCGGTAACTGAAGGAATCTTTAATGCAGATAATACAAATACAAAACCTCCTGCCAATCCTAATAATGCCTTCTTGTTGATATCAGATTTAAAAATACCATTAACTCTTTTAATACCAACAACTAAAAATGGTAAAGTAACTACAGCCCAGAATATTGCCCATTTTGCAGGTAAAAACCCTTCCATAATGTGCATTGCATTTGACACACTTGGTACCATTAACAAAAGAAAGAACATACTAAGTAACAAGCTTCTTTTGTTTTTCATTTGTCTCACACTCCTCTCTAATATTAAAAAAGCCCTAGCCTTCTGGCTAGGGTCATTTTTGACATAAATATACATTAAAAATAAGTAATCACTTCCCACCGAAGGTTTACTAAAAAGCAATAGGCAGGTCTCCTGACTTGTGTTTCATCCTACTCTCAACGCCTTCCCAGTTAAACCAGTGGCTATAAATTGATTTCGTCACACTCACAGTAGCGGGGGCTGTATCGGATTTTAACCGATTTCCCTTTTAATCAAATGAACCTCATACTTTTTCGTTATTCAATTTTATCCACTTATATATTATCATATAAGATTTTTTTGTTCAATTATTTTTTGTGTTTTTTTTGACAATTGTGGAAAAGTGACAAAAACCCTCTTGAATATAATTAGATTCAAGAGGGTTTAAATCCTTATAGGTAGGCTAATAGTCAGAATATGTTGTGCTCCATATCCAGAAGAACCAAGGTTTCAATTCCTTATAGGTAGGCTAATAGTATATTTAAATATATCAACTGGAAAGTTCCAATATAAGTTTCAATTCCTTATAGGTAGTCTAATAGTTTATATAGTTGCCATACCAATTACATTAGTGTATATGTGTTTCAATTCCTTATAGGTAGTCTAATAGTATTTTTTCATCACCATAATAGTCAAAGCCATAGTCCTGTTTCAATTCCTTATAGGTAGTCTAATAGTTTAGATTGGACAGAGTATTGCCTGAACAAGATGGATGAGTTTCAATTCCTTATAGGTAGTCTAATAGTCTGCTATAGAGGAGTATTTGCAGCTATAGAAGAGAATGGTTTCAATTCCTTATAGGTAGTCTAATAGTTTTTAATTTTTCCCATGTTTTGCACCTCTTTATGATTGTTTCAATTCCTTATAGGTAGTCTAATAGTTATCCTGAGTGGTATCCTCAACTAGACGAGAAAAAAAGTTTCAATTCCTTATAGGTAGTCTAATAGTCTATATTGTACTAAAGGTTAAAAGTTTGGTACAATAGTTTCAATTCCTTATAGGTAGTCTAATAGTTTCTCCTTTCTTTTACATAAATATATTATTATTAGTTTCAATTCCTTATAGGTAGTCTAATAGTCCAAATATTCCATTCCCTAACATAAATCCTATTCCATGTTTCAATTCCTTATAGGTAGTCTAATAGTACTACTGCAATAGCATATAGCTTGTTTACCATCACTGTTTCAATTCCTTATAGGTAGTCTAATAGTTATCTCATACACCTCATTGATTGTTGAATGTACAGAGAGTTTCAATTCCTTATAGGTAGTCTAATAGTTTATATAGTTGCCATACCAATTACATTAGTGTATATGTGTTTCAATTCCTTATAGGTAGTCTAATAGTTTCAGTATCGATGCCCCAATATAAACCCATTTTATGTAGTTTCAATTCCTTATAGGTAGTCTAATAGTACAAAGAATCTTTTATTAATATTAAAGCACTTAAAAAGTTTCAATTCCTTATAGGTAGTCTAATAGTTTGATATTTCAATCGTTTTACGTGCTTATATTTTATAGTTTCAATTCCTTATAGGTAGTCTAATAGTATATAGATTATAATCTTCTGCTATTGCATCAGTATAGGGTTTCAATTCCTTATAGGTAGTCTAATAGTGCAGTAGAGGACTATTTAAATCGTTTATTAGAGATAGTTTCAATTCCTTATAGGTAGTCTAATAGTTCAATACTATAATAGTTCAAACGATAGCACTGTATTTTAGTTTCAATTCCTTATAGGTAGTCTAATAGTATTGAAAAAGGAGAAGAAATTATTCCATGGGAAGTAAGTTTCAATTCCTTATAGGTAGTCTAATAGTCTGTTTCCCATCCCGAGAGAGAAAAAACCATTTTCATAGTTTCAATTCCTTATAGGTAGTCTAATAGTAATTAACCCACATATAGTTTTTATTTTCAATTATTTGTTTCAATTCCTTATAGGTAGTCTAATAGTTCAAGTAGTAAAAACTACTAAAAAGACAATAACACTGTTTCAATTCCTTATAGGTAGTCTAATAGTTTTCTCCTCGGGCTTGCTGGTGTAGAGTTATATATATCGTTTCAATTCCTTATAGGTAGTCTAATAGTAATTAGCGAAGAATTGGGAAGGAGGTGCGAATAGATGGGTTTCAATTCCTTATAGGTAGTCTAATAGTGGAGTAGCATTAGAGGTATTAAGCCATGGCATAGGTGGTTTCAATTCCTTATAGGTAGTCTAATAGTATAACCAGGGAAGAATTTGCAACTGTATTGTATAGATGTTTCAATTCCTTATAGGTAGTCTAATAGTCACATCAAAAACGCAATACAAGCTAAATGTGAGAGTGTTTCAATTCCTTATAGGTAGTCTAATAGTGCTATAGTCCAAAGAGTATCTCCGGCTTTTACAACAGTTTCAATTCCTTATAGGTAGTCTAATAGTTAAGTTAATGAATCATATGTCGGTTTATCTAAAGAAGTTTCAATTCCTTATAGGTAGTCTAATAGTCTTAAAATTGCCTTGACTATCAAATGCACTAAATTTGTTTCAATTCCTTATAGGTAGTCTAATAGTATCCAAACTCATACAGAAACACGAAAGATGGATTCGAATGTTTCAATTCCTTATAGGTAGTCTAATAGTTTTTATGTTTTTGTGATATATAACCTACTTTTGCCAGTTTCAATTCCTTATAGGTAGTCTAATAGTTGGAAAACAAATAGGGAAAGTTGAAAATGCTGATTGGAGTTTCAATTCCTTATAGGTAGTCTAATAGTGCGAAAAGTGATGAAAGAGAACATATGCTTTGCAGAGTTTCAATTCCTTATAGGTAGTCTAATAGTGCGAAAAGTGATGAAAGAGAACATATGCTTTGCAGAGTTTCAATTCCTTATAGGTAGTCTAATAGTAAATCCAGCTTTAAAAGAATTACCTATTAATTTAAAGTTTCAATTCCTTATAGGTAGTCTAATAGTTTTAGATGGTGAAATGTATTATAAAGCGGATTTTAGTTTCAATTCCTTATAGGTAGTCTAATAGTTAAGACTTTAAAAGGGGTTAGCTATATAGGGTTTCAGTTTCAATTCCTTATAGGTAGTCTAATAGTTATGATCCAGTGGCAAAACAAGCCATTGACAATGAAAGGTTTCAATTCCTTATAGGTAGTCTAATAGTTATGCCTCCCTTACTCGATTGAGTAGTTTCCTTTGAGTTTCAATTCCTTATAGGTAGTCTAATAGTTGGAATAATAATATCAACAAAACAAAACGTAGTAAAAAGTTTCAATTCCTTATAGGTAGTCTAATAGTTTCCTCTTAGTTTCCTTTTTTGCTAAGCAGATACCTTGTTTCAATTCCTTATAGGTAGTCTAATAGTCATTTATATTATGAATGATGTTATTGAATATACAAGTTTCAATTCCTTATAGGTAGTCTAATAGTTGGACACCTGCTCCAGAGGACATACAGTCTGAAATAGAGTTTCAATTCCTTATAGGTAGTCTAATAGTAAGATAAAAAGCTACTATTAAAATTCACAGGGCTTAGTTTCAATTCCTTATAGGTAGTCTAATAGTAAGATAAAAAGCTACTATTAAAATTCACAGGGCTTAGTTTCAATTCCTTATAGGTAGTCTAATAGTCCTAGGACCTATAATGCTTGTTTGTATAATCTATAATGTTTCAATTCCTTATAGGTAGTCTAATAGTTCTCCACTCCCCTTATGTTTATTATATACATAATAACAGTTTCAATTCCTTATAGGTAGTCTAATAGTAAGCGGGAGCCGGAAAGAGTCAAACTGCAGAAACTAGTTTCAATTCCTTATAGGTAGTCTAATAGTACGATACTATAAATCAGATTAAAAACATTTTAAAAGAGTTTCAATTCCTTATAGGTAGTCTAATAGTTGTCCTATTTCTTCAAATATCTTTGTTTTTCTTGTTTCAATTCCTTATAGGTAGTCTAATAGTAATTAGAGACTTGGAAATTTTATTATTAGATGGAAGGTGTTTCAATTCCTTATAGGTAGTCTAATAGTGGCAAAGAGCTACAGGAAAATATATGACTATTTTCCGTTTCAATTCCTTATAGGTAGTCTAATAGTGTTCATTTTGGTACATTTTAAATTGAACGAAAAACTAGTTTCAATTCCTTATAGGTAGTCTAATAGTAAGTAAAATGTCCATACTGCGGATTTGAAAATCAAGGTTTCAATTCCTTATAGGTAGTCTAATAGTTAGGTATAGATTTGATGCAGAAAAAGCCCAACAAAACAGTTTCAATTCCTTATAGGTAGTCTAATAGTGATATTTCTAGCTCAACTAAAATTTCATTGATTGATTCGTTTCAATTCCTTATAGGTAGTCTAATAGTAATTAGAGGAATACTTTCTAATCCAGTTTATATTGGGTTTCAATTCCTTATAGGTAGTCTAATAGTGTAGATTTAGCAAGTGGCGAGAAGTTACCTAACAGGGGTTTCAATTCCTTATAGGTAGTCTAATAGTAATGACAATAGAGCAGATATAATAACTACTCTAGTTCAGTTTCAATTCCTTATAGGTAGTCTAATAGTTACCAATAAATATTGGAAACCTCTTGCCACTTTTAGTTTCAATTCCTTATAGGTAGTCTAATAGTTAATTTTGTCTATTTTTTTTGAATCAACTAGAAACTGTTTCAATTCCTTATAGGTAGTCTAATAGTAGCCCCACATGGAGCAGGAAGATTAATGAGTAGGAAGTTTCAATTCCTTATAGGTAGTCTAATAGTAGAGATGGATTATGAGGAGTATATAAATTATAAAAGTTTCAATTCCTTATAGGTAGTCTAATAGTCTTATAGAGTGCCTTCCTCTACTACCCGTTAACCTCTGTTTCAATTCCTTATAGGTAGTCTAATAGTGAGGACATTATACAGCCGTATTAATAAAAGAAACTGCAGTTTCAATTCCTTATAGGTAGTCTAATAGTAGTACAGCTGGTACCATAAGAGAAAAAGTGTTTGACTGTTTCAATTCCTTATAGGTAGTCTAATAGTTATGTTTTTTTGTCTTTTTTTCTGATTGAGTTCACCGGTTTCAATTCCTTATAGGTAGTCTAATAGTCATTTAAATGATTTTTCAGATAATAGTTTGGATTTTGAAAGTTTCAATTCCTTATAGGTAGTCTAATAGTGCTATAAATGGAGAATTATATGAACATGATAGTTTCTGTTTCAATTCCTTATAGGTAGTCTAATAGTTTTGCTCAGTTAGAACGTGAGACTATCGCTGAACGTGGTTTCAATTCCTTATAGGTAGTCTAATAGTTCAATTATATAAAATCCAGGTTGAGTAGGATGATCAAGTTTCAATTCCTTATAGGTAGTCTAATAGTGAAAATTTTAAATATACTTATGAATATTTAGATCTTGAGTTTCAATTCCTTATAGGTAGTCTAATAGTATGTTCACAGAAAACAAAGGTTTTAAATTAGTCAAAGTTTCAATTCCTTATAGGTAGTCTAATAGTAAATTATAGTAGAAATTAAAGAATCACCTTACAATTAGTTTCAATTCCTTATAGGTAGTCTAATAGTATATAAATTACAGCATAGTAAAGATATTTATACGGAGTTTCAATTCCTTATAGGTAGTCTAATAGTACAGAAGTGGATGGACTAGTAAAATTATAGTAGAAATGTTTCAATTCCTTATAGGTAGTCTAATAGTTGAGGATTGGAATTTTGCATATAGTTGCTATTGTGATGTTTCAATTCCTTATAGGTAGTCTAATAGTCATCCGATTACTTCAAATCTTTTATAAATCATCTTTGTTTCAATTCCTTATAGGTAGTCTAATAGTGGTATATATATATGAAAGAAAAATTTATCAATAAGATGCGTTTCAATTCCTTATAGGTAGTCTAATAGTCATTGATAAAATAAAAGAAGAATTAGCAGACACAACAGTTTCAATTCCTTATAGGTAGTCTAATAGTCTACAGCCAAAGATTTAATGTACAGGTGTATGTCTAGTTTCAATTCCTTATAGGTAGTCTAATAGTTCATAGCTAGTAAATTGAAAGAGAAAAATTGGGGAATTGAGTTTCAATTCCTTATAGGTAGTCTAATAGTATTGAAGATGAAAGAATGTTTGCATTAATATATTATGGTTTCAATTCCTTATAGGTAGTCTAATAGTTTCTTTCTTGCACTTTCAGCCACATCCTTTTATCAAGTTTCAATTCCTTATAGGTAGTCTAATAGTCTGTAAGTTTGTCCAATGGTCTTTCCCCCCCCTTGGGTTTCAATTCCTTATAGGTAGTCTAATAGTAACATGACCCAAAGAGAACTAGGAGAGAAAGTAGGAGGTTTCAATTCCTTATAGGTAGTCTAATAGTCATATCTTATTGATTCTAACGTTTTATTTTGTTGTTGTTTCAATTCCTTATAGGTAGTCTAATAGTAAATTATGAGGCTCTACAAGGCGATTTAAGGAACGAGTTTCAATTCCTTATAGGTAGTCTAATAGTTTAATATTAGAATATACTGGAATGAAAGATTTTTCAGAGTTTCAATTCCTTATAGGTAGTCTAATAGTATAAATATAAAAAAGAGGAGTGGAAGAATGAAGAAATAGTTTCAATTCCTTATAGGTAGTCTAATAGTAAATATTCCATCATCTATGTCCTTCCTAATACTTATAAGTTTCAATTCCTTATAGGTAGTCTAATAGTAAATATTCATTAATCAGAGAATATTATAGGAAAGGATAGTTTCAATTCCTTATAGGTAGTCTAATAGTTACAGGACTTTATCCTAATGGATATAGTGAAATCGTTTCAATTCCTTATAGGTAGTCTAATAGTCTTAATTAGGAGGTTCTACAATGGAACAATTATTAGTGTTTCAATTCCTTATAGGTAGTCTAATAGTAAATATGTTAAAAAATCACAAACTAGCAAAAGCAAGTGTTTCAATTCCTTATAGGTAGTCTAATAGTAAACAAATGAAGTAACTATTGAGACACATGGTACTCAGTTTCAATTCCTTATAGGTAGTCTAATAGTTTAAAGTTGCAACTTTTAATGCATCCATCCACCTTGTTTCAATTCCTTATAGGTAGTCTAATAGTTAGCCTATATCTTATATAACAGCTCAAAAACTGGGGTGTTTCAATTCCTTATAGGTAGTCTAATAGTAAAGATTTGACATTTGGAGTCAAAAAGAAGTTGATGAGTTTCAATTCCTTATAGGTAGTCTAATAGTTGTCTGAAGTGTTCAAGTCTTTATATAATGGTATATGTTTCAATTCCTTATAGGTAGTCTAATAGTCTACATCTGACAATCGCATTAATGACGCATTACAGTCGTGTTTCAATTCCTTATAGGTAGTCTAATAGTATGCTGGTGTTAAATAGGTCAGGAATCCTGGTTCTGGTTTCAATTCCTTATAGGTAGTCTAATAGTTATCTTTACCGCTACAAATTACCTTCATCAAATCACCAGTTTCAATTCCTTATAGGTAGTCTAATAGTCCATCTAACACCTTGATATTACTACATTCCTATAATTATGTCAAATTATAAATAAGCTTCTAAATATTACATACTTTTAATATAATTTCATCAAATCCTGTTAGTATCAATGTTTTACAAAAAAATAAAATGTCGTCGATCCCCAGTGGTTTTTGCACTACTGATGGTCGACGACATTTTTATTGCTTGTTTCTATAAAAAATTATTTTCTCCACCTTTTTTTATACCCATTATTTCAACAGAAGAATATCTAGTTGTTCTAAATTGATATATTATAACTGAATCTTCTTCAAAATTAATTATTCTGTTTAATTCTATTTTTAGTTTTTCTAAATTCGCAACAGATATTTCACCTTCAAAAACAGAGTTTTGTACCCAATATAGATACTTTCTACAAGTTTTTAAAACTTTTGCAACTCTTTTTTCGCCAATGTCATACACAAGTATTACAAACATTATATCACCTTACCATCTTGAAACATATGGTTCATACTCAGATTCACCCATAAGATGCTTTTCCAATTTATATAACTCAAGCCTAATTAACCTTCTATATGAAACTTTCCTTCCTAATTGCCTATGTTGTATAGTAGTTATTAATCTTTTATCAAATTCTTCAACAAAAGTTTTTCTACCTTTTTCTTTTAATAAAATTCCACCCAATTCTTCTTCAAAGTCACTTTTTTTAATCATTTTTTTACTTATTAATGTGAAAATAATCCTATCTATGATAATTGGTTTAAATATCTCCGCTACATCTAAATTCAATGTAAATCTTCTAAAATTAGTTGTGTGTAAATAGCCAATTCTAGGATCTAAGTGTGTTTTATATATCTCACTTAAAACTAGTACATATAAAATTGAATTTCCAAAACTAATCATAGCATTTAACTCATTTTTAGGTGGTCTCCTAGTTCTTTGTCCGAATACAAAGTCATCGTTATTTATAATCGTATCAAAGCTTTTATAATAAGTATCCCTTATATTTCCCTCTATGGCCATTAATTCATTTATATTATTACAATACGAAATCCTATCTTGTAACGAATAAATACTATCTTCTATATTCACTAAATCCTTATCTCTATTCTTATAGTATCTAATTATATTTAGTATGTTTTTACTACTACCTTCTACAAATTTACTTGCTATTAGCATTCTTTTATTATCATCTAAATAGTTTTCAGCTTGTTTTAATATCATGTATCCAGAATTATAATGTTCTCTAGGATAATAAGTTCCTGTATAATAGCCATAATAGTTAAAAAAATGTAATAAAATTTCCTTTTGTGATAAAAATTCCAATAAGCTTTTATTTAAACTTACTTCTCCAAATATGAATATATCATTAATATCTTCTATTGGAAAATATCTCTTCCCTTCAGATGTCTCGAAACATAAGGTATTATCTTTCCTTTTTATTTCTCCATCATTAAACACATATAACGTCTTCTTCATGTTTACTCCCCCTTATGACCAACAAAATTCTCTATAAGCACATTTATTACAAAAATTAATCTTTATTGGTTGAGGTGGAAATGGTTGATAACAAATTCTAAGTATTTCTGTCTCAATTTGTTCTAAGCCTTTCTTAACCTCATCTGTTAATTCAATTTCTTCCCTTTTTCTCTCCTTAGGAAACATTAAAGTACCTTTCCCCTCTATACCATTCCTTTCTAATTCCAATAAATAGTATGCTAGCTGTTTCCTAGCACTTTCTATATATTTTGAGCTTTTCTTTACTTCACCAATCATCACATATCCATCATTTTCTTCCACTATATCAACTTTAATATTCCCTATTGATACTTCTTTTGTTTTTCTGGTATATGAATTCTCATGAATAAATCTACCTAAATCAATGTTTTCATCGTCCTGATCTGGAGATATACTATGAGACATCAACCATACTTCCCTTTTACAAATAAAATAATACCAAACTAAGGTTCCGTTTACGTTTAAACCTTCCACTTATTTCACCACCATACTTGAATAAAATTATAAAATAAAACCCTCTCCACTCTCATCTATAAATCCTGTATTCTCATTATAGTACTGTTCTTTTTGATCAAGTGGTATCCAGAATAAAGATGAAACAGCGTCTCCTCTTGCTACAAATTCTATAGGTCTATTTTTTATTAATTTATTAATTCTAATTTGTATAATATAATCATTCATTTTTGTCATAACTAATCTTATCAGAGCCTTTCTTTGAAATATATCAAGTTCTCCTTTTACGTCTTTGAAATCTTCCCCTAATACAGGTACTAAATCATAGTTAAATTCATTTTCATATTTAATTAAAGCTTCATAAGCGTCTGCTAAATCAGAAGCCTTCTCATCCTCTTCTAGAAATACATCCACAACTTCACCAATATTATCAATAAGCTTAAATTCGTATAAAGCATCAAAATCCAGCTTCATTATTCCTTCATCCCAAATATACCTTGATTTATCTGAAATACCTCTAGCTAATGCTAAATTATAGTATTCATCAATTAATTCACCATAGTCTTCCTCATTTATTTCTTCTTTCTTTTTAAATAAATCCAATGTTGACTGTCTGTGAGAAAGATCATATATATAATTATTATCATTTCCTAATTGAACAATATAAACAGGTAGGTTAGTTCCCTTTTTCCCTTCTCTGTTAATTCGACCTGCTGTTTGAATTAAAGAATCTAAAGGAGCAAAGTCTCTAAATCCCATGTCAAAATCCAAATCGACACCTGCCTCAATTGTTTGAGTTGAAACTAATATAACTGGTTCACTTCTATCAAGTATTTTCTTTACTTCATCTATTACTTGTCTTCTTTCTTTTGGAATAATATTTGTAGATAGATAATAAATAGGCACACCAAAATCTCGATCTGCTAATTCTTTTTTTATTCCATTATAAACTTCAATACTACGCTTTATTGTATTAACAACAACTAATCCAGATTTGTTACTTTCCCATTTTTCGAAAAATATTTCTATAAATTCTTGAGTATTTATTTTTTTATTTAGAATTGGAACAAATTTAGTTCTGTTAAGTTGATTGAAATATTTTTTATTATTAGGTAACAATTCGATTCTTCTAGCACTTTCTAAAACAATATTGTTTTCAGAAAGAAGCATATCGCCAAATTGTAATAACTTAGGTTGTGTTGCTGTCATTAATATAAATCGTGTTCCATAGTATTTACTTATCATTTGCAACGTTGCCCCAACTAAAGGCATATAATCTTCTGGTATTGCTTGTGCTTCATCTAATATAACTATACTTCCTGCCAGCTTATTTATTTTCTTTAAAGGCTTATTTTCACCTGTAAATATTGAATGAAAAAGTTGCACAAATGTTGTTAGTATAACATCTCCATCCCAAGCTTCAGTTTCTAATAAGGCCTTATCTACTGGAGTTTCTTTATAAGAGGCTATTCTTGCTGAAAAATCTGATAGTCTATGATGAACTACTATTTTTGCTTGATTTGATAATACATTTTCATACTCCTTTACATTTTGCTCAATAATGTTTATAAACGGTATAGCAGTTATTATTCTAGGAGTATATTCTTCAACTTCTTGAATTCTATCTTGTAATTTCAAAGCACATTGTAGTGATGATAAAGTTTTACCAATTCCTGTAGGGGCTGTAAGGGTGAAAAACTTAGTCTTCTTTATTTCCTCATCTGTTAACTTATCAATAACTTCTAACATAGTAATCCTTGCTTCTTCTCTATTATCCATCAAATCACATTTTTCTTTCCCAAAACGAATAGTAGCTAAATATTTTGTTACACTGTCTGGAGAAATCTTTTTAACTTTATATGGTGAAATATATGCAGAATCTAACTTATCAACATCTATAAGAATAGAAAATATATAAATAAGTAAAAAATACCATCTGACATTTCTTATTCTTCCGTTGTTAAACATAAGAGGTATATATTCTACACCCCTTTTATTTTCTTTCAACAATTCAATATCAAAATAATTTAAAAAACATTCTAAATCCATTTTATTTTCAAATCCTAAATCTCTAAATACATCCTCTCCTTTTATTAGAAAATGTTCTTCTAATTTCTTTATTTCTTTCCACATACTTTTTTCAAACAAACCATTTTTTCTCAAAGAAGTATGATGTAATCTTGTGGAAAGATAACATAAAAAAATCAATACTTCAAATGTCTTCCTATCTAAATTTTCTTGATTTAAATTATTGTTTAAATAATTGTAAGTAAAACAAGCTGAAATATGTGCATGATTTTTAAATTTACTATTTTTATTATTAATTAAATAGTCTTGAAAATAATCGCTGTACTTACCTATATCATGATAATATCCCGTCCAGTAAATAACATCTCTAATAATAGAATTGTCTATATCGTCAAAGCATACTAATGGTGGTACTTGAGCTTCAGCTAGTTTTGCTACAGAATTTAAATGATCTTTCAAAAACTGTTTCTCGTTCTTCTCTTTATCATAGTGTGCATAATATTCCATATAAGTATTCACCTCTTTAGTTAAAAGCATTGTGATTTAGTTAAATCACAATGCTTTTATTTACTCTAGCCATACTATATTTTCTTTGTTTTCTAATCTTACAAAAGAATCTACACAAGCAGGAATACAGTTACCATTTATATTTACCAAAATATCCTTTAATCCTTCTGAAGTTAGTTTTCTTTCCATGTCAAACTCTAAAGGTAATTCTTCTTTTAAAATTCTATATTTTCCTTCCAACATACTACCAATTTTTATTTCTTCAACCTTTTCTAAAGGGATAGCTGAAGAAAATATTACTTCACTTAATCCTTCAATCTTTTCTCCTTCTATAATTTCAATTCCATCAATCCATCCTAAATTAAATGCACTACCTAAGGCTATTGATATACCATAACTTAAATAATAATCCTTTTCATAATCAGCAAATAAATCTTCTATCCTATTCATAATACTTGTTTCAGTATGATGTATCCAAATTTTATAATCTATATAATCGTTTCTTATATTTTGAGGTATAACTAATTCCATTGGAGTTTGACTATGATGTTCTTGAGAACCATTCAAATCATTGGGAGATTTTATCATTAAATAATTTAACTTTTGCATTGTCTTTTTAATTGGTCTACATGAAGCTATAGCAATTTTACATTTATTTAATGAAAATTCTTCATAGTAACCATCTCTCTCCCATCCCAAAAGCCCTGCTACAATTCCACATACAGTCATTCTTGGAGGTATAAAATAAGAAAGAGCTGATGAGTTACTATAAAACTTTCTAAAATGTGCCATCTTTCCTTTTAAATGAAATGAAATTACTTTCATTATTAACCCTCCATTTTTATAGGTTCCCACAGATCTACTTTCTCAAATTGTGGCATATTGATTAATAATTCTTCTTTTTCAAAAGGATGTTTCCAACCTATAACCTTATCTATATATCCTTCCTCTTTCATTTTTTCTAAAACAGTATTTAACCTACTAAAATCTACTATTAAATCTTCTAAACTTCTAATAGCTTTATCCTCATAATTAACATCAATAAATCTTCTCAAATCACCTAAATATCCGTCAAAATCTTCTTTATAGATAACTTCTAAATAAAATAATGGTTCTTGGCCTTGTTTACTATCCGTTTGATTAGACATTATACTTTGTACTAAGGATTTTCTAAATAACTCCCTGTCTTCTACTGTCATTCCAGTCCTTTGAGCATTATATTTATTTATTGTTCCATAATGGGATATAAGGGCATAATACAATTTGTATTTTTTCCCAAAAGTAGAACTATCATCATTCATTATAGATGTTATAGTACTAGATTTCACTAGTTCTACTGGATGGAGAGAATACCCCCAACTCAATTGGATAGGGCCTGTATATGTTCTGCTTACTCCCTCTACAGCCATAGCACTTCCAAACAAGCGAATATCTATCAGTGAACTTTTTATTATTTCTGTCAAAAATATATTGTTAAACTTCACAAAATTCTTGTTTTTCTTTAATTTATCTTTCTTTTCTAAATAAATTTTTAGATAATTTTCTTCTTTACCAAAAATATTTTCCCATTCATCTTTTAATGTAGGATTATTTTTAAATAAACCATTCATTTTTTCATTACTACTAAGCCAACTGTCTCTTATAAACTCAAACATCTTATCCATTGGAACTTTTTGGTCAGCTAATGTATCTACAAATATTGGATACCCTTTATTCTTTAAAAAATCCCTTACATCCCTTTTCCTTCTACCATCGCTTACTAATATAGTAGAAGTTTCATAATCCATTCTCGGTTTATTCTCTTGATCAGGGTCTCCATTTGGATTAGAAAGGGTTGATTGAAACCCGAATAAAAAATCACTATTATTATTCACTATCATCTTTATTTCTCCCTCCATTTTTATTCTATTCTATATTTTCATTGAATTCTTCTATTGTTTGCTTCTGTGCTTCTATTTCATCTTTACTTAAATCGGGTGATTTATTGCCTATCATATACGAATATCCTGCCATTATATAAAATACATTTTCTTGATCACTTAAAGACCAACTCTTTTCTAATGTACCAAAATAATTATGAAATCGATTCATAATACCTTCTACAAATAAATTCATTTTTTCATATTGCCTTAATTTTTCTACTATATCTCCGTATAGTCTATATAAATCTTTTTCATTCATTCCTTGGAATTGTATTTTCTTTAAAATAGGTTTAGTTTTGTGTTCTTTTTGATATTGAGCAATAGCCACCCTATTAACTAATATTCCTAAATAAAATAATGCTCTAGCATCATTTACAAATCCTTGCTCATCTAAAAATGTTTCTATTTTCATAATAGATGAATTAACCTTTTCCGATGGAGTATTTATTTTATTCAAAACTTGTCCCCCCTCTTCATTTTTTTCAAATACTTCTTTATCTAAAACATTAAGTTCCTGACATGTTTTTAAAAGTACAATATATCCAAATATTATTCTTTTGATAAAAAAATCTTCATATTCTAAATACCCTTTAATTCCCATATTAAGATAATTGTCAATTTTAGATTTACCTAATTGTCTAAGCCCTTTTTCCAAAGCTTCTACAGCATATGAATATAAAACACTTGCAGCAACCTGTTCCCCTGATAATAAAGCTTTATACAGTGATAATACCCTACCTATATCAATCTGTTCTTTATTATTGTTAGTTTTCACAGGTATTAATCTATATATTGATCCTAGTGATATCTTTTTAGTATGGGATTCTAAAATTTCCGTATAATCAGCTAATATTTCCATAACCTTTTTTAATCTAAGAGTAGGTACATCTTCTATTGTTTCTAAAACTGTAACCGAATTTCCGTCAGTTCTATAAAAAACAAAGCTAACAGTATATAATCCTACATCATCAATATCTTGTATCATATTTATATTTTCAACCCAAGTTTTTGCATCATCACTTTTAAATGCTAAGTCTACATCTTTTTTAAGTATGTTTAATGAATTATAATCAAAATTTGCCATCAAAGCTTCAGGTACTATAAACACATCTTCACCAGCAATTCTACTTTTGAATTCTTTAGAGATTATTTTTTCACCCGTTAATAATTTCTGATAACAATCACTACATATTGAATATGTGTTGTCATAATCGAATTTTTGTAAAAATTGAGATGTATTTATTGTGGTAGTTGTAAATATTTTATTTATTCCTGTTCTACTAAACTTTTTAGAATATTTACTTGAAACATCACTTTTTTGTTTTTTGCAAATATAACAAACTTTCTTTTCTTTTTTATCATCATCTTCTTTATCGTAAGCACCTAAATTATTAACCTTTTTTATAACCTCTAAATAATCAATATGAGTAGAAAGAACAATTTCTTCTTCACTTTCTAATATAACCTTGGGAACCACTAATACAAATTTATTGTTTTTGTTGTCATCTTCTATAAATAATCTTATAAAAGCTTCTGGATTATGTCGTTTATCATCAATTTCAATGTTTTTCTTTTCATCTAGTGCTATTTTATTTACTTTGTTATCTTGAACTATAGAAAATTTAGATAAATTTAATTTTCCTTCTCCTTTTTTCTCTCCTAGTTGCATAAATTCTTTATCTTCTAATTTTTTTAATAAAATTGCTAATTGACTTTCTTGCATACCATATTTAACTAAGGTTTGATATAAATCTCCAAAAGCATTAGTTAACAAATATTTAATAGAGTTCGTTTGCCTTGTTAAATAACATTGAGCTGCTGCTGCTGAATTATTTCCAAAATAATAATACTCAAAAACCGAATTTTCACTCATTCTCTTATCTAGTTGAAAATATATTTGCTCTTTTGATAAATCTAGTACTAAAAAAACTATATAAGGCACTTCCTTTTCTTTTACTTTTTTAGCATTTTTTATTACAGAAGAAAATTCACTCTTATTTTTTTGAGAAATATTCTCCCCTATAAATGCAGTTATTTTAGGTAAACTCATCTTTACACCTCCCCTCAAATTCATATTATTTTTATACAGCCAAATCCTTGACTGCTCTTACTACCTAATCCAGTATCTACTCCCATCTGAAGTAGTGGTATTGGCCCTTTCATAACAAATCTTCCTGTATATCCTTTAATAATAAAACCCTTATACTTTACAACAGATAGTTTTGTATATCCAATTGGCGTTAGAATTACTTCTTCTAGAACATCTTTTAAATAAAAAGCTTTATATTTATTTTTAAGATTCTGACTAATCAACTCTGAGAAATCGTTTTCTTGAGGATTGAAATAATAAGTAAACTTCTTTCCATCCTTCCTGTATAAAGTACTATAAACAACTATTGGAGATAGTGTCTCTATTTTTATTTCATTTTCAACAATGTTTTCTTTTACTACACTAATTTCCTTTACTTCTAATTGGTTATTAGCTAGCCTCACTGTCTTCTTAGACAATAATCCATTACCAATAGAATTACTAAACTCATTAAATACAGAAGATATTGTCAATTTTACTGGGCCATTAAATATTATTTTACCTTGCTTCCTATCTAAAAAATAATCTCCTATTAACCTAGAAAAAGTAAACATTTTAAATACTCTTTTTTCATTTTTAAATCCTTCTTGATGCAAAAAACTTGCTAATTCTTCATTTAAAACGTCATATATCATAGCTTGTACCAAATGATTATATTGAATAGGTAAAACTAGCTTTTTATCATTAAACGGTACGAATGTTATAGTTTCTTTTATCTTTCTCACCTCACGTTTTACTTTATAATAATATTTGTTTTTTTCCTAAAAGTTCCTTAAATGTATGTATTTCTATATCTTTTTCCATTATAATTTTTTTAAGAATCTCATTTTCTTTATTTAACAACATAAAATCATTATATGTATCACTTGTAATTGATTTTTCACTCTTTTTTACCCAATAATAAACAGTACTAGGAGGAATATTATACTTTTTTGCAACTAAAGTAGTACTTTCAACCTTCTTGACTTCGTTGACAATTTTATGTTTGAATTTATTTGTATATTTGTTGTTTTTCATCATTTAAAACCTCCAAAATATTTTAATGTATTATTATTATATGGTTATGCCTTTAATTATACTTTTTATATTTTTATTTGTCAATTTTATATTGATTTATTTTATATTTAAATATAATATATATCTATGTAGATTACTTAAAAAGACTTGAAACATGTAATATTATTATATTAGTTATAGTCTACCTATAAGGATTGAGAAGGCATTAGCCTTCTTTTTTTTATTTACACCTAATTACTTCTATAAATATTTAGATTATCCTTCTAAATATTTCATATAAATACAATATTATTAAATTATTTTGTTGACTAAAATTTAATTATTAGTATGGTAATTAAATTGAATGCGATAAAGATAGAAATATCAATAAATCTTTTCAAAATGTCAACCCTAATTTCTATCCTCAATTTACAATTCCTTATAGGTAGTCTAAATATTATGTAAGACCATTTTGTTGGCATCAACATTATGGTGTTTCAATTCCTTATAGGTAGTCTAAATATATGTAGCAAGTAAAGATGAAATAAAAGAAAATGATTAGTTTCAATTCCTTATAGGTAGTCTAAAAATTCATTTTCTTACCTCCCTATCTGTTGTACATACCAAAGTTTCAATTCCTTATAGGTAGTCTAAAAATATTATATGTTCTGTTTTTAGATTTAAGTTCTTTCATGGTTTCAATTCCTTATAGGTAGTCTAAAAATTTTGCCAGTCAAACTCATGTCTCTAATCCATTCTATGTTTCAATTCCTTATAGGTAGTCTAAAAATTCTTAATACCGCTATACACAAAGCTGCAATATTGTCTCTGTTTCAATTCCTTATAGGTAGTCTAAAAATGGTTTTAAGATGAAAGATATAAAAGATAAAACTATAAGTTTCAATTCCTTATAGGTAGTCTAAAAATAGGGGATGAGCATTATATTGATATTTGTGATTTTGAGTTTCAATTCCTTATAGGTAGTCTAAAAATTGGGAAACCTCCAAAAAGGTTTTGGTCGAATGCCTTGTTTCAATTCCTTATAGGTAGTCTAAAAATAGATTGACTATATTTTTATCTAGATTTAGTTTCATAGTTTCAATTCCTTATAGGTAGTCTAAAAATCAATAGGCAAAGCTTTTACTTGTCTTAAACTGTTAGGTTTCAATTCCTTATAGGTAGTCTAAAAATAAAGATGGTGATACTATGCCTAGAAAAGGTGGTTCTAGGTTTCAATTCCTTATAGGTAGTCTAAAAATTGGCATAGCTTCGTGTCAACGTGGTTCTAAGAGAAGTTTCAATTCCTTATAGGTAGTCTAAAAATTATCTTGTATTTGATAGCATCAATAAGATTGTTCATCGTTTCAATTCCTTATAGGTAGTCTAAAAATCTGGCAAAGAGCTGAAAGCATTGCTAAAAAGCATGGGGTTTCAATTCCTTATAGGTAGTCTAAAAATTCCGTCCAAGCATTGCCATCACTATTGTCTATACCTAGTTTCAATTCCTTATAGGTAGTCTAAAAATGATGAAAAAGAACAGATTAACAAAATGAAAGAAATATAGTTTCAATTCCTTATAGGTAGTCTAAAAATGTAACTTTTAAAAGTTGCTAATGGTACGGCTATAACAGGTTTCAATTCCTTATAGGTAGTCTAAAAATTTGGCTTTTATGATAGTATATCTATTGATTATGATTAGTTTCAATTCCTTATAGGTAGTCTAAAAATTATATGTATGTATAGTTTTATATTAGTATATATAAAGTTTCAATTCCTTATAGGTAGTCTAAAAATCAATATCAATTTCATTATCTTCTTGATTTTTCCTATGTTTCAATTCCTTATAGGTAGTCTAAAAATTCAATAACTGATACACCAGATGTGTAATGCTCTTTTATGTTTCAATTCCTTATAGGTAGTCTAAAAATTTCAGCACAGGCACTATCTATCATGGAAGAAGGGTTGTTTCAATTCCTTATAGGTAGTCTAAAAATTAGTAATGTTAATATATAAAATATAACAAATTCTTTGTTTCAATTCCTTATAGGTAGTCTAAAAATCTTGTTTTTTATTTTATCTCTTTTTACTTGATTAATAGTTTCAATTCCTTATAGGTAGTCTAAAAATTGTTACTATGGCTAAGGAACAAGGAAGAAGAGAATCGTTTCAATTCCTTATAGGTAGTCTAAAAATTACTGCAATCATTACATTGCTTTTTACCATTGTATTGTTTCAATTCCTTATAGGTAGTCTAAAAATCGTCTTGTAGAAATTCAATTCTTAATGCTTCGTTACCATGTTTCAATTCCTTATAGGTAGTCTAAAAATTTATAATATGTTTACTACTAAAAAATGCACTATTTAGTTTCAATTCCTTATAGGTAGTCTAAAAATGAAAAACAAGTATTACTATCAAAGTACCAAGTAATCTGTTTCAATTCCTTATAGGTAGTCTAAAAATTTGTAGATATAGTTATAGTTTTATGTTGTGGGCTTTTAGGTTTCAATTCCTTATAGGTAGTCTAAAAATTATAGTTCCTTTGTAAATCTCATCATATCCATTAGGAGTTTCAATTCCTTATAGGTAGTCTAAAAATAGGATAAACAAGATTGTATCATAGCATTAAATAATCTGTTTCAATTCCTTATAGGTAGTCTAAAAATTATCATAATCATAAGTGAGGAAACAAGGGTAAAATTGAGGTTTCAATTCCTTATAGGTAGTCTAAAAATTTCTATTAAGCTATCAGTGCTTATCTTATGATTTAGGTTTCAATTCCTTATAGGTAGTCTAAAAATCCATTGCATACCTTGATATTACTCTATTCCTATAATTATGTCAAATTATAAAAAAACTTCAAAATACCAAGAATTTTTAATATGATTTCAATAAACCCTGTTAATATCAATATTTCACAAATAAATAAAATGTCGTCGATCCCCAGTAGTTTTTGCACTACTGAAGATCGACGACAACTTTTCTTAATATCATATTTGGTTTAAATATCTCTAGTATATACTTATTAATATATTTCAAAACTCCTTTTCATGTCTTTTGAAAAATTCATAATATGTTCTCACATTTTCTAACTCTGTCCATTCTTTCACATCAACTGGATTTTCATCAAGATCATACGTTTTGGCTCCATGCATAGCAAGCAAAAATGGTGAGTGGGTTGATATTATAAACTGACATCCAAAAAATCGTACACAATCCTCAATAAATTTCATTAATTCAATCTGACGTTTTGGAGAAAGACTGTTTTCAGGCTCATCTAATAAATAAAGTCCATTTTCTTTGATTTTTTCTGTGAAATATAAGAATGCACTTTCACCATTAGAATATTCCCTTACATTATCCATCAAGTTTTTTCTCACAAAACGTGACTGAGTTTTGCTTCTAGCAGTATTTACTTTTTTAAGTTGCTCATAATCAGAGATAGACTTCATTTGAAATTGAGAATATTTAGCATCCAAATATTCTTCAAAAAGATCTTCCCGTTTTTGGTCAATTCCTTCGTTGAGATTACGTATATTCAACATATAATCAAATACATCATCACTGGTAATAATTCTGCTATTTTGAGGAATATCGGTCTCAATCTCCATTTCACACATATTGACATAGTCGGTATAGAAATTTGATTTATTATAGATAGAATCACGATTGATTCTTGTTTTTTCTGCTATGACATTTAATGCTGTTGATTTTCCTGAACCATTTCCTCCATATAAAATAGTTAATGGCTCAAAATCAATTCTTTCAAAGCCATGTCTTGACAATATCTTAAATGGATAAAAAGAATCATAGCATTTTCTTTTTATCCTCATGAAAAAATCAAATTCTTTATCTTCATTCGGAAATGTAAAAACATTTAAATAAATCATTATAATCTTCCTTATTATAATATTTTATTAATAATCTATTGATTTTTCACTATTCTCAAACCATCATATCTTTGTTCTATTATACAATAAATTATTATTGAAGTAAAATTTAAGAACATCCATTAGATTAAGTTACAAATGCTATTCTATCTGCAAATCCAGAAAACATCACAATGCCACCTCTTTCCCAATTGACTTATCTTGGTAAATATAATATATTGTGTATAGGAGGCGATATTATGAAAAAAATGAGATTCAAATTTTTAATGTTTGTGATGATATTAACATTGTTAATCACGTGCATACCATTGTATGGATTTGCAGAAGGGGACAGTTTAAACAAGAATATCGAAAAAATAAAAACTCTATTTAAAATAGGGGATGAGTATGAACATTTTAATAATCATCAGTACGACGACCACAATGGTAAAAATATTACAAATCTATATTGGAGTGACCAAAACAATAATATTAATGTAGAAATTGATGAAGAGGAAAACATAATAGGTTATTGGAAAAGTGACTTTATTAGTGATAAAGATAAAAGAATTTATAAGTTCCCTAAAATAACCAAAGAACAAGGAGAAAAAATTGCTAAAGATTTTATAAAAAAATTATATCCTGATATATTAGATAAAATCAAATCAGATGAAAATGATAGTATATATCATAGAAATGATTTAAAAGCATATCATTATAGTTTTGTAAGGACAGAAAATGATATATTCTATAATGAAAACAATGTAAATATTAGTGTAGACACTCAAACTGGAGAAATAACTAGTTTTAATATAAGTTGGGAAAAAGATTTAAAATTTGCAGACAAAAAAGATATCATATCAAAAGATGAAGCAAAAAAAATATATAATGATAATATTGATTTAGAACTATTATATAGTATAAAAGAAACAGATAAAGACGAAAAATCACACTTAGCATATCGTATTATAGATACAGATAAGACAGTTGATGCTAATACAAAGGATATACTAAGCACTTCATATACATCTGCATATCCTATATATGGAAATATGTTTTATCCAGCTATGGAAAATATACCAATTGAAAAAGAAAACGAATTAATAAGCTCTAAAAAAATAATAAGCAGGAAAGAAGCAGGCGAAAAAATAATAGATACATTTAAACTAGGAAAAGGATATGAAATTAATGGTTATAAATTAATGGGCATTAAAGATAAAGATATTTATATATGGCAAGTAATGGTTATGAAGCATATAGAAAACCAAGGAAGTGGTTCTGGTTCAACAATAAATGCCAAAACAGGGGAGATTATGAATTTTTCTGATCCTGGGTTTTCGATGGAACATGAAAAAAAAGCAAAATACAGTAAAGAAGAGTTACTTAAAAAAGCAAATGAATTAATAAAAAATAGTAATCCCGAAAAGTATAAAGAAGTAGAATATATAGAGAATGAAAATGAAGATTTAATTTATAGGAACAATAATATATCAAGTTTTTCATTCGTAAGAAAAGCAAATGGTATAAAAGTTGAAAATGATGGTTTCAATATAACTTTAAGTAACTATACAGGCAATGTACTATCATATAATTATAACTGGAGTGATTTAGAGTTTGAATCTCCAGATAATATAATACAAAAGGATAAAGCTAAAGAAATATTATTAAAAGATAGAGAATTAGTTTTAGAATATCAAAAAGAAACAAATAAAAAAGAAACAAAAGATGTTAAGTTAGTATATGATTTTAAAGAGAAATATTCAACCGTAGATGCTAAAAAGGCTGAAATAATAGACAATACAAAAGAATTAATGGAAAAAGCAAAGGTAAAAGAATATCAAGATATAAAAAATAGTTTTGCTAAAAATCAAATACAAAAATTACAAGATTACATTATTTTATTCGAGGGAGAAGAGTTCAAACCTAAACAAGATATAACTCAAGAAGAGTTTTTCCAATTACTTGCCCAAACCAAAGGTATATATTATTTTTATAACAATCAAGATTATATGTATAAAAGACTTATTGATGAAGGAATACTAAAAAAAGAAGAAAAAAATACAGAAGGAAAAATTACTAGAGAAGAAGCTATAAAATATATAATTAAAGCTTTTGGGCAGGAACCATTAGAAAATTTAGGAGATATATATAATTTAGAGTATGATGATGCAGATAAAATATCAACTAATTTAAAAGGACATATAGCAATTGCTAAAGGACTAGGACTTATAAGTGGAAAAGGAAACTTTAGACCAAAAGATAATTTAACAAGAGAAGAAGCGGCTATTCTAATATATAATATCTTAAATAGGGAATAAAAAATGCATTAGGACGGTTAGAGTACCGCTGTAAAAGTGGACTCAACCGTCCTAAAAATACTTATTTCTCCGCTTTTTTCCCTAATAATACCTCATCAAAGATAACATACTTATACCACTTATTATTGCTATGATAATATTAATACCTAAAATTATAGCTAACATTATAAGTTGTGCCTTACAATAGTTTTTCTTGTTTTCATTAGTATCTCCACTAAATGCCCATACAAATAGCAAAATAATATTTACTATTGGTATAACTAATAAAAGTAACGTTATTACCCAGTCCTTGACCGACATGATTTCATATTTATCCGATGATTCGATATGATTTTGATAATTCCCTTGTTCGTCCATAAGCTCCCCCTTTCCACAATATTTTTCCTCTATTACTAATAGTATTCAGTGGATTCTTTTATGTTCCACTTTTTTGTGAAAAAAGTTTGAAAAGCACAGGAGAACTAACCCTGTGTTTGATTCCAAAACATCTTCAATTGTAATCTCAAACTTTCCAAATTTTTTACTCTATTATACCCCATCCATTCTCTAGGAAATAGTTGCTTATATTTATATGTTGCAAATCTATCATCTATTAATAGTACAATTCCTCTGTCCTTTTCAGTTCTTATGACTCTTCCTGCGGCTTGAAGGACTTTGTTCATTCCTGGATACATATAGGAATATTCATATCCTACATTCTTCTTTTCTTGAAAGTATTCTCTCACTATATTTCTCTCAAGGCATATCTGAGGTAATCCTACCCCTACTATTATGGCTCCTATTAGCTTATCTCCTATTAAGTCTATTCCTTCTGAAAATATCCCCCCTAAAACTGCAAAAGCCACCATAGTCTCATCATTTCTATTGAATTCATCTAAAAATATTTCTCGATCTTCTTCCTTCATAGAAGAATTTTGAAGTATTGTTTTAATGTCAGGATTTCTCTCATTGAATTGTTCATATACTAGTTCCATGTATTTATATGAGGGAAAGAATACGAAATAGTTTCCTTTTTTAGCCCTTACTGTTTCTTCTATATATTTTACAATGCTTACATAGGTTTTTTCCCTGTCTTTATATCTTGTGGAAATATTGTCAGCTATAAATAAACCTAGATTGTCTCTATGGAAAGGGGATGGGGCTTTTGCGGTATAGTCGTCTTCACTTCCACCTAGTATTTCTTTGAAATATTCAATAGGCGTTAGGGTAGCTGAAAAAAATATAGCACTTCTTCCTTTTTTCAATGTTTCACCCAATACATAGGAAGGATCTAAACAATATAGTTTAAATATTATATCATCCCTATTTTCTCCATAGTTTACATACCTTTCGTCATAGTAATCCCATATTCTCATAAAGCCAACTAGATTAAAATATATATCTAATACATCCTTGTACTTTTCATCCTCTTTGTTGTCTAAAAGCCAAGACTCCAACTTTTCTGTTGTCCTTCTTACAAGGGAATATATTTCATCTACTACATCCTTTTTCACAAAGTATTCATCATTACCGTACCATTTTTTAGTCTTAAGCATAAAGCTGTTTAGTTCACCAAAAGACTTTGACAGAGATATGTTTTTATCTTTAAAATATTTTTTGTATTCTAGAAATGGCTCTTTATATATTTCAATAGAATACATTTCCCTAGCTCTATCCACTAGATTGTGAGCTTCATCTATCAGGAAAACAAAGTCTTCTTTGCCTTCTTGGAAAAATCTCTTTAAGGATACTCTTGGGTCAAAAACATAGTTATAATCACAAATAATACAATCAGCAAAAAGACATAAATCTAGTGAAAACTCAAAAGGACAGACAGTATGTTTTTGTCCATAAGCTTCTACTACTTCTCTAGTTATAATATCTTCATTTATCAATACATCCATAAGTGCATGGTTGACTCTATCGTAGTGCCCTTTAGCATAAGGACAGTTTTCCGGTGTACAGTTTACTTCATCATTAAAGCAAATCTTTTCCTTAGCTGTTAATACCACTGTTTTTATTCTAAGACCCTTTGATACCATTTTTCCCATAGAATCTATTGCTACCTGTCTAGTAATAGTCTTTGCAGTAAGATAAAAGATCTTATAGGTGAGGCCTTCTCCTATAGATTTAACTGCTGGAAACATAGTAGATATGGTCTTTCCTATGCCAGTTGGTGCTTGGACAAAGAGGTTTTTCCTATCTAATATGGTTTTGTATACTCCTACTGCTAGTTCTCTTTGACCACTTCTATAAGTTTCAAATGGAAAATCCAATTTTACAATAGATTCATCTCTAGTGATTGCCCAATTAGATAATAGCCTTATCCATTCAATATATTTATCTATTAGTGAATAAAAAAAGTCTTCCAATTCATAAATTGATAGTTTTTTTCTAAATATTTTAGTTTCATCAACGTCTATATTATAATATGTAAGTTGTACATCTATTTCTTCAAGTTGCTTTTCTAAACTATACATATAGGCATAACATTTGGCTTGAGCCCAATGTAGAGGATTATATTCTTCATCTATTAATTCCAATGACTTTGTTGTAGTCTTTATCTCATCAATAACTATTCTATATCCATCTTTTAAGATACCATCAGCTCTTCCTTCCAATGTAATAGAAAAGCCATCTTTTTGGAAGGTATGTTTTAGTACAACTTCGCTTTGATAATTGTCATCATATGAATTTTGTACCTTTTGATGTCCTTTTGTTCCCTCTAAGGCCCGACTTGCTCCCATAAATGTAGAGTCCAAATCTCCAGAACGAAGGACAAATTCTACAAGATTACGTACTGAAATTTTGATTTCCTTATTCATATAAAATCAACCTTTTTCATAATATTAATAGTACTCTTATTGAATTATATCATTTATAATCTCTATCTGCATTCAATAAGTTAGAAAGTTAGTGCCGGGGGCAAATATTTAAGTTGTCCTGAAATCGTTTACATTTTGACAAATTTCATATAAAATATACTTACAGACTAAAATGGCGAGGTGATTTTGTTGAATAAATTTGAAGAGACTTTAAAGAACTATGCAAATTTAGCAGTAAAGGTTGGTATCAATATTCAGAAAGGTCAAAAGCTTGTTATCAATTCTCCTATTGAATGTGCTGATTTTGTACGTCTTATTGCTGAATCTGCTTATGCAGAAGGAGCTAAAGATGTATATGTAGAATGGCATGATGAAAAAATGACGCTTTTAAGGTATATGAATGCTCCTATGGAAGTATTTCAAAACTTCCCAACATGGAAGGCAGACGGTTTCAACCAAATGGCTGAAGAAGGAGCAGGTTTCATCTCTATTGCAGCCTCAAATCCAGAACTTTTGAAAGATGTAGATCCTAAAAAAGTTGCTGAAAACAACAAGGCTAGTTCTATTGCAATGAAGAAATTTAGAGAATACTCTATGAACAATAAAGTTGCATGGTGTGTTGTTTCTGTTCCTACAAATGATTGGGCAACAAAAGTATTCCCAGATCTTCCTGAAGAAGAAGCTGTTGAAAAACTTTGGAAAGCTATATTTATGACTGTAAGAATGGACCAAGAAGATCCTATCAAAGCTTGGGAGGAACATTTGAGGAATACAGAAAATAGAGTTAAATTCTTGAATGAAAAAGCATTCAAAACTCTTCACTATACTTCTTCCAACGGTACTGATGTAGTTGTTGAACTTCCCAAGGGTCATATTTGGGCTGGTGGTGGAGAATACAATACTAAGGATGTATTCTTTGTTGCTAATATGCCTACTGAAGAAGTTTTCACTATGCCTAAGAAAACTGGAGTTAATGGTGTAGTTGTAAGTACTAAACCTCTTAACTATGGTGGAAATTTAATTAACAATTTTAAATTAACTTTCAAAGACGGTAAGGTTGTAGATTTTGAAGCAGAAGAAGGTTACGAAACATTAAAACATCTTTTAGATACAGATGAAGGTGCTAAATACTTAGGAGAAGTAGCTTTGGTTCAATATGATTCTCCTATTTCAAATTCCAATATATTGTTCTACAATACATTGTTTGACGAAAATGCTTCATGTCACTTTGCATTTGGTGCTGCTTATCCAACTTGTATTAAAGGTGGAAGCGAAATGGATGAAAAAGAAAGAGAAGCTCATGGAGTTAATACTTCTCTGACTCATGTGGACTTCATGGTAGGAAGTAGTGATTTAAATATAGTTGGAGAAACTCCTAGTGGAGAAAAAATCCAAGTATTCAAAGATGGAAACTGGGCATTTTAATTCTTCCTTACAATATAAAAATGGCTCTAGTATTAATTTACTAGAGCCATTTTCTGTTTAAGAGGAATTCCTTATGAATTAAATACTTTTGTTCTCTTCAATGCAACACTTAGTACTACTGCTACTACTGCACCAAATAGTCCTTGAACCATATTTCCTGGTATGGAAGCTAGTGCAGCTTTTCCTCCATACATAAATATTTCAGCTATATAGTATCCAATAGCCATCCATACTCCTCCAATAGCTGTTGGAATGATTGGCGTTTTTTGACCTAGTTTTGTATCCAATAGTGCACCTGCAAAAAATCCTTCCAAACCCTTAACCACAAATGTAATAGGAGCATAATATGAATATCCTGATAACAAATCCGCAAGAGCAGAACCCACTCCTCCTACAACAAAACCACCTTTTTTACCTAATATCATAGCTGCTAAAAATACTACCATATCACCTAAATTTAAATATCCCTTTGTTCCAGGTGTAGGAATCTGTATTAACATTGTCATTACTGTAGTAAGGGCAATTAGTACCGCATATCTGGTCAAATCCCTTAGTTTTTCATTTCTCACAACTATCATCTCCCTTTTTACTATGTAGTGTAACGGTACACTATTTGTTTGTTTGCTAATTGTATCTATTTATATAATAATACTTTCGCTACACTTTTTCAAGTAGCAAACAAAAAAAACTGTCTCTTTTGAGACAGTTTTTTATTAAATTAAGTCATCACCAACAGGTGCACCTTTATAGGCTCTAGACTTTTTTTGTTCTATTACTTCTACTTTTTCAATTGTCTTATCAAGTTTTTTCGATTCCTTAACCATCATGACTATTGCTGTTATACTAGATATCAAATCAGATATAGGATATGAAATCCAAACTGCAAGAGCACCCAAATTAAATACCTTTATTAGTACTATGGATACAGGTAGAAGTACTATAAGCTGCCTTAGGATTGACACCATAAAAGACTTCTTTGCCTTTCCAAGGGCTTGAAAATAGTATATAGAAACATAATACAAGCTTATAAGAGGTATTATTGATACCATTATTCTAAAAGCCTTAACTGATTCTTCTAAAATATATTTATCCTTTACATATATAGATAATAGTTGAGGCGTGAATATCATAGTAATTGCCCATAGACCAGCAGAAGTCAAGAATGAGTATATTATTGTCTTCTTTGCTACTTCCTTTAGCCTTTTATATTTTTTAGCACCTAAATTGTAAGCAGCTATAGGCTGCATTGCTGAAGCCATCCCCAACATATTGATAAACATGAACATTGAAAGCTTTGATATAACACCTAGTACTATTACTCCCATATCTCCTGCATTTTTTAAGAGAAGATTATTAAGTATTGCAATCAATATTCCATCTTCTGCTTCTACTATAAATGCAGAAAAACCTACAGTTGTTATCTCGTTCCAAATGGGCATATTGAAATTAAATCCAAAGGATAAATTGAACTTTTTCTTTACTTCAATAAAATGATAATATGCATAAAGAAATCCTATAAATTGTGATATTGCAGTTGCTATTGCAGCTCCTTTTACTCCATAAGAAAACTTTGATACAAGCAAATAGTCTACAAATATATTTGTCAATGCTCCTGTCATATTGCTTTGTAATAGTATCTTTCTATTACCTAAGGACATCTCCATATAACCTATTACTACAGTCAATACCTGAAATATACTTCCAAATAATATTATGGATAAATAATCATGAGCAAATGGTAGAATTTTGTCTCCTGCTCCTAAAAACCTGAGTACATTATCCCTAAATATAAACAATATTATAGAAAGTGGAATCACAATAAATATCGCTATACTAAATGCATTTTTAATAATCTTTTTTACACTGTCATAGTCTTTTTCCCCACTACTTCTCCCTATAGCTGTAGATGAGCCAAGGGCAATCATCATGGCTATAGCTGCCATAATCCTCTGTATGGGAAATACAACCACTAATCCACCTATCCCATTTCCACCTATATGTCTTCCTACAAATACCGTATCTACCATGTTATAAAGTTCTGTTACCAGTAGGGAGATTATAGCTGGAACCGAGAACTTAAAGAGAAGTTTACCGACACTTCCCTTTTCAAATATATTATTGTCTACCCCATACGTAACTACCTCCTAAATTTATTTACCTAATTATATTATCACTTATACTGTTAAAAATCCACCTTTGCAAAAGATATTTAAAGCTCCAAAATATTGGAGCTTGTTAAATTACACTTCTTCCCTATGATGTAGTCCTACTAAGTTTGACACAGGCAAAGTAAATATGATCCCAGTTCCTGGCTCTTTTAGTTTTCCTGCTTCTACAATGGAGTCAAATATTGGTCTGTATTTTGATTCCTCACTTAATACTAATATAACTTCTTTAGATGCCTCTATATGTATGTTCAAAAACTTTTTTACTTCACTTTCACCAGTGCCTCTACCATACAGTATTGTAGCACCTTTTGCGCCTACATCTTTCGCTTTTTCAACAATTTTATCAGCTTTTCCTCTTTCTACTATAGCTATGATACATAGTACGCTTTCCATGATATCTCCCCTTTCTTAAAATTTAGTTAGTATTCCAAGTATGAGAACAGATATTACTGCTCCAAGTGATGTGAGTCCTACGATGCCAAAACCATTAAGAAGTGGGTCGGAATTTTCTATTATTTTTGAAAGTCCTATAGCAACTGCCATGTTTAATGGGATATTTACAGGACCTGTAGTTGAACTAGCTGAATCCATTGCAATAGCAACAAACTCATCTGGAGCAAAATAAACTAATATGAGTATCACTACAAGTATAGGCATTATGATTATAGTATTAGGTATGTTTTTTAATATCTTTAACATTCCTATTGCCATGCCACCACCAAAACCAATGGCAACTGCATGAATAAGTGTTTTATATGGAATAGCTCCAACGGAAACCTCCTCTACTTCTAGTGCCAACGCTTTAAGCCCTGGTTCTACAAGTGTAGCAAAATATCCTAATATAAATGCAAATAATATTATTACCCATCTATGTTCTAATGTTATAAGATTTCTACCTACTGAATCCCCCAATGGTATCAAACTCATTGACACTCCTTTTAAGAAAAAATGGAGTCCAAATACACTCAACAGAAATCCTATCACAAACTCCTTTAAATTGTCTATAGGCTTTCTTAAAATAAGGGCTTGAAAAAGCAATAAAAAAGCAGATATTGGTATAACAGTCCTTGCTGTATCCCACAGTGCACTCAATCCTTCAATATTTTTCATAAAAATGTCCCCTTTCTTAAAAAAATAGTAATAATATAATTGGAATTGTTAAAAGATATAGATGTTAATGAAAATTCAAAATAAAAGACATGTATTCCCCTTTCTCTATTATACTATATAAACGCATTATAAAAACTGTTTATTTAACTAAAGTATGGGTATAAGTATTGCATCGATATTGTTGATTACAATTAAAATTAATATTAATGTATAGATGGGAGGTATTGAGATGGAAAAATTTATTCCTGAAGTTAAGTCAAAGCTTAGATCTAGAATAATAGAAGTACCACCAGTTATTTATAGAGCAAGTGGTATTAAGATATTAGGAACAAGGATCAAGTCACTTCTATTCTCTACTGATGTAGCAATTATCAAGAATACAAATGCTAACTCTATTATAGCTGTTTATCCTTTTACCCCACAGCTTTCAATTACTCAAGCTATTTTAGAAGTTGCCCCAGTTCCTGTTTTTGTAGGCGTTGGTGGAGGTATTACTACTGGAAAAAGATCTATTGATATAGCACTTCAAGCTGAATTAATGGGTGCTTATGGTGCAGTAGTCAATGCTCCTACTGCAAATGAAGTGATTAGCAGAATGTATAATCGAATTGATATTCCAATAATCGCAACTGTAGTTACTGAACGTGACGATTATAGGGGAAAACTAGATGCAGGTGCAAGAATATTGAACATATCTGGAGGAAGTAACACCGCAGCAATAGTTAGAAAGATAAGAGAGGAATACAAAGAACTTCCTATAATAGCTACAGGAGGTCCTACAGAAGAAAGTATTGTGAAAACTATAGAGGCAGGTGCAAATGCAATTACTTATACCCCACCTTGTTGTGCTGATATATTTGGGGATGTAATGGACCAATACAGATTAGATAAGATGAAAGACAATAAATAAGAAGCCAAATGGCTTCTTATTTATTACTCAATAATTGGTTTTGATAATTCTTCTTTTACATTTTTCCCGTCAACAACTATCTTTTTATCATACTCCCTAGTCATTTTAAATACTAATGGACTAAGAGCTATAAGCCCTATTAAGTTTGGAGCTGCCATTAGTGCATTGAACATATCTGATATATTCCACACAGTTTCTAGGGAAGTAGTAGCTCCTATAAAAGTTAGAATAACCCAAACAATCTTATAGACATTTGCTGTTTTAAGTCCAGCTATATACTCTATACATTTTGAACCGTAATAATACCAACCCAAAATTGTAGAAAATGCAAAGAAAATCAATCCTATAGCTATTATATATCCACCTACTCCTGGAAGTAATTGATCAAAAGCTCCTGTTGTCAAAGTAGCTCCATTTAAATTTCCTTCTATAACCATAGCACCTGATTGATTGATTTTAACTAATCCAGATGTCAATATTACTAGAGCTGTCATAGTACAAATAATTATTGTATCAATAAATGCGCCAAGAGATCCTATAAGTCCTTCAGCTACTGGGTCCTCATTTTTTGAAGCTGCATGAGCTATTGGTGAACTCCCTAGACCAGCTTCATTTGAAAATACTCCCCTAGCAATACCAAATCTGATTACAGTGCCTAATAGTCCACCACCTACTGCTTTTGCTGTAAAAGCATTTTTAAATATCATTGAAAAAGCTGCAGGAATCATACTTGCATTAGCAAATATTGCTATTAATGCTCCACCAATATAAAGGAATGACATTGTTGGAACTACCTTTTCTGTTACATTTCCTATTTTTTTAATTCCACCTAATATTACTAAAGCTGTTAATATCGCTATGATAATACCAGTAATATAAGGACTTATTCCGAATGTAACTTTTACTGCCTCTGATATTGCATTTGCTTGCACCATGTTTCCTGTACCTAAAGAAGCTATCAATGCAAATAGTGCAAACAACCATCCAAGCCAATTAGCATTTACACCGTATAGATCTTTCATTCCCTTCCCTATATAATGCATAGGGCCACCAGACTTTTCTCCGTTTTCATTTGTAGTTCTGTACTTAATTGCAAGAAGAGCCTCTGCAAATTTTGTAGCCCCTCCTACTGCACCACTAATCCACATCCAAAATACAGCACCTGGTCCTCCCATAGCTATAGCAGAGGAAACTCCTACTATATTTCCCGTTCCAATTGTAGCTGCTAAACTCGTCATAAGCGCCTGAAATGAACTAATATCTCCATCATCATCTGAGTTTTTTGTAAACAATGACTTTATAGCATATCCCATCTTTCTAAACTGAATAAATTTAGTTCCAAAACTTAAGTATATTCCAGTTCCAACTAACAGTGCCACAGTCACCGGCCCCCACACTATTTTAGCACCCTTTGAAAATAACTCAGCAAAAAAGTCCATATATATACCTCCCACTTTACTAGTTTAAATAAGTATAATATATAGACTTCAAAAAACTTCAGAATAACTCACTAATATATTCTGAAAATTTTTAATTGTTTTTATTTTCACAATATGATATTAATCCAATTATGAACTTTTTCATATTAATCGAACCACCTCTTAGGGATTTTCCTCTGATATAATCCATCTCTTTTCTAACTTGCTCAAAATTAAAAAGACTGCTTGAGTATTCTACAAAAACATCATTCATATAATCTTCAATGCCGATGTTTGATATGTTTGACATAGCTATTGAAATAGTTCTTCTCATCCTCTGCTCCATAGATTTTGGGTTTTCCGAAAAGTTTTTGCACAACTCTCTTATAGTTATTTCTGCTATATTTATATTATTATCTATTATATATTTACATAATTCTATCATATCAGTAGTTCCCTTTTCACCGGCAACTCCTAACTTTATCAACACATTTTTGATACATTGTTCACAAAACTCATATCCTTTAGAACCGTCACATAAAGTTTGTTTACTTTCAAACAGTGATTGTATTTTTGCAATTGTCCTATCTATTTCTATTCTTTCTTGAACCTTTTTAATGATAGATTCCACTTCTAAGGCATTTATAGGCTTGTATATATAATACTCTACCCCGTATTTATAAGCATTTCCCACCATATCCTTTGAGGAAACTTGAGATATCATTACAAACTCAATTTCAGGATATTTCTTTTTCAATTCTTTTACAATGGAAAGTCCATCTTTTCCAGGCATCAGTAAATCTATTATTACTAAATCAGGTTGTATTCTCTTTATTTGCTCATATCCTTCATTACCATCTGTAGCTTTTCCAACTACAATCCCTAAATTTCTGTCATCAATTATCTTTTTTAGAATTCTAATTACATTTACATCATCATCTAAAATAAAAATTTTCATCTAACTACCCTCCAATTCCACTATAGGAATAGTTATTTCAAAAGTAGTTCCCTTATCTTTTTCAGAGTGTACTTCTAAATCTCCTTTTAGATGAACTTCAACTATGTTTTTTACAAGGCTTAATCCTAATCCTCTATTTATTTCTCCAGTGGTATAGTCTATCTTTGTTGAATATCCAGGTGAAAAAATATGCGCCAATTCTTCTTTATTTATTCCACAACCATTGTCCTTTATTATAAATATGTGTTCTTTGTCATTCATTTTGTGAATAAACACTATTTTCCCTTTATTTTCGATAGACTCTATTGAATTGACTATCATATTTCTAAATACAGACATTAAATAATAATGCTTTTTAAAGAAAAAATCCTTTCCCAGATGAAAATCAAGTACAATATCTTTTTCTATTCGTCGTATTTCTGCATCCATTGTTTCTTTTAGTATTAAGAGAAGTTCATGAAAATACATTCCACTATCATCTGTCCTATTAGCTAATATTTCCTTTATGCCTCTTGCCACAAGAGAGTATTCTTTTTTTATATCATGTACATCTCTAGATATTTCTAAGGCTCTATTCCCCCAACTTTCTCTATCTTCTTCATTTAGAATTTTAGTGAAAAGTTGATAGGCATCAGACATAACTTTTTCAATGCTATCCATGTTTTTCTCCATCCAATAGACTTCTGTTTTTAATCCAGAAGTTAGCCAAAGAAGTTTTTTATATCTTTCCTCATGCTCAGCCTTTATCAAAAACATCCTATAGTATTTGAATCCTATGATTATAAGCACAGCTAAAGAAGCTCTAATGAAAGCTACTACAAGTAAGGATTTCAATATACTTAAATCACTTATAAAGAAGTCCTTCCCTATACGAATGTAAACTTCAACAAAATTACTTAATAGATCACATCCTAATGCTATAAAAAACAACTTGTTTATTGTTATAGTTTTAAATAGTTTTAATAATAAATAAAAAATAACTCCATATATTATATAAAATATAGCTTCAGGAAAGAATGCAACAATAGACTGAGTAAATGTTCCTCCACCGATTAAACAAAACAATATTCTGAAAATAAATAGGACTATTCCTGATGAAATACCTAGAAGCATGGGATTTAGTTCAATATACATATACAAGAACACAGGAAATAGTACTCCTGCAAAGGAGAATTTGAAGTTTGATATATGATAACTTATATAAAGCTGAGAAGATAGTCCTATAAGGATTGTTGCAAATAGATATTTTTTCTTTTTATCCATCATATCCACCTCAGTCTTCCCAAATTCATTTGTTATAGTTAATTATACCACTCTATTGCATACATGTGAATTAATGTTATTTATTTAACAGAAACTAAAAGCCAAGGAAAATTTCCTTGGCTTCTTAATAACTATTTTATACTGTCTAATGCTTGTTTTAAATCAGCAATTATATCTTCTGGTGTTTCTAGTCCTATAGACAATCTTATAAGTCCATCTGTGATACCAGCTGCTTCTCTTTCTTCTTCAGTATATGGTGAATGAGTCATACTAGCTGGGTGTTGAATAAGTGTTTCTGTATCTCCTAAGCTAACAGCTAGTGAACAAAGTTTAACACTATTCATTACTTTCTTACCTTCTTCTAAGCCACCTTTTATCTCAAAGGAAATAATAGCTCCAGGAAGTTTCATTTGTTTTTTAGCTAGTTCATATTGTGGAAAACTTTTTAAACCTGGATAGTATACCTTATCAACTGCTGGATGACTTTCAAGGAACTCAGCTACTTTTTGTGCATTTTCACAGTGACGATCCATTCTTATTTCCAAAGTCTTAGCACCCCTGTTAATTAAAAATGCATCAAAAGGACTTAAACTTGCTCCTGTCATATCTTTAACGCCAAATAATCTAACTTCATCTATAAATTCCTTATCTCCTACTACAAATCCTGCTATTACATCGCCATGACCATTTAAGTATTTTGTAGCAGAATGAACTACCACATCAGCTCCTAGTTCCAATGGTCTCTGAATATAAGGAGTACAGAATGTATTATCTACTACAACAATACAGCCTTCAACTTCATGAGCAATATTTGAAATAGCTTCAATATCTGCAATGTCAAGGGTTGGATTGGCTGGTGTTTCTAAGTATACAACTCTAGTATTGTCCCTCATAGCTTTTCTTACATTTTCAGGATCAGTTGTGTCTACAAAAGTTACATCTACCCCATATCTAGTTAATCCATGGTTTAGAAAAGCAAAAGTACAACCATATAGAGTTTCAGCAGCAACTACATGATCTCCAGCTTTTAAAGCTGTCCATAAACATGAAGTAATAGCGCCTATACCTGAAGCCATTGACATACATGCTTCAGCATTTTCTAAAATAGCTATCTTTTCTTCTAACTGGGTATTAGTAGGGTTTCCCAATCTAGTATAGATATATCCTTCTTCTTCTAGTGCAAATCTCCTTCCACCTTGTTCAGCTGAATCAAAAACAAATGTTGATGTTTGATAGATAGGAGTAGCAAGAGAACCTACTTCATTTTTCTCATACCCTCCATGAATAGCTTTTGTAGCAAATCCCATACTTTTCATTTCACTCTTGTCCATTTCAATACCTCCATTTATTAAATTAAGCTTTCTTTAGAAAGCTCCATTTCGTCTCAGTAGTAATGATTGACAACAGTATTGCAATACATCCTATTAAAAATTTAATGGTAAATGGTTCTTTGAGTACTATAAATGAAAATAAACTGCCAAAAACTGATTCCATGCTAAGAATAATTGCTGTTTTAGTAGATGAAGTATGTTTTTGTGCTAAATTTTGAAGTAAAAAAGCAACTGTTGTGCTAAAAACAGCTAAATAAACAATTGGAATAGCCATTTCTTTTGTTATTACTGTTGGCATCGGTTCAAATATTGGGGCAAATATACATGATAATATAAAAGTCCACATAATTTGAAAAAATGCTAATATTATTGGATCATGCTCTTGTGCATAATAACCAATAGCAACAATGTGAGCTGCATAAAATACTGCACATAGTAATGTTAATGAATCGCCAAAACCTATCTTAAAACCACTTTCAACACTTAATATTCCTATTCCTGTGAAACATAATATTGCACCTAAAACGTCATAATTATCAGGCTTCTTTTTAGAAACTGCCCAATATAAGAAAGGTACCATTACTACATTTGTTCCTGTGATGAAAGCTTGTTTACTTGCAGTTGTAAATTGAAGAGCAAAAGTTTGAACTGAAAATCCTAAGAATAGAAAAATACCTATTACAATGCCAGCTTTAAAATCTCCTATAGTAGTTTTCTTTATTCTCTTCCTAAAAACCAAACCTAAAAGTATAGTGGAAATACCAAATCTAAAAACTAGCATATACAGAGGAGTAATATGATCTAGTCCGCTTTTAGTAGCTACAAATCCACTTCCCCATATTATTGCCACTAATAATAGTGATAAATCTGCTCGCAATGAATTATTATTTAATTTTTGGTTCATCAGACCCCTCCTTTAATCTTATAGCTTAATTATATTATAAATTCTATCTTTTAACAAAGGTTTTATTAATTTTTATTCTACTTCCCAATTGATATTAAAACTACCTTTTGTGTCTTCTCCAATGACCTTTACTGTATATTTTCCCGATTTTGTTATCTCTACGACTTCATCCTTTTTATCTGTTTCAAATTCTATAATTGTCTTACCTTCTGAATCTAATAGCACAATTGACAAATTTCCATCTTTGACTATACTTTCATAATGAAAAATAGCCACATCTCCTTCATTAAATTTAATTTTCTTGGTTAAGCTCCCTGAAAACTTAGTATATTTAGCACCAATATTATCAGAACCACTATGTTCAATCCAACCTATTTGTACCCCTGAACGTGTAGTAGGATTAAAACCAATATCATATTTACTATTTATCTTTAGAAAAACAATGCTTCCAATAATAATTAATATAGCAATAATAATGTTCTTTTTCATATCAAAACTCCCTTGTCATATATAGTTTTTTAGATATCTGAAGTGAAATAAAATACATTAATATAGTAAATATAAATATTAGCAAACTAATTTGTTTTAAACTTAAACTTGCCAACTTAGTTATTAAATCCTTTTTGATAAATCTTTTACCTATTTTCCCTAATATAGTTGGCCCAATAAAGATAAGGATAAGTAATATTGAATTGAACATTCTTAAATCACCTAATTTAAAATAGAAAGGATAATATATAGAGTAAAATACTAATAATACACTCATAGCTACTACAATATCCCATATGCCTACAGGCCTACCATCTGGCGTTAACCCTAATCCTTTAATTATATTTGTAAATAGAAATGTAAAAATACAACTGATAAGTATGAATATTATCAAAGTAAGATATTTACCTCTTACAATATCTACTTTATCAATAGGTAAACTATTTAGAACTACTTCACTTTTATTCTTGTCATCATATCCATTAGAATAAATTACAGAAACAAATACAAAATTAATGATTCCTAATATATACATTATATTTACAGGAAAATCAATGGGTACATTCATTCCCATTACAGAAATAAACAATGCATAAACTACTGCAAAAATATTTATTGCAATAGATATTTTTAAATCCTTCTTAACCAAATTAAACATAATATCACCTCTATTTTTAGGGACAATGAACCTGTCCCCTTGTCCTTATAAGTCTCTAGTTTGGTAAAGCTTCATTGATAATAGTAATGATAGTAGATATAAGACTATGGATATTGGTAAAATGTATTTACTAATAGTAGGCATATTTATATTACTTATCAAAGATTCCTCTCCTAAGTTTGCAACATTTATCATGATGATAAAAAAAGACATAAATATTATCATATGCATTATTTGAGCTATTTTAGGTTCAAATCTAAAATATGCTGGATATATAATTGATGTAGACATAAGTATTACAGGTATGGCTGATTTTATCATTTCTAAATTGAAATAATCCACATTTATTATTCCTAAAATATTAATTATCCACAAATAGACCCCAGCATACACAATTGTTATCAAAAAATACACAAATGTTAATAAATACTTATATAAAACCATCTTTTTTCTACTAATAGGTAGAGAATGTATCATATAACTAGTTTTATTCGTAACATCGTAGCTAAATGGTGTTATAGCCATAAGATAAGTATAAGTATACAATATGATAAAGTATGGCAACTGTGGATCATAGGATTCTACTACAAAAAGTAGAAAAGGTATATATAATAGAAAAAATAATCTATTTCTCTTATCTGCAATCATCAAAGTTAAATCTCTTTTCAGCATCCCTAACATCACTCTACCCCCTTACCGTATAGACCATTATATCTTCAAGAGTTGCCCTTTCAATGAGCACTTCTCCTCCAAATATTCTCTTTACATTATTACCATCATCTGTTAATCCTTCAAATCCTACATTAGTCTCTCTAAGTCCAATAAATTCCTTCCTTGTTTCACTATCAAGTAAATTCAATCCACCTTTGACTACTTTGTACTTTTCTAATACTTCATCCTTAGTTTTTGAAAAAACTATGCTTCCATTATTAATGAATGTAATATAATCTGCTATCTTCTCTAGATCAGTAGTTATATGTGTTGAAAAGAAGATGCTCTTTGACTCATCTTGAATTACATTATAAAGAATATCTAATATTTCTCTTCTAAACACTGGATCTAATCCTGATGTAGGTTCATCCATTATGATTAAATCTGCATTGTGAGAAAGTGCTACTGCTAGAGAAAACTTCATCTTCATTCCCTTTGAAAGAGTCTTGATTTTGGCCTTAGAATCTAAATTAAATTCATTGATGTAGTAGTTAAAGGTACTATCATCCCAATTGGAATAAAAACTTGCTACTATGCTTTTCATCTGTGCAATTGTCAAATCTTCATAATAGTAGTTTTCATCATATACAAATCCGATTCTATTCTTTATCTCCTTTTCATGTTTCTTGTAGTCTAGTCCAAACACCTTTATCTCTCCACTATCAGAGTTCATCAAATTCATTATTAGTTTAATAGTAGTACTCTTACCAGCTCCATTAGGTCCTATAAACCCCATAATATATCCTGGCTCTAATTTGAAACTGATATCATTTAGTGTGAATTTTTTAAATTCTTTTCTCAAATTATTTACTTCTAAAATATAGTCCATGTTTAAACCTCCTCAAACAAAATTCTTAGCATTTCACTTACTTCACTATAAGAGAGTCCTAATATATTGCTTTCCTTGACCACTTCTTGCAGTTTTTCTTCTATTATTTTCAATTTCATTTCTCTCATCAGTTCTTTGTTTTGACTGGCAACAAAGGAGCCTTTCCCTTGAACTGATTCAATAAATCCTTCCCTTTCCAATTCATCATAAGCCCTCTTTGTAGTTATGACACTTATTTGAAGATCCTTTGCAAGTCCCCTTATAGAAGGAAGCATATCCCCTTCTATTAAATCTCCCTTAAGTATCATAGCTTTTATTTGACTAGATATTTGCTCATATATAGGCTCATTTGAGGAATTCGAAATCAAAATATTCATTTCCATCTCCCCTATTCTAATTCAACTGTGTATATACTGTTTATGTAGTTTATATACAGTATATACACAGTAATTATATTTGTCAACACTTTTTTTCGCGGGACATGGGGACAGGTTCGAGACCACTGAAAAAGTAGCCTTAAAAATTTCCCTCGTCCCTTAAATTATTATTAAACCACAATTTTTTTATAAAATATTGAATTAAACCTTAAAACACATAAAAATGAAGATAATTTAGAGGATAGTATGCTTGCTATCCTCTTTAAATTAACTGCTATTGCAGTTAATTTTGCTTGCGTGGACATGCTTCTTAAACCGTACCCTCGAGCACGGTTTAATCCATGATGATTTTTCATTTCACCATTTTTCCCTTCATGGCAAGCTCTTTTTTTGTATTTTTCTTTGAATCCATCTGTTTTTTGTTCTTGGCTGTATCCATAAAATTCAGGAGTGTTTATACCTACTTCAAGAATCTTACCAATATTTTTGCCAGTTTTGCACTCTTCTCTTTTACTACAATTCCTGCACTTTTCCTTTTCAAAGTAATATTTATATGTCTCTTTTCCGCTTTTGTCTTTTCTATGTTTTTTTCTTATTGTTATGTTTCCTTGGCTACAAAACCATTCATCTGAATCTTTGTTGTAACTAAATATTTCTTCATCTATCTTATATGCCATTTCACTTATTGGGATATATGCCTTTGCTTCTATTTCCTTTATTTTATCTAATATGGGCTTTCTAAAATATGCTTTATCTCCAAAGACTTCTTCTACTTTTAAACCTGTTTGATTAGTCAATTCTATTAACTTATCAAAATTTGTTCCATCTACATATTCTCCACTTTTTACTGTTACCGCTGTTATTATCCTCTCATCAGTTGTCATCATAAATTCTGTTTTATATCCAAAAAAACGTTCTGTTTTACTTTTATGTCCGACTCTTGCTTCTTGGTCAACAATTGATCGAACTCCTCTTTGTTCTATGAATTTTGGATCTTTTAATATTTCTTTTGCATTTTCCAAAACTTTTATTGTTTTAGGATTTTCCTCTTGATTAACAATGTTTTCAACTTTTTCAATTTCTTTTTCAAGATAATCCTTCATAGTTTTCTTTGCTTCTTTATGATTTTCAATTTGTTTGTAATCTGGAATATCTTTATCTATATTTTTAGGTAGTTCTCCTGATTCTTCTTCATAAGTTTTAAATATTTTCTTTGCTAAGTGTTTTATTACTCTTTCAGGAGTAGCTTTGAAAGTATTAGCTTCTGTATGGGTTGCATCTATGCTAATACCAGTATCTTTAATTATTCCTTTTTCTATGCACTGTCTTACAATTTCAGTTATTATTTGATCTAATGTTATATCATTTAATCTATGTACTCTAAATTTAGATAGTAAACTTGAATCTGGCAAATCGTCATCTGGATTTATTCCTAAAAACCACATAAATGCTAAGTTTAATGAACATTCTTCAATTAGCTTTTCATCCGACAAATTGTACAAGTACTGTAATATCAAAAGTCTAATCATAAGTTCAGGGTCCTTAGCTGGCCTTCCATAGTATTTGTTGTATGATACTTCAAGTAGTTTCGTTACAAAACTTAAGTCTATAGCTTTATTTATTAATTTTAATGTATGATTTTCTGGTATTTTATTATATAATATTGAGTAGATGCTTAATTGATTATTTTTGCCTTTAAGCATTGCAAATCCTCCTTTTGGTTATGTTTTCTTATCAATTACATTATACCAAATTAAGGAGGATTTTGCTTATCTATTTTATATTTAATTCATCTTACATATTATTACATCGTTTTTCAGTGGCCTCGGACAGGTTCACTGTCCTAAATAGGACAGTGAACCTGTCCCCATGTCCTATGTCCTAGTTGACAAACGAAGAAAAAGTGAGTATAGTGTTATTGTAATCCTTGAAAATATATTAGGTTTACAATTAGAAATGGAGGGATCTTTGTGAAGATTAGTACAAGAGATATGATCTTAGTTTCACTATTAACAGCATTAACAGCTGTAGGAGCATTTTTAAGTATTCCGCTGGGAAATGTTCCTATCACACTTCAATCAATGTTTACTATTCTTTCTGGACTTATATTAGGTCCTAAGCTTGGAAGTTTATCTCAACTTATTTATGTTCTTTTAGGTCTTGCTGGAGTAAAAATATTTGCAGGATTCTCAGGAGGGCCTCAAACTGTATTTAGTCCTTCTTTTGGATTTTTGATTGGATTTATATTTGCTTCTTATATAGTTGGAAAAATTGCTAATACTAAGGAAGGAGTAAATTTCAAAAGAATATTTTTAGCTACTTTAGCTGGTACTGCTACTATATACCTATTTGGAGTTCCTTATATGTATTTGATAATTAACAAAGTATTGCTAAAAGAAATGTCCTTCTTAACTGCAATGAAGGTAGGTTGTGTAATATTTTTGCCTGGAGATTTGCTAAAATGTTTTGTCTCTAGCTATGTTGCATTGAAGGTTGTGCCAAAGGTTAATATGAATACTGCAAAATAGACAAATAAAAGGTGACGGGAAAACTATCCTGTCACCTAACTTACTATTTCTAATATTTTTATATCACTATTCGATAATTCTATATAAGCATTTTCTAATCTTATGACTGGTTTTGTAATGTCATTTGGTGGTATAAATACTATTTCTCCTATTTCACCAATATTAGTTTTTACTTTTGCATTTACATAATAATTAATGATATTATTGAAGAATATATCCAGTATACGGGTATCAAATGAATACAATCCCATCATATGAAATTCCTCTATAGCTTCAAATGGTGTACTTTTGTTTTTATACACCCTTTCAGATGTAAGAGCATCATATACATCTGCTATAGCCAATATCTTTGCAAATATATTTATTTCTTCTCCTTTTAAGCCATATGGATATCCGGAACCATCTACTCTTTCATGATGAAGTAATATTGCATGTCTCACATCTTCATTAATATTTAAAATAGTTGCTGACATTTCATATCCTATACTAGAATGAGTTTTAACTACTTCAAATTCTTCTGGTGTAAGCTTTCCTTTTTTATTTATTATTTCTGATGGGATTTTAGATTTACCTATATCATGTAACAATCCTGCGATTACAACTTTTTCCATTTCATTTTCATTTAAACCAATCCATTTTGCGATTAGAAAAGAATAAAATGCTACATTTAATGAATGTTTATATGTATCATTATCTTCACTCTTAAAAATTCTGATTTGATCTATAATCGGCTCATTATTTGCTATTCTTTCACAAAAAGTATTTGATATTACTTTTATTTTTTCTATCTCTACACTTTCACCTGCAACTACACTGTTCATAAGATCTTTTAAAGCAAAAACATTTTCTTTGGATGTCACTTTTGAATTTTGACTTTTCCATGAATGTGATTCGGATCTTGATGGATATACAGGGATTTTTGTAATTTTGCATTTTTCTAGGGTACTTATTATATAAGGATTTATAGTCGTATTTTTACCAACTAAAAGACAACCTTCCCAATCATATATATCTTTACACAAGATCTCATTGTTGCTATCTATTAAGTTTATATATTTAGGTTTCAATTAATCACCTACATTCTTATATGATATAATATATGTGTCTTGTTATTATGTCAAATATTGATTACATTATGAATATATTGACAATATTATCAAAGTTATCTTTACTAATCAATAGTTAAACTAGAAATAGCACAAAATTGCGCCGTATATTTCACTTTTTGGGTATAGTTTCCCATAATATAATATTTTTTTGTAACAATTTGTGATGACCATTGATTTTTTTTGCCATTATTGTTAATATATTATCAAACAATAAATACTTTTTCAAACTTATTGAGGGCTTATTGCTCCTTAATAAGTTTGATAGCAAAATAAATCTAATACCTAACAGGAATAGAGTTTTCTTTCCTGAAAGGGAACTAGGCTTTTTTAGTATACCTAACTTCCTTTCAAAGGAAGTTTTTTGTTTAGAAAGGAGGATTTTTTTGAATAATAGAATTGGTGTTATTAGTGCTATCCTTGAAGAACCAGAAAAGTGCCAGTATGAATTCAATAAAATTGTTTCAGAGTATAAAGATATCATACGTGGAAGAATGGGTATTCCCTTCAAGGAAGAGAAGATTTCAGTTATATCCATAACAGTAGTTGGTTCCCTAGATGATATAAATAGCTTAACTGGGAAATTAGGAAATTTAAATAATGTTATTGTAAAAACCTCCATATCTAAAAAGGAGCTTGAATGATGAAGAAAGTTTTGGAAAAACTTTATGAAACCAATAATTTAACCAAAGAAGAACTTATATTTGTATTAGAAAATATTGATGAATCTGCAAAAGCCGATTTATTTCAATTGGCACAGGCTACATTAGAAAAAACATATGGTAGAAGATTGTTTGTGAGAGGGCTGTTGGAGTTTACCAACTACTGCAAAAACAATTGTATGTACTGTGGAATAAGAAGAGATAACAAAAATGTAGAAAGATATAGGCTTGGTAAAGATGAAATACTATTATCCCTAGATAAGGGATATGAACTAGGATATAAGACTTTTGTGTTGCAAGGTGGAGAAGATTCATTTTTTACAGATGATATATTATTAGATTTGATAAAAGAGATAAAGAAAAGATACAAAGATGTAGCTCTAACTCTGTCTATTGGAGAAAGAAGCTTTGAAAGTTATGAAAAATATTATATAGCAGGAGCGGATAGGTTTTTGCTTCGCCATGAAGTTGCAAATCCATATATATATAATGAACTTCATCCTGGGCTTAGTTTTCAAAATAGAGTTGATTGCCTTTATAATTTAAAAAAGATTGGGTATCAAGCTGGAGCTGGATTTATTGTTGGATTGCCAGGTGAAACAAATGAAGTATTAGCAGAAAATCTATTGTTTTTAAAACAACTAGAACCTGCCATGGTGGGAATTGGTCCATTTATCCCTCATCCTGATACACCCCTTAAAAATGAAACAATAGGTTCCGTTGATAAGACCATTGTTCTTTTAGCTTTGATAAGATTATTATTACCTGAAGTCTTATTGCCAGCAACTACTGCCTTAAATACTCTTTGTACAAATGGATTAGAAAGAGGTCTTCAGGCAGGGGCAAATGTAGTTATGCTCAATCTCTCTCCTATATATGTACGAGAAAAGTATGAAATATATAAAAATAAGGATTCTAAAGATATTCATGAGTTGAATACTGTTGAACAAAAAGCTTCTAGCGTAGGTTTTAGGGTAGATATGGGTAGAGGAGATAATATAAATTTTAGGAGGATTTGAAATGAAAAACGGATTTATTAATGATAGTTTAATAAGAGAAAATCTTGAAAATGGGAAAGGTGCATCTAAAGCTGAGATAAGAGAAATCATAGCTAAATCACTAGCTAAAAATCGCCTTGAACCTGAGGAAACTGCTAAACTTCTACAGGTAACTGATCCTGAACTATTAGAGGAAATGTTTGAAGGGGCTAGACAACTTAAAAAAGACATCTATGGTAATAGAATAGTATATTTTGCCCCTCTTTATATAGGAAATAAATGTATCAACAACTGTCTTTATTGTGGATTTAGAAGAAGTAATAATTCAATAATTCGTCAAACACTATCAACTGAAGAATTAGAAGAACAAGTTAAGATATTAGAAGACAAAGGTCACAAAAGGCTAATACTAGTATATGGAGAACATCCTTGCTATGGTGCAGATTTTATAGCTGAAACTATGAAGATTGTATATAATACTAAGAATGGTAATGGAGAAATCCGTAGAGTAAATATAAATGCTGCTCCACTAGACGTAGATGGGTATAAAAAACTTAAGGAAGCTGGAATTGGAACATTCCAAATATTCCAAGAAACATATCATTATGATACCTACAAATTGCTTCACCCTGAAGGAGATATGAAAAGCGACTATGAGTGGAGATTAACAGGACTTGATAGGGCAATGGAAGCAGGTATTGATGATGTGGGAATTGGAGCATTGTTTGGGCTTTATGACTGGAAATATGAAGTAATGGGACTACTATACCACACTATTCACTTAGAAGAAAAATATGGAGTAGGGCCTCACACTATTTCCTTCCCAAGGATTGAACCTGCTATAGATACTGACTTTTATGACCAAACAAAGTACAAGGTTTCTGATGAAGATTTTAAAAAGATTGTATCTATACTTCGTCTTTCTGTGCCATATACAGGAATGATACTAACTGCTAGGGAAAATCCAGAAGTTCGTCGAGAAGTAATTCCTCTTGGGGTATCCCAAATAGATGCTGGTTCTAGAATTGGTATTGGTGGATATACAAAAGATGATTATATACCAGACAAAGAACAATTCCAACTTGGAGATATGAGGTCATTAGACTCTATAATAGGTGAAATGAGTGACAATGGTTTTCTAACTTCCTTCTGTACTGCCTGTTACAGGTCTGGAAGAACTGGCGAAGACTTCATGTGCAAAGCTAAACCTGGAGAAATTCAAAACTTCTGTAGAGCAAATGCGATACTTACATTTAAGGAATATCTACTTGACTATGCTTCTGATGAAACTAAAGTGAAAGGTGAAGCCATTATAGCCAAAGAATTAGCAAGTATTGAACCAGAGAGAAGAAGGCTAATTGAAGATAAAATAAAATTAGTTGAATCCGGGGAAAGAGATGTTTATTTATAAGAGGTGAAAGTATGAATAACACACCAAATTCTAATAGAATTGTGATTTCCTTATATGGAAAGAGAAATGCAGGAAAGTCTTCTCTATTAAATGCATTAACTGGGCAAGAGGTTTCTATTGTAAGCCCTACAAAGGGAACTACTACGGATCCTGTGAAAAAGGCCATGGAACTAAATCCAATAGGACCAGTGTTATTTATAGACACTGCAGGGATTGATGATGAAGGGGATTTAGGTAATTTGAGGATTAAAAAAAGCCTAGAAACCGCAAGGCGTACTAATATTGCCCTTTATGTGATGGATGGAGAAGATATTGACGAAGATTCTTTTGGAAATATGGAACTGATATTTAAGAAGTATAATATCCCCTATATTCTTGTAATTAATAAAATGGATATTATATCTAAGGATCAAATAGATGTTTTAGGCAAGAAATTTCCTGAAGCTATTTTGGTATCCTCTACGACTAATGAAAATATAGATTTACTTAAATCTAGACTTATTGAAAAAATTGAGGATACGGAAGAAGATTTACCTATTGTAGGTGATTTAGTCCCATATGGTGGGAAAGTAATTTTGGTAGTTCCTATTGACAAACAAGCTCCCAAGGGAAGACTAATCTTGCCTCAAGTACAGGTAATAAGGGATTGTTTAGACAATGGTATAAAAGCCTATGTTGTTAGAGACACTGAACTTGAATCTGCTCTAGAAGATTTAAATGATGTTGATTTGGTAATTACTGATTCACAAATATTTAAGGAAGTTGAGAAAAAGGTACCAAAAGACATACTCCTTACTTCCTTTTCTATCCTTTTTGCAAGACATAAGGGAAATTTGATGGAATTAGCAAGTGGCGTAAAGGCTGTAGAAGCTTTGGAAGATGGAGCAAATATATTAATAGCTGAAAACTGTACTCACAACACTAGCCATGAAGACATTGGCAGAATTAAAATCCCTACTCTTCTTGAAAAGAAAACAGGGAAAAAATTTAAGTTTGTATTTAGAACTGGGTACAATTTTAGTGAAGATTTAAGTAAATACAGCCTTGTGATACACTGTGGTGGCTGTATGGTTAATAGAAAGGAAATAGAAAGTAGAATTCAAATTTGTAAAGAAAATGGTGTTCCAATGACAAACTATGGAATACTATTAGCGTATTTAAATGGAATACTTGATAGATGTATTGAGATATTTAGATAAGTGAGTCAGGGGACCGTCCCCTGACTCATTAAACATATCCATATAATCCCCTTACTGATACTTCCCCTGATAACACATTCTCAACCACGCCATTGCCATAATCAACTTCTAGTTCTCCATCATCATTTAATCCTATTACTTTGCCTGTTTTTTCTTCACTACCTCTTATTAATTTCACCTCTTTCCCTATTAGTATGGATTTTTCTCTACACACTTTTAATATACTGGAAAAGTCATCTTCTTCTACGAAAGGTATAAATAATTCTTCGAATCTATTTAAAAATAACCCTAATAATTGTTTCCTATTAACCTTCTCCCCTGTTTCTATTTTAAGAGAAGTTCCCACCTTAGAAACTTCACCTTGGAAATCTTTACTATCTAAGTTTACATTGATACCCACGCCCATTATTACATAATTAATCATATTGAGTTCACAGCTCATCTCTGTTAAGATTCCACATACTTTTCTGCCATTTATAACTATGTCATTAGGCCATTTTATAGAGGATTCTATTCCTAAATCTTGGATGGCAAGAGATACTGCTGCTGCTCCTATTTGAGTGATCTTGGCTACTTTCATTGGATCTATTTTAGGCTTTAATAATATACTCATCCAAATTCCTTTGCCTTTTGGAGATACCCAGCTTCTTCCTAGCCTTCCCCTACCTAATGTTTGTTCTTCTGATATGACTACAGTTCCCTCTTCACTTTCATAGGCTATTTCCTTAGCTTTTATATTAGTTGAATCAATTGTTTCAAAATATTGTATATTTCTCCCTATGTATTTTGTATGCAAATATTCCTCTACTTCTATATAAGTGAGGATATCTGGGCATTTAATTAATTTATACCCTTTTCTAGAAACTGATTCTATTTCATATCCTTCTTCTTTTAATGTGTTCATATGCTTCCAAATAGCAGCTCTACTTACACCAAATTTATCACTTATGTCTTCTCCTGACAAAAAATCATCACTGTTTTCTTTAAGTAATCTAAGTATTTGTTCTTTCACACTATCACATCCTTTTATTATATATTCTCCATTTTTAGCTATTTCTCCTTTATTTAATTATACTATAAATGAGCATTCAAAAGAAGACAGAGAACCATGTTTCCAGTCCCCTGCCTCATTCTATCAATTCTTTCAATTCACCTTTAATCTTATATGGTACCTCTTTTAATTGTGAAACATCTTTTTTGCCTAAAAGTAACATTAATATTTTAAGCTTGTAGGTCATTTCGTCTACATAATTATATGCAGAATCATATCCTTCTTCTAGCAATATTCTCAATATCTTGCCACTTATGCCAACCATCTTGGCTCCTATACATAGAGATTTTATCACATCTTGAGAATCTCCTATTCCTCCACTGGAGATAATATTTAAATCATCTTTTAAATCTACACACTGTAGAAGACTTAATGCTGTTGGAATTCCCCAAGAATAAATATCCGAAAAATCTTTTTCCTCACTTCTTCTTCCTTCTATTTCAATGAAATTGGTACCACCTTTTCCTGAAATATCTATATATCTCACTCCAACATCATAAAGCCTTAAAGCCACGTCCTTCGATATTCCAAAACCTACTTCTTTTACTATTACAGGTATATGAGTATTTTCAACAATATTTCCTATATTGTTGAGTATCCCACGAAACTCCCTATCTCCTTCTTTCATGACAAGTTCCTGAACTACATTTAGATGAAGTTGTACTGCATCGGCCTCTATCATTTCTATAGCCTTTTTAACTTGACTAAGGTTCATATTAGCGCTTAAATTAGCTATTACTACTCCATCTTTAACTGTATCTCTTACTACTCTAAAAGACTCAGCACTTTCAGCATCATCTAGACCAATTGTTTGTGACCCTACCGCTATTGGAATATTAAACTTATAGGCAATGTCCGACAGGTATCGATTTATTTCCCGGGAAAATTCTGTTCCTCCTGTAATGGCATTTATCATAATAGGATAATCTACTCTTTTCCCTACAAAATAAGTTAATGTATCTATTTCTTCAAAATTTAACTCGGGAATTGCATTGTGTTCTAAATATATATCTTCAAAAAGTGTATTCTGTTCATGAGTAGTTTTAAGGAAGAAATCAATATGTTCCTTCTTCCTATCCCTTCTTGTTTTCATCCTATCACCTATTCTTAATGATTTTACTATTTAAATACATAATTACCAAACATATTATTAACTATTGTATCCAATTCATCTTCATTATATATATAATAATCTCCTTTGCCAATACGTTTACCTTCTCCAGGAACAGTAGCTGTTTCCATGTTTTCAGTATTTATTTTATTTGCACTAAAAGCCATCTTTGTCAATGTACCTAAAGGAATATTGGTATCTACATATTTGTAATATGCACTTACCACCTTAGGTAGCTTTAGTAAGTTTTTAGGCTTTAATGCTTGTTCCATAAATGCTTTCATGAATTGTTGCTGAGCTCTTATTCTACCTATATCTGCATCCTTATATCCTTTTCTATATCTTAGAAACTGTAAAGATTTATCTCCATCTAGTAACTGTTGTTCACCTTTCTTTAAATTAATAAGAAGGGGTGGATCTGCTGTTGGATCTGAATAGTACATATCCTTAGGGATGTCTATTGTTACTCCTCCAATAGCATCTACTACCTCCTTAACTGCTTTATAGTCAACTTTTACAAAGTAGTCTAATTCTATTCCTAAAAGGTCTTTGACAGTTTTCACTGTTAACTCAGGACCGCCATTTGCATGAGCCGCATTGATTTTTCTTTGCCCTTTGAGTCCTCGTATGTCTACTCTAGTATCTCTTGGAATAGAAAGAATCTTTGTCTTTCCTGATTCAAAATCAATATTAACTAACATCATGGTATCTGTTCTTGTACCTTTTTGATTTATATCTTTAGCATCTACTCCTAGTAATAAAAAGAGGATTTCGTTCTTTTCTTCAAATTCCTTAACTTCTTTTTCTACTTCTTCGCCTTCTTCTCCCGCTACTTCTTTATTATTTGAATTTTTAAGAAAATGTCCTAAACCAGCATATACTAAACAAAAGACTAATAATGAAATAAAAAAGGTTGCAAAAAATTTCTTTTTCATGTTGTCACCTCTATTTTTATAAAATACCATAACCTAAATCATACTATAGCTAACAGTTTTTTTCAATGAAATAATATTCCCTAAAATAGAAGTAGGCAAATAAGTAAACTATTTGCCTACTTCTATTTCTCCTGCTTTGATAAGAGCTATTTTTGTAATCATAGGACCAACTAATTCATATATTACCGTACCTGCTAAAACAATTGTCCTAGCCTGTGCTCCATAGGGAGATGGTAAGGTGTTTTGAGCTACCATAGAAAGTCCTATTGCAACACCAGCTTGTGGAATTAATGTAAAACCTAAATATTTTTGCACGGTCTTTGGAAAATTTGCAATTTTTGATCCTAAAAACGCACCCAACATCTTTCCTACTACTCTTACTATTACATATACAATACCAATTAAACCTACTTCTTTTAATATTGATAAATTTAATTGAACACCTGCAATAGTAAAGAAGGAAATGAGAACTGGTGGTGTAAATCTTTCTACTGTAGTAAAAGCTTTTTTGTTATTTGGATCTAAATTAGTTAGTGTTGCTCCTACCATCATGCAGGCCAACAGAGATGATAGTTCTAAACTAATAGCAATACCTGCAGTTGCGAAAAGTGTGGCAATAACTAATGAAAGGAGTCCGTCTTCTCCTTTTGCTTTTTTACATAAGTAAGTTAAAAGTATTCCCATAATAAAACCTATAAGCAAAGCAAAAAATATTTCTAATAGAGGAATAAATATTATTTTTACAATTGAAATACTTTCTGTATTAGAAACTAAAGCCTTTGCAATAGTTGTAGATATACCAAAAGCAATTATCCCTACAGCATCATCTATGGCTACTACTGGAAGTAATGTATTAACTAAAGGACCTTTTGCCTTATATTGACGAATAACCATTAGTGTAGCTGCTGGTGCAGTAGCAGCTGCTATAGCTCCCAAAACTAAACTAAAAGGAATAGATTGTTTTAAAACAAATATCATAACTAAATCAACTAAAGCTACTGCTGTAAGTGCTTCAAAAACTGTAATAGTTATAATACCCTTCCCCAGTCTTTTCAAGTTTTGTATATTGAATTCACTACCAATACTATAAGCAATAAAAGAAAGAGCAGCCTCAGATATTATAGAAAGCTTGTCCGAACTTTCTTGCGGAATAATACCTAGGACCGATGGGCCTATTATAAGGCCTGCTATCAAATAACCTGTTACATTAGGTAGTTTAAATTTTGACAATATCTTTGCCATAATCATACCTGTAAATAGTATTATACCTAAGTAAAATAACATATGCATTTTTAATCATCCTTTACTTATTGATTCCGTCAGTGAAATTAACCGGTACTGTAAACATTATCCCTACTCCATCTTTATTTAAATCTCCTATAACCCTTTTTACACAATCTACAGCAATAGGGACTTTTTCACTACTTAGCACTGTAAATATAGTTTTGTTAAAAGGCCTGTTCTCATTAAGCATCATCTTCAGAGAACCAAATAAAGGTATATCATCACTGTGATCATCAGCAAGAACACGTATCATACCCATGCTATCTACTATAGTTGCTCCTCTGATTCCACAATTATTGAATTCTACCATTAGGTCTTCAAGTAAATCTATTTTATTCAGTACAATTACTAATGCTTCCATTTCATCGCCTCCTCCACTTTTTTAATTATATTCCTCACAAATTATTTTTTCAATATTTTTGAAACATATTTATTGCTTTCTATATAAAATCTAAGGGGAAAATCTCTAGCTTCTTCAGCATAGTCAATTCCTATTCTCTTGTCAGTTATTATATCAAATTTATCATTTAACCCCTCTTCAATATACAATCTATCACCACATAGATCTTCTCCATTTAAAGACTTTTCAATATTCATTGCTTTAGAAAGTTTTCCCGGTCCATTGGTTAAATTTATTATTTGCTTTTTTGTAAGTTCATCTAATGACTTTTTATAACGGTTCAATGCCATATCCTCAATTCCTTCTAATGGCTCTATTCCTCTTATGAGCACTGCTTCTGGGGTTCCCTCTTCCTTAGTCACCACATTAAGAAGATAATACATACCATATATTATATATATATATGCTCTTCCTGAAGGACCATACATGATTTCAACTCTTGCTGTTCTTTTGCCTCCATAAGAATGAGCTGCTTTATCAATAACACCTAAATAAGCTTCTGTTTCAACAATTTTCCCTTTCAATACCTTTCCATTTATATTGTGTACTAAAGTTTTACCAAGAAGTTCCTTAGCTACAATCACAGTATCTCTATTATAAAAATCTCTTTTTAGTTTCAATTAATACATTCCTTCCCTAAAAAAGTGGAGCCTAACACTCCACTTTTTTCATTAAAATACCTCCCCTTGTTTACTTATTATATACCATAAAATAAAATTATTATCAACTCAAAGGCAAAAAAATTGGCATAGTTCCTTTTGTTGAAGGGGTATAGAACTATGCCATTGGTGGGCTTATTTATGTTCTTCTAAGTTTCCTATAGCTTCAGTGTTTAAATCTATAATCTTAGAAGTAACAACATCATCAATTATATAATTATTTTCTTCTATCACTTTTAAGTATTTGCTAATAATATTACCTGTTATCCCTTCTTTATCATTGGATATGGTTTTTTTATAGCTGTTAAGCACGTCTTCAATTATCTTTTTGTCTTCTCTATTGTATATTGGAGTATTGTCTCCTCCTTGCATATACATGACTAAGTATTCACCATAAAGTCTAGTTATCTCTTCACTTTTAACTCCATCAACGTATTTTCTCAAATATTTTTCTATATTTATAAGTCTATCTGCTAAATCATCCCAAGATATAATTAGTCCTGCATCTCTCATTGGAGGATTATCTAAATGAATAGCCATAATATTAATATACTCTGCCATTTCATCTGAAATATACTGCTTGTATCCATTTAGAGCATTGTAGTCTATTGCTGGATAAAAAGCTCCCTCTGCACTAACTATTTTATATTTCCCATCAATAATATTAGTCACAAGTTTTTTCAATTCTTCATCTTCTATAGAATTAACTTTGTTTGAATCAAATTCATAATTAGGGAAAACTTTTGCTAGAGTAGATTGTCTATCTTCTTTGAAAAATTCATCCATATAATGAATTGCATAGCTTTCCTGCATACATTCTAATTCTATAACCATCTTTTCTGCAAATTCAGGAGATGCTTTTGATATATTTTCATCAATATACTTGGCTAATTTATAGGGCTCACTATTTTCTTTGATTAATACTTCAAAATCTCTTTCTATTTTTTCTTTTTCTCTCTTTTCTACTTGTGCCATCTCTTCTTCTACTTTTTTAGGATCTTCCCCATCCTTTTCTTTATTCGCTTTTACTGTGCACCCAGCTACAGAGATTATTAATATTAATCCAACTACTAAAAGTAAGTACTTTTTCTTCATCATAATATTACCTCTTTCGTTTTTCTTAAATAACTTCTTTATCTATTATACCCTATTTTTATTAATTTTGTATAATAATTTATTTCATATTATTCTATTATCAATGAACTATATTAAATATATCAAATCTAGCTCTTGAAATCGTTACAAAACAGTTACAAAATTAGTCCCTTTAAAATTAATAATCTTATTTTTATCTTTTACTATCAATTATTTGTTAAAAATTGATTGCAGGTTTTTTCCTACTGCTTTTAGCAATTCTTTAGGTAGTTTTTCTACTTGTTCGCCGACCATTATCCCCCGTGGTTGTTTATATCCTTCATTCCATACGAAATTAAATATTTTTTCATTGGTTTTAATATTTTTACCTATTTGAAATGCATATATTTCAACATTCTTAGATATCAACTCCTGTACAGCTTCTTTTGTAGACCCTGGAAAACTTGACGCGCCATCTGTAATTTCAAAAACTATCTTCATTTGTTTACCTTTTTTAAGTTCACTTTCCTGTATGGGCATAATGCTATTAGATATTTCCCTAAGGCAACTAGCATCATCAGTAGCTCCATCTGTTGCATCTAACTTTACAATTGAGCGAATTATATCACTTTTTTCTTTTTCTTTTCCATTATTATCGTTAAATTCTTTAACATTATAATACTTACTGCCAAAAAACCAAGTTTCGCTTAAAACTTCTACTTTTTGATTTAATTGTTTTCCATTAATTTTCAGATACCGATTGAAATCATCTATTGACAGTAATGTCACTGCCAAAGCTTTTCTTGCTGCCTCAATTTTTGATTCATTCATTGAGCCTGAATTGTCTATCACAAAAGAAATCTCTATTCTCTCAGGCAATATATCTGTTTGAGGCTCTAGTAAATATCGGTTGAAAATCGGAAGATTTTTGTAATTGCCCTTTTTTTCAGCCTCTACAAAATCTGGATAATAGTCAATAAAATTATCAATATCTAACTTTCCCTTTATTTGACCATCTTTTTTTACATTTATTTCTTTTTTAGCATCTCCTATAAGCTTTTCCCAAAATTTACGCATTTGTTCCCTTTCCGATTTCATTTTATTTGAATAAAACTGAAACAATTGTTGATCTGTTTGACTAATCCCATAAGGAGTTAAATCAACCTTACCTTCCCTGGTATTTTTTACACTTACGCTTATTTGGTCTCTTTTATCTAGCATTTCTTCTAAAATCTTTTCCTCTTCTTCTTGGGTAGATTCAAATGAATCTATTATCTCATCTACTTCAGATTGTTCAAAAGGATTTTTATTTCCTTTAAGTTTTTCTTTTTGCTGTCTTTTTGATTTATAAAATATCATGTCATCAATTTCTTCTTTCCACAATTGTTCAAAAACTGGAAAGATAAATGAACGAAGAAATTGATCTCTTTCTACAATTCCCTGATCATTATTAATCTGTCTAACTAATTGATAATGAATAAAGTCAAAAAAAGGTTGATTAAAAATTTTTCTATCAAAGGGATTTTGGGCACATCCTTTTATTTTAGGCTCTACTTGATATAATTCAATGATTAAAAAACTATTTGCAAAAGCTCTATGTCTAGGCATTTTAAGAATGGACTCTATGGTTTTACCTACTTGTTCCATATATGAAGCAATTTTCTCAAAATTTTCTTCATCCCTATATATAGGACACATCTGCAAAACCCTTAAGAACGCTACTTGCTTATCCAGTAAACGTAATAAGTCAAGAATTTCTTTTCTCACATAATTCAAAATAATTTTGGGTTGATATGCCTGATCTTTTTCTAACCCTTCTTTTTTTATCCTAGCTAGAATATAAATTGTCATCCGATCAATTTCTTTCTGCCAATCATTTTTTCTATTCAGATATTTTTTAGTTTGCTTTTTCCAATCAGGATAGAGGGCTAACTCATAGTAGATATGCCACATTATTTGATTTTCATCTAATTTCCTATCCAAAAAGCTTTGAAGTGGCAAATATAAAACCCCCTTTGAAGGGTCTAATAGAAATCTTTCAAATTTAGGATGGGAAATATACATCAAACTAGAATCTCCTGTAAATGTAGCTAATGAGCGTTGCTGTTTTCGCAAAAATTCTTCAAAATGTTTTTTAGATTCTTCGATTAGGATTTGTTCATCAAATTCAAACATGCCTCTCCCTCCTATTGATACAGTGGCAAATCCCATAAGTCCTTTGGTGTATTGATTCTATCAATTTCTAATAGATTTAATTTGCCTTCTATATCCATAAGTAGATATTTTGAAATGTCAAATTTTATGACATTTGTAAAAAACACATCTTCAATTGTTGTATCTTCATTCAGGTACCAATTTCCAAAGTTCATTTCAAATAAATATATGATTCCATCTTCACTTAAAACTATAGCTGTGCCTTTTTTAGATTGAACATCAAATAAATTACCTTTTAAATCATCTATTTCCATCTTTATATCTATTGTATCTTCATATAAAGAAAATATTTTAAGCTGTCCTTTATTTCCTATGGCTATAAGAGAATCCTTTTTGCCATCTTCATTCTCTAGAAATCTAATTGCTCTTATTTCATCATTTAGCAAATCTATTTCTTTGATAATACTAAGTTGTTTGTTATCATATTTAATTAAATATAATCTTCCTGTCTTTGTTCCAACTACAAAATAATCATGACTTATTTTTTCCATTGTAGCCCAATTTGAAACACTACAATATATATCCTCATGAAATATCAATTGATATTCATCTTTTTCTTTTATTATTTCAAATAAACTTAACTTTTCTTCTCCATTCTCAGCTATAAATAAAGTATCATTAATTGCTAAACATCTTCCAAATACACTAAAATCATACTCTATTTGAATTCTTTTAACTTCAATTTGTCCGTTGGCATCAGGTATTTGTTCAAAATTATCACATGAAATTAAATAGCATCCACCTATAGCTCCAAAAAGCAAAATTTCTTTATCATTTAATTTATATATAAATGAAATTCTCTCCTTTATATCTTTGATAGGAGCACTCCACTCTACTTCAATTTGATCATCATCAGAAGTATCTATATAAAAAAATTGAACACTTCTATCTACACTAGCTGTAATGAAGAGATTTTCATTAATTCTTAATATGCTTTCTATAAAACTATTAAAACTAAATGCTCCCAATTGTTTTGTCTGATTTATTAGCATTGAAGTTTCTATGACATTGTTTTTGTAAACTCGATAATATGGAATCAATTCAGCCAATAAGGCTTCCTCAATTTGCGAAAGTTTTTCTAATTGTTCTTCAAAATCTTCATTCAAAATTCCATTTGTTTGACATTCATTCAACTTTTTTCTTAGATTTTCAACTTGATTCTTGAAGTCATTTCCATCCACCGACAAATTTATTTTCATTCTTCTCCCCCATTATCTTCTAAGTATTCAAGTAAATCCTTTGAATGCTCTAAATGAGATAATTGTTGGTCTAGTTTTTCATATTTCTTTGCATCAATTGGCAATGAATCATCAATATTATATTTTAAATCTTCCATTAATTCTTTTGGCAAAGTTTTTCTTGTAGTTCCTTTCCCAAATATCAGATGAACCACATCTAAATAGCTTAAAGTTTCTATTGATGGGCGAACATAGTGATATGGGCGGGTACGAATTTCATCATATGTTGTAGTTGCTTCTCCTAAGCCTTTTGTCTCAATCTTCCATCCTTCTGATTCAGGAAAAAAACCAAAGCGCACTGCTTGTGAGAGAATATAATTTTGATCGTCAGGATAAGTAATTGAACTAATAAAACCATCCCACAAAGCCTTGCTCAAATCTTTTTCTTCCCCTTGATTCCAATTATCTAAAACATGCAAAATATTACGGATTGATAATACAGATTCTCGAAGCTCCAATCCACCTACTCCAAAATCCTTTTCTACTTCATTGTCCTTCCAATTGCCCATAAAAACATTTTGAGTAACTCTACACAACTGAGAAAATCGAAACAATTCTTCCAATGTCCTCTTGGAGTTAGGAATGAAAATATTCCCATTTTTATCAGCCAATTGTGTTAATATTATTCTAAAAAGTTCGTTTTTTTCTGGAAACTCTTGATCTTCTAAAGAGCCTGTTATATTTTGTGGTACATAATTATATTCAATAGTCACAAAACGTGATTTAAATGCTGGATTTAAATCATTTGTTCCTTCATAATTAACCGTTTGAGTTGATAGATTTCCTGTACCAATAAATCCAAATCCAGGTTTAATCAAGACAGGGCCAACTCCTGTAATATAGGCCGTACTTCCCGCATGACGCTGCAATATGTCATTCAAAGCAATTAAATTTTGCATGGCAATCGTATTTAATTCGTCAACGATTACAGGACGACCTTCTTTTACTGCAATCAAAATCTCTTTTTCTATTTTTTTGATTTCAGTTCCAAAAGCACTATTACTTGCTACTAACAAATCAGAAAAGCTCTTCCATATCTGAATCTTAAGCTGTAACTGCTCTTCATCAGTCATATTCTCTAGCCTTTCTTTGTGTTCATCCATCCACTCATAAAAATCTCCTATAATCATATTTAGATAATCCGAATATGATCCTTCAGAAAAACTATGTTCTAGAGACAAAGTTTTCTCTACAAACATATCTTCATAAGTTAAATTATGTGAACCAGATATAAAAAGTGGCTGTAAAGACTCTATTTCCTCTTTACTTCCATTAGTTAAAATATTTTTATAGTAAAGCTTTCTTTCTTCATTAAATTCTTTAAATTTTTGAATAGCCACTTTTTCTGTTGCATTTGGATTGGTAGAAAACCAACCTTCCATTTTGTCTTCTAATTCTCTTTGTATTTTGTTTTGAATAGTAAAATCTACAGCTGCTTCAATTGCTAATTGCGTTTTCCCACTGCCTAAATGTCCTACAATATATACTGGAACACCTAAGTCTAGCGAATCTATTATTTTTTGTTTTGATTTAACTACATAAGGAACTGTAACTAAATGCTGTTGATATTTGTTTTCTATATCTCTTATCAATAGACGTTTATGATAAAACTCCCACCCTTCTGGGGAGTTTCTAATAAGTTCCTCTAATTCTCTTTCTAACTTTTTTATAGAATCAACTCTATATCTTGTAGCGGAATTGCTCCTATAATTACTGTAATTATTGCTCTCACTATTTATTCTTCTTTCAAATCGCAGGAAGAACTTTTCATATTCAATTAAATTTTCAATTTCTTGTATCTTTTTGCTCATGTTTAATATTTCTTCTTCTTTATAAGCTCTGTATTTTTTATAATAAACATTATTTTTTTTAGGATTAGGAACTATTTTATCGTCCCTTTCTTCAAATCTTCTAAAAGCTTTAAAAAATGATCCTTGCTCTTCTATTTTTTTGCTATTTTCACATTCCAATGATTTTAAAGCTTCCTTGTGCAAATCATCTCTATACCAACTTTGCATTTCTTCTATGGTAGGAATATAAGATTGATTAAGCTTTTTATTTTGTTCATTCATGAAAATATTCTCCTTTACATAATATTCTATTGTATTATCAATATAAGTAATAAATTAAAATCCCGATTTTCTCAAATTCGGGATTTTAATCATATTATTTAATTCTAGATATCATTAAATAATTTTATATTCTTTCAACATCTTTTCAATCTCTGTTCCTGCTACTTGTTTTTCAATTTTACGTCTAACTAGTGGTGGCAAATCTATTTCTGGTTTTTCCCCATCTAATAAACATACACCTGCATTTAACAAATAGCGGATATCATATCTGGAAGCATATACCTCAGGAACTCCTTTTTCAACTCCAGTCAACACATATACTGCTTCCATAGCTGTACGTCCTGAGTATTCAATAGTAAATACAGTATCACGTCCTGGATCATCTAATGTTTCAGCATATTGTCCAAGGAAAGCAAAGTTTACTGCATTCTTTGGTACAACATAAGGACGATCTCCAAATTCACGAGGCATAAATTGAGATGTAATAAATGGCATCATAACAGGAACTGCAGTACAACTTTCTGCTAATTCTTCAATTTTATCTGTGGGAACTCCTATATGATATAACCATTCTTTTGTAATTTCCTTACCAGTACAATCTCTCATAGATTTCTTAATGTAGTCGCCAGGAACATCGGTAAATAAACTATATACCCAAACAACAACATCTTTTTCAGGTTGACCATAGTATTGTTCTTGACGGTTTATGGTCCAACTCATTAACCATGAAGAGTCAACTGCTGTAACTATACCACCTGTTACAGTTCGTCCAGTATATGGAGAACGTTTTGTAATCTTTTCAATATATTCAGGAACACGTTCATCATGACAAGTTACTGTACAAGACTCCCAATTAGATTTTTCTGGATCTGTACAGAATTTATCTGGATTTCCAAACTCATCACATTGAGCTGCTATATTTCTCCACAAAGTCCAACATCCTTTTGCTTCCTTGTTAAATGGAGCTGGAGTATTGTCATCACCATATCCAGAACCTTCAGTCATAGAGCCATTAGTGATAAATACTAAATCATTTTCTGTTAAGTCAATAGAAATGTCATTTTCATTTTTATCCTTTGCAACTATCTTCTTTGCAACTTTTTTATCATCTGAAATTGAGAATTCAACATTATCAACAGTGACCCCATATTCAAATTTAGCACCATGGTCTTCTAAATATTTAACCATAGGTTTTACAAATGAAGTATATTGATCATGACGTGAGAATTGCAAAGCTGAAAGAGTTGGTAAGCCATCAACATGATGGATGAAACGATTCATATATAATTTCATCTCTAAAGCACTATGCCAGTTCTCAAAAGCAAACATTGTTCTCCATATTGTCCAGAAATCAGTATTTAAAAGCTCCTCGGAAAAAATATCTTCAATAGCTTTATCTTGAAGTTCTTCATCTGTCATCATCGTAAAAGCAGCTAATTCTTTTGCCAAGTCTTGACCCAAATTAAATTTTCCATTATCATAGCGTTCACCATGGTTATGAGTAATACGACAATTGCTGAAATTTGGATCATCATGATTTGTATAATAAAAATGATCTAATACAGTCATATTAGGATCTTCTGTAGATGGTAAGGAACTAAACAAATCCCATAAAACTTCAAAATGATGTCCCTGTTCACGTCCTCCACGTGCCACATAACCTGCATTTTGGCGAACTTGACCGTCCAAAGACCCTCCAGGAATATCTAATTGCTCTAAAAAAGTAATATTGCTGCCATCCATGTGAGCATCACGAATCAAAAAACATCCAGCAGCTAATGAAGCAATTCCAGTTCCAATTAAATAAGCCTTTTTGTTTTCAATATCTTTAGGTTTTCTTGCATTTACTAAAGAATGATAGTTCCCATTTGTAAGCGTAAGCCTTTCATCATGTGTCTTTAATTTCATTTTATTCTCCCCTTTTACTTTTTTAATAGTCTTTTGATTTGGACTATTATGTTTACTTGAGTTCATTATATAAACTTTTTATAAGTTTTACATTATATAAATAAACTGTGGTGTTCAAAAATTGAACACCACAGTTTATTTATACAATCTTTATGCATCAAAATAAAAATGTCTAATAAGAAAAAAACCTCATATCACTTTTTTGCCAAATATCATTTAAATCAGCACTTCGCTTAAGAGATAATCTAATGTTTCCATCAAAAAGCTGGCCTATTCGTCGAATTATATTATTAGGGTCCCCCTTCATTCCAGAAGCTATCCAATGTAGTATCATTTCAGTAAGGGCACATTGATAAAAGAAAGCAATCAGTTTTTTATCTCCTAAAGAGGCTGAAATACCATCATTTACTTTTTCAACATATCTAATCATAACATTTCCTGATACATTATATATATAATTCTCTAATTGTTCTCTCTGCATAGAATTATATATATGATAAATAGCTTTCTGGTTTTCTAAAGCAAACTTAGTGGCTAAAAGAAAACTCTCTTCCCAAGAAAGTGTATCATTATACTCACCAATTACTCTTTGAAGTTCTGTTTGGAAAATTTCTGATAAAAGTGCATATATATCTGTATAGTGATAATAAAAAGTATTTCTATTAATATTACATGCTTTAGCAATATCCTTAACTGTGATTTTGTCAAGTGGACGCTCATTCAACATATTGATGAATACCTCTCGAATCATTTCTTTGGTATATTGCTGTACCAAGTTATCACCTCCACAATGCTTTAGCTATATAAAAATTATAGCACATGGAATGTTATTTGCAAACGCGACAGTGAGACTGGTATTAGCACTTTATTTATTTCTACTTTTTGCTAATATAATTATTATAACAATTTTTAATTTAATTAAAAATTAGATTCTTCCTTCTTATGAACATGTAGTAAATCATGTCTGTCCTTTAGCATTCCTTCAAACAATGAACTTATCAAAGGATTTTCTTCAGAACTCTTGATTTGAGAAGTTCTATCAAGTTTATATAATCCATTAGCCCTATCAATGCCCCTATTACTTGTTTTAGATACTGGTTGACCTCCACCACATACACAACCACCTGGGCAAGACATTACTTCTACAAAATGATAGCTTTTTTCTCCTGACTTTATTTGTTTTACCAATTCACTAGCATTTTTTAGTCCATGTACTACTGCTAATCTAACCTCTGTTCCATCTATATCAAATACAGCTTCTTTTATATTTTCCATTCCTCTTACATCTTTAAACATTACATCCTTAGCTGTATGATTAGGTTTATCTTTTAGAAGTCTTGTAACTACTGCCTCAGTGACTCCTCCAGTTGAACCAAATATTACACCTGAACCACTTACTAACCCAAAGGGCATATCAAAGGATTCTTCTTCTAATGATTCAAATATTATACCTGCTTCCTTTATTAAAAATGCTAATTCTTGTGTTGTTATAACTATATCAACATCTCTGTTTCCATCATGTTCAAATTGTTCTCTAGCGGCTTCAGCCTTTTTAGCTGTACAAGGCATTACTGATACAACTATAGTCTCTTTACCTTCTTCTTTGTCCTTATCCTTAAAGTACTCCTTCAAAACTGATCCAAACATTTGTTGTGGAGATTTGCAAGTAGAAATATTATCCACCATATCAGGGAATTTATTCTCAGCAAATTTAACCCATGCTGGACAACAAGAAGTAAATAGAGGAAGTTTCTTACCTTCTGTAAGCTTTGTAACAAATTCATTGCTCTCCTCTATCACTGTCATATCTGCTCCAAAGGATGTATCATAAACTTCATCTACTCCAATGGTCTTAAGAGCAGCAACTATTTTTCCTACTGTTACTTCTCCTGGATTTAATCCAAACTCTTCTCCTAGTGCAACTCTTACCGCTGGAGCTATTTGAGCTACTACTCTTTTGTTTTTATCATGAATTGCTTCCCAAACTTTATAATTCTCATTCTTAATTATAATTGCCCCTGTTGGACATACAACTCTACATTGTCCACAATCTACACAAGTTACTTGTGAAATATTCTTATTAAAAGCAGGTGTTACTATCATTTCTGAACCTCTATATGCAAAGCTTAAAGCCCCTACTCCTTGCACCTCTTCACATACCCTTACACAGTCTCCGCATAAAATACATTTATTTGGGTTTCTTATAATACTCAAACTTGATTTATCAATAGGGAGTTTATCAATCATTTTGTTAAATCTAATTTCTCTTATTCCTAATCTAACTGCCAACTCTTGAAGTTGACATTGTCCAGTTCTATTACATGCAGTACAATCCCTATCATGTTCAGCTAATAATAGTTCAAGAATTGTTTTTCTATACTTTAAAAGCCTTGGGGTGTTTGTAAATATTTCCATGCCGTCCTTTGGTACCTCTGAACAAGAAGTAAATACTTTTCCCTTAGTATCTTCAACTATACACATCCTACAAGCACCATAAATACTTAATTCTGAATGGTAACAGAATGTTGGCAAATTGATACCAGCTTTTCTCACTACCTCCAATACATTTTTTTCCTTATCAAATTCGACTTTTCTACCATCTATTATCATAGTACTCATAGCCTACTCCTCCTTTATAGCTGAAAATGCACAATGTTCTAAACAAGTACCACATTTAATACAAATATCAGGATCAATTGTAAATTTATCTTTTATTCTTCCAGATATTGCGTTTACAGGACATATTAATCTACATTTTCCACAACCTTTACATAATTCAGGTACAATCTTTATTATCTTAAGTCCTTGACAAGTACCAGTAGGGCATTTCTTATCTACTACATGAGCCAAATATTCATCTCTGAAATATTTCAATGAACTAACTACTGGGTTTGCTGCTGTTTTTCCAAGCCCACAAAGAGCAGTATTTGTTATGGTATCTGCTAATTCTTCAAGTAAATCTAGATCTTCTACTGTACCCTTTCCTACAACAATTTTTTCTAAAATTTCAAGCATTCTTTTGGTACCTTCTCTACAAGGTACACATTTTCCACAGGACTCTTTTTGAGTAAAATTCATAAAAAATCTAGCAACTTCTACCATACAAGTATCTTCATCCATTACTACCATTCCACCAGAACCAATCATAGCTCCAGCTTTTTTCAATGAATCAAAATCCAGTGGCATATCTAAATGTTCTTCCGTTAAGCAACCACCTGAAGGCCCTCCTATTTGAACAGCCTTAAACTTTTTATTATCCTTTATCCCTCCACCTATATCGAATATAACTTCCCTAAGAGTTGTACCCATAGGTACTTCTATGAGGCCAGTATTATTTACATTTCCTGTTAAAGCAAATGCCTTTGTACCAGGGCTATTTTGGGTACCATAAGACTTGTACCATTCAGCGCCGTTCATAATTATATGCCTAACATTTGCAAAGGTTTCAACATTGTTTAATACAGTAGGCTTTTTCCATAGCCCTTGTTCTACAGTTCTCTTTACCTTTACTTTAGGCATTCCTCTTTCCCCTTCGATTGAGGCAATAAGTGCACTACCCTCGCCACAAACAAATGCCCCTGCCCCTTGATTTACATGAATATCAAAATTTAAATCTGTACCTAATATATTTTTACCAAGTAATCCAAATTCTCTTGCTTGTTCAATAGCCTTATTTAATCTTGCTACTGCCAATGGATACTCAGCTCTCACATATATATATCCTTCTGACGCTCCAGTTGCATAAGCAGCTATACTCATACCTTCAACTATATTGTGTGGATCTCCCTCCATAATAGATCTATCCATAAATGCCCCAGGGTCTCCCTCATCACCATTACATATCACATATTTATTATCACTTGGATAGGAAAGTACTTGGGACCATTTCTTTCCAGCAGGATATCCACCACCACCTCTGCCCCTAAGCTTAGCATTAGTTATTTCATTACATACTTCTTCAGGAGTCATTTCATCCAAAACCTTAGCAAGTGCTTGATAGCCACCATATGCAATATACTCTTCAATTGATTCTGCATCAATGTGTCCACAGTGCTCTAACACAAGACGTGTTTGAGATTTGTAAAAAGGTATTTCTTCTTGTGTATGAAAAACTTTACCTTCAGATTTATACATAAGTCTTTCAACAGGATGTCCTTCTATTAAAGTCGTATTTACAATTTCCTCACAGTCTTCTAACTTTACTCTTATATATAAAAATTTGTCTGGTTCAATTCTAACCAATGGGCCTTCTTCGCAAAATCCATGGCAACCACTTTTTCTTATTCCAATTCCTTTATCTTCTTCATATAGTTCTACCTTTGCTAATAATCCTTTTTCTTCTACCAACTCTCTCAATCTATCATAAATTGCCAAAGAACCATTTGCTACACATCCAGTTCCTCCACAAACCAATACATGCTTTTCTTGTTTATCAAGACTGTTTTTATATCTTTGAGATATTCCTTTAAGCTTTTCAATACTATTAATTTTCATCTTTTAGACCCCTCCTTATTTCGTGTATAAGTTCAATAGCAGACTCTGGGGTCATCTTTCCATACACCTTATCATTGATATTAATGGCAGGTGCAAGGCCACATGCGCCAAGACAAGATACAGTTTCAACAGTAAATAATAAGTCATTGGTAGTATGTTTTTTATCATTTAATTCTAACTCTTTATATAGTGCTTCAAGTATCGGAATGGATTTCCTCACATGACATGCAGTACCGTCACAAACTTTAATAACATATTTTCCTTTTGGTTCTAATGAAAAGTTCTCATAAAAGGTTGCAATGCCAAATATCTTAGAAGAACTAATATCCATTTTGTCAGCTATATATTCTAAAGCCTCCTCTGGTAAATACCTATATTTCCCTTGAACTTCTTGAAGTACAGTGATTATAGAAGATTGTTTTCCACCATGTGTTTCTATAATGTTATCAATTATATCCTTCATCTCTTCAGTAAGCATAAACTAACCTCCTAACATTTTTATATTTTGTTAATTTATCAACCTTTATTCCGACTCGTCTGAATATTCTCCCTTGATTGAATACTTTGTCAATTATTTTATCACAACAAAACATATAATTCTAGTGCTTCAAATAGAGAAAATAGAATATAAAATTACTGGTAGAATAAAGAAAGTTAGTGTTTCTTTAATATTTTTTGGGTGATATAATAAATATATGGAAAGAGGTGAAATGTATGTATGATATTAAATCTATTCTAGAAAGTCAGAGAAAATTCTATAAAAGTAATAAAACAAAAGATTTAAATTTTAGATTAGATAGTTTAAATAAGTTAAAAAGTATCATAGAGGAAAATGAAAATGACATATCAGAGGCACTTAAAAAGGATTTAGGTAAATCTCCATTTGAATCTTATACAACAGAAATTGGAATTGTTTTAAGTGAAATAAGCTTTACTACAAAGTATCTAAGTAGTTGGATGAAACCAAAGAAGGTGAAAACCCCTCTAGCAGCCTTTAAGGCTAAAAGTTATATCTATCCAGAACCCTATGGAAATACACTAATCATTGCACCATGGAATTATCCTTTTCAGCTGTCACTTGCTCCACTTATAGGAAGTATAGCTGCAGGCAATACTGCTATAATAAAGCCTTCAAGTTCATCTGAACACACTGGTAAAGTATTAGAAAAATTGATAAATGAAAACTTTCCAAGTTCATATATTAGTGTTATTACTGGTGAAGAAGGGAAATTCCTTTTAGATGAGAAGTTTGATTATATTTTCTATACTGGCAGTGTGCCTATAGGAAAAATGGTCATGGAAAAAGCCGCTAAACATTTAACTCCTGTTACATTAGAATTAGGGGGAAAAAGTCCTTGTATAGTAGATAATGAAGGGGATTTAGACCTATTTGCTAAAAGAATAATATGGGGAAAGTTTTTAAATGTAGGTCAAACTTGTGTTGCACCAGACTATATATTAGTTAATAAAAATGTAAAAGAAGAATTGATAAAACATATGATTACATATATTGAACAATACTATGGCAAGAACCCTCAGGAAAATAGTGAGTATGGAAGAATAGTCAATGAAAAACAATTTGCTAGATTGGTAAAATTAATAAGCAGTAGTGAAATCATCTATGGAGGAAAATATGACAAAGATGATTTATACATTTCCCCAACATTGATAGACAATGCTAGCTGGAATGATCCTATTATGGAGGATGAAATATTTGGCCCACTTTTCCCAATATTAGAATATGATACTTTAGATGATGTTATAGAAATGGTAAACAATCGTCCAAGACCACTTGCTCTATACTTTTTCTCAACAAATAATGAAAAGATAGAAAAGATAATTGGACATACATCCTACGGTGGTGGCTGCATTAACGACACTATAATGCATTTGTCTAACCCACATTTGCCCTTTGGCGGTGTAGGCAATAGTGGAATGGGAGGTTACCATGGGAAAGGTAGCTTCGATACATTTACTCATTATAAGAGTGTTTTAAAGAGAAGTACTTCATTTGACCCTGATTTTAGATATCCTCCTTATGGAGATAAAATCAACTTGGTTAAAAAGATTTTAAAATAGTATAAAACCTGCCACAAGTTCCTTTGGCAGGTTTTATATTATTAGTTATATGAAGTAGCAGAAACATCTTTTTTTACATTAGATGAATCTTCTGTTAAATTGTCCTCTGCAGTTGAAAGCATAAGTTTTAGTCTGTTTAATTGATTTACTTCACTTGCTCCTGGATCATAGTCTATTGCTACAATATTGGCCATTGGATATCTTTCTTTTATAGCCTTAATCATTCCCTTTCCTGTTACATGATTTGGTAAGCATCCAAAAGGCTGTACACATACTATATTCTCTACTCCACTTTCAATGAGTTCTACCATTTCGGCAGTAAGAAGCCATCCCTCTCCAGCCTGATTTCCTAGGGAAATTTCAGGTGTTACTAAACTAGCCAATTCCTTTATAGTAAGTGGAGGATAAAATCTATTACTTTTCTTAAGGGCCCTCTTTAAATGCTTTCTATAGTGTTCTAAATATAATATAGAAACCTCTCCTGCAAACTTATTTAATCTAGCCTTAGACAATTGTTTGTATTTGAAAGATTCGTTATAAGCACAGTACATTAAAAAATCTGTCAAATCTGGTACTACAACTTCTGTGCCTTCCTTTTCTAATATATCCACTATATCATTATTAGCTGTAGGATGGTATTTAACAAGTATTTCTCCTACTATTCCCACTTTTGGTTTCTCTACATCTGTAATCTCTAATTTATCAAAATCTGAAACTATTTCCTCAATATTTTCTTTGAATACTTTTTTATCTCCTACTTTTACTGATTCTATACATTTTTCCATCCATTTTTCAAACAATAAGTTAGCTGAACCCTTTATCTTTTCATATGGCCTAACTCTGTATAGTACCCTCATGAGTAAATCACCATACATAATAGCCATAACACCTTTCCTTGCCAACTCCATAGAATAAGTAAATCCTGGATTTGCTTCCATGCCATTAGGACTTACACTTATAACTGGAATATGTCCAAATCCAGCATCCTTTAGTGCTTTTCTTATAAATCCTATATAGTTAGAAGCCCTACATACTCCACCTGTTTGTGTCATCAATACAGATGTATTGTTTAAATCATATTTCCCTGATTTCAATGCATTTATAAACTGACCAACAACTATAATGGATGGATAGCAAGCATCATTGTTTACATATTTAAGTCCCTCATCTATGGCTTTTTTGTCTACTGATGGCAATATTTCAAAATTGTATCCACAAGTATTTACAGCTTCTTGTAATATTTTAAAGTGAATTGGAGCCATCTGCGGTGCAAGTATAGTGTGTTTCTCTCTCATCTCTGTTGTGAATATAACCCTTTCAGGTAATTCTCCTTTTCTTACAGGTTCAAATCCTGATTTATCCCTTTCGTCAACGGCTGCATTTAGAGATCTCAATCTAATCTTCACTGCACCTAAATTATTCACTTCATCTATTTTAAGAACAGTATAAATCTTTTTAAAATTTTCCAGTATTTCCTGTACCTGATCAGTAGTTACTGCATCTAGACCACAGCCAAAAGAATTTAGCTGAACTAATTCTATATCTTGTTCTCTAGCCACAAAGTTTGCAGCTCTATATAATCTAGAGTGATATGTCCACTGGTCTACAACTCTCAATGGCCTTTCAGTTTTTTCTAGATGAGCTATTGAATCTTCTGTCAAAACAGCCATACCTAAAGATGTAATAACATTTGGAATACCATGATTAACCTCAGGATCCACATGATATGGTCTTCCTGACAATACTATCCCCTTCATATTGTTTTCCTTTAAGTATTTAAGTACTTCTTCACCTTTTTGTCTTATATCTTCTTTGTATTTTAACTCTTCATTCCATGCTATATCTACCGCACTGTCTATCTCTCGTCTTGATACATTTAATTGTTTAAGCTCTTTAGCAATACCTTTTTTCAATCCATTCAAATCATCAAATGTCAAGAACGGGTTTAGAAATACTACATCTCCTTCTTTCAATTCATCCATATTGTGCTTGATAACTTCAGGATATGAAGTTACAACTGGACAATTTAAATGATTGTTTGATTCCTCATCTTCCTTCTTTTCATAAAAAATACTTGGGTAAAATATTAACTTTACACCTTTTTCTATTAAGTCTATAATATGTCCATGTGATAGCTTAGCTGGATAACAAACAGTTTCGCTTGGAATTGTCCCTATTCCCTTTTCATATAGTTCCCTAGTAGAATGTCCTGACAATACTACTTTAAACCCTAATTCAGTAAAGAAAGTATGCCAGAATGGATAGTTTTCGTACATATTTAAAACTCTAGGTATCCCTATGATCCCTCGTTTAGCTTCACTTTCATCTAATGATTTGTAATCAAAAGTTCTATTATATTTGTACGTATAAAGGTTTGGAATATCCTTTCTCTCCTTACTTATTCCAGACCCCTTTTCACATCTATTTCCGGTAATGTATCTACTTCCATCCGAAAAGTGGTTTATAGTAAGGAGACAGTTGTTTCCACAACCCCCACATCTTCTCATCCTTGTATCATAAGAAAAATCATCTAGTTTCTCTCTGTCTAAAAGTTTTGATTTTTCACCCGACATATGTCTTTCCTTAGCTATAAGTGCAGCCCCTAGTGCCCCCATAAGCCCTGGTTCATCAGGTCTTACAACAGTTCTGCTTGAGACTAACTCAAATGCCCTTAGTATTGCATCACTATAAAAAGTCCCACCTTGCACTACAATCTTTTCTCCCATTTCTTCTGGGTCTCTAATCTTAATTACCTTTTGAAGAGCATTTCTAATAACAGAATAAGAAAGGCCTGCTGCTATATCTCCTACTGTGGCACCTTCTTTTTGTGCTTGTTTTACTTTTGAATTCATAAATACTGTACATCTTGAGCCTAAATCCACTGGATTTTCTGCCATAAGTCCTTCATTTAAAAATTCCTCTGCACTTAGGTTTACTGAATGGGCAAAGGTTTCAATAAATGATCCGCATCCAGAAGAACATGCTTCATTTAACAATATACTATCAATAACACCATCTCTAACCCTCATACATTTCATATCTTGACCACCAATGTCTAAAATGAAATCTACGCCAGGTAGAAAATAGTCTGCTGCTTTGTAATGAGCTATTGTTTCCACTTCACCTTCATCAACATGAAGAGCAGCTTTAATAAGTTCTTCTCCATAACCTGTTACTGCAGAACTTGCAATATAAGCTTCTTTTGGTAATAGGCTATAAACTTCTTTTAATAACTCTACTACCAATTCCAATGGTTTTCCCTTGTTGTTACTATAATGTGAATACAATATGTTGTTTTCATCATCTATAAGAGTAACTTTAGTGGTAGTAGAACCTGCATCTATACCAAAATAACATGGGCCACTAGCATTTTTTATATCCTTTTTAACTAACTTACGTGTTTTGTGCCCTTCCCTAAATTCCTCTAATTCCTCTTTATTTAAAAATAGGGGTCTAATCCTTTTAACACTCATATCTATAGGCCTATCTAAAGAATCAAGCCTATTCTTAAGTTCTATAAAGGTGATCTCATCAACTTCTCTTGATGCAACTGCAGCCCCTAAAGCTACAAATAGTTGGGAATTTTCAGGAAATATAATTTCATCTTCTGTTAATTTTAAAGTTTCAATGTATCTTTCACGAAGCCCTGATAAAAAATGTAGAGGACCACCTAAAAATGCTACTTTTCCTTTAATAGGTCGTCCACAAGCAAGAGTTGTAATGGTTTGATTTACAACAGACTGAAATACACTTGCTGCTATATCTTCTTTTGAAGCCCCTTGATTTATCAGTGCTTGAATATCAGTTTTTGCAAACACACCACATCTACTAGCTATAGGATAAATGGCCTTATGCCCCTTCGAAAGTTCGTTTAGACCCTTGGCATCTGTTTGAACAAGAGTAGCCATCTGATCAATAAAAGCTCCTGTTCCACCAGCACAAATACTATTCATTCTCTGGTCAACTCCACCTTCAAAGTATGTTATCTTTGCATCCTCTCCTCCTAATTCTATAGCTACATCTGTTTGTGGAATAAACTTACGTATTGCCGTAGAAGAAGCTACGACTTCTTGGATAAAAGGTATATTTAGCCACTTATTAACTGCTAAACCCCCAGATCCTGTAACCATTATTGTAATTCTTTCATTTTTAAACCTACTATAAGCTTCCAATATCAATTCCTTTACACTGCTTTTAATATCAGAAAAATGTCTCTTATAGTTACTATAGAGTATATCTAATTTCTCATTTAATACTATAAGTTTGACCGTTGTTGAGCCTACATCTAATCCCAAATGTAATATTTTCATAAATTTCAGCCCTTGGCCTTTACCTCCTTATCTCCTCAATAGAATACTATTTCTACTGAAAAATATACAATAACTTACATCTAAATACTGAATTTCAATACTTAAACTTACATGAATTATAGCACAAGTACTTGTAAGTTACAAACATTTACCATCTCGTATTAGTTCAAAATTCAAGATGGTAAATTGAATATATTCATAAATATTATACTAGGTTCTTTAATATTCGTTTTTCAATGAAATTGAAGGTTTTTAATGATTATTATATATATTTCATATATAATATACTTTGTTAATATAATTAATTATGAAAGGAGTGTACTATGGAAAGTAAAGCAATTTCAAAGGAAAGACCTATATACAAAGTCAATTTATTTTATTTTTTAACACTTATTTGGGCTATAATGGTACAGTTTTTGCCATTTAATGAAAACTTATATCAGTACATAGCTTTTTTAATCCCAATAATAATATATTTAGTTATAAATAGAAAGTCTGCAAAAAAGATATTAAAATTAAATCCATTAAACAAAAAAAGCCTTCTTTTGATCCCTGTTATATGGATTTTCATGTTGCCTCTTTCTATGTTTGTTATAACCATATATACTTCATATTTCGGGAGTACATTGGCAGAGCTTGTAACTGAAGAAACTTCTAATACCGCTTTTGGAATACTATTATTTACAGCTTTAACTCCTGCTGTATTAGAAGAAATCCTTATGAGGGGCATTGTGTTAGAAGGTTATAGTAAAAAAAGGAGATTAATAGCTGCAATAATTAATGGATTAATGTTTGGTATGCTTCATTTAAACAGTTTTCAATTTTCTCATACCTTTTTTGCAGGAATTGTAGCTTCTTATTTGGTTTACAGTACTAATTCCATATTTTCATCCATGCTTATTCACTTTATTAACAATGGATTTCCACTATTTATGGATTTAATTATGCCCACTAGTGATGCAGGGCCTGAAGCAATTGGAGAAACAAATCTTTTATTATTAGGAATAGCTGTTGTTATATGTTTGTTTATAGTATATTTACTAATGCATAAATTGGCAGAGGTAAACAACATTAGCTTAAAAGAAGAAAGAGAAGAATTGTCAGATGAAAAGATATTTAATTGGCCTTTAATAATTAGTATATTTATATTTTTATTATTTAGCTTACTATTATCTTTTTCACTAAAAACAATGTAACCTGCTAATATATATTAGCAGGTTACTTTATTTATTTATTCTTCTTCTTCATCTAAACTTTCAGAACATGGCATTGATTTTGGTATACAGATGATTTGACCCACTTGTAGATTGTTTGGATCAATCCCTGGGTTTGCTTTTATCAATTGTTGCACTGTTACATTGTACATTTGACCTATCTTGTATAGAGTATCTCCTGGTTTTATTCTATAATAGAATCCACCTGGACATGGAGGTATTGGTTGTATTCTTGGTATGCAGATGATTTGACCTATTTGTAAATTATTTGGATCTATTCCTGGGTTTGCTGCTATTATCTCTTGTACTGTTATATTAAACATTCGAGCAATACTATACAAAGTATCTCCAGCCTTTATTGTATAATAAAATCCACCTGGACATGGAGGTACTGGTTTTTGCATTGGTATACAAATGATTTGACCTATTTGTAGATTATTTGGATCTATTCCTGGGTTTGCTGCTATTAGTTGTTGAACTGTTACATTGTACATTAGACCTATACTATATAGCGTATCCCCTGCTCTTACTGTATAGTAGAATCCACCTGGACATGGAGGTACTGGAGGTGTTGGAGGTACTGGCTGTGCTCTTGGTATACATACTACCTGCCCTATTTGTAAATTGTATGGATCTACTCCTGGGTTTGCTCTTAGAATTGCCTCTAATGGTACATTAAATTGTATTGATAATTTATAAAAAGTATCCCCTGACTTTATTGTGTAATAAAACCCATTTGGACATGGAGGTAGAGGTTGTGGTGAAACACTTGGGATACAGATTACTTGCCCTATTTGTAGATTGTATGGATCTATTCCTGGATTTATAGCCATTATAGCTTCAACTGTTGTATTGTATCTTTGCGCTAATAAATATAGCGTATCACCCGATTTAATTGTATAAGGAAAACTTCCTACAGGGCAATATTTTTGCGAACGATAATAATTCATCATTTAACCACCTTTCTTTCTAAATTTCTTCAATATATTTTATGCACTTAAGTGTATAAATGTGAACAAATACAAAAGTAAACATGCCCTATAGTGGACATGTTTACTTTTTTTTAGCTTCTAGGAATACAAATTACTTGACCTATTTGAAGATTGTTTGGATTTATCCCAGGGTTTGCTGCTATTATAGCTTGAACTGTTGTATTATATCTTTGTGCTAATAGATATAATGTATCTCCTGCTCTTATTGTATATAAAAATCCATTAGGGCAAGTAGGTGTTGGAGGTGCTGATATAGGGATACAAATCACTTGACCTATTTGTAAATTATTTGGATCTACACCTGGATTTGCTCTCATAAGTGCATCTACGGTAATATTGTATTGTTGAGCTATTTTAAAGAAAGTATCTCCAGCCCTTATAGTGTAAAGGATTCCACCTGGGCATGGTGGTACAGGAGGTGCTGCACTTGGAATACATATTACTTGACCTATCTGTAAATTGTTGGGGTTAATCCCTGGGTTTATTGCAATTATTGCATTCACTGTTGTATTATATCTTTGTGCTAACAAATATAGAGTATCTCCTGCTCTTATTGTATAAGCAAAACTTCCTGCAGGGCATGTTCGTTGAGATCTATTAAAATCCATGATTATTATCACCTTCCTATATTTTAATTCAATATATATTATGCTTTTATAGGAATAAGTGTGAAAATAAAATATCAGACAAGGTATCCCTCGTCTGATATTTTATTAGTTAAATAATGTGATTTCAGTTATATAATTGTTATAGCAATCTACTTTTATAAACACTCCACTACTTTCATTATCCTTTAAATTGTACTCAAAAACATAAAACTCAATATTATCTGTGTTTTTTTCAACTTCATAACTAGTATCTACAAGAACTAGCTTATTAGCTTTATCACCTAATTTATCCTTTATAAACTCTTTACTCAATGCCTCTGCTTCATCCTTATTCAATGACTTACCATTGTTTTTTTCTGGTAGTATTTGTTTTAAATAAAAAGCATTGTCTTCTTTTTCGCTAACTCTAATATCAAAAGTACTTGAATCATTCCAAAATAGATATTGATGATATTTACTATCATCACCATAGTCATAATAGTTTGCTTTTAGCTCATATGTGCTATCAATATCTACATCAAAATAATTCTTTATCTCTTCAATAGCTACTTTTTTGCCTCTATTTTCTTCGTTAGTATTTTTTTCTTCTACTTCCTTATTTGTCTTTACACTTTCTTCAATCTTTTCTGCTTCAGCTTTATTAACATTAGTTTTAGGGCTACAAGCAGTAAGAGTAGTTGCCAATAATAATCCCGCCACTATTAAAGTTATATTTTTTCTAAACATTTCTTCATCTCCCTACAAATATTGTTGATTTTTCTATCTTTAAAACAATTATACATATCCTTGCCAATAAAGTGGTTACAATTGGTTTACAAAATAATTACAGGCTAAATAACTAGCCTGCATTGATTTTTTTCATATTCACAAGTTTTAAATGCATAATTGTTACAATTGGCACAAGACAAATATAGAAGGCATAGGGAATATATTTTACACTGCTAACACTCAAGGTTGCAGCTGGTATAAGTCCTGATATATTCCAAGGAATAAGAGGTGATATGACCACTGCACTATTTTCTATGTTTAGAGCAAATTGATATTTGTCTAAATTCATATCCTTATATATCTCACTCATTAATTGAATAGTCAAAACTATAGCTATCGATTGATTCGCCCCAAAAGCAGCTGTAATAATGCTGCAAATACATGTATAAATAAAAAGTTTATATCTAGAATCTACACCTTTAAGCAGCTTATGTACATTTGAAAGTAAATTTGTTCCTTCCAAAACACCTGCCAAGGCACAAGATACAAAAGTTATATACATAGCTCCCAACATAGAAACAATCCCTCCACCTTTAATAATAGAGGAAAGGAAAGTATCACTAGGTATTTTATAACCAAAAACTAAATAATATAAGAAGTCTTTTATTCCTACACCTTGATAAAAACAACTAATTATAAATGCTAAAATTATACTTAATAACATGGACTTTTTTACATCTATTTTAAATATGCTTAATACAAGAATTAATATGGCAGGTAATAATACTATAATGCTAATTTTATAATATTTAAGTATTTCTTCATTTATCCCCTTTTCCACAAGATTTAATGGATATTTTAAAGAAAATAGAAAATAAATTAAAATGCAAAGTAATACTGGAACAATTGTAGTCTTAATCATATTTTTAATATTTGTATATATATCTGTGTCTGTTAAATTGGCTATTAAATTTGCACTTGATGACATAGGTGAGCATCTATCTCCAAAATATGCTCCAGAAACTATTGCCCCTGCAACTATATTAGGATTTAAATTCCCAATTCTAGCAATACACATAAGACTTAAACCTATAGTCCCTACAGTTCCAAAGGCTGTACCCATTATGTAAGATACCAAAGTACATATAATGTATGTATACACTATAAAAAAACTTGGGTTCATGAACTTTATACCATAGAAAACCATCCCTTCTACTGTTCCTGATGCCATCCAAGAAGCTGTAACCATACCTATTAGTAACAGGATCTTCCCTACAATGAACGATTTTTCTCCTCCCTTGTAAGCAATTTTAAAAATCTCCTTAAAAGGATAATCTCTTCTGTGAGCAATAGTACAGAAAATAAATAGACATAATGTTAGGGGTATTCCTATAAATACATCTTTTACAACAGAATATATAAGCATTATAGATGATACTACTAATCCAATTAATATATCCATTTTAGTTTTCTCCTTGTAAGTCAGGGGGACAGGTTCATTGTCTCATTTTATAGGTGGCAAACAAAACATCCCTCCGCCACCCTGTAAATTATAACACAAATAAAACCCCTTGGGTTTTAAAATTTACCTCTCTTTCTATCCCAAAGCTTTACTGCTACAAAAAGTAATACTATTGATAACAATGTGTAGAAAATTCTATTTACGAATATAGTATGCTCTAAAGGCTGAAACTGCGAATAGGGAGCTATCTCATTGAACCTAATTATATATTTTGTAATTTGATTATTGTGTATATCTATACTATACATCCAATAAATAAACTGTATTATGATAGGTACTATACCATTATCAAAGACAACTTGAAGTACATAGCTTAAAGATGCGACAAACATAATTGTAGGTAAAATCCACAATATTGTATACTTATAAAAAGCTGTATATGAAATACTATCCCCAGTTAACTTTGAAAAACCATGAAACAGCCATGTAGCATGACCTGCTACTACCAATACTATAATTAAAGCTGTAATTACATCAGCTAAATACTTTCCTCCTACATATTTAAGGGAAGAAACTTCTCTAGTATATATAAGTTCATTAGAGCCATATCTTTTATCCCTAACAAGGGTAAACGCAGTAACAAATACCATGAAAAAACCTAATCCTATTCCAATGTAATCAGCAAAGAGTCTAGCATAAGAATTGGTAACCTTATCTTCTTTGAGAATAGCTTCGTATTCTTTTTTTTCCTCAACAGCTTTAGTATCTGTCCTAGGGGATATAGGCTTTACCCAATCTCTTTTTAAATCCCCAATAAATTGAGTATCATAAAATAAAAAAGTAGATACTATTAAAATAATAATAGTAAGACTTGTAAATTGGTATTTTAGTTCTTTGAAAAAAATCTTTCCAAACATAAGCCTACACCTCCTTTATAAATTTCATATAAGCATCTTCTAATGTCGGAGATACTAACTCTGCATCTAAAGAAGGGCTTTCTTGTTCAATCATACTTTTAACTGTACCATCATATACAACTTTGCCTTTATTTAAAACTAGTAAAGTATTACAACTTAAATCTATATCTTCAACAACATGAGTTGACAACAATACTGTTCTATCTTTTCCTATATCAGAGAGCATATTTCTTATTTTAATCCTTTCTTCTGGATCAAGTCCTACTGTTGGCTCGTCAACTATCAATACTTGTGGTTCCCCTACCATTGCCACTGCTATTCCAAGTCTTCTTTTCATTCCTGCTGAAAGAGTCTTCACCTTTACCTTAAACAAATGCTCAAGATGTACTTGCTCTAATTTATCTAAAATTTCATTTCTAGAAATTTTTTTATTTGAAAGTGCAGCAAAGTAATCCAAAATTTCGTATACTGTAAAATTAGGATAAAAAGAAAATTCTTGTGGAAGATATCCAATTATCTTTCTTATTTCTTTTTTATTTTCTACACTTATTCCATCAAAATAAACCTCTCCTGAAGTTTTAGGTATCAGAGTTGACAGTATTCTCATAAAAGTTGTCTTACCAGCACCATTTGGTCCCAAAAGTCCATGAAGTCCTTTATTTATATTTAGATTTATATTATCTAAAACTCTATTAGAACCATAATCCTTTGTAAGATTTATAGCCTCAATGTTCATAGTAAATTTTCCTCCTTATCTCTCTAAATGAAAGATATTCATAAAGTTGAGAAGCAATCAAAAAAATGAAAGTAGATATTGTCAACGATAATATCTCAAAACCCAACTTTAAATATAAAGTTAATGCTAAAACAGTTGAAATTCCAAATATGGATATTAACCAGCGAAGTTGTATTTTTCTCAATACTCTTTTGTTTTTTCTAACCTTCTCAAGTTGAGCCTTATCATATTCTAAAATTCTAACACGATTCCAAACTTCATTTAAATATTTGCGATTATCATTTTTACCATTCATTTAGTCCACCTCCTATTATTTAAATTCGTCATTGCATAGCTCTTTTAATCTTTTCCTTCCACGAAATATAGTTATTTTTACTTGAGCTAAACTTATTCCCAATACTTCTGATATCTCCTTATAAGACAATTCTTGAAAGGCATATAGATAAAGTACTTTTTTCTGTTTAACATTTAAATTATTAAAACTTTTCATAAAGCCTTCTCTTCGCTCTTTATCTAACATTTGTTCTTCAGGAGAAAAGGTAGACATCGCTCCAATATCTAAAGTCACATTTCTATTATTTTTTCTAATATAATCAACTGCTTTGTTGTGAATAATGGAAAATAAATATGCTTTTGAGGTACTATAGCTTTTAAGCCTTTCTCTATATACAAAAAAAGTAGCAAAACTATCTTGTACTATATCTTCAGCAGTATGGTAATCCTTCAATATACTTACTGCAAAAGTTGTAGCTTCATTTCTATGCATATTTACAAACTCTTCAAAAGATTGTTCATTTCCATCTTTCAATAGTTCTAGTTGTTCATCCACCTTTTCACCTCCAACTACACTACTGTTTTTCTCTCTAATAGTTTTACTTCTCTTTGGTCTAGCCTTATATAATTTTATTACAAAGCAAACAGTTTCACCATTTTAATCACTCTCCACTATATATTCGAAAAATAGAGATAAAAGTTACAAAAAATAGAGTCAATTTTGAAATAATAATAAAACATTTCAAATTTGACCCTGATTATCTACTATCTTTACCTAATTATCTGCTTAAAACACCTCTTATGGAAATTCTTTAAACTTATCTCTTTAACTTATACTATATTTTATCCGAATCTAGTCTCTAAATCCTCTATCCATTTTTCTTGTCCTTTTCCATATCCATAGACTGTATCTATATCCATTAAGCTTCCATCTCGCCAGTCTATTTTTAGTACCATGTCTGGAACGGAATTTATGCCTTTTTTAGCATATTTATTTAGTAAAGAACCATAGAAGGATATTACAGAGCCTTTATGATAATCATCTACATATTTTGCATTTCTTACACCATTTTTATATAAATCCATAAGGCTTCGACCATCTTCTGTTACAAATTTCCCATTTTTAACTTCAAGATTATTTATATTTAATCCTGTGTATTTCTTTATTTCCCTCATTAATAGATACTTTTCATATATCTCTTTCGTTTTCTGTGGTGAATTAGCTTTTAAGGTATGTGAAATATGGTAAAATAATTCCCTCCCATTATTCCCTTCGTTTAATACTGCTTCAATTAAATTCTTCGCCTTTTCATCTTCAAGTCCTTCTATCGTTATTATATAATTAAATGGATCTATGGAAAAAGTTAATCTTTGTCCTTTGGGAATTGTAATATTATTTTTATCTAGTATATTTTGAATTTGCTGATTTATCATATTTCTGTTATGAAGTTTTTGTTTTTCACTTTCTACAAGTCCATCAACTGTAATTCCTCGAAACATTGGATCGTGTAAACAAAAGCTATTCATTTCACTCCCTTGTTCATAATGTCTTTTATAATGATAATCATAATCTCTTTCAAACTGAAAACAACTAGATCTTTCTTTTTCCGTCAAACCATGAATATAATGAGGTGCAGACGAATCAAAATATCTTTGAGAAATATACCTTCTTCGTTTTTCTCTGCTCATATGTTTAGTTTCGTTATACAATCTATCATACTTTTCTCTTGTCTTTTCAGCCATCCAAGTTTCTTTTCCATAATATTTGTTTCTACTTTTTATCTCCGTTTTCGAAGCATCTTCTTTTATATTGCTCTTACTATAAATATTGTATGAGCTATTTATTCCAATACCATTAACTTTCATCTCTATCCCTCCTGCACTTTCTTCTACATATGTTATCGGCATGAAGTTTTTTTTATATACTTGTTTATGTATTTTTATAAATATATTTCAATATAAAGTATTTTAATGTTTGGTAATTTATAACAACGGGTATAAATATATTGACAAGTATAATTCCAAATATTATGAATTAAAAAAAGGAGGTTTTATGGTATGATTAAAAAGAAAAGACTATCTAAATTAACAATTTTATTAGCAGTAATGTTTTCTTTATTCGTGTCTATTCCCATGAATAAAAGTTATGCTTCTGAATCTATAACTGGAAATAATTCTTTTGAAACTGCGTATAATTTTGGGTATTGGAAGTATAAATATGGAATGACTATTTTACCAGCAGGGGAAAATGAAGCTTACTATTCCTTTACAGTCGATTCTGGAGAAAGAATAATGGCTAAAGCAGATTATAGAGATGAATACTCGGGAATGGAAATTGAAATTTTCAATAATGCAGAGCAATTAATAGATACTAACAATGGCCCAGTAAAACCAGGATATATTCCATTTATTTATTCAAAATGTGATGCTACTAAGGATAGGCAGAAATTTTATGTAAAAGTGACACGTGGAAATTATGAAGGGGACATGTATTTCACAGTATCTTTTGAAGAACGAATAAAAACTGGTTACAAAACTTTCAACTTTCCAGGAACAGCTACCAATCCAGGAAATAGAGATTTTAATTTTAATGGCCCCTTAGTAAGGTTCATTTCTTGAAGAAAATCATCATAAGTTAAATCTTTCAACAAATGTCTTCTATACACTCCCTGTATTCCTTCTAAAAAGACTTTCTCTCCTTGAATTTCTTCTTCCTTCACAAATTTAAGAGGCATTAAATAATACAATTCAGCTTTTCTTTTTTCCATTTCCAATGATTTTATAAATTTTTCATTTAATTTTTCTTTCATATCATCATTCTTTATATAATAATAATTTTTAAGTTCATCTACTCTTCGTTTCCATGCACCTAGAAAAACGTTAGAAGAAACCATGTCCCCAAATTCTTTTTGTATATATTTATATGAAAAATAATTTGCAAGTCCTTCACTTGACCAAGGAGTATCTTTTATCACATTTACACCAGTCCCCCACCATTGATGTGCCATTTCATGAGCTATGAGATTTAAGTCATCTGCATAAATATCTACTTTCCAAAGATCTTCAATATCTCCATTTTTATTTAAAATAGAATACATACTAATGTCACGATTTATAGTGTTTTCTGAAAAGGTTATAACATTTTCAGAAGAATGACCTCCTCGCTTATATATAGAAACTTCAGCAATCTTTAGTGGATATTCATTTGAATAATACTCACCAATATTTTGGACATAATACTCCATTATACCTTTTATATGTTCTGCTATTTTCATGTTATCCACATATTCTTTATGTTTTGGTGTATAGTAAAACTCAATTGTCATATTATTAACCTCAATTTGAGTTTTCTCATATCTAGCAGCAAATGCTCCAATATCTACAGTATGAGAACTGTACTCAAATATCCACTTTTTATTGCCATCAATTGTTTCTACATCTACAAGCTTACCAGGTACAACCATTGTTAAATAATCTGGTGCTATATAGTGTCCACAAATATCTATCATATCTGCCTCTGCAACTAATGGTCTAAAAATCCAATTTGAAACTTCAAGTAGATAAATACTTTCCCTAGAAATATATCCTGGCATACTTCCTCCAACACCATCTTTATCACATTTAACTTTTCCACTATAGATAATTTCTATATTTATCTTTTCTACATCGGGTATAGATACTTCAATAACACTTTTATTTTTATTTTTTTGATATGCTAAATCTTTTCCATTAACTTTTAAAGATTTTATTTTTAGTCCATCATTTGTATTAAAATTTATTTTATTTGAACCATTATTTACGAAATCATATGAAATATGAGCATCCATTACTCCATTTTCAGTGTCAAATTTAATTTCTGGATAGATACCATCTAAATATATGTTTTCATCTATGGATATATCCAAATCATCCATCAATTCCATGGTATAAGGTTCTTTAGCATAAGTAAATCCACTTCCTAAAATAACCAGTATAGTTAAAACTACTAATCCTTTACTTTTCATATTGATTAACAATGAACTACCTAGTCCACATTCATACCTTCTTCTAAATAATAATCCTATAAAAAATATTGATAGAGAAATTAAAAACCATAATAATCTATATTTCTTACTTCTTTAAGATTCTTAATGATTTCATCTGAATTCGTATCAAAGTTTTTATCTAGATCACAAATAAACTGATAAAAAGGAATATAGTTTAAATTCTTATATTTTCCACATTGAAAATCATAAGACGAAACCTGTGATAAAAGAAAATTAAAAGGATCACCTTCTATTTCAAATTGAATTCCTGTTTTTATCTGTTCAATCAGATTTTTTAAATTATCCTTATCATCAAAATTACTTTTATTAGTTATTTCATCTAATAAGTCAAATGCATTACCTAATTTACCTTTTAGTGTGTTAAAAGATATTAGTACTTTAGGATAAAAATTGTCTTTACTTTTACTGTCCTCAAATGCTATTGTTTCAACGGTAACCCCACCAGTATAAGTATATATAGCATTATTAATTTGATTATAACTATAATTTTCAGTATCTACATTTCCTAGAACCCTAGTTAACAGCATTAAATACATTAGTTTATCTTGTGGTACTTTGGTTGCATCATAGTATAGATTTACATATTGAACTCCATTTGTATATATTGGATGACTTAATACTTTCATCCCATCTAATTCTTTTATATCTATTGGTATTTCTTCAACCTTTTTATATTCTAAATTAATTTTGGATGGTCCTTCCTCTTTAGGTTTTAAAGAAGCTTCTTGCCATTTTTTAAATTCACTATTTTTGCTTATAAGAGCATTCAACTCTTCTTTAGACAAACTTGACTTATAGCTAGCAAGCTCATCATTTAATTTTTTTATATTTTCCTCTTCCAACCCTGGCTTTGGCTTTAAAACCACAAAAGATGAATGATCGTTATTCAGCATATACTTTTGAATTAATTTTTCAAAATATCCATCTTTTGCCTTTCCCTTTATTTTCTCAATTTGTGAATTCACTTTAAAACACTCTATCAAATTTCCACCGTACAACCATGCATTTCTTGCCTCGTCCATATAATTCTTCCATCTTTCTTCTGACAAGTTATCTTTTCTTATACTCACTTCATATGAATTAAGTATAGAATTAATCAATTCCTCATCAAAACCATTTTTCACTATATTGTTTAATGATTCATTTACTACTTTCACAACTTCATTTTTCTTAGATTCATTTGAATTGGATATTACTATACCTCGAATCGGCTGCTGTATATCATCTCCAACAGTACCAAGGAAAGTCCCTATTCCACTCTCTGAAATTGCCTTCTTAAAAGGTGAAGCATTGGAATTAAGCAACATCTCCAGCATATTTAATCCCATATTTGTTTCATAATCTGTATTTTTGTCAAAGGCATAGTTTATAGAAAAATATGTTCCATCCTCTACACCACTCCCCATTGGTACTGGATAATAATCCTCTACAACATTCATTTCATCAAATGGTTTTTCTCTATAAATCTTATTATCAAAGTCTACCTTCTTTAACTTACTTAAGTAACCATTGTCTATGAATTCTAATGTTTTTTCAATATCCATATCTCCATAAAGATAGATAAAGGAATTAGAAGGGGTATAGTTTTTATTATAAGCTTTCAAAAGTTCTTCATAAGTAAGTTTAGGTATATCAATTGGATTTCCACCTGAATCAAATCTATATATCGTATTTGGAACTAAAGATTTATCTACAACTTCGCACAGTTTACCTGTAGGAGAATATCTACCTTTCATCTCATTATATACAATACCATTTACATTCAACTCTTTTTCAGGGGAATCTATTTCATAACGCCATCCTTCCTGCATAAAAAGCATCTCACCATCATCCAAATCAGGAGAAAATACTGCATTTAAATATTCTCCAATATACTTTCTAAACTCATCTTCTTTATTACTAAAAGTAAAATATTGAGTAAAATCAGATCCAGTATAAGCATTTCCAACATCAACATCAGCCTTTCCTGCAAAAATATGTTCAATAATGTGATATACTCCAGTGTCATCTTTTGGCAATGTCTTGAAACTAATTCCAAATACTTTCCTTTCATCATCATTCTTAATACAAGCAAGCCTTGCCCCTGTTTTTTCATGCTCAAAATTAAAAATTGTAGAATCAATATCTTCAACATATTCCTTTTCCATTAGCTTAAATCCTGAATATACTTGTGATATTTTTAATTCATCTTTAATACCTTCAGCTAATGCAATTGAAGTATTCATTCCTATTGGCTGAATTGAGCCTAAAAAACAAATAACTACTAAAATAGATACTAAAAATAATTTAAACTTTCTTTTCATTTTTCTCTTCCTTTCCAATGAATTTTTCTATGCCACTTTTTTATATGATGTAAATGTCAAAATATAACTGCTATATTTAATTATATATAATAATGTTCTTGAATATCTTAATTAACTCTTAAAAAGTTCTTACGATTTCCTTAAGATTTTACACAACAAAAGTGCCACCTATGTCGGTAAGCACTTTTGTGATAATATAACTTTCTCTATTCAATAGACTTATTATCTTTTAAACCTTTAAAGCTATCTATCAAGTTAACCTTGTCTTGATTCCTATGTTCTTGAGTATCTACTAAAAAAATTAGACCTTGTAAAAATGCTCGCAATTATTGTTTAGATGCCACACGCCGCCATGTTCAAATTCTCCTTTAAATTAAATTAATTATTTTATATTTAAAAGAGAACACAAAAAAGTTCCTTTCTAAATAGAAAAGAACTTTTTCAAAGCTACTTTCTTGATTTTGCTATTTCAACATTAATCTTTCTACCTTTTATTCTATGATTTTTAAGTCCCTCAAGAGTTTCTTGTACATACTCCTCAGGTACTTCTACAAAGGAAAATTTATCATATATATCAATATTACCTACACTTTTTCGTGGTAGACTAGTTTGACCTGTGATTGCTCCAACAATATGTCTAGGACTTATTTTATCCCTTTTTCCACTATTTATAAATAATCTAACCATCCCTGCTTTTCCACCATTATTATAGCTACCTAAGTTTAAATCTTCATGGCCATCTTTTTTATTCATATCCATGTGCATCTTTAGTATAGCTGCAGCTACATCTATGGAACTATAGTCTTCTTCTAGTAGACTATCTACAATACTTACATACTTTGAAAGATCCTCGTTGTCTAATTCGTGTCTTATACTATCATATAGTAGACCAATCTTACTTTCCTCAACATCATCAAGAGTAGGAAGTTCAAGTCTTGTTATTTTGGTCTTTGTGTATTTTTGAATATCTTTAAGTTTGTGAATATCTCTTCCAACTACAAAACTAAAAGCCGTCCCTTTTCTACCTGCCCTAGCAGTTCTTCCAATTCTGTGAACGTAATATTCCTCATCCTGTGGAACATCATAGTTAAATACAACATCCACATCATCAACATCAATACCTCTAGCTGCCACATCTGTAGCAACCAAAATATCTATATTTCCACTTCTGAAAGTTGCCATTACCTTATCTCTTTGAGTCTGCTTCAAATCACCATGAAGTCCATCTGCAAAGTAACCTCTTCCTTGAAGTTGCATTACAAGTTCGTCTACCTTCTTCTTTGTATTACAAAATACTAGAGAAAGTTTTGGATTATATATATCAATAAGCCTACAAAGTATTTCTGTTTTCATATTGTTTCTCATATCAAAATAAAACTGTTCTACTTTAGGTACAGTTAACTCCTTGTGAACCACTTTTATAATTTTGGGATCTCTTTGAAACTTTTCTGCAAAATTCATTATTTCCTTAGGCATTGTTGCAGAGAAAAATATAGTTTGCCTTTCTTCTGGCATTTGATCTACTATATGTTCAATATCATCTCTAAACCCCATATCAAACATCTCATCAGCTTCATCAAGTACTACCATCTTTATACTCTTTGGTTTTAGTGTATGCCTTCTTAGATGATCTATAACCCTACCTGGAGTACCAACAACTATTTGAACTCCCTTTTTTAAAGCCTTTATCTGTCTTTCAATTGGCTGCCCACCATATACAGGCAATACATAAATACCTCTCTTGTATTTAGCAAGCCTACTGATTTCTTCTGCTACTTGAATAGACAATTCCCTAGTAGGACATAGTACAATTGCTTGAAGCTGTCTATCATCCTCATCACACATCTCCAATATAGGTATACCAAATGCTGCCGTTTTTCCCGTTCCAGTCTGTGCTTGACCTATTACATCAACACCTTCAAGTATATAAGGTATTGCTTGAGATTGTATAGGAGAAGTCTCCTCAAATCCCATATCTGAGATAGCCTTTTTTATCTCCTGTGAAAGTTCCATGCTTTCAAATTTTACTTTTTCCATATAAATTTATAACTTCCTTCCATAATTTAATTAGCCTATCAAGTATATCTTTATTATCCCAAAAATGCAAATAAAATATTTATTAATAATATTTAATTCCCTGATGGCTTCCTCTTCTTTTTAACTCCATATCTATACCAGATAATACGCCTAATTTATTAAGACTCCATTTAGGTTCTATCAATAATCCTTTCTTACCGTCTCCTGTAAGGCGATGAATCACCATATTTTGCGGAAGCATTTCTATGCTATCACAAACAATAGAGATATATTCTTCTTTTGATAATATATAAAAAGGAGAACTTTTATAGTATTCATAAAGATCTGTATCCTTTTGTATATATAATAGATGAAATTTAACACCCCAAGTGTTGGTATTAGCTATATATTTTACTGTTTCTAAAGTATCTTCCTTTGATTCCCCAGGCAATCCAAATATCAGATGAGTTACAACTTTAATATTCCTTTTCTTTAACTCTTCTATACCCTTATTATAAACACTTAAATCATAACCTCTTCTAATAAATTTTGCTGTTTTTTCATGAATAGTTTGAAGACCTAATTCCACCCATAGATATGTCTTTTTATTTAATTCGCTAAGTAAATCTAGTACTTCTTCTGGTAAACAATCTGCTCTAGTAGCTATAGCTAGTCCCACTACATCTTCTTTTGAAAGTGCTTCTTCATATTTTCTTCGTAAATCTTTTATAGAAGAATAGGTATTAGTGAAATTTTGAAAATAAGCGATATACTTTCCCTTAGGCCATTTCTTAGATAAAAATTCTTTTTGTTCATCTATCTGTTCACTAATTGATAATATCCTATTTGCCGTAAATTCTCCTGAACCCTCTTCACTACAAAATATACATCCTCTACTTCCTACTGTTCCATCCCTATTAGGACAAGTAAATCCACCATCTAAAGAAAGTTTAATTACCTTTGTTCCAAAAGTTGTTTTTAATTCATAGTTCAAAGAATGATATCTTTTGTCTTCCCACATCATTTACATCACCACTTTCATCGTTTTCTCCTCTCTTTTAATTATTTTGCTTTATTTATTATGTCCCATAGATTATAAAAAAACATTAAATAAACTTATATAAGTCTATTTAATGTTTTCGTTTAGGCTTGGTAATCTAATATTATATCCTAAATTTCCATTGTATCTACTACTAGTATATCATCTCCAAATTGAATATCAAATTCTATAAGCATATCTTCCCTTGAACTTCCATAGGATTTTGGAAGTTCAATTATATCCAAGGAATAACCTTCTTTAATCTTTTCTTCTACTTTTTCCTTAAAATGCTCTAAATAAACTTCGATTCTTTCATTTAAACTAAAATTTCTCTCTGATGATGCAAATTCATTTAAAATATCTAAATCTTTTAATTCATCAATATGGTATACAGAATAACGAGTAATTATTTCAACTACATTTTCATCTAAGTTTTTATATGCCACTAAACATGCCTTATACTTGATATTTACTTCTTTTTTCACAACACATTCCTCCTCAACTATCTATTATACCAAGCCCAGACTCTAACAACCTTCTGTACATTTTATGAGTAGTCTTTCAACTTCAGTTGGTGGAACAGGTTTACTATAGTAGTATCCTTGAATTTGATTGCAATTCTGATCTTTTAAAAATTGAACATGCTCCTTGGTCTCAGCTCCTTCTGCTGTAACTTTTAATCCCATTTCATGTGCCAAGTGGATCGTAGCCTTTATTATAGACATACTCTTATTACTCACATTTATGTCTTTAACAAAAGTTCTATCTATTTTTAATTCATCTACACACATTTCCTTTAAATAATTAAGACTTGAATATCCAGTACCAAAATCATCAATGGATATATATACTCCCAGATCTTTTAAATCTTTTAAAATATTTAAAGTATAATCAATATTCATAACAGCTATTGACTCAGTTATTTCCAACTCTAAATATTTCGAATCAAGCTTTTCTTCTTTCAATATTGTATCTACTTTTTTAACAAAGTCTTTCTGTAAAAATTGTCTTGCAGAAATATTCACTGAAACCCTTATAGGTCCATAGCCAGAATCTATCCAATATTTATTTTGTCTACATGCTTCTCTTAACACCCATTCTCCTATAGGTAATATTATATCAGTTTCTTCAGCTAATGGTATAAATCTTACTGGTCCTAATAGTCCTTCTGTAGGATTGTCCCATCTAATTAAAGCCTCCATACCTAATATTTTTTCCGTAGTTACTTCAACTTTTGGTTGATAAAATAATACAAATTCATCATTTTCTTTAGCTTCCCTTAGCTGATTCAATAATTTAACTTTTTTTATTTCAATTTCACTTAATTGTTTATAATATATAAAATAAGTATTTTTCCCTATTTCCTTAGCTTTGTACATGGCCATATCTGCATTCTTAATTAACGAGTTAACATCCTTTCCTCCTTCTGGATAAACGCTAATTCCAATACTACATGTCAAAAAGTGGTTTACATCATATATAGAAAAAGGTTCTTGTATTTCTTTTATAATTTTATTTGCAAAATCTATTATCTCATTTTTATTTTCTTTGTATTTCATAAGTACGAGGAATTCATCTCCTCCAAATCTAGCTAAAAAATCTCCTGGTCTCAAAATATTCTTTAACCTTACTCCAACTATATTCAATACCTTATCCCCTGTATCATGTCCTAAACTATCGTTAATATCTTTAAATCTATCTAAATCTATATATAATACAGCTAAATTTGGATTCTTTCCTTCTGATTCTTCCAATATCTCTTCAAAAGCCTCCAAGAAATATAATCTATTTGGTAAACCTGTTACTGTGTCATAATAAGCTAGATTATATATCTGATTTCGATGAGATATTAGCTTTTCATTGGCTTTCTGTAATTCAACAGTTCTCTTGTCAACTTGCTTTACTAACTGTTTGTTCCATAAGTACATAAATAGAATTATCAATGCTATAATCAGTCCTATAATACTGATTTGTTGAATAAACAAACTAAATACATTTTTCTTTTCTATATATTGTTCTCCGAACCATTTCCTATATATTTTATCATAAGTACCATCTGTTTTTATTTGCTCTATTCCTTCATTAAGTAAATTTGCAATTTCTACATTATCCTTAGTAGTTACTAAGCCATATTTAACAGTAGATATAGGCTCTCCAACTATTTTTACACTATTAAATTGCTTGTACTTTTGTAAGTTGTACAATCCAACTTCTTTATTACCTATAAAAGCTTGTACTTCACCATTAACCAAAGATAACAAACCTTCTGTTTGATTTTTTTTAGGTATAGGTATTACTCCATTAATACTCTTAATCTCTTCTTCATTTACATCACTTTCTTGATAAGCAACTTCAAAACCGTTCAAATCTTTAAGTTCCTGAATAATCTTATTATCTGCTTTTACAAATATTACTTGTGAATTGATCATAGTTGGTGTTAAAAATAAGTATTTTTTCTCTCTTTCAGGGGTTTTAGACATACCTTGAATAATATCTACTTCTCCACTATTAAGTGCATCTACTGCATCATGCCAACTCATAGGTACAAATTCAATATCTATTCCCTTTTCAATGGCTATTGCTCTCATTATATCCACATTAAAACCTTTGTATATTCCGTTCTCGTCCACATATTCATAAGGAGGGTGGCTATTATCTCCTGCTACACGAATAGTAATAGCATTTGTAGATGATGCTCTATTATAAACTATTAAAGATGAACATATGAGAATTAATATGGATAATATTATGATAAGTTTTTTCCTTTTCATTACATTCATCCTCCCATAAATATATATTAACTATTAATATTCTACATAAACTTTCCTTTTCCTCTATTTATGGTGTTTTTTTTATTTATTTTATTTAAATAGCGAAAATAAAACCTTATGAAAAATTTTCATAAGGTTTTAGATCAATTATCTTCTAAATTTTCTATCATTGTTTCTTTGTTTTCTCTTTTTTCTACAATCTGGACATCTTTGAGGTTCATTTTCGAACCCTTTTTCCTTGTAGAATTCTTGTTCACCTTCTGTAAATACAAATTCATTACCACAATCTTTACATACAATAGTCTTATCTGCCATTTTACATTCCTCCTTTTAAAGAATTTTCAGATTTAAAATGGACTAACATATAATTCCCAAAAGAGGAACGTATTTCATCCTTTAAATCTATATTATAATTTACAGTTAGCATACCACTTTTATGTACGATATGCAATAATTTTTCTATATTTATAATTGCCTTTTTAAACTTTTTTATACCTTATATTTGCTATAGTTTCTGAAGTTAAAAGCTACTTTTTTAGATCACATAGCTTTCCTTCTGTTATGCTAGCTAAATCACACACTGATAATTCAATTTGAACTCCTATTTTTCCACCGCTTACAATAATATTTCCTTGAGTAGTAGCACTTTCATCAATAAAAGTTGGATAAGACTTTTTCATACCTATAGGAGAACAACCACCACGAATATATCCAGTATGCTTATTTATATCTTTTACATGAATCATCTCAACTTTCTTCTCACCTGTAACTTTAGCTGCCTTCTTTAAATCCAGCTCTTCCTCTACAGGTATTATAAATACAAAGATATCTCTACTATTTCCATTAGCCACCAAGGTCTTATATACTACTTTTGGATCCTTCCCAATCTTTTGTGCTACAGAAATTCCGTCAATCTTTCCATCTTTTTTATCATAAGTTAATACATTGTACTTAATATTGTTTGTATCAAGTATTCTCATTGCATTAGTTTTTAATTGTGCCATATTATCTCCCCTATAATTTTAATATCATATAAATAATTTTATCATTATAACAATTATTTATCAAAAAAACATGGTAAAGTTTAAACTTTACCATGTTTACTATTCTTCTAATATATTGTCTCTAAAAAATTTAATCAATCCATACTGAGCTAATATGTCCATAAACTGACCATGTAGAGAAGCCTCTGAAGCATTCATAGTATTTTGCTTATATCTTCTTTCGTTTCTTTTGACTTCTTTTCTAAACATATCAATAGCTTCTTCTTTTGTATCTACATCCTTTAGTTTTTCAGCATATCTGTCATATTCCTTGGAAAGTTCTTCGATAAAAAATGAATCTAATTCTTCATACCTACTCTGATACTCTCTCAGTACTTCTTCTTTACTCTTTATTTTTACCATAGAACCACTCCTTTATAATATTATACACTATTATAGTAAATTATTAAAGCCTTATTTAGAATATTTAGAATATATTTTAAATTTGCACATTATAAGATTAAAAAAGGCGATTTATATCCTAGGTAGGATATAAATCGCCTTTATAGCTTATATATACTTATTTCACTATTTTAAATGACCAACAAAATTTTTACCAAACTCTCTACATCTTTCTAGTGCTTCTTCATCTGGATTCCATAGTTCCTTTATTCCATCACCTATTACTTCAAACTTAGCATCTTTTAATCTCTCATTGATAATTTGAACAGATTCACCACTCCATCCATATGAACCAAAGGCAGCAGCTTTTTTATTCTTTAATCCTAGGCCCTTCAACATATCTAACATTCCTGATACAGAAGTCAATATACTTTTATTTATAGTAGATGAACCTATTATTACACCTTTGGATTTAAATATTTCTGTAAGGACGTCATTTTTATCAGAATGAGCAGTATTAAACAGTTTTACTGTTACATCACTATCTACACTCTTAATTCCATCTGCAATTGCTTCTGCCATTCTTCTAGTACCATTCCACATAGTTTCATAGGCAATAGTTATTTGATTTTCTTCTACTCCTTTTGACCATTCTAAGTATTTTTCAATGATTTGACTTGGATTTTCTCTCCAAATAACCCCATGGCTAGTGGCAATCATATCAACAGGTAAATTTAAACTCAATACTTCTTCTATCTTTCTTGTCACCAATGGACTAAAAGGTGCTAATATATTAGCATAGTATTTTATAGCTTCTTGATACAATTCTGCTTGATCAACTAAATCATTAAACATTAAATCTGAAGCATAGTGTTGACCAAATGCATCATTACTAAATAGTACATTTTCTCCTGACATATAGGTAAACATACTATCTGGCCAATGTAGCATTCTTGCTTCTATAAATGTTAACTTACTTTCTCCTATGTCTAATGTATCTCCTGTTTTAACTTCAACAAAGTTCCAATCTTCATGGAAATGACCCTTTATTATCTTAACTCCATTTGAAGTACAGTATATTGGAACATCAGGTATCTCCTTCATAAGCAATGGCAATGCACCACTATGGTCGATTTCATTATGATTTGCTATTATATAGTCTATTTCATTTAAATCTATTTCTTTTTTTAGATTTTCTACAAATTCCTTTGCAAATGGTTCCCAAACTGTATCAATAAGTACAGTTTTTTCATCTCTTATTAGATAAGAATTATATGAGCTACCCCTGTGAGTAGATAATTCTTCTCCATGAAAACTTCTTAATTCCCAGTCAATTTTTCCAACCCAAGTTATTTTGTCTGATATTTTGAAAGACATAAAACTCCTCCTTTGATTATATTTATGGAAAGACAATATTTATAGTATTGCCTTATTTAATTGTTATATTTTTTTCAATTAATTTAGTTATACCCAAAACCCTTTCTCTTAAAGCATTGTTTATGTTTTTTTACACAAAAAAAGGAGACAGAAAACTGTCCCCTAACTTCTTACTTCAACATCATCTTTTCTAATTCTAATGGTTCAATATATTGTCCATCTTTATAAGCTCTCATATTTCCACCAGATATTTCATCAATTAGTACTATTTCCTTGCTTTCTCCTACCCTACCAAATTCCAATTTTATATCATATAGTTCAATTCCCTTTTTAGCTAATTCTTCTTTTACTACATTGCTAATCTTTCGTGTAAGATCTTTTAGCACTTTGTATTCATCTCTTGAAAGTATTCCTAACATATGAAGTGCATCTTCAGTAATTGGTGGATCGTTTCTTTTGTCATCTTTAAGAGTTACTTCGACAAAAGCATCTAGTGGTTGCCCTTCTTCAGCATACATTCCATAACGACGCATGAAGCTTCCAACAGCTCTATAACGGCAGATTACTTCAATGCCCTTCCCAAAAGCTGTTGCTGGTTTTACTGTCATAGTAGCATTTTCTATATCTGCATCTACATAATGAGTAGGTATTCCCTTTTCATTTAATTTTTCAAAGAAAAATTTAGTTAAACGAAGTCCAGCCTTTCCTACTCCCTCAATTGTTAATCCTACTGTATTTGCTCCTGGATCAAATACACCATCTTCTCCTGTTACATCATCTTTAAATTTAAGTAAATAGTTACCATTTTCTAAATCGTAAACGTCTTTTGTTTTCCCTTTATAAACAAGTTTCATCAAACCAATCCCTTCATTGAAATTTTTCATCATATATCATATTTACATTATATAATTATTTTCTCGATTTGAAAATGTTTTTGTGAATTTTTTTATTATTGTTTATTATATAGTGAACATTTTTATTATTTTCATATTTATAGTTCATATTTTTCCAATCAATATAATATTATCATTATTTTTCCCAAATTAAATTATAATTACCCTTCTTTATATAAAAATAAGCTATGATATAATATAAGTGATTACTTAAATGGAGGGTTTACTATGAAACTTGTTTCTTGGAATGTTAATGGCCTTAGAGCTTGCGTTAAGAAGGGATTTTTAGACTACTTTGAAGAAGTGAATGCGGATATGTTTTGTGTTCAGGAGACAAAACTACAAGAAGGACAAATAGATTTAGACTTAGAAGGATATCATCAATATTGGAATTATGCTGAGAAAAAAGGTTATTCTGGAACTGCAATTTTTACAAAGAAAGAACCTCTTTCTGTTAAATACGGCGTGGGAATAGAAGAACATGATCAAGAGGGAAGAGTTATTACATTAGAATATGAAGACTTCTATTTGGTAAATGTGTATACACCAAATAGTCAAAGGGAATTGGCAAGACTTGATTATAGAATGACTTGGGAAAACATGTTTAGGGAATATCTTAAGGAATTAGATTCAGTGAAACCTGTCATACTATGCGGAGACCTTAATGTTGCTCATAAGGAAATAGATTTGAAAAATCCATCTTCAAATAGGAAAAATGCTGGATTTACTGATGAAGAAAGAGGCAAGATGACAGAACTATTGGAAGCCGATTTCATTGACAGCTTTAGATACTTTTATCCAGATAAAGAAGATGCCTATACTTGGTGGTCATATATAACTAAAGCTAGAGAAAGAAATGCAGGTTGGAGAATTGATTACTTCATCGTTTCAAAAAAACTTGAAAAAAGGCTAATAGATGCACAAATTCATTCAGAAATACTAGGTAGCGATCATTGTCCTGTAGTTTTAGAAATCGAATAAAAAAACATCCACCACTTATCTTTATGCTAGTGGTGGATGTTTTTTATACTGTTGGAACTTCAATATTAAAAGATACTCCACTTTCTTCGTTTTTTGCCCAAATCTTAGAATCATGTAAGGATACAATTCCATATACAATTGCTAAACCAAGGCCATGTTCTCCTTTGTACCCTTTGCTGAATTTACTAAAAAGAGAATCCAAAACTTCTGGTTCCATATTAGGGCCATCATTCCAAATACGCAGTACCCCAGTATTTTCCTCTTGTTTATCTAATGAAATAGATATTTCACTATCTGCATAGCGTATCTGATTGTCTAATATATTCTCTAAAACCACTCTCCACAACTCAATATCACCGCTAATATTTACTTTTGATAAATTTAAATGCCACTCCAATTCAGGTCTATTCCAAGATAGTCTATCAACCACTTCTTTTGTTAAAATATCTAGTGAAATAATTTCTCTATTTAGCTCATGATTAGATAGATAATCAAGTTTCGTCAGATAAAGCAAATTCCCTATACGTTTTTCTAGTCTTTCAGCTTCTTCATCTATAACCGATACTGAACAGTCAAGATCTCCTTTTGGATATATACCATCCTTTATAGCTTGTGCAAAACTACGAATAACCATAACTGGAGTTTTTAATTCATGAGATACATGTTGCAAAAATGCCTGTTGTGCTTCATCTTGTTGTATCAACTGATTTCGAAGTTCTTCTATTGACTCCCCTAGTTTACCTATTTCATCCTTTCTATTGACTACTACTGCTTCATTCCACTCATGGTTTGCAAGTTTTTCAACACGCTTTTCTAATATAACTAAAGGTTTAGATAAGTATTTTGAAAGCCAAATAGCAGGTATCCAACTCAAAAGAAAAACTATAGTCATAATCAATGCTAGCTTCTTAAATAGTGTCTTAACTAAATCTTCTCTATATGAATCCCAAACATATGAAACCAAATAAACCTCTTGATTTAGTGCCTTTCCCTTGGTAATAACATAAAATATCTTTTCATTATCTACTTTACCGCTATACCTCTGTCTCACACTTTTTTGAGTTTTTATATCATTTCTAACCTTATTTAAAAAATCAATTGATAGAGAAGGCGATATTACTATTTGATCTTCATCATATATTATAAAATGATTTACTGTTCTGATATCTTCTAACTTTTGTCTTGGTTTTTCTAGATTTTTTGGATCTAGAAAGTCTTCATAGAACTCATCTGTAGAACGATAAAATAGTAAATCTTGAGCACTTTCAATATTGGCATATATTTCCTTGGTGAAAAAATCTCTTAAAGTCAAAGGAAGAAGTATCGATAACATTATAGAAATACACAGTGTTATTGCTGCAAAAACTATCCATATCTGTACTGATAATGGCCAATTTTTCATGATTTTATCATCCTATAGCCATATCCATAGATTGTTTCAAGGTTTAGTTTAGGCATCTTTTTTCTCAATCGTCTTACCAAATCATCAACCACCCTGTCTGTTCCAAAATAATCTTCTCCCCATATAGAATTGAGTATTTGCTCCCTAGAAAGTGCCAAACCTTGATTTTCCACAAAATATACCAACAAATCAAATTCTTTTGATGTTAAATCGAGAATATCATCCTTTAACTTAACAGTTCTGCTTCCACTGTCTATACTGTAAGGTGGAATCTCCTGTATTTGTGAATCAGTACCATATACTCTTTCTAAAAGATTTCGTGTTCTAATAACTAATTCCCTTGGCAAAAAAGGCTTTGGCAAATAATCATCACTACCAAGTTCCAATCCTACAACTCTATCTATATCTTGATCTCTTGCTGATATAAAAATAACAGGTACATTAGGAGAAACAAGTTTAATTTCTTGAATAAGTTGATATCCATTTATATCTGGAAGCATAATATCTAGTATCCACAAATCAGGTGGATCATTAATAGCTTTTTTGGCCTCTTCTCCTGTTAAAAAAGCAGAAACCTTCCATCCTTCCTTCTCTAAATAAGAAGTTAAAACTAAATTTAAATTATTATCATCTTCCACTAAATATATCCTAAAAGACATAATATCTCACTCCTCTATATGAAAATCATTATATATATTTTATCAAAAAAAACATATATATGCATAGGTACTAACTATAGTATTCAATAATAATATGGCATTATAATCATATAATTGTGGGAAATTGTGAAATTTATAAAGAAAAATTTATACAACAAAAACATATTTCATCCATATTTCTATCACAATTGATTATTAATATATAGTTACAGTAAATATTTGAGGAGGTAATAATATGGATGATGAAAGAATCGACATTATTGAATGTAGCGAATACACAAAAGATGAAAATAAGAATATTGAAAAGCCAAGGAAAAGAGGATTGCTGCCATTTTTTATTATAGCTTTAGTAGCATCAATTGTTGGAGGTGTAGTATCTTCATATATAGCTCCAAATTATCTATATGGAAAATGGCTACCTACACCTAGTATATATAGTACAGAAAAATCCTATGACGCCCAAAAAACAAATATCGTTGTAAACAATGAAACCTCTATTGAATCTGCAGTTGCTAAAAAGGCAATGGGAAGTGTAGTTGGTATTACTACCAAAGAAGTTGTAGGAAACTTTTTTGGTGAAACAGAAGTAGAAGGTACAGGTTCTGGAATAATTGTAGATGCAAATGGGTATATACTTACTAACTCCCATGTAGTAGGGGATGGAAATGCTAAAGAGATATCTGTATTATTTGAAAATGGAGACAAAAATCCAGGCACTGTATTGTGGAATGATAGTGCAATTGACTTAGCTATAGTGAAAGTAGATAAGGCAAATCTACCTGTAGCTGACTTAGGAGATTCTGACCAATTAGAAGTAGGAGAAACTGCCATTGCTATAGGAAACCCACTAGGATTGGAATTCCAAAGATCTGTAACTTCAGGTATCATAAGTGGTCTCCACAGATCTATTCAAGTAGATGAAAACAATGTAATCGAAGACTTGATCCAAACAGATGCATCAATAAATCCTGGAAACAGTGGAGGACCACTATTGAATGCCAAAGGTGAAGTAATAGGCATAAATACAGCCAAAATAAAATCTGCTGAAGGATTAGGATTCTCTATACCAATAAATACAGTTAAAACCATAATTGAACAAGTAATCAAAGAAGGAACTTACAAAACAGTATTTATTGGTATAAAAGGAGTAGAAGTTGAATTATATGAAAGACAATTGGGTATAGATTTAAGTACAGATGATGGAGTAATAGTCATAGAAGTATCTCCTAACTCCCCTGCTAGTAGCGCAGGACTAATGAGTGGAGACATAATTGAAAAAATTGATGATAAAAAAATAGAAAATATGAACCAATTGAAAAAGGCTCTTTATAAATATAATAAAGGAGATAGTGCTACATTGAGTATCATAAGAAATGGTAGCAAAAAGGAAATTGAAATCAAGTTTAGTGAATTAAAATAGCCAAACATTTACCCCCCTATTTAGTTTAATATATTAAAATAGCTAGTAGATAAATCTACTAGCTATTTTTTATTATTTTGTAGCTGCTTCAGTAGCTGCTTCAGGTACTTCTATTGATTCCATTTGTTGTTTCATTAAATCACTCATACGTAAGCTATTTTCTTCAGTTGTCTTAGGCATTTCTATTTTTACATCTTTATTGATATTGTACATATTTGTATTAAACTCTATTCCAAGTTTTAATTTACCTTTAGATTGAACTTTTGTTTCTACTCCAGTTGTCTCTTCAGTTTTAGTTGCAGTTTCAAAAGCTTTTCCAATAGCTTCTAGGTCAATAGCTAAATCTATATTTCCTTTTGTATGAACTATATATCCATCACTATTCATTCCATACTCGATAACTATCCCTTTGTCGCCTAACACTTTAACATCTTCAAGCTTATCCATGAATTCGTTAAATTGTTTTTTAATATTTGGTAATTCTTCTTTAAATTTGTCTAATCCTTCTTTTACTTCTTCCTTCATTTCTTCTTTTGACATTTGTTCTTCTTCAGGTATTTCCATGATATTTACTACATCGCTCATATATTCTTCAATAAATTTAATTGTTTCTTCATTTTCCAAAGAATTGTTTACTGCATTTCTAATAAGTTTTTTAAAGTTTGCATCATCTAAATTTACTTCATAGATATATAATGACTTTCCATTAGCAGAACGTGTTCCTTTATATTTCGCCATTTTAACGCCTAGGTCAAATTCTTTAAAGTAATTATTAAAGAAATCAACGTATTTAGTTTGCATATCCTTACTAAATTCCATTAACTTGCTATTGTTAACTTCTTCTTGACCTTCTGGTAATTCCTTCATCATTTCTTCAAAATCATAGATTAAATATTCTTTGTTTGGATTTTCTGGAGACATCATTCCCATAATCATTGCAGGCATCTTAATGATTTCCAACATTTCAGGATTATCCTTTGACATATCCATATCAACCCAAGCTTCCATTGGCATTTTCATGTCACCAAAAGTCATATCCATATCTACATATGCTTTTGTCACTGTTTTTTCTTTGTTTGTCTTTGATATTTGATGCATGCTAATTTTTGAATTGTCAAGCATATTAATTGCTTGTTGAAGCATCATTTGTTCTTCTTCTGAGAAATCTGTTGCTTCTAATATAAAAGTAACATCTGTATCACTTTCCAATGAAGTTATCTCTTGATTTTTAGCAAATCCCTTATAAAGTCTTTGTTCAACACCTGTACAACCTGTAAAAGCTAAAGCCAATACTAAAACTAATGCTACGACTGAAACTTTTTTCATAGTATCCCCTCCATTTATGTATTTGTGTCTTAATTATACACATACCTGCCACTTATTACAAATAAAATTTTAAATCTCTATTTATAATTAATATAGTATAATAAAAATCTATAACATATAATCAAATAAATAAGTAATTATAGATACAAACCTTATAATAATTGGTTTAGTAAAAGGTATCTCTTCCTCTTCTATGAGAGAATTATCTACATAAGAATAGTCCTCTGCTACCATTAAACTACTCTTCATATCTTTCTGTACTTCTCTTTCTAAGGCCTTTGAAAATTCCTCACTATCAATTACAACCATAGTTTCAGTGCTAAGATGAGTACTCCTTGAATCAAAGTTAAATGAACCAACAAGGCTAATCCTATCATCAAAAATATACGATTTAGCATGTATAGAACCCGGCCCTTGAAACTCATATACATTTACACCTTGGTCAACTATATCCTCCCTATGTCTTATATATCCTGAAAAAGCCATTACATTAGGAGTTGATCCAAGAGAATTCGTTAAAACATTTATTTTACTAGGTGAAACATTGACCCCTTCTAAACAATCAACCATTTCTTTTGTAGGGATAATGTACGGACTTTGTATAAAAATTGATTTCTCTGCTGACTTCATCAGGTTTGTAATCTCATAAAAACACCATGGCTCTTTATTTAATCTTTCAATAGGATTGTGTATTAAAGTTACTTTATTAGTTGGTAAAGACAATTCCATCCAATCAAAATCATTATTGAACATATTAGGTCTAGTAACTCTAAGATTGTTTATATATTTTTTTAAAGAATTTGCTTTTCCTTGTCCCTTTTCCTTTTTATTTAAAGTTAATCTTTTAGATGGATATTTTGAATACTCATGATTCCATACAAAATTGTAGTATTCACTTACTTGGCTAATAGCACTACTAGAAATATTTTCATCATCCGTATTGACAATAACAACATCCCTATCATTAGTCTTTTCTCCATCATAGCTATCTGGTGCAAAATACCTATCTCCTATGTTTCGCCCACCTAACATAGCATACTGTTTGTCCACTATAATAATCTTATCATGGAGTCTATTGTTCCAAGCCCAAGGCTTAAATATATTAATTGGTTCATAATATTTAAATTCAATATTAGGATATTCCGTAAGAGCATATTCTATGTCTTTCATTTTAGTTAAGTTTGATATTGAGCCATCTAAAAGTAATCGAATTTTTACTCCCCTATCTGCAGCTTCTAAAAGACATCCTGTAAAGATATCTGCAGACAAACCCTCATCTATTTTAAAATATGATATATCTATAGTTTCATTAGCGTTTTCAATAAAATTAATACGAGCTAATCCTGATTCATACCTGTCTTCTACAAGCGCCACCCTATCCTGACCAACGCTGTCCCCATAAAATCTATTAACCGGATGCGTATCTAAATATTTGCTATCCTTGTGCTTATAAAAACCAAAAACAATAGCTCCCAATACTAGAGCATACAAGACATAAATTATAAAAATATAGTTACCTACCTTTGCTATACTTTTAATATTTATACCCATATGTCAAACCCCCTTTAATATATAATACCACATGAGTCATGATTCCGTGACTCACTTCTAAGCCTTCTTTTCTAATATCTCAACAAATTTCTCTGACGCTGGAGATAGTGAAACGCTCTTTAGTGAACAAACTCCTATACTTCTCTTAGGTATTGGCTCAGTTAACTTAACTTCATATAGGTAACCATACTCTAAATACTCATGGGAAAATTCACTGACAACACAGGATATACCTAGATTGATCTTTGCAAATTCTAATAATAGTTCATGAGAGCCAAGTTCAATCTCCGGTTCAATTTTTATACCCTTAGATAATATATACTCCTCTACATACTGCCTAGAGTTTGATTTAGGCTCAAGTAATATAAGTGGAAACTTTGATATTTCTTCAAAAGACAATGTCTTAGAAATAATATCTTTATACTTTTCTCCACATACAAATATATCATGAATATCCATTAATTTTTTTGTTTCTATAGATGAATCTTTAATAGGTAAATTACATATAGCAATATCGACTTCTCCTGATTTGAGTAAAGTAATAAGTTCTAATGTTGTACGATTGATAACTTTTAATTTAATATTAGGATATTGATTGTGGTATTTTTCTAGAAAAGGTAATAGAAAATAGCGAGAAATAGTATCTCCAACCCCTATTCTCAAATTTCCTACCATTAAATTCTTTGATTCCATGATCTTCTTTTCCCCTACATTGATTAAATTAATAGCAGAGTTTGCATATTCGAATAGCATTTGTCCTTCATTTGTAAGAATAACTCCCCTAGGGGTTCGAGTAAATAGTCGCAAACCCAATTCATCTTCAAGTTGCATAATGGCCTGACTAACAGCTGGTTGCGTCATATATAAAACTTTTGAAGCCTTTGAAAAACTCTTATGCTTTGCTACTTCACAAAATATTTTATACAAATCTAATCTAATAGACATATAAGCACCCCTTATATATAGTATACTATCTATTTATTTTACTTATACCACTAAATATTATATATTACAAGTGAAGGGTTTTGTTCCTTCTAAAATCCGAATATAAAGGAGAGATTTTAATGGAAAGAATAGTTGGAACTGTAGTTAGAGGTCTTCGTACTCCAATATTCAAAGAAGGAGACAATATAGTAGATACGGTTGTAGATACAGTACTCAAAGCTTCAGAAATAGAAGGTTTTTCAATAAATGATCGTGATATTATAACTATTACAGAATCTGTAGTTGCTCGTACTCAAGGAAACTATGCAAGCATTGATGCCATAGCAAAAGATATAAATAATAAATTTGGAAATGAAACTATTGGAGTTATATTCCCAATTTTAAGCCGTAACCGTTTTGCAATTTGTCTTAGAGGTATTGCTAAGGGCGCTAAAAAGATTGTTTTAATGTTACAATACCCATCTGATGAAGTAGGCAATCATTTAGTAAGTTTAGATGCTCTTGATGAAAAAGGTATTAATCCTTGGACAGATGTATTGACAGAAAATGAATATCGTGAACTTTTCGGATACAATAAACACACCTTTACTGGGGTTGATTATATTGATTATTATAAATCACTCATTGAAGAATATGATACTGAATGTGAAATTATATTCTCAAACAATCCTAAAACAATTCTAGACTATACAAAAAATGTTCTTGCTTGTGACATTCATACAAGATTTAGAACCAAGAGAATATTAAAAGAAAATGGTGGAGAAAAAATTTATAGCCTTGATGATATACTAACTGCATCTATTGATGGTAGTGGATTCAATGAAAACTATGGTCTATTAGGCTCTAATAAAGCAACAGAAGAAAGTGTAAAACTTTTCCCAAGAGACTGCCAACCTATTGTTGATAGTATTCAAGCAAAGCTAAAAGAAAAGACTGACAAAACTGTAGAGGTTATGGTTTACGGTGATGGTGCTTTCAAAGACCCAGTAGGCAAGATTTGGGAGCTAGCTGACCCTGTTGTATCCCCTGCATATACTAGTGGACTTGAAGGAACACCAAATGAAATCAAACTAAAATATCTTGCAGACAACAATTTCGCAGATTTAAGTGGAGAAGAACTTAAAAAAGCTATCTCTAAATACATTGAAAACAAGGAATCAAACCTAGTTGGCACTATGGAATCACAAGGCACTACCCCTAGAAGACTTACAGATTTAATTGGTTCACTATCTGATTTGACTTCAGGAAGTGGAGACAAAGGGACACCAGTTATATACATCCAAGGTTATTTCGACAATTACACAAAGTAACAGGACAAGGGGACAGGTTCACTGTCCCTTTTTGGTATAAAATAGGAGGCCACAGGTCTCCCCTACTAATATTGTTTTAATAACTTGATCTAATAGACACTCTACTTTTGGCACTAATATTTGTGAATAAGTTAGTAAGTTAGTGCCTGGCACTGATATTAAAGTTCAAGTTTCTTTAGTGCATCTGCTAAATCAGTATTAATTGGTTCATCGTTTAATTTGTTTTGTTGTTTTAAGTACCTGTTTACTTCCTTTTTAGATAGACCACTCTTCTGTTTTTTCTTTCTTTGATTAAAAGAAGAAAGTTTCTCTCTATATCCACATTTACATATAAATGTTTGGCCTTCTCCTTCTCCTCGTAATTCTAACTTTTTATGACAATTAGGACATCTTGCATTTGTCACTTTTGAAACATTTTTTCTATAGCCACATTCTCTATCTTGGCAAATAAGCATCTTGCCCTTTTTTCCCTTTACTTCTAGCATATACTTTCCACATTCAGGACACTTAACCCTTGATATATTGTCATGCTTAAAGCTTGCATCACTATTCTTTATTTCTTTAGTAATAGTTTTTGAATAATTTCTCATTTCCCCTATAAACGCATTTTTATTAAGTTTGCCTTTAGCAATTGCTTCTAGCTTTTGCTCCCATTCTGCTGTTAGTGCAGGTGATTTCATATCTTCAGGAACCAACTCCAGAAGTTGTTTACCTTTCCCCGTGATAAAGATATCCTTGCCTCTCTTTTCTAATAAAAAGGTGTTAAACAGCTTTTCAATAATATCTGCCCTTGTAGCTACCGTCCCAATTCCTCCAGTTTCCCCAATTGTCTCAATTAAGTCTTTGCTTTCTCCTACCATATACTTTGCTGGGTTTTCCATAGCTGTTAAAAGTGTTCCTTCATTAAATGGTGCTGGTGGTTTTGTGTGTCCTTTAGTTTTTACAATAGTAGACACTTTCAAGATATCTCCACTATTTATACTAGGTAAAAGCTGTTCTGGAACATCTTCATTAGCATCATCATCCTCATAGTTATTAGCATATATTTCTTTCCAACCCTGAGAAATAATCCTTTTCCCCCTAGTAAAAAAGTTTTCATCTCCAATTTTTGCTTTAATTGTTGTCTGTTCATATTCAAAAGGAGTATATAATACTGCTAAGAAACGCTTAACAACTAAGTCATATATTTTTCTTTCACCATCATTTAATTCACTTAATGACACTCTCTGTTCTGTTGGTATAATAGCATGATGATCTGTTACCTTGCTATTATCAACAAAGGATTTATTAGCTTTAATAGGATTTCTTAAAATTTTTGAAACCATTGGTCCATATTCCCCAATCCCACAGGCTTTAAGTCTTTCATCTAATGTTTCTACTATATCTGTTGTTAAATATCTAGAATCAGTCCTTGGATATGTAAGTATCTTATGAGTTTCATAAAGTCTTTGCATAATGGAAAGGGTCTCTTTTGCTGAAAACCCAAATATTTTATTAGCATCCCTTTGAAGCTCTGTCAAATCATATAATCTAGGTGAAAAAGTCTTCTTATAGGACTTTTCTACACCTATTATCTTTGCATCATTTCCTTCAACAGAAGCAAGTATATTGTCACATTTTTTCTCATCAAATATCCTTGTATCTTTATTTTTAGTATCCTTCCATATTAGCTTCAAATTTTTAGTTGTAGCATTTATACCATAAAACTCCCTTGGTTTAAAATTTTGAATTTCCTCTTCTCTACTTGCAACCATTGCCAAAGTAGGGGTTTGCACTCTACCACAAGATAGCTGAGCATTGTACTTACAAGTCAATGCTCGAGTAGCATTTATCCCAACAATCCAGTCTGCTTCAGCACGTGCTACAGCTGAATTATAAAGATTTTCGTACTCTTTGCCATCTCTTAATTTGTTAAATCCATCTTTTATTGCCTTATCTGTAACAGAAGATATCCAAAGACGTTTAATAGGCTTCTTTACATTTGCCTTTTCTATAATCCATCTTGCAACAAGCTCTCCCTCTCTACCTGCATCAGTTGCTATTATTATCTGCGATACATCTTTTCTATGCATTTGTGTTTTTACACTGTAAAACTGTTTACTAGTTTGCCTAATAACAACTAGCTTCATTTGTGATGGAAGCATAGGCAAATCCTCCATCCTCCATTCTTTATATTTTTTATTGTACTCCTCAGGTTCAGCTAATGTTACTAAATGACCCAAAGCCCAAGTAACAATATATTTATCTCCTTCTAAATAGCCATTGCCTTTTTTGTTACATTTCAATACCCTAGCTATATCTCTTCCAACAGATGGCTTTTCAGCTAATACTAATGTCTTACTCATGTCTTCATCCTTTCAATTATCTATATTTAAAATCTTTATTATTATAAGTTCATAAATTACCTTTTAGTATATTTGTTCGTTTCTACTACTGTGAATATTATATCACATTGGGACAGCTCTTAAAATCTATCCTAACACAGATGAGTTAATACCCGATACTGATATTAATGTTCACCTGGCACTTACATTTATGTTATAATTATATTAACAATATTATGAAAATAAAGGGGGAACTCCAAATGTTTAAATTCCCAAAAGGGCTCTATACAGATGTACGCATAGAGGATTTGTATGAGACAAAAATTATTTATACCATGGGCGAAATTGAGGAATCAAAAATTAGAAGTTATAAAGCAGCTTTTATAAGAATATTTGATGGTGAGAGATGGTATTATAGTTCTACATCAAATATCGAGAATATTCAAAACGAAATAGAAACTCTAGCTACATATGCAAAACCAAATGAAGAAATAAATAATAATCCAATTGTTACAAAGTTCCAGTCAAACAAAGAAAATCTAATTAAATTCAAAGACAATGATGTAACTAAAATCGAAATGAGTAAAAAACAAAATTTACTAAAAGAGTATTTCCCATTATTAAAGGCAAATGAATTAATTAAACATTGGAAAACCATATATGTAGATAAAAAAATTGATAAAGAATTCTACTCAAGTAAAGGAGCTCATGTTCTTTATGACACACAAATCGTTGGTCTATCCGTAAGAATGAACTTCGTTCATGGAGAAAAAAGATTTTCTGAAAGCTTCCAAAGAGGTTATGACAGCTTTGAAAAACTAACTAACAATGTTGAAGACTGCAAAGTATATATCAAAAAATGTGAAGATTTCCTACTTAACTCTAAAGCTGTCGAGCCTGGAAAATACACAGTTATATTGTCACCATTGGCTGCAGGAGTATTCGCTCATGAAAGCTTTGGACACAAGAGTGAAGCTGACTTCATGATAGGTGATGAAACTATGAGAAAAGAATGGGCTATAGGTAAAAAAGTAGGTAGTGACATATTGTCTATAGTAGATGATGGCAATGTTTCCGGCAGTGGCTATGTACCATTTGACGACGAAGGTACTAGAGCAGAAAAAACTTACCTTGTTAAAAATGGAAAACTAAGTGGAAGACTCCATAGTGGCACTACAGCTTATTATTTAGAAGAAGAATTAACAGGAAATGCAAGAGCAATTAATTTTGAATTTGAACCAATAGTTAGAATGACAACCACATATATAGAATCAGGAGATAAGACAAAGGAACAGCTAATCTCCGAAGTGAAAAACGGAATATATATTGAAACTATAAAACATGGCTCAGGAATGTCAACATTCACAATTGCCCCATCACTTGCCTATTACATTAGAGATGGAAAAATTGCAGAGCCTGTAAATATTTCAGTAATAACAGGAAATGTAATGGAAACCTTAAATGAAATTGACGGTCTTTCTGATAATGTTGAAATACTTAGCTTTATACTAGGCGGATGTGGAAAAATGGAACAATTTCCTCTACCAGTAGGATTTGGCGGACCATATGTTAGGGTAAATAATATTAATGTTCAATAGGGGGTGGATTAAATGATAAAGGAAAAATATATAAATAGAATAAAAGAAACATCAATAAATGTAAGTCAAACGAGAATTGATTCTATCAGAAATAAGGATATTGAAAAAACAGGACTTAGAGTATATGAAAATGGATGTATAGGATATGCAGGTGCTATAGGAAATTATGACGAAGGAGAATTGGAAAATAGAGCAAAAGATTCACTTAAAAACAATATCTCCTACCAATATGAACTAGAAGAAACTCATAAGAAACACGAAGATTTTTCAACAGAAATAATAAGTGAAGATAAACTGGTAAGTGAAATTGAAGAATTATTGACTTCCATTAGAAATGAACAATCTGATTTTTATTTCTCAAACAAAATATATCTAACAGAATCTGAAGTTAAAATTCAAAATGACAAGGGACTTGATCTATACTATAGAGACAGATTATTCTCTTTAGAATTACTTTTTAAGGAAAAATCCTCTGTCAATATTATGGATGGATTTGTAGCTTTTCAAGGCAGAAAATATGATCGTAATTTAGCATTAGATATGATAAACGAAGTATGTAATGCCTATAAAAACAAAGTTGAACTTCCAAAAAAAGAAGTACTACCTGTTGTATTTCCAACAGATGAATCTCTACCTTTGAAAAAATTATTGCAAGATTTAGATGGAAACAATTTTGGAAGTGGAAGTTCACTATTAAGTGACAAAAAGAATAAAAAGGTATTTAGCGAAAACTTCACATTATATCAAAATAACAATCCTGTAGATACCTTTACTCCATTCTTCGATGCTGAAGGGGTTATAAACGAAAATTATAGATACAATCTTATTCAAGACGGAGTAGTATTATCTCCATATACTGACAAGAGAACAGCTAAAAAATATAATATTCCACTAACAGGTGCTGCAGTTGGAGAATATGATAGTCTTCCAACATTAGGAGAACCAATATTGACTATTGAAGAATCAGAAAAAACTGCTAAAGAATTACTAAATGGCGAAATGGGGATTTTTGTACTAATGGCTTCTGGAGGAGACTTTACCCCTGAAGGAAATTTTGGAACTCCTGTACAATTAGCATTTTTATTTGATGGAGAAAAACTAATAGGCAGACTCCCTGAATTAAATGTATCTTCAAATGTATTTGATATGTTTGGAGAATCCTTTAGAGGAGTAAGCAAAGATACAATAAGTCCTCTTTCAAATAGCAAATACTTAATTATGGATATGAAAGTATCAGAAATGTAATAATAAATAGTGATACAAACTGAGTCAAGGGCCCGTCCCTTGACTCAGTTTGATATCTTGGAATTAATGATTTTCAACTCCTCTTCAGTTAAATATCTCCACTTTCCCAGTGGTAATCCTTTTAGTGTTATATTCATAATTCGAATTCGTTGCAATTTCACAACCCTATATCCTAGCTTTTGACACATTCTTCGAATTTGACGATTTAATCCTTGAGATAGTACGATTTTGAAGGTCTTGTCGTTTATTTTAAATACCTTACATTTTTTTGTTACTGTATACTCGTTTTTAACGGGATTATAGATCTTTACTCCGTTTGACATATCGTTTATAAACGAAGGAGTAATTTTCTTATTTACAGTCACAATATATTCCTTATCGTGATTGTTTTCCTCTCTTAAAATCTCATTGACTATATCTCCATCATTTGTCAAAAGAATTAACCCTTCTGAATCTTTATCAAGCCTACCAATGGGAAAAATTCGTTCAGGATAATTTACAAAATCAATGATATTTCCTTTGATATGCCTCTCTGTTGTACAGGTAATTCCTGCTGGCTTATTTAAAGCAATATACACATCATTTTTCTTTTGTTTTAAAAGTTTGCCATTTAATTCAACCTTATCATTTTTCTCCACATTATATCCTAATGGTGCAATCTCCCCATTAACTCTTACTTTATTTTGTTTGATTAATTCATCTGCTTCTCTCCTAGAGCAAATCCCTGTTGATGAAATAAATTTATTTAATCTCATAAACATCTCCTTACCATGTTCTTATTATCTATTTTGCAGCTAATAGCTTATCTTTAATAAAATTAATGTCATCAGATATTAATCTTTGTTCAACTTTGCTAACATCAAATTTCATAATCCTAAAAGCAAGCTGAGTAAAATATCCTCCCCCTACTGCCATAATCACTGTTCCAACCCCTACTTTTCCACCTAATATATAACCTATTATCAATGCTCCTAATTCAATAGAAGATTTTATTAATCGAACAGATTTATGTGTTTTTTTAGTAAGAGCCACCATCAAACTATCTCTAGGTCCAGCACCTAATCCAGCACCAATATAAAGATAACAACCAAATCCTAAAATGAACAATCCAATTAACATCATAATAAGACTTTGTAAAGTTCCATTAAAAGTTGGAATTATATTATTTAACATTAGTAAATCAATAAATAATCCAATAAATATCATATTACATAGTGTTCCCCATCCTATTTTTTCTCCTATTATAATATCTAATATTACTATAAAAACCCCAACTAATATATTTGCTTTACCTATCGTAATATTGAAAATATTTGCAATCCCTTGATGAAAAACATCCCATGGGGATAGTCCCAAATTTGCATTGATTGTCATAACCATACCTACAGCACATATAAAAAGCCCTATAAATAACCTCACATATGTTAACACTGTTTTTTTCATATTTACTTTTCTCCTCCGTCCCCTATCTTAATTTTCTCTACTAATTCATTGAGATAAACCCATCTATCCATCTTTTTTTCTAACTCAAATTTTAGTTTTTCTTTTTCTTGAAGTAGTTCCTCTAAAGCTACATAATCAGTTGAAGCTTCTTCCATTTTTATTTCAACTTCATGAATTTTATCTTCTAAATCTGATATGATATCATCTATTTCTTCATATTCTTTTTGTTCTTTGAATGTTAATTTTAGTTTGTTCTCCCTTTTTGGCTTTTCTTTCTTAGCAGGTTTTTCTACTTCTTTTTTTATTTCTTGTTTTTTCTCCAAGATATTTTTTTTGTAGTACCAATAGTTCCCTGTATATTGAACTATTTTTCCTTCTCCTTCAAATACAAAAACTTTTTCTGCTAATTTATCTAAGAAATATCTATCATGAGAAACTACTATAACAGCTCCCAAAAATTCTTCAAGATAATCCTCTAAAATAGTAAGGGTTTCTATATCTAAATCATTGGTAGGCTCATCTAATAACAATACATTAGGTTCTTCCATAAGTACCCTAAGTAAATGAAGCCTTCTCTTTTCTCCTCCCGAAAGCTTAGCTATTGGAGTCCATTGTACATAAGGTGGAAACAAAAATTTCTCCAGCATTTGAGAAGCACTTATTTTTACTCCTTCCGCTGTTGTTATATTGTCTGATCCTTCTTTTATATAGTCAATAACTCTTAAACTATCATCTATATGATGAGTCTCTTGTGAATACAATCCTATTTTTACAGTATCACCTATTTCAACACTTCCGGCATCAGGTTCAATATTTCCTGCCATTATATTAATAAGGGTAGACTTACCACTACCATTTGGCCCTAATATACCTATTCTATCATCTCTCAAAACAATATAATCAAAATCATCTATAATTTTTTTGCCATCATAGGATTTTGATACATGGTTTAATTCTATTACCTTTTTCCCAAGGCGCCTATTTCCTACTGATATTTCTAAATTTTCATCTGGTAATAAATTTGTTACCCTTTCATTTAGTTCATTAAAACGATCTATTCTAGCCTTTTGCTTAGTAGATCTTGCCTTTGCACCTTGTTTCATCCATGCCAATTCTTTTCTCAATAAGCTTCGTCTCTTTTTCTCACTGGCAACTTCCATTTCTTCTCTTTCAAGTTTCTTTTCCAAGTAACTATTGTAATTTCCCTCATATGAATAAAGATTCCCACCATCAAGTTCAACAATTTTATTAACTACCATATCTAAAAAATATCTATCGTGGGTTATCATTAATAATGCACCTTTTCTTTTTCCAAGGTATTCTTCTAGCCATTCTATTGTATCATTATCAAGATGATTTGTTGGTTCATCAAGTATAAGTAGTTCTGAAGGATTGATCAATGCACTAGCTAGTGCAATCCTCTTTCTTTGTCCACCTGATAAATCCCCTACTTTTGCCTTAAAGTCAGTAATCCCCAGTTTAGTCAACACTGCCTTTGCTTCATTCTCCAAATTCCAAACATCCATTGCATCCATTTGATGAGTAAGTCTTACAATTTCTTCACTTGGAGTATTTGGATTATTAATAGCTTCTTCGTATTTTCTAAGCAATACCATATTTTTTGAATTGCCTCTAAAAACCTGTTCCTCTACAGTAGCATTAGGATCAAATGCAATTTTCTGAGGAAGATATCCTATTCTAACTGCACTTCCCTTTACTATTCTTCCTTCATCTGCTTCTTCGATTCCTGCTATTATCTTCAAAAGAGTAGTCTTTCCTGTACCATTTATACCTATAAGGCCTATTTTATCTCCTTCATTTATTCCTAAGCTTATATTTTTAAGCAATTTATTTTCATTATAGCTTTTTGAAATATTTTCTACATTTAATAAATTCATATTCTTCCCTTTCTTTTTTCTTATAATCTCCACAACGAATATTATAACATAATAAACAGTAGGGACGATTTTTTTTGTTGAATTTCAAACAAAAAGAACCGTCACAGCTGTTTGAATATTGTTAGTGAAGTATTCATGATTTTATGATATAATTACACGATGTTTCATAAATTTCATGTAAGGGAAGGTACTAATAAATTGATAACTGTAACTAATGTAAGCTTAAGATATAAAGAACAAAAACTATTCGAAGATGTAAATCTAAAATTCACACCAGGAAATTGCTATGGAATCATTGGGGCAAATGGAGCTGGTAAGAGTACATTTTTAAAAATATTGTCTGGAGAATTAGAACCAAATGTTGGTGAAGTAAGTATTCCTTCAGAAATTCGTATGTCAGTATTGAAGCAAGACCACTTTAAATATGACAATTATCAAGTATTGGAAACTGTAATTATAGGTAATCCCAGACTTTATGAAATAATGAAGGAAAAAGAAGCTCTATATGCTAAACCAGATTTCACAGATGAAGATGGAATAAAGGCAGCAGAGCTTGAAGCTGAATTTGCCGAACTTGACGGATGGAATGCAGAATCAGATGCTTCCTCTATACTTCAAGGACTAGGTATTGAAACAAATCTTCATGACAAAAAAATGTCTGAACTAACAGGTAATGAAAAGATGAAGGTGCTACTTGCCCAAGCCCTATTTGGTAAACCAGGAATACTATTATTAGATGAGCCTACAAACCATTTAGACAGAAAAGCTATCGGCTGGCTAGAAGAATTTCTAATAGAGTTTGAGGGAACTGTCATTGTAGTATCCCATGATAGGCACTTTTTGAACAAAGTTTGTACCCATATGGCAGACATAGACTATGGTAAAATTAAATTATATACTGGAAATTATGACTTTTGGTACGAATCTAGCCAATTGGCACTTCAAATGATGAAAGATCAAAATAAGAAAAAAGAAGAAAAGATAAAAGAATTGCAAGATTTTATTGCTCGTTTTAGTGCCAATGCATCTAAATCAAGACAAGCTACTTCTAGAAAAAAACTATTAGAAAAAATCACTTTAGACGAAATTCAACCTTCAAATAGAAGATATCCTTTTGTTTCTTTCCAAATGGAAAGAGAAGTAGGTAATGAAATACTTACAGTAGAAGGATTATCTAAAACTATAGATGGAGTTAAAGTTTTAAATGATATTAGTTTTAGAGTTTCTAAAGGTGACAAAATAGCCTTTATTGGAGAAAATGATATTGCTAACACCACTCTTTTTAAAATATTGAATGGAGAAATGGAACCTGACTCTGGTAGTTATAAATGGGGAATTACCATAACTAAATCCTATTTCCCAAATGATAATTCTAAGTTCTTTAATGATGTTGATTTGAACTTAGTAGACTGGATGAGACAATTTTCAGAAGAAAAATCCGAAAGCTATTTACGTGGTTTTTTGGGGAGGATGCTCTTTTCAGGAGACGAACCTCTAAAGCAAGCTAAGGTTCTATCTGGCGGAGAAAAAGTAAGATGCATGCTTTCAAAAATGATGCTTGGGTATGCTAATGTTTTAATACTAGACCAACCTACAAACCATTTAGATCTAGAATCTATTACGGCTCTAAACAATGGATTAAAGGACTACAAAGGAATAATATTATTTACTTCTCATGATTATCAGTTTGTACAAACAATAGCTAATAGAATTATGGAAATCACATCAACAGGTTTAATAGACAAACAAATGACCTATGATGAATATTTAGAGAATCTATGATACAATCATATTAGGTGATAATATGAAAATATTTGTTGACGGTGATGGCTGTCCTGTTGTAGATTTAACTATTGAAATAGCTAAATCATACGATATAGATGTTGTAGTAGTTAAAAACTACTGCCATGAAATATATGATGATTACGCTAATATTATAACTGTAGATAAATCATCTGATAGTGCTGATTATTATATTGTCAATAATGCTACTAATGGTGATATTGTAGTTACGCAGGATTATGGTCTAGCTGCAATGGCTCTTGCAAAAAATGCCATGTGTATAACTCAAAATGGCCTAATAATAACTTCTGATAATATTAATCAGCTTTTAGAGCGAAGGCATTTCAATCGTGAAATGAGAAGGAAACATAATAAATATACAAAGTTCAAAAAAAGAGATACAAAATCAGATATATATTTTGAAAATAATCTTAGAAAATTAATTGAAAATCTTAAAAAATAAACCTACACCCTAATGTACAGGGAGTAGGCTTATTTTTTTATTGATTTTTTCATTGATTCTCCTAATCATTTTATGTTACTATTTAAATGGCTCATATCCTTTTGGAATGGGACTATGGTACAAGGAGTGAAAAAAATGAATATAGGTTTTATAGGTGCCGGAAAGGTTGGCTGTTCCTTCGGACACTACCTCAAACAGCAAGATTTACCTATTGTTGGCTACTATAGCCGAAGTAAATCTTCATCTTTTTATGCCGCAAACCTAACTAGAAGCTCACCTCTTGAATTTGATGAGCTAACCAAAAAATCTGATTATATCTTTATAACAACACCAGATGATGTAATCAGCAGCATATGGAATCAAATGCTTAAATATGATTTGGAAGGCAAATTCATATTTCATATGAGTGGCTGTTTATCTTCTAGTGTATTTAAAGGTTATAAAGATAAAAATGCACACTGCTATTCCCTTCATCCATTATATTCTTTCGCAGGGAAAAATTCGTCAAGCTTAAGAAACACCATTGCATCCATTTGATGAGTAAGTCTTACAATTTCTTCACTTGGAGTATTTGGATTATTAATGGCTTCTTCGTATTTTCTAAGCAATACCATATTTTCTACATTTAATAAATTCATATTCTTCCCTTTCTTTTTTCTTATAATCTCCACAACGAATATTATAACATAATAAACAGTAGGGACGATTTTTTTTGTTGAATTTCAAACAAAAAGAACCGTCACAGCTGTTTGAACTAGGTGTAGTAATAAATGGGTCAAGGGGCAGTCTCCTAATTCAGTTTGTTTGCAGAATATTGATAATATATTGACGATTATGAATAGTTTATATATAATTTATATACAAATGAATATTATTGTATAAATGCTTTTTACTAACTCTAATATCATTATAAATATTAAATGGAGGTGAAGAAAATCATTAAAAAAACTACATTGATATTGATAATTTGCTTGTTGTTATCTATAACTGGAATTTGGGGTCATGCAGAAAATCCCGATGTCGATGGTATTGAGATTCAATATCATGCTGACTGTCCAGATTCTCCAGATGGTATACACTCTATGAATCTAATTGGTAGAGGTTTTTTATATCAAGAGGATAGAGATCACAAAATACAGAAAAAGTTAATTGAAAATGGTAATACTTTTAGATGTGAACATTGTGGACATTACTTTATATGTACTGGTAGACCACAATTGGGCTGGCCAGTAGCAGATTATTTAACAAGTGGAGACATGTATTTATATGGCATGTTGCATAATAGCATATTTGAATTTAGAACAGATTATTCTGAAACTAATTACACTTCTGATAACACTATAGAAGGGTATAGATTCAAATAGTGGCACTTCAAAAGGAGATGTGTATATTGAAAAAATTCAGATATATTATAACAATATGCCTAATATTATCATTAATTTTAATTGGTTGTAATAACAATAATTCATACAAAGAAGAAACGAAAAAAATAGAAAAAACTATAGAATTATATTTTAAAAACTACTATAGTATAGAAGATTATAAAATATTAGATGACAATAATGAATCTTATAAAAAAGAAATTAATCTAGTTGAAAGTGTGAAAGAATGTACTACAGAAGAATTTTATAATAAGCTTAAATTAAAAGGTGGAAGTGGAACTATAGTAGATACTGCTAAGGATAAAAAAAGAAATATAGAAGTTGAGAACATTGAATATGAAATAAAAAAACCTGAAGATATTAAGGATTTAAAGGACGAAATATCTTTACAGTATACAGTAGATTTTAAATTTTATAATGAAGATAAGGAAGATATATTGAAAAAGGAAGGTCAAATTCGACTTAAAAAAGTTAATGGAGAATGGAAAATTGATTATGAGCCAGGCTATATACCGTATTATTTATTAGAAAAACTAAATTAATAACTAAAATATGATATTAGAGTTAGTGTTAATATTTTTTATATAATATGTTGAATAACAACATCTTGCTGGCATTTGATCAGGTTTTTTTATTTTTACTGTCTACTCGATAGGGCTATTCATGTAAGGGAGTAGGTTTACTTTTTTATTGATTCTTTTATATGTTTTATGTTACTATTAATATGGCTCATATCCTTTTGGAATGGGACTATGGTACAAGGAGTGAAAAAAATGAATATAGGTTTTATAGGTGCCGGAAAGGTTGGCTGTTCCTTCGGACACTACCTCAAACAGCAAGATTTACCTATTGTTGGCTACTATAGCCGAAGTAAATCTTCATCTTTTTATGCCGCAAACCTAACTAGAAGCTCACCTCTTAACTTTGATGAGCTAACCAAAAAATCTGATTATATCTTTATAACAACACCAGATGATGTAATTAGCAGCATATGGAGGCAAATGCTTAAATATGATTTAGAAGGAAAATTCATATTCCATATGAGTGGCTGTTTATCTTCTAGTGTATTTAAAGGTTATAAAGATAAAAATGCACACTGCTATTCCCTTCATCCATTATATTCCTTCGCAGGGAAAAATTCATCAAACTTAAAAAATACTATTTTTTCAATAGAAGGTGAAAACATCGAAAAAGTAGAACCACTTCTTCAAAAAGCTAATATAAATTATTTTGTAATTGAAGAAGAAAACAAACCGCTGTATCATGCATCAGCAGTATTTGTTTCTAACTATATAGTTTCACTGGCAAAGATTGCAGAAAATTTGCTCATTAAATGTGGACTGAATAAATCTCAATGTGTGAATGGAATATATCCTCTAATGGAAAGTACACTAAATAATATAAAAGAAAGTGGAATTGATAATTCACTAACAGGCCCAATAGTACGAGGAGATATACACACTGTTGAAAAACATTTAGATAGTCTTGATGAATATGATGAAATATATAAAAGTTTGGGGACAATAGCATTGGATATTACAAAACAGCAAAAAAGCTTATCAAATGATACTATTTGTGAATTGAAAAAAATACTAAGAGGTGATTGTAATGAAAAAAACTGTAGCGACATTTAAAGATGCTAAAAATAAAAATGAAAAATTATCAATGGTAACTTCATATGACTATTCTATGGCAAAATTAGTTGATGAAGCAGGAATAGATGGTATATTAGTTGGAGACTCTTTGGGGATGGTAACATTAGGCTATGATGACACCTTAGCTGTTACAGTAGATGATATGATTCATCATACAAAGGCAGTAAGTAGAGGTGCTAAAAACGCTTTAATCGTTGCAGACATGCCCTTTTTGTCCTACCACATAAGTATAGAAGACAGTATCAAAAATGCCGGCAGATTGATTAAAGAAGGAAATGCACACTGTGTTAAATTAGAAGGTGGAATTGAAATTATAGACAAAGTAGAAGCAATAATAAAAGCACAAATACCTGTGATGGGACATATTGGTTTAACACCTCAATCTATTAATATGTTTGGCGGTTTTAAGGTACAAGGAAAGACTATAAATCAAATACAGAAGCTAATTGATGATGCTAAAGCTTTAGAAGAAGCAGGGGTATTTGCAATAGTTTTAGAATGCATACCTGAAAAAATAGCAAAAATAATCACAGAATGCGTATCCATACCTACTATTGGAATAGGTGCTGGAAAGTACTGTGATGGTCAAATATTGGTCGTAAATGATATGTTAGGTATGTACTCTGACTTCACTCCTAAGTTTGTAAAACAATATAAAAATTTAAAAGAAGATATAAATGAAGCAATTAATGACTATATAACTGATGTAAAAAAGGGTACTTTCCCAGAAGAAAAACACAGTTTTAAAATAGATGAAAAAATATTAGATGAATTAAATAAATAGGGGGCGACAAAGATGAGAGTAATTAATTCTATAGAAGAAATCAAAAAAATTAAAAGGGATAATATCTCCATAGGTTTTGTACCTACTATGGGATATCTCCATGAAGGCCATATAAGCCTTATAAAAAAAGCTAAAGAAGAAAATGACATTGTAATCACAAGCATCTTTGTCAATCCAACACAATTTGGTCCGAATGAAGATTTCGAAAAATACCCTAGAGATGAGAGTAGAGATCTTCAAAAATGTGAAGAAAATGGTTGCGATATAGTGTTCTTACCTCAAGTTGATGAGATGTATCCTGATTCTTTTCTTACCTTTGTACAAGTAGAAGAATTGGGAAAAGGACTATGTGGAAAATCTAGACCAACTCATTTTAGAGGAGTTACCACTGTTTTAACTAAGCTATTTAATATTGTTAAGCCTGATAGAGCATACTTTGGACAAAAAGATGCACAACAGCTAGTTATAGTAAAAAAGATGGTTGAAGATTTAAATATGGATGTAGAAATAATAGGCTGCCCTATAGTTAGAGAAGCAGATGGATTGGCCATTAGTTCAAGAAATACCTACTTAAGTCCAGAAGAAAGAAATGATGCATTATTCTTAAATAAATCACTAAAATTAGCAAAAAATATAATTGAAAATGGCGAAAAGAATATATCTATAATAAAAAATGAAATGGAAAAGGCAATACTATCAGGAAATAACAATGCTATTGACTATATTGAGTTTGTAGATACAAAAACATTGAACCCAGTTTCAGAAATTAAAGATAATGTACTCATTGCAATAGCTGTAAAAGTTGGTAAAACTCGACTCATAGATAATATAGTTGTAGAATTGTAGGAGGTCAATTATGCAAATAACTATGTTAAAATCAAAAATTCACAGAGCAACAGTAACTGATGCAAATCTAGATTATGTAGGAAGTATAACCATAGATGAAAAGCTTATGAAAGAGGCAAATTTATTTGAAAATGAAAAAGTTCAAATAGTAAATATAAACAATGGAGAAAGATTTGAAACCTACGTAATCAAGGGCCCTTCTGGAAAAGGTGATATTTGTCTAAATGGCGCCGCTGCAAGACTTGTACAGCCAAAAGATAAAATTATCATCATGTCTTATTGCATAATTGATGAAAGTGAAGCAAAAAATTTTAGTCCTAAAGTTGTTTTTGTAGACGAAAACAATAATTCAATATAATTAGAAACAAGTAAAACCACCTCCTTTTCTATCATCTCCAACATAAATATACAAAAATTATTAATAACTTTTGTAACATTGAAGGTATATGATAAGATATAGTTAAGAGCAAAGGAGATGTTTAGATGTTTATTATTTTCATGAGGAGGTGGATTTTATATGAAAGATAATAACGATCCTGTTAGAATGTACTTAAAAGAAATAGGAAAAGTCCCACTCCTTACAAAAGATGAAGAAATTCAATTAGCTAAAAGAATAGAAATGGGAGACGAATCTGCAAAAAAAATACTAGCAGAATCAAATTTGAGATTAGTAGTCAGTATAGCTAAAAAATATATAGGAAGAGGAATGTCTTTTTTAGATTTGATACAAGAGGGAAACTTAGGCCTTATAAAAGCATTGGACAAGTTTGACTATACCAAAGGTTACAAATTCAGTACCTATGCAACTTGGTGGATACGTCAATCAATAACTAGGGCAATAGCAGATCAGGCTAGAACTATAAGAATCCCTGTCCATATGATTGAAAATATCAACAAACTTGGTAGAATAGAAAAACAGCTTGTGCAAAAACTGGGAAGGGAACCAGAACCCGAAGAAATAGCCGAGGTAATGGATTTAGATGTGGATAAAGTTAGAGAAATAATGACAATAGCACAAAAACCCATATCATTAGAAACCCCTATTGGAGAAGAAGAAGATAGTCAACTAGGTGATTTCATAGAAGATGAACATATACAAACCCCTGTAGAAATAGCAACACATACCTTACTCCGTGAACAACTATTGGATATTTTAGAAACCTTAACCCCTAGAGAAGGAGAGGTGCTAAGATTGCGATTTGGTTTAGACGATGGGAGAACTAGAACCTTAGAAGAGGTTGGAATAAAGTTTGACGTTACAAGAGAACGAATAAGGCAAATCGAAGCAAAAGCACTTAGAAAACTTAGACATCCCAGTAGAAGTAAAAATTTGAAAGGATATTTAGAGTGAAATAAGTTAGGGCGACCTTTGGTCGCCCTCAAACAACTGAAATGATAATCAATTTTATTGGAAAAATTAAACATTCTTTGATAATATCTCTTTTTTCCATGTCTTAGGTGCAAACAATGCAATAATCGTAAACAATTCAAGCCTTCCTAATAACATAAATACAGATAACGTCATCTTACCAAGTTTGCTAAATTGGCTATAAGTTCTGGCAGGCCCTACAAGTCCAAGACCAGGTCCAACATTTCCAAGGGTTGCAGCTACTGCCCCTGCTGAACTTTCAAAATCAATTCCTTCTAGAGAAATTACAATTGTCCCCAATACAAATATTATAATATATAGTATAAAGAAACTTGATATGCTTGCTACCGTTTCATTTGGAACTACTTTATCTCCAGTTTTTATTGGTATAACTGCCCTAGGGTGAAATATCTTGGCAACTTCCCTTTTTATTAATTTTAATAATACCAATATCCTAATGTTTTTCATTCCTCCTCCAGTAGATCCAGCACATCCACCTACAAACATGAGTAGAAAAAGTATTCCCTTACTAAAAGTAGGCCATTTATCAAAATCCACTGTAGCATAGCCAGTAGTAGTTATAATTGAACTAACTTGAAAAAATGAATCCCTCAAAGATAAACCTATATCATGATACATGTTCTTGTTTATATTATATGCAATCAATATAACTGCAGCAGTTATTATACCTAAATATAACCTCAGCTCTTCATCTTTTAAAACTTCTCTCCATTTACCTTTAGAAAGAGAATAATATAGTGAAAAGTTAATTCCTGATAGCATCATGAATATCCCAATCACCAAATGTATATAAGTACTATCATAAGCGCCTACGCTTGAATTCTTTACAGAAAAACCACCAGTACCTACCGTTCCAAAAGTATGAACAGCTGAATCAAATAAAGACATTCCTCCAAATAATAATAGTATTATCTCTATAAAAGTGATGATTATATATGTGGTATACAATATTTTTGCTGTATCCTTAACCCTAGGCACTATTCTATCTGGCATAGGACCTGGACTTTCTACTTTGAAAATTTGAAAACCTCCTACTCCCAAAGTAGGTAAAATAGCAATAGTAAAAACCAATATCCCCATTCCACCAATCCAATGGGTAAAAGATCTCCAAAATAGTATTCCATTGGGAAGTGCCTCTACATTGTCAACAATTGTAGCGCCTGTTGTTGTAAAACCTGAAACTGTTTCAAAAAATGCATCTACCCAAGATGGTATACTACCTGAAAATATAAAAGGTAGAGAACCAAAAAATGAAGCTAAAATCCAACCAAATGCAACAATAGCCAATCCTTCTTTAGCCTTAATTCCTTTTTTATTTTTAAAACACTTACTCATTATAAGTCCAATAATTCCCGTTATTATAATGCTATATAAAAAAGCTAATTTATCTGTTTGGTTATAATATATTGCCACTAAAAGTGAAGGAATCATGAGTCCTGATTCTACTAAAAGTAAATTTCCTAATACTTTAATGATTACTCCATAATTCACTTAAAATTCCTCCCTTATTAGGTTTAATCAACTTTTCAAAAGATGCCATATCAGAACTTAATGAGAAAACAACTATTCTATCTTGTGGATAAATAACAGTATCTCCATTTGGTATAATCACTTCTCCCTTGTGAACTATTGCACCTATGATGATCCCCTTTGGTAAACCTAATTTAGATAAGGGCTTACCTACAATTGGCAAATCTTCGCTTGCAATTACCTCTGTAACTTCTCCCTGTCCTCCTAAAAGTAAAGAAACTGATACTACTTTTCCACCTCTAATAAATTTTAAAATATCACTTGCTGTAATATTTATAGGATTTAAAGCAACATCTATATTCAATTTATCAATTATATGAATATAATTTGGTCTACTAATCTTGGCAATGGTCTTACTAACTCCTGATTGCTTAGCTACTAATGCCATTAAAAGATTTTGCTCATCAAATCCTGTTGCCCCTATAAAAGCATCCATTGAAGCTAAATCTTCTTCTTCTAAAAGATTAATATCGGTTCCATCTCCATGGATTATCAAAGTTTGATCAAGCTTTTCAGCTAAATATTCACAACGGTTTTTATCTTTTTCAACAATTGTAACATATACATTTGACTTTTCTAGTCTTTGAGCTAAATAGTATCCAATCTTTCCTCCACCAAAAATCATAACTTTTTTAGTGTGTTTTTTATCCATATTGGTTTTAAGTCTTTCGCCTAATTTATTAATACTCTTGCTTTTACCTATTACATGAATTACATCATCTTCCATTAATTTTGTTGAACCATTGGGTATAATTAAATCTCCATCTCTAGATATTGCTGTAATAAGCACCCCTTCTAAACCCTCTATATCCATTATTCTCTTACCTATAAAACCTTCAATACCTGCTATATTGAAATCTACCATTGAAACTTTTCCTTTGGCAAAGTCACCAGAATAAAAATTGTAGCTTTTTAACAGATATCTCTCGATTTCAATAGCAGTAGTTAAATCAGGATTTATAATATGGTCAATTCCCATTTCAGTTTTAACAAAATCCAATTGTTCAGTAAACTCTGGATTTCTTATTCTTGCAATGGTTTTTTTACATCCTAGTTTTTTGGCTAAAGAACAAATTAGCGTATTTGTTTCATCACTACTTGTTGCTGCAACTAGCAAGTCGTAAGTCTGGATATTAAGCTCTTTCAATCTTCCAATTTGAATTCCATTTGCTACAACAGTTAGTACATCTAAATGATCATTAATTCTTTCCAAAGTTTTAAAATTTACATCTACTAATGTTACATCAATATTTTCATTATTCATTAGTTCAGCTAGTTTGTATCCTAGTTTACCAGCACCTACAATCATAACTTTCATTTCATATTCACTCCTATACAAATCATATAACATTATTATAACAGCTTTAAAAATAATTAACATCCCAAACAACGGGGACGGTTATTTTTGTTTGAAATTAAATAAAATAACCGTCCCTTGTGTTCACTATTTAGTTAACTGTTTAACTGTATATCCTTTATCTTTCATAGCCTTTATTATGCCAGTGTCTCCAACTAAATGACCTGCTCCTACTACTACAAAATAGGTTTCACCATCTTCGCTATTTAAATATTCTTCAACTTTATTTGACATATTTTCATTTCTTTTATTAAAGAGCATTTTGTTGAATTCCTGATTCCCTTCTTGGTTGTTTTTTTCCATGAACTTCTCGAATTCTACCATGTCACCTTTTTTCCACATATCTAACATATACTTTATAACTTCCCCTTGAACATTTACATCAACATCATTTTCTTTAACTTCAACCAATGAACTTTCTAATAAGCTTATTTGAAGTTCATTTGACATTGAATCAAATAAGTCTGCTTGAAACTTAATTCCTTCAATTTCTAATATCTCCTTATTTGAAAACATAGCTTTAGTCATCAAGTTAAAATCTATTCCCATAGTTGCATCAAGAGAAGCATCTTGCATATCTAATCCTTGAACTAAAAATCCTGCATACCAAGGTTTTACCTTTTCAAATTGTTTTGGATCAAGACCTGCTGCACTTATTTTCTCAACAAATGCCTTATATGTTTCAGGTGGAACATTCTTTTCTAAAGTATTGTCATCAGTATATATAGCCTTTTCCATCATATATTGAAGTCCTTCTTGATCTCCAACAATATCAGCTTCTACTGCTAATGCATCAGATTTGTCAAAACTTTCTAGTATACTTTCGCTAAATGGATATACACTTGAATCTGCCACATGTATTGACCCTAATACATATACACTATTTTTACCATTTGAAACTTCCCACAAAAATCCTTTTGCAGCTCTATCAGTCTTATGTATTACAAAATCATAAGCTCTAGCAAATAGTGAAAGTACCTCTTCTCTTGTACAAACATCACTTAGTCCTAAATTGTTATTTGATTTTCCCTTTAGTATTCCATTTGAAACTATAGAATTAACTTTGTCCTTAGAATCACCTAATATACTTGGTTCACATTTGTCTATTACATTGTAGATAATAACTGCAACATCTTCCCTTGTAACAATTTCTTCTGGAAGGAACTTATCTCCCTCAACTGTAATCAATTCTAAAGCAATTGCCTTCAGTACTCCTTTATCTTCTGTATCTTTAAAAGGATTTGATGATATAGGAGTAACTTCCTTCCCTGAAAGCTTTTCATATAATGTAGTTGCAAAGTTTGCTAACTCAGATCTTGTAACCCCTTCTTTAAACTGAGAGAAATATCCCTCATCTGCTAACTCTTGAATCTCTGCTTCCATTAAATATTCTACAGCCCAATCACTTGCAACATCTTTTGGTGTATCCTGTCCTCCATCTGCAAATGCAATACTAAAACTAGAAAAAACAATTGTTAATACTAATAATAATGATAAAAACTTTGAATTTCTTTTCACTCGTTTATCCCCTCTCTTTTATATTTTCCACTTAATTATAATACTAAGATTACAATTATGGAATTCTAAATTTATATCATGACCCATTTGTTCAACTAACTCCTTAGTTATGGCAAGACCAAGACCAGTATTTTCCCCACTTCTAGTCCTATCTGATGTAAAGAAACGTTCAAACAAATGGCTCACATCTTCTTCTTTTAAGTTTTCTGCATCATTTGAAAATGTGGTTATGACATGATTTTCATCTTGTTTTATTGATACAGATACATTGGCATTTCCATATCTCAATGCATTCTGTATTAAGTTTGAAAAAATCCTTCTTACTGCATTTTCATCAGCAATAACTAATGATACATTCTCATCTATATCTACAATAGGCTCTATCCCCTTATTTAGAAAATCATTATAAAAAGAGGCTAATAGATCACAAATTATATTAGATAAATTTAAGGATTTCAAGTCAAATTTATATTCCTTTGATTGAAGCCTTGATAGTTCATAAAAGCTAGAAATCAAATTTTGAAGTGATTTTGTCCTGTTTTTTACTATCTCAATATATTGATTTCTCTCTTCAATAGAAAGTTCATCATCCATCAGCTGTATATAGCCCATTATTGATGTAAGTGGAGTTCTCAAATCATGAGAAACATTGGCAATAGCCTGTCTAAGTTCCATATCCATCCTCTTATACTCAACTTCAGTTCTTTGTTTTTCTTCTAAGGACTTATTTATCTCTAAAATCAAATTTCCTAACTGTTTATTACAAGTAGGATTTAATATTTTAGAACTAGTGCTAGTATTATTTATTTCATGTAGTTGATTTGTAATATTATCAATATCTCTTCTTGATAAAAAATATAAGATGGCAAATATGCTTCCTATAATTGAAATAACAATAACTATTAAAGTTTCCATACTTGCCACCTCCACTTTACTTTACTTCTGCTTTCTTAAAATATATTAAACTTAATAACGTAAAAACTATAATATACATAACTCCTACTTTACCTGCAAAGATCAATTCATTAGTTGTTATAGGAGCTTGGTTTCCTAGTTTTTCAATAAGTTGTACTGTAATAAGTCTTTCATAGATAAAAGAAAATTTATCTACCTTTAGTGAAACTATCCTAATAAGGGTCCTAAAAGCTACAAATATTCCCGCATAAGTAAATGCAGATGCTGTATTGTTTTTAATGACAAAGCTCAAAAAATGGCCTACTGATATAGCTCCAATCCATAATGGAACTGCAGCTAATAATCTGAGTGCAAAATCTTTTACAATACTTAATGAAAAATCCGATCCAATTCCAAATAGTATTGCTCCACTTCCAAAATACACAGCCAATATTATAATAGCTGATATTATAGAAAGTATAACTGAAACCATAAGTTTTGATAATACCAATTTATTTCTTGAAAACCCAAAGGAAACAACATTTTTAAGAGTCTTATTCTTTATTTCCTCTGATGTTACCATTTCGATTATCATTGAAACTAAAAATACTGGCAATACAAGATTTTGAATCCCAAACTCAAATAACATATTATAAGACACACCGTTCGTAAAACCTATCTTAATCATTATAACTCCAAATAATGCAAAAGCAGCTACTCCTAATGTCATACCCCAAAAATATACTCTGTTAAAGTTTCTATACAATTCAGCCTTTATATAATTACGCATTGTGAGCACCTCCAATCAAGTCAATGAAATATTTCTCTAAATTTGCACCTACTTGATTGATTTTAGATACCTTAACTCCAGCTTTTATAAGAGCTTCTGTAACAACTTCTGGAGTATCTACACATTCGTACAATCTAATTTCATTGTCATTTAATACCTCATAATCACTACATCCTAGTTGATTTTCAATAACTACAATAGCCTTTGCTGTATCGTCAACTTTGATTGATAAGTGATGTCTACACTTTTCATTTAACTCAGTAGCTGATATCTGCTCTATTAAGTTTCCATTATGAATAAAACCATATTTTGTTGCAAGTTGTGAAAGCTCACCTAATATATGACTTGATATTATAATAGTAGTATTTCTTTCTTTGTTTAATTTCAATAAAAGTTCCCTGAACTCCACAATCCCAGTAGGGTCAAGTCCATTTATAGGTTCATCTAAAATAAGTAAATCAGGGCTTCCCATTATAGCAAGTGCTAATCCCAAACGTTGTTTCATCCCAAGGGAGAAGTTTTTGAACTTCTTATTATTATCCTCAAGCCCTACTGCTTTAAGGCTTAGAGCTACACAATCCTTTTCTTGAATGCCTCTTTGAATTCTATAATACTCAAGGTTTTTTCTAGCTGATAGGTATGGGAAAAAACTTGGTGTTTCAATTATAGATCCTGTTCTCATTCTAGCCTTGTTCAATCCATTTTCAGATGCTTCACCGAATAATTCGATTTCTCCGTTCTCAGGCATAGTAAGACCTAATATGATTCTAAGTAAAGTAGTCTTTCCTGCTCCATTCTTACCAACAAGTCCATAGATATCTCCCTGATTTATTTCTATATTCGCATTGTTTACAACAATATTGTTATGATACTTTTTAGTTAAATTGTTAGTTTTAAGTATTGTCTCTGCCATTTAATTCAACCTCCCTTTCTCGTATGACTATATATTAAAACATAATCTACAAGAAACTTTAAAGAAAGTCTTAAGAAAGTCTTAAGTTTAATCACTCATTTTAAAACCAATTCCCCATACTGTATGAATATACTCAGTATCAGGATCAATCTTAGCTAATTTTGAACGGAGATTGCTTATGTGAACATTTACCGTATTATCATCACCTAAAAATTCATCATTCCAAACATGCTCAAATATATTAGCCTTTGTAAAAACCTTATTGGGATATTCCATCAACAGTTCTAATATGGCAAATTCCCTAGCTGTAAGGATTATTTCTTCACCTTTAACCGTAACTTCTATCTTTTCCCTGTCCAAAACTAAATCCTTATGTTTAAAAATATCTGCATTTTTTTCTGTGTTAGAAAACACCATATAACGCCTTAACTGTGCCTCAACTCTTGCTAAAACTTCATTTACATCAAAAGGTTTGGATATAAAATCATCTGCCCCAAGTCTTAATACTTCTATCTTGATATCTTGGCCCGGTTTTGCAGAGATAACTATTATAGGCATAGTTTTGACCTTTCTTAATTGGAAAATAAGTTCTTCCCCTGTTACCCCGGGTAACATTAAATCCAACAAAACCAGTTGAAAGTCATATAATTCAAGGCACATCTTTGCTTCAGAACCTGAATAAGCTTGCCTTACATTGTAACCTTCTTTACTCAATATTTTGTATAGCAAATTGTTAATATCTCCATCATCTTCTACTACTAATACGTTAATATCAGTATTCATATAGATACCACCTACTTTCCTTACCCACGATTTACGAAGTCTCTAAACTTGAAGTTTCCTGCTGTAAACAATGCCAATATCATAAGTAAAAGTACTATTGTATTTGGAAATAGTTTTGATTTATCTATACTATCTAATAGCCAATACTGAGGAACAAACTTTCCTAAATTTTTAATAATCATGGGAACTTTTGGATATAAATCTCCATCTAATGCTATTAGGCTTAGAAAAAGGCTACCGACAGTAAATATAACTGTTCCAAGACTTACTACTCCTTGTTCTTCAAATATCCTAGTTAAGAATATAGTAAATGTTATGGAAAACAAACTAGCCAATACAATATTGATAAAAATTATATGAAAATCTATAATTGGATACTTTAGCAAAAGTTTTCCTATAAAAAGGACTAACAAATTCATACTTACTTGAAGAAATAGTATAGCCAAGCAAAGACTTCCCATTATTTCATAGCTTTTGTTAGCTGTAGTCATGGCTCTTGATAATATATTTTGCTTTCTCAATACAACCATTTCATCTCCTATAGAACTAGATGAAAGAATAGTAAAGTATATAATCATAAATACTACAAGGAATAAACCTCCATCTGTCTCTTTTTCATCCTTTTCTATTTGGGTTTTGGTACTAAACTTATATAGTTCTTTTTTATCCTTAATTATATCATTTTTTAGTAAAACTTCTTCTTTTATTTTTTTATTGATTTCCTTTTCAATGTTCATTTCTAAAGGTAATGTAGTATTTCCTTCCTCTCTTTTGAAAGCCTCAACACATGGTTTTTCTCCACCTTTTATTTTTTCAGTAAAGTTTTCAGGTAATATATATACAGCTACCACTTCATTGTTTTCTAACAATTCCATAGCTTCTTCTCTATTATAAAAAATATTATCTTCTATATTTAAACTTTCCAGTAACCCTTTAGCATATCCACCCTTGTCTTCTACACTGAAGGCTGTATTTGCATCTGTTGAGTAACCTCCCTTATTTGCAGTAAAACTTACCCCCAATATAACTAATAAAGGTACTATCAACATCATTATCAACTTTCCTTTGTCCTTAACCATCCTTTTATAGTTTACAAAGCTAAGTCTTAAGATTTTCACTATTGTTCACCCCACTTTAACTTAACTTTAAGTGTGCATATCAATAATATAACTACTGAAATCAATGATATTAACAATAAATTTGTCTTTATTGACTCTAAGTTATTGTAGATTAAGTAATTCCTATAAGCTCTCGCAATCAAAACATCTGGTGCATAATCAGTTGCTATTTTGGCTAAAAATCCATTGCCTATCTTTTGTAACGGTAAATAACCTACTCCTATAACTAGTTGTATAATCATTAAAGCATTTAATATACCAAGTCCTATTTTCTTTTTGAAAAATTCTAATACAAAACCAGTCAATGCTGTAGCCAGCAAACTCTGTGTCAATATAATGAGTATTAGTATTGAAATAGACCCTTGAAATGATAGTCCAGCAATCCTATAGGTAAATACATATAGGCAATTTAAAAAAACTATAAACATATAACTAGTTATCATATTGTATTTAAAATATTCAACCTCTGTTATAGATGTAGACATTATCCTATTATATACTCCACTTTCTTTTTGTGAATCTTCTCCAGCAACCATAGACATGATTACCATAATGAACATATAGCTTAAAAAGGTTATAGAAAAATGTTCATAGGAACTTAAACTTCTTTTAGTAGTAACTATTGTATTTTTAATTGAATTTGTATTGTATACTTGATAGATTTCATTGTTAACAATATTAAAAAGCTCTTCTTTTTCTTTAGGAAAAATATCTTTACCATCTATGCTTTTTCTTATATACATGCTTTGGCTTATTTCTTCATTATATTTATCAATAATATTTCCAAGCATAGTACCCATACTTTGATAACCTTTATCTTTAGTGTTTATTATTATTGGGGAATCTGTGGATAATTTCAAACTATTTTCATACCCCTTGGGGATAATTAATTCATATCTAGCATCTTTTTCTTCTTCCTTTATCTCTATAATACTTTTAATCTGGTCATTATTTAAAAATTGTTTTAGGTTCCTTGACTGAATAGAATCGTCTTCATCTACTATATGAACACTCATAATAGGCATATCCACAGATGGTGTGAATTGATCTTTTTGAAAATAACCAATAACACAACTAAGAAACATAGGAAATATTGAAAATGTCAAAACAAGGGGTAAAAAATTCATTAGCATAGATTTTACAGTTAGTTTTGTAAAAGCTTTAAGTTTCATTTTCTAACCTCCTAATCCCTTAATTTCTTTCCAGTTAAGGCTAAAAATACTTCTTCCAAAGAAGGTTCTTCAAAGTTTATTCCTTTTATTTCTCCATTGTGCTTTTCTATAATCTTTAGTAATGTTTCCAATCTAAAAGTAGATTGTTCTATCAATAAATTGATTAAACCCTCTTCTTCATTACATTCCTTAACTCCATCCATAGATTTAATATCCAGTATCATTTCTCCCTTATAATTAGCCACATTTAAAATAACCCTATTATTGTTACTTACCATAGATTTAATATGTTTTTTATCTCCATAAGCTATTTCTTTCCCTAAATCTATAATAAATAAATTGTTGCAAAGCATATCTACTTCCTCCATATAATGAGAGGTATATATAATTGTAGTATTATTTTCTCTATTGATTTTTTTGGTAAATTCAAATATATGATTTCGTGATTGAGGATCTATACCCACTGTTGGTTCATCCATTATCAAAATCCTAGGATGATGCATAATAGCTGCAGCAATATTGAGCCTTCTTTTCATACCACCTGAAAGTTTCTTTACCTTTTCCTTTTTCTTATCCATTAGCCCTGTTATTTCTAATGCTTCATCTATCCTTTCCTTCAATAACTTCCTATTTAAACCATATAGGCTACCAAAGAACTCAAGATTGTCATATACAGAAACAGTATCCATCAAAGCCACTTCTTGAGGCACTAGCCCTATTTGTTCTTTTACCTTCAACGGCTCTTTCTTTAAATCATATCCTCCTACAACGACTTCTCCTCCGCTACACTTCCAAAGTCCAGTCATTATATTTATAAGAGTTGACTTTCCTGCTCCATTAGGTCCAATTAGTCCAAATATATCTCCTTCTTCAATGGAAAAAGATATATTATCAAGTACAATTTTTTCATCAAAACGTTTAGTGATATTTTTAACCTCAATTAAACTCATAAAAAACCCCCCTTAACTTTCTAATTACATTATAGAAAATCAAGGAAGGTTTAACCATTGTCTTGAGTAATTATATATAATGACTTTAGTCACTTTATTCAATCAATCCAGTTTAAAATGCAAAATAACTTTTCACTTATTTCTTTATTTATGCTAATATAGTATCATATTTATCATCTAAATTATAAATAATATCAAATTTATTAATCACATCTTTATCATGTGTTACAACTATAATTATTTTATCATGTTTAATTTTATTAAGACAATCTAAAAACCATTCTTTTCTTTTTTGATCAAGATTTGCAGTTGGTTCATCATAAACTAATAAATCTTTTCCCGAAATAAAACTTCCTAATATAAACAAGAAAGTCTTATCTCCACCTGACAATTCATTTATATTCGATTCCCAATTAGATAAATATTTATCTACTAAAGATAAGCATTCTATTTTATTTGCTCTCAATGTAGTTAATACTTCATCTTTACTACTTAATCCAAAATAAAATGAAAAGAAATACTTAACACTAGAAATATATGTTTCTGGATATTGTTTAACTATATAAAGATGATTTTTTCTTAAAGATATAGTATTGATATCCTTTATATCATTTTCACCGTACTTCAAATCAATTGCACTATTTGAATTATCCTTAATAACTCCTGTTAATATCTTATATAATGTACTTTTCCCTGTTCCATTTCCACCTAAAATTCCATAAATATTTTCTTTAGAAAAGATAAGTTTTAAATTTGAATATAATTTTTCATTATCCTCAAAACCATAAGTAATGTCGGCAGTTATATCTTCTACATATTCAAGTAATTTGTCTCCTTCTGACACTTGAGGTAGTGAATAATACTCATCAATTTTTTCTTTTGAAGGTTGCATTTGTTGTTTTTCTTTGAAAAAATCTCCCATTTGAGATGTAACATTAATAATTGTGCCTGAAAAATTTAATAAAATTGTAATATCTCCAACAGTTATTATACCATTAAATACACGATGTGCACCTACATATAAAATAATAAACTGGATACCTATAGCTATTAAAGTTACGGCAAAATTAAATCCTAAACTTGTTTTAGTAAGTACATAAAAACTTTTAAAATAGTTTAAAAATGAGTTCGTAAAATAATTGTTATCCTTTTTGTAGTTTCCTCTTTCAACAGAATCTTCTAAGTGCAATATTTGAGCATTAAAATCATTAAAATAATTAGCTCCAACTTCTTTTACTTCTCCACTTTGTACAACAAGCTTTTCCTTGAATTTGTTAAAAACTAAAAGTAATAATGGTATAATAATTAACATTGATATCGCTGATACAACATCTAATCTAAAAGCTAGATAAAATATAATAGCTACTTGAATAAGTCCAATTATAGTAGGTATAAACATTTCAGTAAAAAAATTAATAACAACTGTTAAATCATTTTCTAAACGATTAGCTAAATATGCTGATTCTTCTTTGTTTTGTTTAAGTATATCGCTTCCTCTTAATTTATCTAATATACCTATCTTAGCATCATGTTTCATTTTTTCCACAAATTTAGACTTAAAAATCCCATTAAAATAATCTGAGCCTAGCTTAATAATAACAAATATAAAATATACCAATAAAATTTTAAAAAATGCATCTAATCCTTTATTATCAACAAGTGCATCAATTACTTTTCCGTTCGACACTGCTGTTAGGATTCCCATACTAAATGAAAAAACTAAAAATATAGCATAAGATATAAATAGCTTTTTATGTTTTTTATATGGTTCCTTCAGTGCCCCAATTTTATTAAACATTACATCGCTTCCTTCTAATTTTTTTAATAGTAAATATCGGTAATAATAACAGTGGATTTTCTTGTTCCATAGCTTCTAATGCAATCAAAATACCAACTGCACCACTATCAATATCATTACTGAATTTTAAAGAAAAATCTCCTGGAACATATAAATTATCACCATCTTTATATAAATATAAACTCAAAAGTTCAGAAACAAATTTTTTTGATTTTTTATCAGCATGAGAAATAATTATACCACTACCTGCTCCTTCTAAAAGCCCTGCATTATAAAAAGGACTAAGCTTAGATATGTTTTCAATTTTCTTTTGTTCATCTGCAAAAAACACACTATCTGATACACTATTTAAAAGATATATAGCTAATAAAATTCCGATACTGCCTTTATCAATATAAGGTGTAATTTTATTAGCTGACTTTAATTCACAAATCTCTAAATTCTCTGTACTTACGAGATTCATCATGCTTTCTTTGAGTAACATTTTGGAAATTTTAAAATATTCATAATCATTAGTTATATCATATAAAATACTATAAAAACATGATACTCCAGCTATTCCATCTAATAAATCATAAGATTTCTCGTCATCAGATTCATATAATATTTCCATAATTTTATCCCCAATTTTATATGCCTGGTTCAAAAATGTTTCATCATTTGTCCATTTATAAAAAGCAATCTCACCTAAGCCTATTCCTGATAATCCTGATTTTAATGTAATATCATAATCTAATTTATCAATATCATTATTAATTTCTTTTATAATATTTAATGCCAAATCTTTATGTCCTAATTGATAAACAACACAAGCAATACCTGTCTTGCCGTCGAGTAACCCTTTTCCCATATTATTATTTTGAATATTTTTGAACTTTTCCTCTATCCAATCATCAATTTGAGATGGCAATGAATCGGTTAATTTTAAAGAGTAAAGTATACCACTTATTCCGTGAAGATAATTATAATACCCACCTTCTTCTAAAAAAGTTTCAATTCCACCATTCCTAAATTTATTATTTTCATTAAAATTAGAAATAATACCATTTACTATACCAATTTTAATTTCTTCAAAGGTATATTTTGGTAAAAATAAATCAACTAGTTTCCAATTTGAATCCATTTTATTAATAAGTTTTTTACAAATACCAATTCTTTTAAAATGATTATAAATCCATTGCTATTGATATTCACAACTTCCATTATCTAATTCTTCTACCGGTCCAATTGGTAACAATAAACTTTTTAAAATTGATAATAAAGATTTTTTGTCACGTTCTTTTCTTGAATCATTTAAATTATTAGAAAATCCAATTGTTTTAATTCCTATGTTTTTATCATACAATGATCCTGCCGTTTCTAAATCAATAATTGTTATTTCATCATTACTATTTATTATACAATTACTTAATTGTAAATCTCCAATACCAATACCTTTTTTGTGAATATTTTGAATTATATTTTCTAAATTGTCATAAATTTTTTCAACTCTTTTTAAATAATATTCACAACTTTCATTATTATAAAAAGGATAATAAGTAGCTGCCCACGACTGCAATGTTAACCCTTCTACATATTCTTCAACCAAATAAGAATTTTCCCACTCAGAAAAAAATTCAATTGGTTTTACAACACCATCTATATCTTTTAATCTGTTCAAATTATTATATTCATTTTCTAACCTTTCAATTATATCTCTTCCTTCACTATCAAAACCAATTGAATATCTACCTTCTTTTATGACAACATTTTTATTGGATTCTTTTTCTTTTCCAAAATAAATTCCCCCACAAGTAGAAAACTTAAATGCTGATTTAAGTGAATATTTTTGTAATTTTGAGTTTTTATTATCTTCACTGTTTTTAACAATATTAATCTCTTTAAATGGATCTTTAACAAATGGTGGTTGTACATAATATGGTACTCTTTTATCTTCCATTAATTCACCTTCTGGCGTCTTAATACATAACATATTTCTATATTTAATTTGCTTAAATGCTCAATATCGATAATAAATATTTGAATCTAAATAACGTTTGTCCGATAAAATATATGAACTTTTCTTCATGCCTTTTGTAATAGTTTCCTGTTATATAAGGTAGTCCTATTGATATTATCCATGAAATAATAGAAAATATCAAAAATATGAATAATTCAATTTTATATTTAAATATATATCCTTTAACAAATTTAAATATTTTCATATAAATCAGCTACTTTCTATAATTTTAGAATGCTAATTGTTTCCCAGTTCCCCACTTTTTTAAGAATATATAATTTAAAAAGTCTGGGGCATAAATCTGTAATCTGTTTCAGTATTAGGTTTTCCAATTATTACTTCATATAACACAAATGTATCAGCTTTATCTAAATCTAATATATCAATAATTTCACCATCCAAAAAACCTCCAGAAGCAACTGCACCTGCTCCTATAGCTGTTGAAACCAAATATAAGTTTTGCGCTAAATGACCAGCCTCCAAAAGCATGAATCTATAACCCCTATCACCATATTTATATCCCATAAGACTAATTGTCCCTAAGATATAGACAACAAAAGCAGCCTGTTCACTCAAGTTAAACGAAAGAGTTATTTCTTTGAAATCATTCGATTGAAAATCCTTTTTTATTACTTTTAGAAAATGCCTTATTGGATCATAATAGTAGATCCCTGAATCTATGTCTTTTACATTACTAACAAAAACATATGAGGATAAAGGCATTAATCCGCCAGCAGATGGATGGGCAAATAAATACATATGTGGCTTGTCCTTAGTTTCAGAATACTCACCTGTCACACCACTACTATAAAATAATATAGTTGATAACTCTTCAAGAGTTATAGGCTCTTTGCTAAAGTTTCTTACACTCCGTCTTTTAGATATAACATCAAATAAATTTAATGTGGTTAACTGTGAATTGGGAGATGGAAGTTCTATTGTTTCTTTTCCCTTATGTAAAGATTTTGTAGTTAAACATTCATTTATAAAATCCTTATCTGAAAGAGCCTTTGAAATTATATCACTAAAATTATATGCATTTAAGGAATTAATCTCAGAATTTCTATGAAATAATTCATATAATGGAATTTTATTCATTTTTTTAAAGGTACTTTTTTCTTTGAAGGTTTTTTTTTGAATATTAACGTTTTCCATAATCAATTCTCCTTTAATTGCCAATTTTTAATACCCCATGCCCACAAGTTTTACAATTTGGATTTTTCAAAATAGGTTTTATTGCATAGGACAGATTTAAACCATTCATAGTAATAATGTTATTGACTGTTATTGGCGTAGAATGTATGTTTTCATAACAAAATAACTTTAATATTTCGTCTAATATATATCCAAATGCAATATACAGATTTGATTTTCGATAAACTTGGTATGTTTTTATAGTAGATTTAATATTATTTCCACAATATTTAAAATTTACTTCTTCTTGCTCTTGATTCAAGTATTTATAACAATCATAACAAGCTGTTTTATCACAGACAACAAGTGGACCAATTTCTATATTTGTATCATTAATTACACAATTTAACCATGGTATGTTAAACCGAATACTATATTTATTTATAAAAGAATTAAATTCTATGTTTTTAGCTGACTGTAATGTAATTAAAAGATTGCTGGGTAATAGGTTATCAATAAAATTTAATATATTTGAGTACTTTTGATAAGTGATTTTAAGTCTTTGATTGCTTGAAGTACATAAGTTCTCTTCTGCTATATTTTCTATATCAACATGAAAATTAATTAAATTAATATTTTTAAATGGAATTTCTTTTAATTCAGCTATTAGAGGTTTAATATCTTCCAAATTCAAAAAATTAACTATTGTTATAGTTTTAAATTTTAATATATCATTCATAACCTTTTGATTAACATTGAACACCTTAAAATTATCTGCAATTGTTTTGTTTTTTGTTGATGATTTACCTTTTTCCAACAATTCAATTAAACCAAATTTATATAATTTAAATAGAATACCTAAAAAATCATCTCCAACAATTTCTACATCTTCTTCGTTTTTAAATTTATCTTTCACATATTCTAATAAATCAGAAACAAAATTTGGTTGAAACATTTTATAAAATATTGGCGATATATATTTTTCTACGTTAGTACCTTTGATATTGTATTTTTTACTTTGCGTTTGATAAACAAAACAATCCTTTGATTCAAGATATATATCTTTATAATCAGAAAATTTAACAATATCATTGATTTCAATCATTTTCTCCTCCAATTTTTCAATGAATTCACATAATAAATCGATTATTAATATATAAATATTCTTTCACAACTTCCTCCACATATATCTTTGATATTATACTTATTTTATATTCTCCATTTTCTCTATATATCCACTCTTTTTTAACATATCCATTGCTCTCATATTAGTCCATTCTTCAATGCTAACTTCTGGATTGTTTTTTATAAATTCTTGAACTATATTGTATCCTATTGTATAACCAGCTGCTAATGGAAATTCTTTATTGTCTCCATGTAGTACTTTTTTAGAATAATCACTATCTGTATTATCAAGATTTTCTTTGATATTATTCCATATTTCTTTTTCTCTATCTATTTCAATTGGAGGTATTGGTGGTATTATTTTATTGTCTGGAAAAACTAAATCTGCAAATGAGTCGGCACGTCCTTCCAACAGTATATCCTCTATCAAAGTATCATCCATTTCTTCTAAATTACCATTTGCCCATACGATATGATGATATTCATGAGCTATAACATGTGGAAGATATATCTTCCATTTTTCAAATGTAGGATCTATAGATAATATAATGTTTCCATTTTCTAAATAAGCAAATCCCATTGCTCCCCTTGAATTTGCCTTAAAAAAACCACCTTCTTCTTCAGGCTCATACGGAAAAATATATACTGTCATATCTACACCTGGCAAAAATTTGTTACACTCTTCTAATATATCTTTTGAAAAATTTTCGACATCTTCTTGGATTAAAACATCTAATTTTGATTCTAATCTATCTAAACTTATGATTGGTCTATGACTAAAATAATCTTTAAAATTAAAATTTTTATTGCTTAATATTGGGTTATACACAGTTTTTTTATATAATTTATCTATATCATCCTCATTTTTTCTAGCTTTTTCAATGTATTCTTTTAGCTCTT